>JBGTFZ010000066.1:0-126329 GCA_041746955.1 Bryobacteraceae bacterium
CGGCCAGGCGATTTCGGCATTCGATCCGCGGCAGATTCAACTCGCGCTCCGGCTGAGCTTCTAAGGAACAAACATGCGAACTACATCGGCTTTTCTACTCGTCGCCTCACTCGCCGTCGCGGGGGACATCCATTGGGAGAAGTCACCCAACGTATTGGCGAACGGCAAGAGTCCCAAGTTTGCCGCGCGGCGCGCGCAAGGTGTGCTGACTATCTACAGCGCAGGCGGCAACCTTTTCTACCAGTCGTCGAACGATGTCGGCGAGACGTTCTCTCCGCCTCTCAGGATTAACGATGTGGATGGCGAAGTGTCGGACCACGGAGAGAATTCCGCGCAATTGATGTTCTCGCCGGACGAGATGACGCTGTACGCGGTGTGGAACGCCCGCGATCCGAAGAATCCGGCGGGCAGCGTCGTTCGCTTTTCGCGAGGCGGCGCGATGATGACGACATGGTCGCCGGCGGTGACGCTGAACGACGATAACCTGCCCGTCAGCCATGGATTTCAGGGTGCGGGCGTCGCGCCCGACGGGACCATCTATGCCGCGTGGCTGGATGCCCGCGACAAGGCGCGCGGCGAGTCCGACAAGGTAGAAGGCGCGACCGCAGGCACGTCGTCGCTTTATCTCGCGATCTCGCGCGACGGCGGCAAGACGTGGGAGAAGAACGTTCGCGCGGCGAAGGCGGTGTGTCCGTGCTGCCGGGCAGCGATCGGCTTTGCCGGCAACAACGTGATCGTGACCTACCGCGGCGTCGAGGCGGGCGACATGCGCGACATCATGGCGTCGGTCTCTTCCGACCAAGGCCGCACTTGGAGCGCACCGGCGCCCATCGCGCGAGACGCCTGGAAGATTCGTGGATGCCCGCATGTCGGCGCGAGCATCGCCAGCCTCGGCGATCGTACTTACGTGGCTTGGTATACCGAAGGTGGCGGCACGCCCGGCATCTTCATGGTCGATACTTCGGATGGCGGAAAGACTTGGTCGCCGAAAAAGCTTGTTAGTGAAGGCACTGTCGATCCGACACATCCGTTCCTCACGGCGGGCGAGGACCGGCTCGCTGTCGCGTTCCAGGCTCGAAACGCGGCGAAGGACGCAGGCTGGGGAAGGATGGGAATCTGGTACCGCGAGATTAACGACGATGGATCGGCCGGCAAGCTGCACTCGCTTCCCACGGGCGACGGCTCGGTTGCGTACCCTGCGCTGGCGTTGGGCATGAGCGGGCGCATTTTCGCCGGCTGGACGGAGACGTCGTCCGGTCAGTCGAAAGCGATGCTGCTGCGGGGTCGAAAGTAAACGCGTCGATCGCGCGTTGTGTTATGTTGGCCGCCGGATGATCGTACGCAACCTCTCGTCGGCCTTGTTATTGTTATGCGCTGCGGCGATGGCGCAGGGGCTGGCCGGCCCTCCCGCCCAGCGTTCACCTATGGCCGAGACGCCCAATACGGATACGGCTTACGATTTCTCGCCGGATTCAATCCCGGGCAAGGGCGCGCCCACCGGAACAATCAAGGGTCCGTTCACGCTCCCAAGCGAAGCGTATCCGGGCACTCAACATACTTACTGGGTCTACGTCCCGGCGCAGTATGATCCGGCGGTGCCTGCCAGCCTGATGGTCTACAACGACGGGCAGGCGTTTATGAATCCGGAGGGTGACGTACGCGCGCAAGTCGTGATGGACAACCTGATCTACCGGGGCGAGATTCCCGTGATGATCGGCGTGTTCATCAATCCTGGCCGCCGCCCGGACCAGCCGGAGCCCGTGCTGACCAATTGGGGAGACCGCGACACCAACCGGCCCACGGAATACAACACGCTGGACGACAAGTATGCGCGGGTGATCGTCGATGAACTGCTGCCCGCCATCGGCAAGCACTACAACATCTCAAAAGATCCGGAGCGCCGTGGAATCGGCGGGTCGAGCTCCGGAGCCATTGCGGCATTCACTGTCGCCTGGGAGCGTCCGAACGAGTTCCGCAAAGTGTTAAGCAACGTCGGCAGCTTTACCAATCTTCGTGGCGGCCACGCCTACCCGGACATCATTCGAAAGGCGGAGAAGAAGCCTCTGCGCGTGTTCCTGGTCGATGGCCGGAACGACAATCGCGCGCTTCGCGTGGACGGAAGCTACGACGAAACCCGCGACTGGTTTTACCAGAACGTCCGGATGCAGCAGGCGCTGGCGGACAAAGGCTACGACCTGAACTATTCGTGGGGCATTCAACGGCACGGGCAGAAAATGCTTCGCACGGTGTTTCCGGAAATGATGCGGTGGCTGTGGCGCGACCACGGCGTCAAAACCGATCCGAGGGACCTGCTGGAACGGTCTTTTCGCGCTGCGAAGAAGCCCTAACTTTTGTTCTACCGTACCCTTGACTTGCCCGGTCCACTGAAATAGGCTCACTCAAGCCGCTTGCGGTTTAAGGAGATACCGGATATGTCTCGCATGATTCTTGCTGGCTTGCTGAGTGTTGTTGCGTCGCTGGCCCAGTCGTCGGGGACGGCCACGCTGGTGGGCGACGTAACGGATTCCACCGGCGCCATTGTGCCGAATGTGAAGGTGACCGTTCGCAATCTGGACAACCAGTTTCTGCACGAGGGGCGGACGAACCAGACCGGCGCATACTTCATCCCCAACCTGCAGTCTGGAAGTTATGAGTTGACGATCGAGTCCCAGGGGTTCAAGCGCTATGTGCAGTCGCCAATCACACTTCGAATTAATGAGCAGCCACGCATCGACGTGCAGCTTCAGCTAGGCAACGTGACTGAGTCTGTCCAGGTGGCCGCGACGCAGCCGCTGCTTGAAACCGAGACGGCTGGCAACGGCCAGATTCTCGACAGTGAACTGGTTACCCGGCTTCCAGTGATGCAGAAGTTTGTCCATCGCGTGCTTTTGTACATGCCCGGGATGACGAACATCAATGGGCAGCACGCGGCAGGCCAGCGCCAGCGCGCGATCGGTTACACCCTGGACGGCGTCAACGGCAAGGAACCCGCCGTTGGCCAAGTGGGGGACTATCAGCGCACGATGATCGCCAGCCTGGATTCGATCCAGGAGTTCAAGATGTGGACCACGGGAACGCCCGCCGAGTTTGGGCACTCCGGCGGCGGGCTGCTGAGCACCGTTTTCAAGAGTGGCGCGAACGACTTTCATGGCTCCGTGGAAGACCGCTACACGAACGGCAAGCTGATTCACCGGTCGTTTTTGGAGCAGCTTCCGCGAACCGGCGATTTCATCTACCAGGAATGGGGAGCGACGGCCAGCGGCAGAATCAAACGCGACAAGACGTTTTTCTTCGCTGGCTTCCAGCAGCACTACGAGAAATTGAACGAAACGTTTATCGGCACCGTGCCTAGTCCGCAAATGTACGCCGGCGATTTTTCGTTCAACGGCCTCGGCTTTCCCATCTACAATCCGTTCTCCACCCGGCAGGAGAATGGAGCCTGGGTGCGCGATCCGTTTGCTGGCAATCAGATTCCGCAGGCGCTTTTCGATCCGGTCGCCAAGAACCTGATCGCCGCCAATCCCTGGCGCGCCCAGTCCGACGCGGGAACGATCACCGCGGCGGGCCCGAACAACAACCTGACCACATCCGCTTTTGGCGCGTATATCTTCTCGCGCATTGACGGAAAAATCGATCATCAGTTCAACTCCAACCACAGGTTGAATGGCCGCTATTCGCTGGTCTGGCATCGAAGTGAGGAGCGTCCGGTTCGCGAACTCACCGAGGTGGTGTTCGGTAACGTCTACATCAAACCGATCGACCACCATAACGTTGTCGTGTCGGACAGCTACACGTTCAATCCGTCGACCATCAATGAGATCCGGCTGGGTTTCAACCGCCGCGTCTTCTCCGCAACGCCACAGTCTTTCGGGGCGGATTGGGCGGGGCGATTGGGTATCCCAAACGTCAGCCCCGAAACATTCCCGGAATTCCGCAACTCCACCGGTGCTCGTTTCTTTGGCCTCGGTCCCGATGGCCGGTCAAGCCAGGTGAGCGAGGATTTTACGCTTCAGGAGAACTTCACGAAGATCGTGGGCCGGCACACGCTGAAGGCGGGATACGAGATGATCCACACACGCTACAACTCCTTGCCCGCGGCGTTGCCTTCGGGCGAATACCGGATGGGCGGCACCGAGTTTCCATTCCGGCCGAACACCGGCAACGCCTTCGCGTCGCTATTGCTGGGGACCGTCGTCCAGGGGATCTATTCCGTCAATGCAGCCACGTGGCTTCCGCGCTGGAATCAGCATGCGTTGTACTTGCAGGATTCGTGGCGGCCCATCAGGAACGTATCCGTTGAGCTGGGCTTGCGCTGGTCCTACGAGTCGCCTTTCCATACAAAGTGGGGGCAGCAGTCGCAGTTCGATCCCACCGCCACCGATCCTCTCACGGGACGCCAAGGTGCGATTGTCCATGGCCCCGGTAATTTAGCCCGGCGCGACTTCAATAACTTCCAGCCGCGAGTGGGTTTGGCATGGACCTTGGCGCCGCGCACGGTCTTCCGCGCCAGCTTTGGCGCCTTCGCAATCGACCTGATGACCAACGGCGTCAATCAGAACTTCGAAGAATATCTTGCGACGGCCAACATACAAGCCGTGCCCGGCGATCCAAGGCACTCGTTCCGTCTTTCGCAGGGGCCCCCCAGCTTTTCCTACCCGGCGAATGCCGACGGCAGCGTTCCTTTCCAGGGCTCCAACTTCGGCGGCCGTAATGCGTCCTGGTTCGACCCGAACATGCGCCTGCCCTACGTCTACAACTGGTCCGCTGGCATTCAGCATCAGTTGTCGGCCACTTGGGTGATGGAGGTTCTGTATCAGGCGTCCGCGGGCGTGGGTCTTCTCAACGCCTGGGACACCAACGTCGTCCCGTTGGATATTTCAAACAACCCGACGGTGTTGAATCAGGTCTTTCAGCAGGTACAGAACTTCAAGCCCTATCCGCAATTCGGAAGGATCGATCACTACGCTAACTACGGCCACAACACGCACCACAGCGGCATGCTGCGGTTTGAGCGGCGGTTCTCGCAGGGCATGACAATGAACGCTTTCTACCAGCTGGGTAAGACGATCAACAATGCCGATGACGATGGCACGGTTAACAGTGCCGTTACCTTCTACAACCGCAGCCTGGAGAAGGCGCGAGCTAACTACGACATCCGCCACCGGTTCGTCGGCGTCTTCACATACGAACTTCCGTTTGGCCGCGGACGGCGCTGGGGAAATCGCAGCGGATTCACCGATTGGGTTTTCGGCAATTGGGATTTTGCTCTGACGCAGACCTTCCAGTCCGGTCCTCCGACTACCGTAACCTTCGCGGGAAGTCCAAATCGCTATCTCCCCGGCGCGTCGCGTCCGAATCAGATCGCGCCGAACGATGTCGCGCAGCCAAGCGGTTGGGAAATCGGCCCCGATCGTTTCCCGCTCAGCGCCCAGAATCGCTACTATTCGTTCGATGGTTTCGCCTATCCCACCGCGTTCACGCCAGGCACGCTAGGACGCAACACGTTCGAATCGCCGGGCCTTCGCTGGACTCAGCTCTCCCTATCGAAGCAGTTTCGTATCCGGGAGAGCATGTTCTTCAGCATCCGTTGGGACGTGAATAATCCGTCGAAAGAACCGCAGTTCCCCGACCCCAATGGCGCCTTCAACCTTGCCAACCGTGCCAACTTCGGCACGTTTTCCGGCAATGGCCGCGGAAGCTTTTCCGATATCGGAACTTCGCGCATGCACCACATTATCGTTGGACGGTTTCAGTGGTAGATCGCCCGGCGAAATGAAATAGAACCGAAGGCGGGAAACATGCATCAGTTCAATGGTGCGCTGGTTGTCTGTCTTCCTTCTCTCCTTCGGCCTTTGCCCGCTTCTCGCTCAGGACACAACCGGGGTTGGATCGGTAATTGGAGTAGCGGTTGATGTCGAAAGCCGGCCTCAACCGGGCATCCGCATTTGTGTCGCCGGCACGGGCCGTTGCGTAGTTTCAGGCACTGATGGAGCTTTCCGCTTGGATGGACTTCGAGCCGGAAACTATCAGCTGCAAGTGACGTCCGGCACGAGTTCGCAACCTCTTTTGTCGGCGGACGTTGAAGTTCGCGCGGGTCTGGAGGGACGCGTGGAACTGGTGGTGCCCTCAATCCAATCGGTGTCCCAATCGATAACGGTGAGCGAACCGGTATTCATTGAACCGGAAGAAATCAAGAGTTCCGGATACCTGATTTCCGGCAACGAGGTGTTCAAAGTGGCGGGAGCGCAGCAGGACGTGGCGCGATACGTTCAGACACTCCCGGGCGTTGTCATCGCCTCCAACGATTTCCGGAACGACATCATCGTTCGCGGCGGCAGCCCGCTGGAAAACCTCTACATCGTCGACAACATCGAAATCCCCAACATCAATTCGTTCGCCAACTTTGCATCGTCTGGCGGAACGTCCAGCCTGCTGGACCCCGCGGCGTTGAGCGACGTTACTTTCCTGGCCGGCGGCTATCCCGCGCCGTACATCAACCGGACCTCCAGCGTCCTTCAGGTGGCGCAGCGCGAAGGGACACGGGACAAGTTCAACGGCCGCGCCACGCTTGGTTTTCCGGGAATCGGCACGCTGCTGGAAGGCCCGGTCAATAAAGGGAAGGGATCGTGGCTGGTCTCGGCGCGCCGAAGTTTCACCGATCTGTTCACCGACGATATTGGCCTCGGCGGCGTGCCCGTTCTTTACAGCTTTACCGGGAAGGCGGTGTACGATCTAACGCCGCGCGACCGTCTTTGGGCAGTAAGTCTTTCAGGGGTGGACAAGATCCGCCTCGGTCCAACGGACGAGATCAAGGATCGCGACGACAACAACATCAACACGATAGATGTCCGCTACCAGGGCTGGCGAAGCGCCAACGGCGTGAACTGGCAGCATCTGTTTGGAGATCGCGGCGTCGGCCTGTTGGGCATTACTCATTCGGAGGCATCGGTTGACCAAACCGTTAAGGATCTGTTGAAGAATCCCTCTCCGCCGCCGTCGTCATCCGTCGACGACCTGATCGCCAACAGTCCCATCGTCTTTCGCGAGAACTCCCGTGAAGGTGAAACAACGCTGAAGTACGACTTCACGACATATGTCCCGATTCTGCAGAAAGTTCAGGCGGGCGGAAGTTACAAGATCTTCCGGATTGATTACTCGACGGCGTCGCCGTTGGGTATCGACACACCTTATTCCCGCGTTCCCGGCGTTGAGCCGTTCGATATTCTTCAGAACTATCGCGCGTATCAGACGGGCGGCTATTTTCAGAGCACACGAAACATCACCAGCCGGCTGAACCTGACTTGGGGCGGCCGTATCGATAACTACCAGTACATCGGCCGCACTCGCTTCAGCCCGCGCGCCGGCGCAAGTTACCGGATCACGGATAAGCTTTCGTTCCGCGCCAGCTACGGCCAGTACTATCAGCAGCCTTTCTTTCTCTTCCTGTCAGCGTACCCGGAGAATCGCGGACTGACGCCGTTTCGCGCGGATCATTATGTGGCCGGGCTGTCCTACATTGCCAACAGCACGCTGCGCATGACCGTTGAGGTTTACCGGAAGAACTACAAGGACTACCCCGCGTCGCTTGATTTTCCGCAACTATCGCTGGCCTCCATTGGCGACACGTTTAATACTCGCAGCGTCCTTTTCCCGCTGACTAGCGCGGGACGCGGACGCGTGCAGGGCATCGAATTCTTCGTCGAGAAGAAGTTCACCGACAAATGGTTCGGGCAGGCGAATCTGGCTTTTTCACGCTCGACCCAGGGCGGCATCGACGGAATCCAACGGATCGCCTCGTTCAACTATCCGGTTGTGTTCAACACCGTCGGCGGCTACCGGTTCAATTCCAAGTGGGAGTTCTCCACGCGATTCTCCTACCTGTCGGGCCGTCCCTACACGCCCTTCGATGAGCCGGTTTCGCGGGCGCAGCGCCGCGGAATCTTCGACCTGAACCGCATCAATGACCTTCGTCTCCGCGACTACGTCCGCTTGGACGTCCGGCTTGACCGGACCTTTACCGTCCGCGACAAGCCGCTGCTGGTCTTCGTCGGCGCGCAGAACGTGATTAACCGTCGCAACGACGCCGCTTATCAATGGGACCGCTTTCTGAACCGGCCGGAATTCGCCGACCAGATCGGGATTTTCCCGCTGATCGGCATGGACTGGCGATTCTAGGGCTTACACAAACGCGCCCACTACAATAGAAGTCGTGATTGAAGAAACCGCGCCGGCCGCCGCTCCCGCCGGCAGCGCGAAACCCGAGGCCCCGGCCCCTACCCCTGCGGATCGTAATTCCGTCGCTGAATGGACCGTCACCGTACTCCTGCTGCTTTTCGGCACCACGACGCTGGTTCAAGCGTTCGTGATTCCGACGGGATCGATGGAGGATACGCTGCTGATTGGCGACCATCTGCTGGTCGACAAGCTTTCTTACGCGCCGTCGGGTCCCGTGTCGCGCCACCTGCTGCCGTACACGCCCGTCAAGCGCGGCGACATCGTCGTCTTCCGCTATCCGGTGGACATCCGGCAGACTTTCGTGAAGCGCGCGATCGCGCTGCCGGGCGACCGGTTGCGCATCGAAAACAAGTCGGTGATCCTGAACGGGACACCACTTGACGAGAAGTACAAGTTCACCAAATCCGAGTACCTTCAGTCGTACCGCGATTTCTTCCCGGGTGAGCCGAACACGCCGTTGCCCGAGCCCGGGCTCCGCATGCTGGAGCAGCATACGGCCAACAAGGAAATCGTCGTTCCGCCTGATAGCTACTTCGTCATGGGAGATAATCGGGACTCGTCGCTGGATTCGCGGTACTGGGGTTTCGTACCGCGAGAGAATATCATCGGTAAGCCGTTTATTATTTACTGGTCCTACGACGCGCCGACGGCAAGGCTGGCTGGCTCCTTCAGCTTCGAGCATGCGAAGGATCTGGCTACGAATTTCTTTACGAAGACCCGATGGCGGCGGACACTGCAACTGGTTCGAGGAGAAGGCAACTAAGCCATGGCCAAGAAAAGCGCAAAGACGGCGGAGCCGGCTCCGGTAAGAACGGAGAAGGTGTCCAGCAAAGCGAAGCCTCCGAAAGAACCGTTCGGCGAGTGGATTAAGCGCCAGGTTTCCGAGTGGACCGTCACGATCCTGATGCTGCTGTTCGGCACGACGACGCTTGTGCAGGCATTCGTCGTGCCAACGGGATCGATGGAGTCCACGCTTCTCATCGGCGATCATCTGTTCGTCGACAAGATGGCCTATGCGCCCGCGGGCCCGCTGTCGGGTAAGATTCTGCCCTATTCAGAGGTGAAGCGCGGCGACATTATCGTGTTTCGCTACCCGCCGGACATCCGGCAGAATTATGTGAAGCGCGTCGTGGGCGTCCCAGGCGACCGGCTGAAAGTGGTCAACAAGAAGCTCTTCCTCAATGGCGCGGAATTGACTGAGCCTTACACGCAACACGTCCGCCCCTACGTCGATCCTTACGCGGACAACTTCCCATCGGATCCCAACCTGTTCGTCGATCCCGGCGCGCGTGAGATGTTGTCGAACCACGTCGTGGGCGGCGAGCTTGTGGTTCCCGCGGGCCACTACTTCGCGATGGGAGACAATCGCGACAACTCGGCTGATTCGCGCTATTGGGGCTTCGTGCCGCGAGAGAACATTGTCGGCAAACCGGCCATCATCTTCTGGTCCTTCGACGCGCCCACTGACCGTCTGGCCAGTGGCAACATCGACCCGGCGCACATCTTCGACATCGTCACCAACTTCTTCTCAAAGACGCGATGGAAGCGGCAGTTCATGCTGATTCGCGGCGAGCGGATGGGATGACGTGTGGCGAAGTCAAACTACTATGCCCTAATCCTGGCCGGCGGGCGGGGCACGCGCTTCTGGCCGCTTAGCCGCAAGGCTCGCGCGAAACAGGTCCTGCCCGGCGCGCTGTTCGGCTGTGGCGGCGATCGCTCCCTCATCCAGCAAACCGTCGACAGGCTGAAGCCCGTTCTTCCCGCTGAAAGAATCTGGGTGCTAACCAGCGGCCCGCTTCGCGATGAGATTGTCCGCCAGTTGCCGGAAGTTCCAGTGCGCCAGATTCTGGCTGAGCCGGCCCAGCGCAATACCGCCGCGGCGATTGGCCTGGCCGCGCAGATCCTGCACCGGCTTGATCCCGACACGGTGATGGGCGTGTTCCCCTCCGACCACGCCATACAGAAACCCGCCCGGTTCTTGCGCTATGTGCGTGCCGCGTACCATGCGGGCACGTCGGGAAAGCTGGCCGTGCTGGGCGTTCAGCCGCGATGGCCGGAAACGGGCTACGGCTATATTCAGTTTCCGAAAACCGCCAAGCCGGGGTCGCTGGAGCCGCATCCGGTTTTGCGTTTCCGCGAAAAGCCCGACCTGAAGACGGCTCGACGGTTCGTCGCGGCGAAGCACTTCTCCTGGAACGCCGGAATGTTCTTCTGGCGCGCGGACACTTTCCTCGATGAGTTGCGGCAGCATCTGCCAACCACCGCGGCGCAATTGGCCCGGCTGCCAGTGTTCACGGATCGAGAATTCCTTCGCGCGCTGGAGCATGTCTTTCCACGATGCGATAACGTTTCCGTCGATGTGGGAGTGATGGAAAAGTCGCACAATGTCGCGGGCTTCCTGATGGACGACGTGGGGTGGAGCGACGTCGGCTCCTGGAACGCGGTGTGGGATCTGGAACCGAAGGACGGCGGCGGAAATTCATCGCGCGGCGACGCCGTGTTCGCTGAGCTCAGCAAGGGAAACTACGTTCAGTCCCAGAAGCTGGTGGCGATGTTGGGCGTTGAAGATCTGATCGTCGTCGATACGCCAGACGCTCTGCTGATCTGCCACCGGGACCAGGCCCAGAAGGTAGGCGACCTGGTTAAGTTTCTTGAACGCGAGAAGCGCGACGGGCTGCTTTAGCTTTCGCGAACACTTTCTTCAACCCTCGAATCGCGCGGTCAACGTGGGACTCTTCGAAGATATACGCCGGTAGAAACCGGACAACAGTCTCGTGCGTGACGTTGAAAAGCAGGCCTTCCGCCATGCCGTGCGACACGAATTCCTTGCACGGGAATTCGATCTCCACTCCGATCATCAGACCCTCGCCGCGGACCTCGCGTATGAAGCCGAACTTCGGCATCAGGCCTCGAAGCTCATCGCGGAAATACGCGCCGACGCGCACGATCTGCGGCAGCAGTTCGTCGAGAATTGTGTAGAACTCCAGCGCTACACGGGTCGTCAGGGGCCCGCCGCCGTAAGTCGTGCCGTGCATTCCCGGCGCAATGGCGGACGCGGCACGCTCGTTCGCCACCACCGCGCCCAGCGGCAATCCACACGCGATGGGTTTGGCCAGCGTCAGCACGTCGGGCATCACGGGCGGATCGAAGAGTTGGTAGGAGTAGTAGCGGCCCGGCCGTCCAACGCTGCACTGTATGCCGTCAAGAACGAATAGCGCATCGTGCTGGTCCGCCAGTTCGCGCGCCTTGCGCAGGAACGCTTCACTCACCGGAAGAACTCCGCCTTCGCCTTGGATGCCTTCGATCACGATGCCGCAGGTGCGTTCGTCGAACGCGGCTTCCAGCGCCGCCAGATCGTTACGCTGGATAAACCGAACGCCGGGCAGCAGTGGCTCAAACGGTTCGCGGTACTTCGGCTGGCCGGTGATCGAAAGCGCGCCGAACGTTCGTCCGTGAAAGGAATTCTCCAGCGCAATTAGGCCAAATTTCTCCCGATGAATCTTCCGGCCGTGGCCGCGCGCCATTTTAAGCGCGCCCTCAATAGCCTCCGTGCCGGAGTTGCAGAAAAACGCCCGGTCCAGGCCGCTGGTCTCAACAATCTTCTGCGCCAGCGGGCCTTGATACGCGTGGTAGTAGAGGTTCGACGTGTGGATCAGCTTCGACGCCTGATCGCGAATCACGCGAACGATTCGCGGATGATTGTGTCCCAGCGCGTTAACGCCGATTCCGGACAGCAGATCCAGATAGCGGCGGCCCGACGTGTCCCAGAGATAGCAGCCCTTACCGCGGGAAAGCTCCAGCGGATAGCGCGCGTAATTCTGGAGTAGATACTTGCGCTCCAGTTCTTCAGCCGGTGCCGGAACGGCGAGGGTTTCCGTACTCATTCGATAAAGCCTAGCTCACGCAGCGTCTGGGCCGGCTGGCTGCCGTCGAAGATGGCCAGGGCCGCTTTCTGACGGCCATTCTCGATGGCTACAGCGTAGGGTGCATCGCCGAACGGAAACACGGTCTTCAAGGTCTCCAGATCGTTCGACACGGGAGCGCGAAGGCCTGTGTCGTTCAGGAATCCTTGTGCAAACTGTGGCACGCGCGTCGGGATCGTCACCACCTTCGCGTTCCACTTATGACTCGACATTACCTTCGCGGCCTCAAAGCAATGCATGCACTCCGGATCGAAAAAATACAGCAGGACTTTCCCTTGTTGCAGGTCGAACGGCGCACCGTCAACCGTGATAGACGGTGGTGCGGCCACGCCCGTCTGTCGTGTGACGGCAATGCCATACGATGCCGCCGCGAAAACGGCGACCGCGCCAAGCACGATGAACGCGCCGCGCAGGTTGCGCGACCGGTGCGCCCACCAACCGGCCAAGCCCGCCGCGCCCAGCATCAATGCGTCGGAGTAAAAGAAGCCCGGTCCAATCGTCCGCTTCATCCATGGGAAGCAACTGCAATCCGCACCTGTAAGTGCTTCATAGTTCCACGCGACGTAGGCCATAAACGCGGCCAGCAGCAGACCCGTAAGCCACGCTCCCCAGCGTCGAAATCGCGGCACGATCAACAGCACGGCGGCGAACGCTTCGGATATTCCCAGAAGAATTGTGAAGGGCAGGGCAAGATCTCCGGGAACCTTCATCTGTGAAAGCCGCGCCGACCAGTCGATGGGATCGACGATCTTCCAGACTCCGGCGGAGGCGAACAGGACAGCCAAAATCAATGCGCACGCGGTCGAAATCGCGTTCTTCCAAGCTGGCAAATCCACGGCGGATTCGCCGGGATATGCCATACTGTCGTCCATGTTTCCCATTGTATTCGCCGTGGTGGGCAGTCTGGCACAGGCGCAGATCGCCGACTTGGCAGTCACGAATGCGATGGTCTACACCGTCGATGCGAAGCACCCGCGCGCGTCGGCCATCGCGGTGAAGAACGGAAAGATTCTCGCGGTTGGCGCGAATGTCGATTCGCATGTCGGGCCTTCGACGAAGCGAATCGACGCGAAGGGCGCGGCGGTAATTCCCGGCCTGATCGATTCGCATGTTCACATGCGCGGATTGGGAGACCTGTTGGAGACGATGGATCTGCGCGGCGTTTCCAGCATCGCGGAAGTCGCGCGCCGCGTGCGCGAACGGGCAGCGACACTTCCGGCAGGCACGTGGATTCGTGGACGGAACTGGGATCAGACCAATTGGGGAGGGAAGTTTCCTGTCGCGAAGGATCTGGACGCCGCGTCGCCGGATCATCCCGTCTATCTGACGCGCGTCGATGGACACGCCGGGTGGGGGAATTCGAAGGCGATAGCGATGGCCGGAGTTTCGCGGGAAACCAAGGACCCTCCGGGCGGGCAAATCATCCGCGATGAAGCGGGCGAGGCAACGGGAATTCTGGTGGACCGCGCGCAGGGTCTGGTGGCAAGGAAGATTCCGGCTCTTACCGACGAGCAAGTGGAATCGCGTCTTCGCCGCGCGGCGCAAGAGTGCGCGCGCCTCGGCATGACGTCAGTGCACGACGCCGGCGCGGGCCGTCAGGAGTTGGAGGCGTACCGGCGGCTGATCGCGAAAAATCAGCTTCCCGTTCGCGTCTACATGATGATCGGCGGCGCCGGCGAGCTTTGGGAAGATTACTTGAAGCGCGGACCGGAGATCGGCGAAAAGCTAACCGTACGCGCAGTGAAGCTGGTGGCCGACGGAGCGATGGGATCGCGCGGAGCCGCCTTCTTTCAGCCATATTCGGACGACAAGAAGAACTCCGGCCTGTTGATTCTGCAGAAGGACTACATCCGCGACGTCGCGCGGGACGCGGCGGCCAAAGGCTTCCAAGTAGCCACGCACGCGATCGGCGATCTGGCGAATCGAACGGTGCTGGACGCTTACGGCGAGGTTCTCAAGACGGACAACGACAAGCGCTTTCGCATTGAGCATGCGCAGGTGGTGTCGCTTCCCGATTTCGCGCTCTACGCCAAGTACGATGTGGTAGCGTCGCTGCAATCGACGCACGCCACCAGCGACATGCGCTGGGCGGAAGATCGTCTCGGGCGGGACCGGTTGTTAGGCGCGTGGGCTCCGCGGCGGTTCCTGAATGCGGGAGTGCGGATCGCGAACGGGTCCGACTTTCCGGTCGAAGATCCGAATCCGTTCTGGGGTCTGTATGCTGCGATCACCCGCATGGACCACACTGGTAATCCGCCCGGCGGATTCATGCCGGGTCAGAGGTTGAACCGCGAGGAAGCTTTGCGAAGTTGGACGATCGACGGAGCGTACGCGGCTTTCGAGGAAGAAGTGAAAGGTTCGATCACGCCGGGCAAGGTGGCCGACTTTCTGATTCTCTCCGCCGACGTGATGAAAATTCCCGAGAAGGAAATTCTGACAACGTTGCCGCGGACTACCATCCTGGGCGGCGAAGTGGTCTTCGAGGCAAAGCGCTAAGCGAAGAAAGCGCGGGCCCGGTGGAGCGTGCGAGCGATGTCATCCTCGCTGTGCGCGGACGAGACGAACCCAGCCTCGAACTGCGAGGGCGCAAGGTACACGCCGCCTTCCAGCATCCAGTGGAAGAACTTCGCGAATCGCGCGGTGTCGGAAGTTTTGGCCGAATCGAAATCTGTCACCTGCTGCTCCGTGAAGAAGAAGGTGAACATCGATCCGACACGATTCACAGTCACACCCGCAGGTGCATCCGCGCAGAGTGCGGCGGTACGGCGCTCGATAGTCTCATAGACTTCCGGATGCGACTTCAGATAGGTCAGCATCGCAAGACCCGCGGCCACCGCCAGCGGATTGCCCGATAAAGTGCCGGCTTGATAGATCGGGCCCATGGGCGCGACGTGCATCATCACTTCCTTCGAACCGCCATATGCGGCAATGGGCAACCCGCCGCCTACGATTTTGCCCAGCGCCACCATGTCGGGCTTGATGCCGTACAACTGCTGCGCGCCGCCGAAGGATAACCGGAATCCGGTCATCACTTCGTCGAAGATCAGCAACGCGCCCGACTGGGTGCAGACTTCCCGCAGACCTTCGAGAAAGCCCGGCGCGGGTGGGATGCAACCCATGTTGCCGGCGACCGGCTCCACCATCACGGCCGCGATTTCTCCGCCGCGCTGCGCAAAGCACTGACGGACGGCTTCGAGAGAATTGAAGGGCAGCGAGATGGTGGTGGCCGCGAAAGCCGCCGGAACACCGGCGGAATCTGCGATTCCCAACGTCGCCAAACCGGACCCCGCCTTCACCAGTAGAGAATCGACGTGTCCGTGATAGCAGCCTTCGAACTTCACCGTTAGATCGCGGCCAGTGTATCCGCGCGCCACGCGCAGCGCACTCATCGCCGCTTCGGTGCCGGAGCTTACCAGCCTCACCATCTCCATCGCCGGAAACGCATCGCGGATGGCTTCCGCCAGTAGAATCTCCCGCTCCGTCGGTGCGCCGAAACTCGTACCGCCGTCCAGTACATCGCGCACCGCATCGATGACGCAGTCGGGACGATGCCCGAGAATCATCGGACCCCACGATCCGACATAGTCGATAAACTCGTTGCCGTCTTCGTCGAAAATTCGGGACCCGCGCGCTCGGCGAATAAAGGGCGGGGTTCCGCCAACACTGCGGAAGGCGCGGACAGGAGAGTTCACTCCGCCGGGAATAACTTGGCGCGCGCGTTCGAGCAGCGCCTGCGAGCGGGACTGGTTCACCCCACTACGATACGACGCAGAAAGCTGTTCACCAGGATTTCGTGCAGCGTAAAGTTCAGCGACTTCAAAAAGCGGTCCTTTAAGTCCAGGTAGCCTTGCGTGCCCGCGAACAGATCCTGCATCAGGTCGTAGAAGCGCGGGCTGCGGCGAATGTATTCCACCATGCGCGCGGGCGCGCTGCGGAACAGAAATCTCCCGAGGAACAGCCGCTTTGCTAACGTCGCGCCGAACTCCAAATCCTCGATGAAGTCGCGGCGGAGCAGGCTGCGGTACATGTCGGATTTCTTGTCGGGCGCGTGACTCTCATCCAGCATCAGCTTGCTGGCCAGATCGCCGGAGCGAATCGCATAGTACAAGCCTTCGCCCGTGATCGGATCGACCAAACCGCCCGCGTCGCCAACGGCCATCCATCCGTCGCCGGAAAGGCGGTTGTCCTTCCAGCGCGTGTGTTCGAGCGACGGCAGCATGTGGCCGTAGTACTCCGAACCCTTTACCGGAATTCCCCTCTCGCCCATGTAGCGTTCAAGCCGGGTGCGCAAATTCTGAGCCGTCTCGCCCTTGCCGCAGATGCCGACGGACAGGTGTCCTTGGCGGGGGAAAACCCAGATGTAGCCTTCAAGGTGAGGGAGAAATTGAATGTCGACGTGCGGCTGATTCACCGGCACGTAGTAACCCAACGCGGTAGCGGTGTCGCCCGCATTCCACTTTGTTCCCAGGTCGCGGAACGGGTTCCGGGCGCCGGTTGCCACCACGCAGAAATCGACATCAAGTTGCGCGGATTTGGTCTTTAAGCGCCAGCGGTCACCGGTGCGCTCGACACCAGTGATGCGGGCCTTTTCGATGCCGGCTCCTGCGCGACCCGCACGCTCCAGCAACATTCCATTCAAGTCACGACGCGAATAGATCAGCAGCGGACGGCTAAGTTTCATCGTGGCGCTGCCCGCGTGTGGAGCGGTGACGATGGTTTCAGTAACGACGCGCTTCGGTGTGTCGTTGTCGATCAGGAACGGATATTTTTCATAAGCCTTGTAAGTGATTCCGCCGCCGCACGGCTTCTCCCACGCCAGCTTCTCGTCGAAGACAATGGTTTCGATTCCGGCCGCCGCAAGGTTGGCCGCCGCGATGGCGCCCGCCGGTCCGCCGCCCAGAACCGCGACGCGCTTCAAGGTTTTGCGCCTTCAGCCGGAGGGTGGCCTGGCGGGAGGCCGGGCGGGGGAGCGCCGTGAGGGTCGCCCGCTCCGCCGGACTTTCGCGCTTTGACGGCCCACTTTCCGTCCTTGGCCTCCAGCGTGTACTGGATCGCCATCGTGCCGGCCGCATCCTGTGCGCCGGACGCGCGGAACGTCACCGTGGCGTCGGCTTCATCCTTGCGAAACGATACCGAGGATACGTCGACGGTCATGTTCGTCAAGTCGATGTCGGACCGCGTCTTGAGATGCGCGAGGACGCCTTCGCGGACGGCTTCCGTCGTCTGGATATTTTCCCCACAGGAGGAAAGCAGCGCCAGGGCCGCGAGCGCCCAGGGGAGGATTCGCACAGACCGATTATAGGAGATTGCCTCCGGCGGCCCGTTGGTTGACACTCTTCAGAGATGATCGCGGGCACGCGAGTGGTGGAAAAGCTACTCGCGCGTTGTGAGCCGCCGCGTGTCGCGGTTCCAGTGCACCACCGCTGTTCCGGGAGGCTGCGCAGGGACGGGGCTTTCCTCGTAGCGGACATCCATCGTGGGATTCCGGCTGATCCAGTGGACCGCTCCGGCAGGTCCCCAAGCGTTCGATCCCGGCGGCACACTCGTATAGATCAAAGTGTTGAGACCGGGATTGGCGCGAGAAAATTCACCCAGCTGTGTGATGAACTGACGTTGTTCGGCGGCCCACGGAAGATACGCGCGCCACTGCGACCGTAGTTGGCGGTAGTCGTAAACACTCCACAACCCGAGCATCAGCACCACCGCCGCCGTCCACCGGAACGGCAACGCGAACGCCATCGCTCCGGCCAGCAGCGGGACATAAAGGTAGACGGTGTACAGCCGACCGGGCAAGAACAGCAGTGGCGTCAGCATCAACAGCAGGCCGGCGAGGCTCCATCGGCGGCGCGCCTCCAGACCGGGCAGTAGAAGCACGATCATCCCGATTCCGCCTGCCGCCTGAAAGTAGAAAGGAACCGATTTGCGGAGTGCGTCCCAATTGAAATGGAGCGTGTACTCCGTCTCCGGACCCTTGGGCGCCAACATCGCCTGCAATCCGAAACTGGCCGAGATCGCCAGCAGCGGCAGCAGCGGTTTCCAGCGGCGCGATCCCGCCGTGAACTCATACAACGCAATCACTGCCGGAAGGAACAACGCAACTTCCTTCGCCTTGTATGCGCACCAGAAGCAGAGCACAGCCAGCAGCCATCGCCGGCGAAGCCACGCATGCAGTGTCAGCAGACAGAACAAGCCGCACGTCACGTCGAAGATGTACATCGGTTTCCAGACGGCGTCGAAAAGCGCAAAGTGGAAAGTCCACACAAACACCGCGACCCAGCACGAACGCGGCTCAATTTCCAGACGCCGAAGCAGCAACCAAAGCAACGCGGCGTTGGCGAGATGAAGCGCTTGAATCACGGCTACGTAAGCCGGGAAGTTCTCGCCCGCAAGACGGCCCAGAACCCAGAAGTAGATGTGACCAGCGGGACGAAAATTATGTGGCGACACTTTCGGGTCGATCAGCCCTTCGGCGAACGTATCGATGCCGACGTAGGAAGTCCAGGCGAGGTTATCGAGATCGTCGTCGGAAAAGTATCCCCGGTACGCGCGCCCGTTCAGCACTGCGAACAGCGCAAGGAAGAGGACGATCAGCGCCCACGGAGGAAGTCGAAATCGCATCCTTCATCCGCCTGATTCACATGTTCCAGGAACATCTTTCCGTAGCCACGCCGGTAGTGCGCGGGGGGTGGTTGAAACTCGGCCAGCCTTGCCGCGAGTTCCGCGTTGCCTACCCGAAGCTCGATTCGCCGCGACGCAGCGTCCAACTCGATCTCGTCGCCGGTGCGGACTGCCGCCAACGGTCCGCCGATGGCCGACTCCGGCGTGACATGAAGCACGACGGTTCCGAAGCTTGTGCCGCTCATCCGCGCGTCCGAGACGCGCACCATGTCGCGAATGCCTTGGTTCAGTAGCTTTTTGGGCATCGGAATCTGTCCCCACTCGGGGAAGCCGGGCCCGCCTATCGGTCCGGCGTTCTTCATCACCAGGATGGTCGCCGCATCGACAGGCAGATCGTCGCGGTCGATCTCGGCCATCATCTCGGCATGCGTCTCGAAGACATAGGCGGGTCCGCGATGGCGCAGCAGTTCCGGACTGGCGGCCGTCGTTTTGATTACCGCTCCACGCGGCGCGAGGTTGCCGCGGAGCACCGCGATTCCGCCCTCCGCCGAAAGCGCGTGGGCGCTGTCGCGGATCACGTCGGCGTTCCAGCACTCGGCATCGGCGAAGTTTTCAGCCAGTGTTTTTCCATTCACCGTAGCCGACTCGCCGTGCAACAGTTCCGCGATCTCGCCGAGAACCACCGGCACTCCTCCGGCGGCGAAGAAATCGTCCATAAGATACTCGCCCGAGGGCTTGATGTTCGCGAGGCACGGCGTCCGCCGCGAGATCCGGTCGAAGTCGTCGAGGGTGAGCGGCACTCCCACGCGTCCCGCGATCGCCAGCAGGTGAACCACCGCATTCGTCGAGCCGCCCAACGCCATCAGGAGCGTCACGGCGTTCTCGAACGCTGCGCGCGTCAGAATTCGCGACGGGCGCAAATCCTCCTCCGCCATCTCGACGATGCGGCGGCCGGACTCTTCCGCCAGTTGCAGGCGGCGCGAATCGGGCGCGGGAATCGCCGCGGCTCCGGGAAGAGTCATGCCCAGCCCTTCGGCCATCGCCGCCATGGTGGAGGCGGTCCCCATTACCGTGCAGTGCCCGGGACTGCGCGCGAGACCGCCTTCGATTTCGCAAAGCTGCTCGTCGCTCAACTCGCCGGTCCGGTAGAGGTCGAAGAGCTTACGCCCGTCCGTGCCCGCGCCCAATCGACGGTCCTTCCACTGGCCCGCGAGCATCGGGCCGCCGGTCACGACGATTGCCGGCACGTCGGCGCTGGCCGCGCCCATCAACTGGGCGGGCGTGGTCTTATCGCAGCCGCACAGCAGCACGACGCCGTCCATGGGGTTCGCGCGGATGCACTCCTCGACATCCATCGCCATCAGGTTGCGGAACAGCATCGCGGTCGGCTTCATGAACATCTCGCCGAGTGAGATCGTCGGGAACTCCAGCGGCACGCCGCCCGCAGCCCACACGCCGCGCTTCACCGCCTCCGCGACTTGGCGCAGATGCGCGTTGCAGTTGTTGAGCTCGCTCCAGGAATTCGCGATGCCGACGATCGGGCGTCCGTCGAAGATGCGGCGCGAGAATCCTTCGGAACGGAGCCACGCGCGGCGCGAGAAGGCGTAGTATTCCGGCCCTTCGAACCAGCTTTGCGACCGGAGCTTCGCCATGAAGGGTTAGTTTACGTTACGCCCGGGTTTCGGCCGATCCATTCAGACGTGCGTTGAGCGCGCGTTTTTTTCGCATGCCAAAATTCGCAGCCCTTTCGTAGCCCTTTTGCAGCCCGGTGGCGCGGGAGTGCGAGCGTCGGCAATGGTGTCGAACACGAGAGTCCTCCTGAACTGCGATAACACGGGAGGCGCTCTCGCGGGATGGGTGGGCGGCGGAAGATGCTGAGGGGATTGGGGAAAAGGGCGGGTGGTGAACGTTATCCGGGGGGCTACGTCTTGGAGGGACGCCATGTGAGTGTATCGGGCTGGGAACGCCGTTGTCGTTGAAAGACCCTTGCCCGCTAGTCAATGGCTGCGTGGCGGACTCATCCGTGCCGTCAAGGCGACCCTACGCACTCCGCTTCGCTACAGCCCTGATCGCTGCGAGCGAGCGGCAAATTAAGGCTGGGATGTGCACTCTCGCCCGCAGGTGTTTGGTACGTTAGAGCTTCACCCGTCGGACAGAAAACGTCCTGAAACCCGGATCAAAGAGGAATGGCAGACCCATTCACGCTACGCATTTTTGTGCCCGACGGTGACCCCGAGGGTGTCCGGCTCATCGACAGGATGAACTGGACAGGGCTGGGTATTGCGTTCCCTCGTGCCAAGTGGACAGAAGTTCGGCAGCGTAAGGAGTTCGATCGCTCAGGGATCTACATCCTCGTTGGGCATCCAGACGACGACTTGCCCACCATCTACATCGGACAAGCGGATGGTGTTCGCAACCGCATCGAAGCCCATTACCAAAACAAGGACTTTTGGGACTGGGGGATCATCTTCGTTTCAAACAGTGGCGGGCTCAATCGTGCGCACGTCACTTGGTTAGAGTATGCGCTGGTGAACCGCGCAGCCGCAGCAGGTCGATGTCGCCTCGACAATGGCAACGCTCCTCAAGAGCCAAGCCTTAGCGAGGCCGAGAATGCGGATACTCAGGCATTCCTGAAAGAGATTCTTCAAATACTTCCTCTCGTAGGGCTCCGGGCTTTTGAATTTCCGAAGGCGGTTGCTTCCCCAAACACATCCGTTACTGAGCCACCACAGAAAGAATTCCCTCAGCGACCCGATACGGTCATTGTTCCTGCCCAGAAGGGCGGCTTTGAGCGAGTATTCCTAGGCGAAGACTGCTGGCACGCGATCCGCATCGCGGGAGGCATGCTGGACAAGATAAAGTACATCGCCGCTTATCAGACGCTTCCCGTCTCCGCGATTACCCACTACGCTCCCGTTGATCGAATCGAACCCTACGGCGAGAGCGGCAAGTACAAACTCGTTTTCTCCGGGAAAGCGCAGCCAATTGGCCCGATTCCATTTGCAGATGCTCCCGCTGGAGCCATGCAAGGACCGCGGTACACCATATTCACTCAATTGATGGCGGCTAAGAGGCTGACCGATCTAACCGGGAAGAGCTGAATATGCTTGAGCATCTGACTGCGACGCCAGCCAATCCTTGGGACCTGGAAGAGAATGGGCTGAACCGCAAAGATCAGACAAACCTGCGTTTCTATGTCGCCATGATCGTTGCACCTAAAATTGCTGCGACTCAGCTCGTCAAACCGGCGCGGGTTGCGAGCCTTCCGGTTGAAAAGATCGCGGAAAAGGAGTTGGCTGCGGCTTTGAATGAAGCGAAGGCAGCTTACTTCGAATTGGGAGCCTCAGACCAAGTTGCAAAGGGCCGGAACTCCCCAAGAAGCTAAAGACCGAACCCGCGTAATCTGCCGTCGAGTTACGCCGTAACTTCCTGCCCGGAGTGGCCGTGCAGTCAATGCGAATCGTACTTTCTTGTTATACGAACCGCGCTGTCGTTGGAGCGGCCGATGCATGCCGCTTTCGGTCGTTCACTTGGACGAGAAGACGGCATCTCGGAGAAGTGCTCTGTCCAGATTACGCGCGATTCGGAGGTTGACCCGCTTCATGGGCTTAGGCGACCACGGAGGGTTATGCCGCTGTAGAATCGGTTCCCGCGTCGCGACGATCCGCTCGGAGCCAGCAGTACGCTAGGGATGGTGATACATTGGAGATACGAAGTTCCGCCATGGTAAAGAAACTGACCAAGCACGGAAACAGCCTCGCGCTGGTGATCGACCGACCGATTTTGGACCTTCTCCATATCGACTGCGACACGCCCCTCGACATCAGCACGGATGGAAAGCGGCTGGTAGTTGCGCCTGCGAGGCCCTCGGAGCGCCGGCGGAAGTTCGAAGAGGCCCAGAAGGCAGTCCACAAGCGGTACGGTAAGGCGTTTCAGCGGCTGGCCGAGTAGCGACCGCGATTCTCCGTGGAGCCGCAGTTCCTCTCTCTGGACGAAGTTCTGGAGATACATGGACAACAGATCGAGATCTACGGTGGCTCAATAGGCGTTCGCGACGCTGATGCACTCGAATCCGCGGTGGCGACACCCCAGGCCACGTTCGGCGGCGAGTTCCTGCATCCTTCGATCCCGGCACTGGCGGCGGCTTACCTCTTCCATCTCTGCCAGAATCACCCGTTCATCGATGGGAGCAAGCGGACCGGCGCCAACGCCGCGATCACTTTCCTGCTTGTCAACGATTGGGATCTGGATCTTGCTGCCGATGACCTGGTCCAAATCGTCTTGCGGCTGGCTTCCGGAAGGCTCGGTAAGCCCGAGCTGACCGAGATCTTCGAGACACGCAGCAGGCCGGCGCACTGACCCGGCTGCAACGTGAACTTTGAGCCGACGCAAGAAGTGCGGCTTCAGCGCACGTCTGTTCGAAGCGGCGTGCGGGGTAGCTCAACCACTTGCCGACCGTATTCTTGCGCAAACGCGCCGAGTTCCCTGAAATCGATGCGTTGTAGCTCCGCGTTTCCGTTACCCCGTTCGCTCATCTCTCTCTTAGCGCGCCACTAACGCCTTCCCTTTAGCAACCTAGCGACGACTCCAACGAATCCATATAAGACTCCGTTTAGCATGACTGCAATAGAGGTGCGAAGCAGAGCCAGGCAAACGGGTAACGGAAGTGTCCAGGACCAGACTCAAGGCCGACCTTCGTCGCGATCCGATTTGAGGGCCGTCCAATCGAATGGCTCCGATGACAAGCGTTCGGCACGGGCGCGAATGCGCTCCGCAGCCGCCATCGACGTAGCTCGATCCGTACCAGTGCGGGGGCAACCAAACGCTTCTTAGCTTCGAAGGCACCGATTTTCCGCATACCTGCTCCTTAAACCAGTTGAAGCCGGCTTAACGCCGCGATCATTCGGTGAGTTTACGTCAGCGTGATGCGCTTGATCTTGCGCGCGCGCCCGCTCGCCGGGTCGACGGTCACCACCGCGCCGCGAAGCTCCACCATCCCCTTGGCGGCCTCCATGCGTACGGGCATCGACGTCTTGAACTTACGCAACACCACTTCCTTCTCGACGCCAATGACCGAATCGTAGGGGCCGGTCATTCCGGAGTCGGTCAGATAGGCGGTTCCGCCGGGCAGGATGCGCTCGTCCGCGGTGGGGATGTGCGTATGCGTGCCGATCATCGCCGTGACGCGACCGTCGAGATGCCAGCCCATCGCGACTTTCTCGCTGGTGGCCTCGGCGTGAAAATCGACGAAGCGGATCTTGACTTCCACGGGAATCGAAGACAATAGCTCATCCGCTTTCCGGAACGGATCGTCCACCGCAGCCATGTGCACGCGCCCCTGAAGGTTCATCACGGCGACTTTCGCGCCGTCGCGAGCGGTGAGGATCGTCAGGCCCTTTCCCGGAAGCTCCGGCGGATAGTTGGCCGGACGCAGCAGGCGCTGAGACACGCCCAGGTAGTCGTAGATCTCCCGCTTATCCCAGATGTGATTGCCGGTGGTGAGGACGTCGATTCCCAGGGAGAGAAGGTCGTCGGCGATGGAAGGCGTGATGCCGAAACCGCCGGCCGAGTTCTCGCCGTTGGCGACGACGAACCCGATCTGCTCGTGTTGGCAAAGCTTTTCCAGATGATCGGCGACGATCTTTCGCCCGGGTGAGGCGAAGATATCGCCGATAAAGAGCAGATTCATTCAGGAGAAGAACGAGGAGCGCACTCAAAGGCAACCGTCTCCGTCATTGACCCCTCAGGTGCAGGGGGGGACCCTCCGGGCGCCATCAGGCTTCTCCATCGCGGCTGCCCGCGGGAGCTTGCACACCGGCGCCAAAAACGAGCCGGATCCCATGACGAATTGCATAGGATCAATTTTTGAGAGACGGCCAACGCGCCTTTAGGACGCGCTCCAACCACAGGATAGCAGCCGCCAGACGCAAAAAACCGGCGGACCGGTGGGCCCGCCGGCGTAATGTATCGGACTAGCGGCGTTTCCGCTCGGCGGAGGCGAGAACCACCTCCCCAGCGCGTTGCGACTTCGCGAGAGCCAGTTCCTCCTTGGCCTTTTGCAGGAACCGCGCCGTGCTAGAGTGCGGTGCCTGCACTGCCTGCAGGAAGTATGAGTTCCCGTATCGATTGAACACAAGCGTGCCCCGATCCGGGCTGGCCGTCTTCCTGTCCGCACTGAAGGTGATCACTGCGGCGGAGCCGCCGCCCCCCCGATGGGAAAGGCGGATGATCCCCTCAACGTGGGAAACAATGTAATTCCCGGCCGGCAAGCTAGCCTTGCCCACCTGGAAATCGAATGGGATCGTTGCTTGAAGCCGGAGGTCTTGCGCGGCCAAGTTGGAGCCGAACAAGCCAGCCAGCAATGTAACTAGAAGTACGTTTTGCATGATGTCGCCATCTTTCTGAAGCTTTTCGGCTTCATCTTCGGAAGCGATTCCCGGTTAGAAGTCCCGCCATTTTGCAAGAAACTACCGAAATGGGGTTTGCGCCAATTAAGTGGATGTGTTATTCGTAAGCCACTCCAAAACCGTGCTCAACGAATCCAAGAACCTGACCGTGCTGCTCCGCGAATGGGGCGAGGGCGACCGGGGCGCCGAAAACGAACTGTTTGCGTTGGTCGAGCCAGACCTCCGGCGCATCGCGCGCGCGCAGCTACGCCGGGAAACGCGGCCGTCGCTCCAGTCGATCGACCTCGTAAACGAAGTTTATTTGCGCATCGCAAAAACCCGGCACCAGGATTGGCGGGACCGGCATCATTTTTTCGCTTTGATGGCTAGGATGATGCGGCGATACCTGATCGATCGTGCCCGGGCGCGGCCCAAAGCGATCTTCACTCCTGTCGATGGATTGGCGGATGTGTTGTCCGGAGACGGTAACGATCTAGCTTTGTTACTCACTATCGATCGGCTGCTGACGGAATTGGAGAAGGTGAATCCGGAGTGGTGCACAGTTGTCGAGTTGAAGTTCTTTCTCGGGCTGACCGACAAGGAAGGCAGCGAAGTACTAAAAGTTCCGGAGCGCACATTTCAGCGCCGCTGGGAAACGGCCAACGATTGGTTGAAGCAGAGGTTCGTCGATGAAGGCGCCGCAAAGAAGTCCGGATGAACGCCGGTTGCGGGAGATCGTCGCCGTGGCTTCCACAGAAGCCCCCGGCAATCGCGAGGTCTACGTGCGTACGGTTTGCAATGGAGATTTCGAATTGGAAAATAGGGTTCTGGAGTACCTCCAGATAAAGCATCGTTTTGACCGGATCCTCGAGTTGGGAGCGATTAAGGTTATCAGTGACGCCGAGGCCGAGGAAGATCCGTTCGAGCCGGGCCAGATCCTGTTAAACCGCTTCCGGCTGACGCGCGAGGCGGGACGCGGCGGGATGGGCATCGTCTATGAGGCCTTCGACGAAACGCTGCAGAAGCGGGTCGCGCTGAAATGTGCCCACTCGGGCTTCGACCGGCAACTGATTCCGGAGGTCAAGCACGCCAGCGAAATCAGCCATCCCAACGTCTGCAAGATCTTCGATATCCATCAAGCGTTTACGGCCAAAGGCGAAGAGATCAGCTTCATTTCGATGGAATTTCTGGAAGGGACGACCCTGGCGGACCGTATGGACGAACGAAGCCTGAATGAGCCAGAGGCCAGGACGATCGCTCTTGAGCTTTGCCGCGGGCTTTTTGCCGCTCACCGGAATCGCGTTGTCCACGGCGACCTGAAGACGAACAACATCATGCTGGCCAAGGGACCGGATGGCGCCATTCGCGCCGTCATCACCGACTTCGGCTTGGCGCGCCACGGGGAGTTGGGCCGGCCCGGTTTCCAATCCGGCGTTCGCGGCGGCGCACCCGTCTTCATGGCGCCCGAGGTGCGCGAAGGCGGACGCCCCAGCGTAGCGTCGGACGTCTACGCCCTGGGCGTGATCCTGCACCTGCTGGCCACGGGAAAGTCGCCGCAAGAGGGCAAGATCAAGGCGAAGGCGCCGGCCAACTGGCGTGCTGTGATTGCGCAGGCGCTGGAGGCCGACCCTCTCCGCCGGTACCGGAGCGCGGATGCGATGGCGCGGGATCTCGATCCGGCTCCTCAGCACTGGTCGTCCGTGGGAGCCGCCGCGGCCGTACTCGGAATCCTGTTCTGGCCATCGCAAACTAAGGACCAAGTCCGTTTGGCCGTACTTCCTTTCTCGGCTTCGGCCCCGGCGCGGGCTGCCGCCGACAGACTGTACGCCGATGCGTCGCAGCAGATCTCGAGGCTGCGCGGCGACAAGACCAAGACCTTGCGATTCATCCCGGCCGAAGATGTGCGGCGAAAAGGCGCCGGCACGCCGGACGAGGCCCGCGAGCTCCTGAACGCAACTCACGCGTTCACGGCAAACATGCGGGAAATCGGAGGACGATATGTGGTCGAGGCAGCCCTGGTCGATGTCGCTTCGGGCGCGAAGGCGCGCCAGTGGAGCGCCGAATACGCGGCCAGTGAGTTGTCGGCCGCTCCCGTGGCGCTGGCCGGAGTGGTTTCAGGCGGATTGCACTTGCCGACGGCGAGCGCGGACGAGATGTCCGAGGACGTCAGAGCCGACTACAAACGTGGCATGGCTTTGTCCCGTGAGAATACAAAGGCTGCTGAGGCGCTGGAGGTCTTTGAGCGCCTGGCGCCGCAGGCTCCTCGCGCAGCCGCCATCCCAGCCGCCGCCGCGGAGGCTTGCTTCACCCTTCACTACGCGACGGGTCAACTCGCGTGGCTCGAGCGCGCCGCCGCCTTCATTCGCCAAGCGGAACGGCTTAATCCCGACACACCGGAAGTTCGTAAGGCGGCGGGTTATCTGGAAGCTGTTAGCGGGCATCCGTATGCTGCGATTCCTCATTATTTGCGCGCCGCCGAGCTGCGTCCCGCCGATAGCGTGATTTGGCGCCGGCTCGGCAAGGCCTACGAAATGTCGGACCGGCAGGAGGAAGCGGAGAGCGCGTTTCTCAAGGCCATCGCATGCGAGCCCCGCTCCTCACGAACGCATCAGCAACTCGGGTCTTACTATTTCAGCCGCTCGAACTACGACGGCGCGGTGGGCTGCTTCCGCAGAGCCACGGAGTTGGCGCCGGAGAATCCGGATACGCATTACGCACTCGGAGCGGCTCTGGTCAATTTAGGCCGGTTCGGCGAGGCCGAACCGGAGTTTCGCGCCAGCGCCGGTCTCGGCGATTCGTCCAAGGTTCAGAACTCGCTTGGCGTCGTGCTGATGTACCAACGCCGGGAAGCGGAAGCGATCCCGCACTTCCGCCGGGCCCTGGAGCTGGAGCCCGAGTTGGTCGTGGCACTCCAAAACTGGGGCATCTCCGCCCGCCGGATTGGACGCACGGCGGAGTCCACTAAAGCCAACCGTCGAGGTCTCGAGATCGCGGAGCGAAAGCTGGCGGCGAATCCACAGGACGGCAATGAGCGTGCCCTGCTAGCCAATCTCGCGGCGGCGTGCGGCGACCGGAGGCGCGCGGAGCTGGAGGTGGCCCAGGCAGCCCGCAGTCTGCCGAACGACAACGTCAAGCGCTTTAAGTTAGTCGCTGCGTACGAATTGCTGGGATCGCGTGAGGAGGCGCTGCGCGAGCTGCGCGAGGCTCCCCTGGCGCTGCTCGAAGAACTTGCGCGTTGGCCCGACGCCGAAGCTCTGGGCGGCGATCCCCGGTTCCAGAGCCTAATCGCAAATGCCCGAACAAAGGAGACAAAATGACCATCGAATATCGAATCAAGATTGTGAACGACGAAGTGATCGTCCGGCAGAGCATTGAAGGCGACGGACTAGGCTCCGGCGGGAATCAAGCTCGACCCGACCCGCCGCCTGGAGACGGTAGTGGAGGCCGCCAAGTCCTTCCCGACCCTGGACCTGGCGCTGGCGGACCGCAGGTTGACCCTGGTCCTGGACCTGGCTCGGGCACCGGAATCGGCAGCTACGGTATTGTCTTCGGTCCAACGATCGTCAAGCTGTCCGCAGCCGGCGGGACTAAGGCGGAACTGCTTCCCGACATTGTCACCGAAAACGCGGCGCCGCGGTCATGACACCGCTGAGCCCGCCCTTTCACCTGGAGGTGCAGGAGCAAACCAATTGGTGCTGGACCGCGGTTGCCGCTTCCAGTAAGAACTGGGGTATTCGAGACGGTAGCTCGCCAGTAACGCAGTGCGAGGTGGTGTCGAAAGTCCGGAAAGCAGCGGCGTGCGCCAACCGCGCCCGCTTCAACGAGCCGGACAGATTGCACCTCGCGCTCGAAGCTCTAGGGATCTCGAACGGAGCGACCGCCCGCTCCCGCGCCAAGTTCGACGTGATCCGGTCCGAGATCGATCGCAACCGGCCCGTCTGCGCGCGAGTGCTGTGGGATTCCGACGGCAACCGAGTCGCGGAGGGGGCGCATTTCGTCGTGATTGGCGGATATGAGCAGTCTGGAAATGACCAGATCATCCAGGTATTCGATCCTGCCGCCGATCCCTTGGTGCCGGAGCCGCGGATCTCCGAATGGCACTACAGCGTGTTCAAGGACCAGTATCGGGACTGCGGAGTCTGGGTAGATACCTACTTCATCAAGGTGTGACATGAAAGCTAGTGAGAAAGTCGTCGGCGATTTCGAGAAACGGCTTCGGTTGAAGGGACCGGGTTGGCAGGTGGGCGATGTGTGGGAATTCAAAGCCTATTCGCTAAGCCTAGAGTCGCTGGCCGCCGGAGGCCTGGAACGCGCGCGCATGGCAGGATCGCGATACCTCAGCTTGGCCGGCGATAAGGTCATCATGGGCAGCGGGCCGAGCGAGCAGATGACACTGGAATTGGGACCTGTCGCGCGGATGCTCGCTTCGATCTACCGGAAGATCCGTCAGCCTTCCGACGACTACGAACTCCGGATCCTCACCCTTCCCGTGCTGCCGCTGGAGGCTTTGTGGATCTTCACGCCGTCGCCCGTCTCCACGGATCTGATCGTGCCCTACCTCAGCTTGTCGGAACACTTTCGTGTGTCCGAAGTCTACTCCGACACCGATTTCGTCGACGCGGCAAAATTGGCCCACCGGGAGAGAGCGAAGATGGGCTACGTCCCGACGGGACCCGACGAGTAGAGCCTTTACGCCGCCACGACCTCCAGGAACGCCACGACTATGTTCCGCTGCTCGGTCCGCTTGGTGCCGCCATCCACCACGCGTTGAAAATGATCCACCTCTGATTGGATAGCAGGCAAGCCCGAATCGACCGTAGAACTGCGCACGAGACTTGGCTGGGTCGACCCTTCAAGTAGGGTGGTCCGAATTGGGGGTCGGCTCTTGATTGCGCAGCAACCGAAAAGTAATCAAAAATGGACCTAAACTACTATCCCCCCCCCGCCGACTCAGGTATTCTGACAGCGATAACAGAAACTGTCTGGGGCTTGGGCAACACTCAAATCCTTCGAAAAGGAGATCTCAACATTGAAGATCCGGACCATTTCGGCAATCGTTCTGCTTTTCACCACGGCGACCGTCAGCGCACAGCCGGAGCCTCAGATCCTGAGACGCTATGCCGCTTACTGGACAACGCTCGAGAACCATACTTCGTCGATCATACTGAGGAACACACACATTGAAGACACGTTTACCGTAACGCCGGTATTGTGGCTGTCGAACGGACAGCATCGGGCGCTTCAGCCGGCCACTCTGGCTCCAAATGCCACTGCCACGATCGACATCGGCAGGGCCCTTCGCGAGTTAGGGCTTCCCCCCCAGTGGGGCAGCGCGGAATTTCGATACGAACACCCCAATAAAGATGTCCTGCTTGCCGAGATCACGGTGTCGGAGGGCGGCGGAACCATCGGATATACGGTTCCGACATACGAATATGTGGGCCAGTCGCGTAACTTGAATGCGCTCGTACTCTTGCCGTCGGAAGACGCTGGCATTTACATCTCTGCGCAGAACGTCTCCACCTCCGCAATCACCGTTCTTCCTTTTCTGGAACTCGCCGGGCGTATGAATCCCTTGAGCGCGATCACGATTCCCCCCAGGTCTGCCGTTACGTTGACTGTACCTGCGTCTCGGTTTGCCGAAAGCGCCCCTACTCCAGAGAATCCCGTGCCCGGCCGAGTTGTGCTACAGCATCAAGGCCCGTATGGCGCTCTTAACGCGGTTGGCTGGCTGGAGGATGAGAAGATTGGCTTTTCGTCGACTGTGACTTTCACCGACCCGGCGGCGGTCCAATCGAACTCCCTGTATGGCTCGCAAGTTCTGGCTAGTCTGCCCGTACGTGGTGGCCAACCCCTATCCAGCTTTCTTCTCCTGGCCAATACGAGCGACTCCTTGGCGCCCGTGGACGGCGAGATGCTGCTGAACACGCCGGGGGGCCCCGTCTCCGTCCCTCTTTCTCTGGGGGTACTGCCTGCGAACCAGACAAGAATGTTGAAGCTGAATGACGTGATGTCCAGGTACCGTGCGATCAGTGGCGCTGTTAAGGTCTTCTATCCGGGAGCAAAGGGGGTGATCGTCGGCCGGTTGTACAGTCTGACTGCCGATGCAGACCTCACGCTTTATTCGATTCTAGATCCCGATCCGTATTGGTACTTTAGAGGTCTTCGCTGGTCCATTGAGCGGGGCGCCGACACACTGCTGACGATTACTAACTTCTCCGAGTCTCCAGACGACGTCCGGATAGAGATTTTTTACGACGGTGGTTCGAGGGAATTTCCGGTCTTGGCGCTCGGTGGCCGCGAATCGCGGACGATCAGCTTTCGAGAAATGCTGGGAGAACTCGAGGCTCCCGTCCCCGGCCAGCGCGGCGGCTTCCGAGTCATCGGGAAGTGTAGCTCACAGAGTAGATTACTTGTGAAGGAGCAGATTGTCTCAGCAAACCGCAAGTTGGCTCAACCCCTGTACGGAAATCCAAACAATTACGTCACAAACTTCTTACTGAGCACATCTCAGATAACCGTCAGCGCCACCGCCGTCGGTTCGGGAGCTACGCAAAGCGTTTATGGAACCCTTGTCTGGCAGGATGGTTTCCAGCAAAGGGAGTGCGGCACAAAGATGACCGTTGATGATACATCGGTGGCGACGCTCGCTTCCTCGGGATGTCCAAGGATCGTTAAGGGACTCTCTCCTGGGAATACGACGCTAACGGCGCAGATTTACGCACCGGGGCAGTCTGGCTCTCAGACGTTTCAAACCACGCCTACGGGAGTGAAGACCAAGGGGTTCGTTCAAATTACAAGTACGGGGGTCGCTCCAGGCACGATTCGCCTGACAAACCCGCCGGGACCCCCCACCACGACCGCGACGGTTCAGGTTTACGCCAGCAGTAATGTCCCGGCAGGCTCATGGATAAAAGTGTCGGTCGCACCGTATTCAGTAAACCCACCTGAACTGTCGTTTTCCAGGGGCCTGCCGCAGCTAATGTTCAACGATGTTACTCCGGGCGAAACTACAGACTTCGTCTACGACAATATTGGGTTCGCCAACATGGCGGGCTCGCTAAAGATTGTGGCCGACGTAACCGAGCGAAGCACCGATCTGTTTGACATTGCCCCCAATGCCGTTTACGAACTCCCTAGCGGACATAGTCGTGACGCAATGACCGCACGATCACGTTTGCGTATCTTCTCCTCTCGTTAGGGCCGTGCGGCCCTAAGCCGCCACCACCTCCAGAAACGCCTTCGCGGCGTGGCTTAACGACCGCCGCGCGGGGTGCACCAAGCGGATCTTGCGCTCCACCGTAAGCTCCTTCACGCGGACCTGCCGCAGCAGCCCCTGCTCAATCTCCTGCTCCACGCACATCATCGGCAGGAACGCCACGCCTTCGTTCCGCTGCACCATCCGCCGGATGGTCTCTACCGTCGGCATCTCCACATCCATATTCAAGGGCACTCGCGCGCGTTGAAATTCGCGAAGCACCGTCTCCCGGTAGGGCGACATTACGTTGTGCGCGATGAAGGTCTCCATGTCCAGTTCCGTGATCGAGACGTCGTCCCGCGACGCGAACCGGTGCTGCGGCGACACGACGAACGTCAGGTGATCGTTATGGATCACGCGCGATGTAAGCCGGTCGTCCTCCGGGTCGTAGCTGATTACGCCCAGTTCCAGGTCCCCATCGATCAACTGCGCCGGAATCCGGCTGGACAGGCTGCGCCGCACTTGGATCTTCACCTTCGGATACAGGTGCCGGTAGCGGCTGATGTGCTGCAAAAGGTAGAGCGATGTGGATTCATTCGCTCCAATGATCAGACGCCCCGCCGAGTTGTCGCGCAGCTCCGCCAGCGCGTTGTGCATCTCGTTCTCGATGTTTTCGAACCGGCGCGCGTAGTCGGCCACGATCTTGCCCGCGTCCGTAAGCAGGAGTTCCTTGGCGGAGCGGTCGATCAGCCGCTCCTCCAGTTCGGATTCCAGACGCTGCACCGCCAGTGATACCGCAGGCTGCGTGCGCAGCATGCGCTCGGCGGCGCGGGAGAAGCTCTTTTCCGTGGCGACCGCCAGGAACACCTTCAAAGAATGGAGCAGCATAGAAGACGCCTATCGAATAAGTTTGACTAATTCTATCATTCATAATTATGCTAGTCAAGAACATTATAAATTTGCTAAATTGACCGCAACGCTGGATAATCACCCTTACGGCAACTGGCCCACCGGCCATGCCGGACTGAAGGGAGACGCGACTCCATGACGACCGAAAAGAGCCCGCGAGTATATATCTTCGATACGACGCTGCGCGACGGGGAGCAATCGCCCGGGTGCAGCATGACGGTGGACGAGAAGGTCCGCATGGCGGCCAAACTGGTTGACCTGGGCGTTGACATCATGGAGGCCGGATTCCCGATCGCCTCGCAAGGAGACTTTGACGCCGTGGATGCGGTGTCGAAGGAGTATCCGTGGGTGCAGGTTGCAGCGCTGGCGCGCTCAACCAAGCTGGATGTGGAGCGCGCCGCGAAGGCGTTGTCTCATGCCAAGCGTCCGCGCATCCATACGTTCATCGCCACCAGCGACATCCATCTAAAGTTCAAGCTGAAGAAGTCGCGGCAGCAGGTGATCGACGACGCGGTTGCGGCGGTGGAACTGGCGCGCGGCTACGTCGAAGATGTCGAGTTTTCCGCGGAGGACGCGACGCGTACCGATTGGGATTATCTGGAAGAGGTCTGCAAGGCCGTGGTAGCAGCGGGCGCGCGGACCGTGAATCTGCCTGACACCGTGGGCTACAGCGTCCCGGCGGAGTATGCGGAATTGATCGGACGGATGAGCCGTTCGCTGGGCGACTCGGCGATTCTAAGCGTGCACTGCCATGACGACCTGGGTCTGGCCGTCGCTAACTCCATCGCCGCGGTGGAAGCGGGCGCAAGGCAGATTGAGTGCACGATGAACGGAATTGGCGAGCGCGCGGGAAACTGTTCGCTGGAAGAGATCGTAATGGCGTTCCGCACCCGCCAGGACCGTCTGCCGTTTCAAACAAAGATCGTGACGGAGCAGTTGTATCCGGCCAGCCAGTTGTTGACGTCAATCATCACCTTTGGGCCGCAGCCGAATAAGGCCATCGTTGGCGAGAACGCCTTTGCGCACGAGGCGGGGATTCACCAGGACGGGTATCTGAAGGAAAAGTCCACCTACGAGATCGTCAACCCGCAGTCGGTTGGAGTGCCGGAGGGCCGCCTGGTTCTCGGAAAGCATTCCGGGCGTCATGCGCTGGGACAGCGCGCAAAGGATCTGGGGTTTGAGTTGACCCGCGAACAGCTGAACAATCTTTATGGGCACTTCATCGCGCTGGCCGATAGGAAAAAAGGCGTCCGCAACGACGAAATCATCGCCTTGATCCGCGATGTAAAGGAAAGCACGGCGGCGACGGCGTAAGGCCACGGCAGCCACTCTTGAACGAATGAATCTCAAAATCTGTTTGTGTCCCGGTGATGGAATCGGGACCGAAGTTACTCGCGAAGCGGTTCGTGTTCTGGAGCATGTCGCCAGCAGGAACGGCCACAAGCTGGAAACTACCGAAGCGCTTCTGGGTGGCATCGCCATTCACAAAACGGGCAATCCATTCCCCGACGAGACCCGACAAAAAGCCGTGGCCGCGGACGCGACTTTCATGGGCGCGGTCGGGCTTCCGGAGTTCGACAACTGGCCGCCGGAGAAGCGTCCGGAGCGTGGGCTGCTGGGAATCCGGAATGCGCTGGGTGTTTACGCGAATCTGCGGCCCGTCCGCAGCTACAAGGCATTGCTGGATTCCTCGCCGTTGAAGAACGACCGCATCGATGGGGCGGACATGATTATCGTGCGTGAGTTGCTGGGAGGTGTGTACTACGGCACGCCCCGCGGAATCACGGGCGAAGGTGCGGAAGAGCGCGGCACCAACACGATGACGTACACGCGGGCGGAAATTGAACGCGTCGCGCGCATGGCGTTCGAACTGGCGCGGAACCGCCGCAAGAAAGTCACCAGCGTCGACAAGTCGAATGTGCTGGAAGTGTCACAGCTCTGGCGGCGCGTGGTGACGGAGGTTCACGGGGCCTACGCGGATGTCGAACTGGATCATCTTCTGGTCGACAACTGCGCCATGCAACTGGTGCTGAACCCGAAGCGCTTCGACGTCATCCTTATGGAGAACATGTTCGGCGATATCCTGTCGGACGAAGGCGCGGTGCTGGCGGGCTCCATCGGGATGCTGCCTTCGGCGTCAATCGGCGACCGCAGACCTTCGGGCGCCTGGGCCGGGCTGTACGAACCGGTGCACGGTTCCGCGCCGGATATCGCGGGCCAGAACAAGGCGAATCCGCTGGGCGCGATCGGCAGCGTCGCGGCGATGCTGGAGTACAGCTTCGGATTGAAGAACGAATCCGCGGCGATCTCCACCGCGATGGAAGCGGTGTTGAATTCAGGCCGTGTCACCGCCGACCTGGGCGGGAAGGCCACCACGGAAGAAGTTGGAAAAGCGGTTTGTGAGGCAGTAGATGCAAAAGCCTAGAACGATCATTGAGAAGCTGTGGGATTCCCACGTTGTGACGGAGCAGCCGGGCGCGCCGGCGCTTCTCTACATCGATCTGCACCTGGTCCACGAAGTGACGTCGCCGCAGGCATTCGACGGTCTGCGAAAGCGCGGGCTGAAGGTGCGGCGCCCGGACCTCACGTTTGCCACGACGGATCACTCCACACCGACGACCCCGAAGTCGCTTCCCATTGTCGATCCGGTTGCAGCCACCCAGGTGCGGCAGCTGGAGAAGAACGCCGCGGAGTTTGGCATCCCCTGCTATGGGTTCCATTCGCCGAAACAGGGAATCGTACACGTCATCGGTCCGGAGAATGGCCTGACGCAGCCGGGGATGACCGTGGTCTGCGGCGACAGCCACACCGCCACCCATGGAGCGTTCGGCGCTCTGGCGTTCGGCATCGGCACCAGCGAAGTGGAGATGGTTTTGGCCACGCAATGCCTGCCACAGCGGAAGTCGAAGACGTTTGAGGTTCGCGTGGATGGGACGCTTCGTGAAGGCGTCACCGCTAAGGACATCATTCTCGCGTTGTGCGCCAAAGTCGGCATCGGCGGCGGCACCGGCAGCGTGTTTGAGTACACCGGCACAGCCATCCGGGCGCTGACGATTGAAGAGCGCATGACCGTCTGCAATATGTCCATCGAAGCGGGCGCGCGCGCGGGGTTGATCGCCCCCGACGATGCGACGTATCAATATCTCAACGGCCGCACCTACGCGCCGAAGGGTACCGATTGGGACGAAGCGGTCGAGCGGTGGCGCGCGCTGCCGTCCGACGAGGGCGCGGTCTACGACAAGGGCGTGACGATTGACGCGTCAACGCTGGAGCCGATGATCACGTTTGGAACCAATCCCGGAATGGGGATGCAAATCTCCGGAGCGATTCCCGACCCCGCATCGATTAGCGATCCGGTGGAGCGCGAATCGCTAGCCAAGGCGCTGCGGTACATGGCGCTGGAACCCGGCAAGCCATTGGCCGGGCAGCCTATCGACGTCGTATTCATTGGAAGCTGCACCAATTCCCGGATCACCGATTTGCGCGCGGCCGCCGGAGTGCTGAAGGGCCGCAAGGTTAGCCCGAAGGTGCGCGTGATGGTGGTGCCGGGGTCGCAGGAAATCAAGCGGCAGGCTGAGGCAGAAGGCCTCGATAAGGTATTCCAGGCTGCGGGGGCCGATTGGCGGGAGGCGGGCTGCTCCATGTGCATCGCCATGAATGGCGATCAGCTTTCGCCGGGCCAATATTCCGTATCCACTTCCAACCGCAATTTCGAAGGACGCCAGGGCAAGGGCGGCCGGACGTTTCTTGCCAGTCCGCTAACCGCCGCCGCCAGTGCTGTGACGGGCGTCGTCACCGATGTAAGGAGCCTTCTCGCGCAATGATCAAGTTCTCCTCGTTTGAGTCGAAGCTGGTGCAGTTGCCGGTGGACAATGTCGATACGGACCAGATCATCCCCGCGCGGTTTCTAAAAACGATTTCGAAGGACGGCTTGGACGACCAGCTTTTCTACGACTGGCGCTATCTGCCGGGTGGTGAGCCGAACCCGGAGTTCGTGCTGAATCACGATTGGGCGAAGACGCGGCAGATCCTGGTGGCGGGGGATAACTTCGGCTGCGGCTCCTCCCGGGAGCACGCGCCGTGGGCACTTACTCAATACGGATTCCGTGCCGTAATCTCAACGTCGTTTGCCGACATCTTCAAGAACAATTCGCTGAAGAACTCACTGCTGCCGGTGGTGGTGGACGCGGAAACGCACAAGAAGCTGCTGGCGTTGCCTGCCGGCGCCTCCGTGAAGATCGACCTTTCGGCACAGACGCTGACGCTGCCCGACGGCACGGCAGTGGAGTTTCCGGTGGACGAATTCTCGAAATATCTGCTGCTTGAAGGAGTGGACGAACTCGGCTATGTCCATCAGCAGGAAGACGCGATTCAGGCGTTCGAGGCGAAGCGCCTGGGCTCGATCAATACGCTGGCGGCGGCGTAGTTCAGGCGGAGACGGGGGCCACGTCAATGTCGCGCGGCATGACGATCCAGCCGCCGACATAGACCAGGAAGCCCACGCCATACAGCAGAAACAGGCCCAGCAGGATGAAGCGGACGATCGTCGAATCGACGCCGAAATAAAGGGCCAACCCGCCACACACGCCGGCGATTTTCTTATCGCGCATCGTACGCACCAGGCGCCTGCCCGGCATGGTTCCGCCGCCGGACGAGAACGTCGCCGATTCCGGAACAGCGGACTTCCCGCAACCCGGGCAAAAGCGGTCGGTATCTCTCAAGCTCATCCCACATGCGGTGCAGAACATTTTTCCAAGCCTCTCGTTAATAGGAACGATGGTAACCCGAAAAAAGTTCCCGGCGGGTGGCGTAGGGGGCCAAATGCGGGGCAGGTTCTACCCCGCGCCCAATGGTCCCTCAACCACCAACCGTCACCCTCGCGCGCAGATTCGCCACCCCCGCCGTGTAGCGCGAATCCGTCACGCGAAACGCCAGCGCGTCCTCCATCCAGTCGTGCCAAACGCCGTCCGGATCGTGGGACGCGGCGGTGATCGTGTACTCCTGCGGACACAGCTCGCAGCGGAACGTGAACTGCACGACGCGGCGGTCTCCAGCCGCGACAGGGCCCAGAGGCACGTTCTCCAACTCCGTATTGGTGCCGTACACTTCCATACCTATCCGCGTGCGGATCATGATGCCGACCACGGGATCGGCGACCGGCGCGGCGAACTCCACCGCAACGCGAATCGACGCCTCGCCGCCGCTTGCGTAAACGCTGACAGGCCCGCCGCTAGCGTTAAGTGTCTCGATCGACACCAGCCGGGCGCGTCCGTCGCCACGACGCAGCGGCGCGTTAGACTCGTCAATGCGGATGGGCATCGTTCTCACTTTAGCGTTGGCGCTGACGATAGAAAACCAGACTCTAGCCGCCACCGCGACCACGGGCCGCGCCATCGTCGATATTAGAAACGAAACAGGTGTGCGAATCCGCAAGCTGGTAATCGACGGAGGCCGCAGCCGGTTTGAAAAGCCGCTTCCCATCGCCGAGAACGGAGCTCCGTTTATCGACTACTATTCGCGCAACGGCATCGCGATCGATCAATCCAGGGACGTCCTGATCGAGGATGTCGTCCTGCGCAACATCCCGAACCTCGCCATCGTCGTCGCCCGCTCCTCGAACGTCCGAATCCTGCGCGTGACTGTGGAGGATTCCGGTTCGCGGGATTCGCGCGGACGCAATAACTCGACGGGTGGAATCCTGATTGAAGAAGGTACGACACACTTCGAAATCCGCGAGTGCCGCCTGGTTCGCGTCCGCGGCAACGCCATCTGGACGCATTCCTACTCGGATTCTCCGCGCAACCGCGACGGCGTAATCGTCAATAACGAGATCGACACCGTCGCCCGCGATGGCATTCAGATCGGCCATTCAACTCGCGTCCGCGTGGAAGACAATGTCATCCGGAACGTGGGCTATCCGGCGGAACTGGTGGACGTCGAGAACGAGGGGCACCCCGCCGCGATCGACACCGCCGGCAACGTGGACGCCACCAGCTACAATCGCAACCGGCTGTTTGAAGTAAACGGAAAGTGCTTCGACCTGGACGGCTTTCACGACGGCGAAATTCTCTGCAATCTCTGCATCAATACAAAAGACCCTGCGGCGTATCCAAACGCGAATCTGGCGATCCTGTTTAACGATTCGCATCCGGCTTCGGTTAGCCGCAACATCCGGATTGAGAAGAATGTCTTCGACGGCATGATCTACGGCGGCGTCTTCGTCTACGGCTCCGGCCATCGCATCCTGGAGAACCAATTTCTCAATCTGAACCGCAAGACATACGACGGCGGACCGGACTATCTGCGGTCCGGCATCTACGTCGCGCCGGGCCTGCTGCGGCCCAATCCGGCGCGCGACGTCGTGGTGAGGGGGAATACGTTCCAGGGCTACAAGATGCAGAGCCGCTGCATCATCTACGCCTCGGATTCCGCCCGTTCCGGCGTGAAGTTCACTTCCAATGAGTGCGTCAACTGACGTCACGCGCCGGATGCGCGAGGAATGGGACGCCAGGGCGCGCGAGGACGCGCACTACTACGTCGCTTTCGGACAGCGCAATCAGGACGACGACGGCTTCTTCGCCACCGCGTCGGAAGTACTGGCGTCGCTGGACCAGGAACTGCGGCGCGGCACTCCGGCGGCGGCTGCGGACCGGCGGATTCTGGAGATCGGATGCGGGCCGGGCAGACTGATGCGCCCCATGAGCCAGCGGTGCGGCGAGATCCACGGAATCGACGTCTCCCGCGAGATGGTCGTTCGCGCCGAACGCAACCTCGCCGGTCTCGCAAATGCGCACGCGCACGTTGGCACGGGTGCGACGCTGGACGGTTTCACGGACCATTCGTTCGATCTGGTCTACTCGTACGCCGTGTTTCAGCACATCCCCAGCCGTGACGTGGTCTTCAGCTACTTGCGGGAAGCCGTTCGCGTGCTGAAACCGCGCGGCCTAGCCCGGCTTCAGTTGAATGGCCTTCCGCCCGACGCGAAAGAGTACACAACTTGGGCGGGCGTCCGCGTCGCACCCGAAGAGGTGCGTTCCTTTGCCGACGCGCACGGGATGCAGTTGCTGGCGCTTGAGGGTCTGGGCACGCAGTATATGTGGACCACGTGGCGGAAGGAGCCGCCGCAGCCTTCCCCGGAGGCTCGCATCGTGCGCGTGACCAACACCTTCACGTCGGAACCGTTCGCGCCGGTCGCCGGACGCTTTGCGGCATTGTCGATCTGGGTGGCGGATCTGGATGACGATGCGGCGCTGAACTCGCTGGAGCTGACGGTGAATGGCCGTCCGGCCACGTGCACCTATCTTGGGCCGGCGCAGCGGGACAACATCCGCCAGTTGAATGCGATCCTGCCGGCGGGTCTGAAGCCGGGCCGGGCAATGGTCGAACTGGGCGGCAGCAGGCGGCCGGTGTCGCTGCTACCGCGCCCTCCCGCCGTGCCGCGAATCGTCAGCGTGACGGATGGGACCGACCTGCTGTCGGATAGCCGGATTCTGTCCGGAACCGGCAAGCTAACGGTTGAGGAGTTTGAGCCGATTTCGGCCTACCGTGCCACCATCGCCGGTGTGGAGGTAACTGGCATCGAAACGTTCTGCGTAGACCCGTCGCCGCCGCGCCATGAGATCAATTTTCGAATTCCGGGCGGGCTAACGTCAGGCGAACATACAATGCGGCATTTTCTGGGTTCGAAGCTGGTTGGCGTATCTCTACTCAAGGTCGACACTGACCTGCTCAACAAAGCGAAGCGGCGGTAGGGACAGCGGTATGAGAAATTCCTGCTCTCTGCGGCGCAAACACATCAGGGCAAAATGCCTCTAGCAAACAAGTGCGTCTGACCATCGCGAGCTTTTGGTCGAGCCGGCAATTGTAACATCACGAGGCCGTTCCATAACACAAGCGTTCAGCCTGCCGAATCGACCGCTTTGAGGCAGGGTGCGTTTGCCAAGTCCCTGGCCCATTTCGGCGGTTTATTTTGGCCCACCTAAGTTGTTGATTCTGAGGTGAGGCTTTGACCCGCCCCGTGCTTGAGCCGGAAAACTCAAACGCAACCCAAACGGGCAGGCGTCCGTCCACACCGATAGTCGTCCACTAGGGCGATTACGAAGGTCCGCTAGGGTTCGATTCCAATAGCAAGACCGCGAATTGCGGTCGATGAAACCAACATGAGCATTTGTGACTGGGGCAGAGTACTGTTTGTTTTGGCAGCCATGCGGGTTGGCGTTGCGCAGCCGGCTCCGGCTGCGTCTTTCCTTCCACTAGTGCCGAACTCGGCCACGGTCATCAGAACCACGGATGGAAGTGTTTCGCTTGGATTTGTGGTCGAATCGGCGCGGAGCTTCGGGGACACGGCAATCGGGCGTGTTCGCGTCGAGAATCCATGGCTGGAGCACAGCTGGCTCATCTTTGAGGACAGCCGCGGCACGTGGCTAAGCGGCTTTCGCATGCAATCTGTCGACTACCATTTCGCCGAGCCTTCTCCGCTTTTCATGAAGGGCGGCTATCCGGGCCAAAAATGGAAGGGCGAGATGACTGAGGTGCTTCAGACAGGCTCGCGGATTTGGTTGGACACGCGGGAGGGCGTCATTCGGGACGCATCGCGGTTTCGAATTACGTTTAGTGACGGTAGTGTCCAGGAATGGACAGTGGCTGCCGGGCGCGGCGTGGTGGCGGCTGGTCCATCATCGGCGGATCTCGTCCTCGCGGAAGCCCAGCAAGGAGAGCCCGTAAATCCTTGGTCCGTTGAGCGAACCGATGACCAATTTCCGGGGTGTTCACGCGCCGGCGTAAGCGCGATCCCGATGGACGCCTCCCTGACACTAGCCCAGAGACGGCAGGCACTCCGTCCGGCCAGCGACATGGGCGCGCGACTGAATGTCAGCACGATTTCCTGGGACGAACTGGAACCCAATCCAACTCAAATCAAAACCCGGCGCGTCGCCGACGAAGTTGGACTCGCGTCAGCCAGCGGTATGACCACTGCGCTAATCATCCGTACGATCGACAGCACCGTTGCACACCGGCCCCACGACCTGCGCGGTTTGCCGTGGGACCACCCAGCAGTTGTCTCCCGGTTCGCGACCGCGGCGAAGACGCTTTTGGCGGCACTCTCGAGCCAGCCGAAATGGATACACATTGCGTATGAAGTGGAGCCCTACCTGAACGCGAAGCCCGAAGAAATTGCTCCATTCAAGCGCTTTGCCGCTGCTGTGACGGCCGAGTTGAAAACCGTCAGTAGTGCGTCCGTCGGCATTGTTTTCGGTTTCGACGCCACAAAGACAAGCGGACGGGTCTTCCAACAACTCGAGAGCGTTTGTGAACACATAGCGTTCGACTACTACGCCTTGCGGCCACAGAACGGTTTTTCGCACCGGTCGGCGGAAAGCCCGGCGTATGACGTACCACTGATGCTCAGCTTCGCCGGGAATCGACGTGTCGTGCTAACGGAGGCCGGGTACTCCAGCAGCAATGACGTGCAGGGAAGCCGCGAGAAGCAATCCCGCTTTTTCTCCCTGCTTTTTCAGAAAGTCGCCGCCAGCAAGGGTCAAATCGCGGCGGTCAACGTGTGGTCCATGAACGACATGCCGGCAAACGTTGTGCAGCAGGTGGTTAACAGCTACATGCTGAACGTACCGGGCGCGGCCGGATTTCTATCCAGCCTCGGCATTCGAAATAGCAAGGGGCAACCCAAGCCCGCCTATGCGGCCCTTCAGGAGGCGTTTAGCAGCCTCCACGACCAACTGGGCTGCGTCAACTAACCTTCGATCCGCGCGTTTGAACCTGCCGCCGACGGTGCAGAAACATCATCCAAGCACCACCGAATCCCAGCAGGATTAACGTTGACGGCTCCGGGACGCGCGGCGCGTCGTCGTCAAGAACCGACAACATATCGAAACTGACGAGCTCGTAGGTGATCCCGTCGACGACAATATTCGCCGATCGGGGATTGTTGAAAACGTACGTGTTGCCGCCCAGCAGATCCAGCAGGGCCAGATCGGTAGGAGCGCCCGCGCCATTGCCGACAAGAAACGCCGTCAATAAGCCGGGTCCGAAAGTCAGCGTTTCTGGCGCGAAGGAAACGATCAATGACTCCGTCAACGTTGAGTTGATCGCGAACAGAGCCTGATTCGGACTTGACGGCAAGTCGAAATCCGTCAGAATCGCGCCCGCGCCCGTGCCCTCCTGAATAAGAATCCCCGTCCCGCGGACGTCGAGGTTCGTGACGACTCCGCCAATCGGGATAAAGTTCAACGTTAGCGTCGATCCTGGAAAGACGCTGAGAGCCGCCGCATGGGCGGTGCCTCCCAGGGCCGCAAAGGCCGACAAGAAGATTGCGACAGCTCGTGTGTTCTGCATTAGATTCGTTAAGGCGAATCTCAGTATACCGGAGAGAGATTTGTTTCCGATCCACTTCTTTTCTTGGCTGGTGGACTCGATCAAAAAAAGTACTAAGCAAATTTTTAAGTACTCTTGAACGATCCAGTGCATTCGAACGGGATGGGAAGGCGGAATTATATTATTTATTTTCTTCGACGTACGCCGAGTCCGGTGGCCGGACATCGTACGAAATTCTCAATCTCTACATACAAGTGTAACGGTTCTACGCCATCAGGACTAGGTCAATCGTCTTGACAGAATATGAAGTTTATCCCACACTCTTCAAACGGAACGATTCTCGTCCGGTAGGAGAAGTCGCCCTTGATTGCAATTTATGTAAATAAACGAACATTCACCGCCCCGACCTCAAACCCGCGTCGCTGAGGGCGACCGAAGTAAGAGGACGATGCGGAAGCGCGGCTTCTGTTATTGGCGCTCATCGGACGGTACACCGTTCGGCACCACCCGGTAGTGGATAAATCCGAAGTTTGACAGTTTTTCCCGGGCTAGCAGCTAGGGGCAGCCAACCTGGGCCGCACGGAGTGTGCCCCAAAGGAAACGTTGGATGATCGAGACGGAAACGACAGCAGCTTCGGACAAAGGCGCGATCCGCAAAGGGTTGGCGGAGGTGATGTGGGTAGCGGCTCCAAAAGTGTCGGCTGGACTTGCCCTATTGACGTTGAATCTTGTCCTGCTCAGGTCCTGGGGCCCGGAGCAGTTTGGTTTGATCTCCGTTTGCCTGACGGCAATCGTCTTGCTGGACACGATTTTCGGATCGGCAATCGACATGTCGCTGTTCCGTCTGGCCCCATTGGCAAGGGAGCGCCATCCGCAGGAGGCCCGCCAACTGGAACAAGCCGGATTGCTACTGAAACCCGCCGCTGCCCTGATCTTTCTTCCCCTGCTATGGCTGCTGGCTCCGCGGCTAAGTGGCCTCCTGTTTCAACGCACGGATCAGGGCGGCTTGATCGTGCTCAGCTATCTAGCCCTGGTGGGAATTCTGCTCGTACGTTCCTCGCAAGTTCATTTCCAGATTGAGAGAACTTTCCGTCGGTACGGGCTTACCGATCTGGCACATTCCGCCCTTCGGTTTGGCGTTTCGGGGCTGTTGATTTGGACCGGCGTCGCCACTCCGGTTTCGGTGCTTGGGGCGATGGCCGCTGGGTCCTTCCTCGTTGCTGCACTTACGCTGGCCACCTTCGCGCGCCCGGTTCTTATCGCAAAATTCAGTTTGCCGGCGGTTGGCCAACTCCTGGCGACCGTGAAGTGGTATCTGGCGACCGTTGTAGTGGGATCGGTCATCGGCCGCATGGACGTATTTTGGGTTTCCGCGCTGGCAGGGGTGGAGGAGGCCGGCGTGTACGGCGCGGCTCAGTTGTTCGCGCTGCTACCTCAGCTGGTAGGGATCTACCTCGCCGCTGTATTCAGTCCCCGCGTCCTCCCCATGTGGCAGAAGGGCGAGTTGCAACCCATATATTCGGCGTTCCAGCGTGGTCTGACCGCTGCGGCCTTTGGAATCTTTCTTTGTGCCGCAATCGCCTTGTCCACAATTGGCGCGTGGCTTCTGCCACCCGCGTATCGCGAGGCTGCGCCGGTGATCCTGCTGCTGCTGCCGGCTGGATTGGCGGCGTTCGTCGCGTTTCCCTGGGCGATTCCGTTTCTTCTTTTCGCCCGTCCGAAACTGTTGTTGACAGTGGATTGCCTTGCGCTTCCACTGCTGGCGCTGGCCTACTATCTGACCATCCCACGTTTCGGAATTCGTGGCGCCGCGATTGTGACCAGCGGCTTCGGTCTTGCGCGGACGGCGTTCTTTCTTGTGCTGGCCAACCGGATATTGAAGTCCGATCCTCGCGGGCACACCACCGTCCGCGGCACGGGTTTTGGCCCCGCCCTGCAGTTGGCCGGGAGTTCGACATGATCTCAGCCGCCATTTTTGCACTGCTGCTGGGGCAAGCCGCTCCGCCCGTCGCGCCAATCCCCGCGGCAAAGGCCGGACCCTACGTCATCGCCCCCGGTGACACTCTCGACGTGAGGTTCTTCTTCAACCCGGAACTAAACGAGCAGAACGTTCAAGTGCGGCCGGACGGGGGCATTTCCCTTCAGATGGCCGGTGCGGTTCTTGTCGCCGGCAAGACGATCGACCAGGCCAGCCGCGATATCGAGACGTTATTCGCAAAGGAAGTGAAGACCGCCAGGGTGTCCATTCAGGTCCGTGGCTTCGGCTCTCAAAAGGTTTACGTAGCGGGGGAAGTGCCGCGGCCCGGACAGATTTCACTTACGGCGCCGATGAGCGCATTGGCCGCCATTAGCGATGCGGGCGGAATTACAAAACTCGGAAACCGAGACCGCGTCATCCTGATCCGCAAGGCGGAGGATGGTTCACCCACCCGAATTCCTTTGACGCTGTTTGCAGCCGGACAGCCGACTCCGCAGGCGCTTACGCCCCTTCAGCCTTTCGACGTCATCCTGGTGCCGGAAAGCAGGATCGCCCGCGCGGACCGCTGGGTTGACCAATGGATCCGCCAGCTAATTCCTGGAAATCTGAACGCCGGTTTCCAATACCTCTACACAACCCAGGGCGGAAGCATTCCCATCGTGCCCTTTTAGATCGCCATGCAACTGTTGACTGAACCGGAAAACAACTCGCTCAACTGGCATTCCATCGCCGGATTTCTCAACCGTTACAAATGGCTGATCGGGTCGGTGTTTCTTGTCGTTGTCGTAAGTGGCTGGGTATCTCTGCAGGTTTTCTTCAACGACCTCTATGAAACAAAGGCCACGCTGCTGGTGAAGATCGGCCGGGAGAACACCGAGGTCCCGACGACCGTCGTCAACGGGCACTTGCTTAGCCAAGGCGTAAGGATTCAGGACATCAACTCCGAGGTTCAAATCCTCAGCTCCCCGGACCTGGTTGAGAAGGTCGTGGATCGAATTGGAGCCGACAACTACAAGAGCGTTCTGGTGGAGCCCACCAGTCTATGGGGATATCCGAAGTACTGGCTGAAGTCGGGCGCGCGGTTTGCCAAGGGCGTATACAAAGACGCCCTGATTGCGCTGAACCTGAAGAAGCGTCTCACCCATCGCGAGGAAGTGATTGTCGCGGTTCGCGAAGCTACCATCGCCGAACCGGTAAAAGAGTCCGATGTACTGGTTCTGAAACTCCTGCTGCCCAGCCAGCAGTTGGCCGTTGACACCGCCAACGGCATTATCGAGGAGTATCTGAAACGGCGCGGTGAAGTTCGAAGCAACAGTGAAGGGTTTCAGTTCTTCGAAACCGAAGCCCGGCAGCTCCAGGGAAAACTTGAAGGTCTGGCCGGCCGCCGCGCCACCGTGCGCTCCCAATGGGACGTAAGTTCCGCCACGGAACAACGGACGCTGCTGCTCAAACAGGTGACGGATCTGGAAGCGCAGCGCATCAACGTGGAGGCGCGAATCCGCGCGCTGGAACAGGAGCGGCGGGCGATGGCGGACGGCCTGCAGTCAATGCCGGCGACGCTGACCAAAGAAGAGTTGCGGTCCCGCAACCCCGCCTTGCAGTCTCTCAAGGAGCGGATTACCTCACTGCAAATGGAGCGGGCGAGGACGCTGGGGAAGTATCAGCCGGACTCGGAGATGGTCAGGAATCTCGACGCGGAGATTGACGCCCTCGAAAAGTCACTCGCGTCCGAGCAGGGAACGATTCTGGCGTCTTCCAGTTCGCAGCCCAACCCTCTTCGAGAGGATTTCTTGAAGGGACTTCGGCAACGGGAAGTGGAACTGGTGGGCCTGCGCGCCCAACTCGCGAATATCGAGGCGCCCATCGCGGATCTTCAGCGGCAGCTTCAACGGCTGAACCGCGGCGGCGATCAGATGGAGTCCGCTGAGCGCGAACTTCGCTTGGCGGAGCAGGAGTATCTCTCCTACAGCAGGCGGCGGGAGGAAGCGCGGGTCGTCGAGCAGTTGGATGCGACGAGGATGGCGAACGTCAGCGTCGTAGCGCGGCCCCAGTATCCGTTGGAGCCCGTCTATCCGCGCAAGCTTTTCATCATGGGTCTGCTGATTCCTCTCGGCCTGCTGTTGGGGATCGGACTGTCTTTATTGCTGGAGACGATGAACGATCGCGTCCGTGCCGAAGAAGATGTGGCGGCGATCGCCAATGTCGCCTATCTTGGGCGGGTTCACCTCACGGCGCCCGGAGCGCGGAGGGTCTCCTGATGATGGAAGCTTTCGCGAACGGCTTCTGGCCGACAGGCTTGCGTAGCCGCGATGGGCAGCCGGGCGCCGCATCGACGGTGATGTCGGTTTTCGGCGCGGCACTGGTGGCCCTGGGATTTGTGGCTCTCGCGGCGGCGAAATCCCCATGGATTGCGTTGGGCGCCGTGGCCGGTGGAGCGATCGTGCTCAGCATGTTTCTGTCGCCTGCGATCTGCTTCTACTTGGTTGCGCTTTCGCTGCCGTTGGAACGAATCGGAAGGCTGACGGAAGACTTCAGTTCGTTCACGATCTCGCTAAGCCGCATCGTCGGGTTGATCGCGTTGATGGCCTTTTTGCTGCACGTGCTGATTCAGCGCCGGCGCATCCGCTTCGGCATGGCGTTCTGGCTGTACGCCGGATACACTGCGCTGGCCGCACTGGGAATTCTGTGGGCGCTTCAGGAGAAAGACGCTTTGCGCGACACGCAGCGGATTATCGGCAACCTTCTTTTCTTCTTCCTGATCATCAACATTGCGACGCGCTACTCCATGTTGCGAATCGGCGTGATGGTATGGCTGATGGCCAATGTGGGCAGCGCCGGCTATGCGGCCTACAGCTATCACTTCAGCTCCGGCAGCGGCATTGAGGAAAGCGAGATGGGCTCAACCGGGCAACGCTTCACCGCGGTGGTCTCAGACGGGGCGGAGGAGAGCTCTTTGGGCGGGCGGGTAAAACGCGCATACGGCACCACGTCGCATCCGGGAGTGTTTGGTTTAAACCTCGTGATGACGCTTCCCTTCTTCGCATGGGTGATGCGCGGACGTCGCGCCGCCATTCAGCTGCTTTGGGCCGCGGGCTTCGGATTGTGCCTGTACGGGATTTTTCTCAGCAACACACGCTTCGTCTTCGTGATCGCCGTTCTGGTTTTGGCGTGGACGGTTCTCAGCCGGATGTGGGATGTTCCACCGCTGGCATGGGTGGCGTTGGTGCTGGCAGGGGTCTCGGCCGTTCCCCTGCTGCCTGGCGATTTTGTGGCGCGTACGCTCGATCCGTCGCTCTATAGCAGTACCAAGTCCAACGCGATCCGGATTCGCTTCAAGATGCTCGACAAGTCAATCGACCTGTTGACGAATCATTGGCTGCTGGGAATTGGCGTCGGCAACCAGGACATTATCCCAGCCATGATCACGGATGAGCAGGGCGGCCGCATAACGCCCGATGGCCAGAAAGCGTCGGCCCACAATGAGTTTGTCTGGACGATGGTCGAAGTTGGACTGTTTGGCTGGCTGTTGCACTTTGCCTTTGTTGGAGTTGTGATTTGGGCCAGCCTGCGCGCTGGATCGGTGCTGAAACGGATGCGCGATCCCGAATCGCAGGAGCAGTTCTGGCTCCTGAAGGCCGTGCAAATCACGTTGATCGCGATTCCTCTTTTTGGCGTCCAGTCGGAAGTCTTCCATTTTGCGCTGAAGGGCTGGTGGTTCGCCGCCGGTATCGCATGGGTCTTTTACCTGGCCACGCGACGGATTTCGGCGCTGCCGTCGAGCCGCCAAGCGGAGGCCGCCGCATGAGCGCGCCCGACCTCTCGATCGTCATCGTCGGAATGAACACCAGGGAGCTGGTGGTCAACTGCCTGGCGTCGCTCCAGAATGCCGACTGGGGCCCGTACAGCCATGAAGTCATCTACATGGACAACGCCTCAAAAGACGACAGCGTCGATATCGTACGCCAGTTCTTTCCGGAGGTGCGTGTCGAAGCGAACACACGAAATGTTCACTTCTGCCCGGCGGCGAATCAGGGTTCGAATCTGGCAAAAGGCCGATACCTTCTCCACCTGAATAACGACACCGTGGTTGAGCCCGATGCGATCCGGAAGATGATCGCTTTTCTCGAAGGCAACCCCCGCGCCTCGGTGGCGGGATGCCGCCTGTTGAACCCGGACGGAACCGACCAGTGGTCCGCCCGCCGGTTCCCCGCCTGGTACAACGCGATTCTCGGCCGGCGCTCATTGCTGAGCAAGCTCATCCCCGGGAACCGCATCGTCCGCGACTATCTCTTCAAAGACCAACTTGCCAGCGGCGCTCCTTTTCAGGTGGATTGGACCGGCACTCCCTGCCTGTTGGTCCGGCGCGGCGCTTTTCTTGCCGCGGGAGGTTTTCCGGAAGATTTCTACTATTGGCACGAATCGGTTTTCTGCCATCGGTTGTCACTCACGGGTGGCGAGACATGGGTCGTTCCGGAGTCGCGCGTCACGCATTTTGAAGGGAAGGGTGGAGGGCCCCGGCCCTATGCCGTGCGGCGCTGGCACATCCTTGACTTCAGCCGCGGCGCATACAAATTCCACTGCGAGCGTTACGGCCTTAGCCGTTGGAGCCCCTCGCGATGGTTTACTGCGGCTCTCTTGTCCACCCGCGCCGGAGTTCTCCTTGCGGCGAACTGGCTTCAAAGCCAAGGCGAGAGGAGGCTGGGATGACGGCGGCGGCGGTTGAAAGAAGCCTACCCGTTCTTTGCCCCGCATGCCGCGGTGAACTGCAAAGCCGGCCGGGATCTGTCGTGTGCCTGGACTGCAAGGCGGAGTATCCCGTTCACGAGGGGATCGCCGATCTCATTGTCGGCGACCGGTACGACGACGACACGCCGGATTGCGCTCTCTGCAATGAAGAGGCTACGAACCGCGACACCGCTTTGCGCTACTGGATTCCCCTGTTTGAGCGAATGTTTGCAAGCCGCCGGGATGTCCGAATTCTCTCGCTTGGCTGCGGAGTGGGCGCGGATGTCGACGCGCTGGCGGACGCAGGCTGGGATGCGTATGGTCTTGACAATGGCAAACGGTACTCTCACTGGGCGGCGCGCCGCAAGCAACCGCAACGGCTGTTTCAGGCCAACGGGAAACACATGCCGTTTGCTGGCGAGACATTCGACATCGTCTACTGCGGCTGTGTTTTCCCGCACGTTGGCGTGATCGGGACTACGTTCGAAACCACGCCCGATTTTTGGCAACAGCGTTCCGCGCTGGCGGGCGAAGTGGCGCGGGTGTTGAAACCGGCGGGTTCGCTGATCAGTTGCAATCCCAACCGGTTTTTTCCGTTCGACATTTTCCATGGGCACCAGGCCGGCAAGCCGGTGCTGCGGCCTACGATGCCATGGGAAAAGCTGCTGATGTCGCAAGGCGACTATGAACGGATGTTCCGGCCATTCGGCCGCTTTCATACGTCTGCCCTGCCCAACGAGAACTACTGGTCCTTCGGCAACAGCAAGAAGACATGGAAAGGCCGTCTGATGGCGGCGCCGGTATCGGCCACGTTTCGCGTGGTATCGCGCATCCCCGCGTTGCGGGCGTCGCCTTTGAATCCGTGGTTGATCGTGCAGATCGAAAAAAGCGCCGGGCAGCAAACGTGCGAAGAGGAGAGGTCGCAATGAACCGTCAATATTGTGGAGCCATTCTTGCCGCGGGGCACGGAACCCGCATGCAGCCCTTTAATCAGCGGTATCCGAAGCCTCTGCTGCCGGTCTGTAACCGTCCGCTGATTGTTCACCACGTCGAGTTCATGCGTTCGATCGGAATCTCCAAGATCGTCATCCTGATCGGCCATAAGGGCTACGAGATCGCCAAAGTTCTGGGCGAGGGAAGCCAGTTCGGCGTTGAGATCCGCTATGTGGAGCAGCGGACCATGCTGGGCATCGGTCACGCCGTTGGCTTGCTGGAGGCCGAGATCCAGGACCCGTTCCTTTTATTGCTGGGTGATATTTACTTCACTCCGCACAAGTTTCAATCGGCGATCGACCTGTTCGAGTCGCGCTCCGCCGGCGCGGTGCTCGTGACGAAGGAAGAGGACGATCCACAGGCCATACGACGGAATTTTGCGATTCTCCAGAACGCCGACGGTCGCGTGGTCCGCGTGATTGAGAAGCCCCGGCACGCCCCAAACAAGAAGAAAGGTGTGGGGATCTATCTGTTCGACCCGGCAATTTTTGACGCCATCCGCCGCACTCCGCGAACCGCACTTCGCGACGAGTACGAGTTGACCGACGCGATCCAGGTGATGATCGACGACGGGTATTCCGTCTTTCCCGCAAATGCGATCCATCAAGACATCAACCTGACTACTCCGGCAGACCTGTTGCGGGCAAATCTGCTGCACGCGCGCGCCATCGAACCGGCAGCCGCAATGGGCCATAACGTTCAACTTCATCCGGAGGCGAGAGTGGCCAACAGTGTCGTTGGGCAGAATTCCGCCATTGAGACAGCGATCGAGATTAACCACTCGCTGATCTTCCCGGAGACCCGGGTGCAATCGAAATCGCCGCTGGACCGCGTCATCGTCACGCCGGACGGACTGGTCGACTGCCGTCCATGGGTGGACCTGTCGCAGCTTGAGCCGGTGAACCTGCAGATCGCATGACAAACATTTGAGACTGAGATGAAGCAGGAGACAAAGCAACGCTGGCTGGCCGCACTGGCACTGGTGGTCTGGGCGCCAATGGCGGGTGAACTGCTTACCAGTTCGGCGCCACCGCGAGTCTTCTTCGTGCCTTGGGTCTTCGTTCTCTTCGCGTGTCTGTATGGACTCGGCGCACTATTGATTCGCGAGGCGGGCGTGCGTCTACGTTTCGGCTGGCCGGCAATTCTTCTGCTCGGGGCGGCCTATGGGGTGTTGGAAGAAGGTCTGGGAGCGAAGTCGTTCTTCGATCCAAACTGGCGCGCCCTGGGCCCCCTCGGCGAACATGGCCGGGCCTACGGCGTGAACTGGATATGGAGCTTGGGCCTCACCGGATTTCACGCTTTCTACAGCATTGCGCTGTCGATCCTGGCGGTTGAGACTTGTCTCCCGAAGGCGCGAACCCAGCCGTGGCTGCCGAATTGGGCACTGGCGGGAGTAGGAATTCTTTTCAGTCTCGACGCTCTGCTTTTTTACCAGAAGGGCAATGAGACTTTCGCGAATACAACTCAGCAGTCGATAGGCTGCGTGTTGCTTGTCGTGCTTCTGTCGGGCGCGGCGCTGACCCTGCCCAGGCGGAACGACGCACCGTCCAGAGAATCCGCCGTCTCCTGGCTGCGCGCGTTCTGCCACTTCTTCGCGGCGGCCGCGATCTTCACGGCGCTGTTGTATTTCTTCCCGTCCACCGGGGTTCCAGCGTGGGTTACCGGGGGAGCGGTAGTGGCATTGTTCGCCGCGATTGGCGTCACCGTCAACCGCTGGACGGAGGGTGGCGGGGCGCGCCTCTCGCGGAAGACGGCCTTCGGCGTTTTCGCTGGCGTTTATGCGTTCTTCGCCGTTCAAGCGCCTCTGCAGGAAATCAATCCCAACCGGCCTGATAGCGCGTCGGGCATGGGTATTGTGGGCGCCGCCGCAGCCGCCGGCCTGTGGCTGATCGGGCGTCAGGTCTTGCGCCATCGCGTCGAGGGCGAGTTGAACCAATCCCCGAAGGAGGCCCATGGCTACTAGTCCCCAGGAATGGCTGTTTTTGCATGAGTCCCGGGTTGCCGAAGAGGCATATGAGCTTCCGGATCAGTCGCGGCTGGCTTACGTCTGCCAGCGGATTGTGGAGATCGCCGTCGCGCTCGTCTTCCTGGTTCTTACGCTCCCGGTGATGCTGGCTGTCGGATTCATCATCCGGCGGGGCACCGGGGGACCCGTATTGTTCTGGCAGTTCCGCGTGGGCAGGGACGAGCGGCCGTTCCTGTTTGTCAAATTCCGGACGCTGTACGCCGATGCGCGTAAGCGCTGGCCGGAACTCTACGCCTACAACTACACCGACACGCGCCACCTTGTCTTCAAGATTACAAACGATCCCCGGGTGACGACCGAAGGAGTCTGGCTGCGTAAGAGCACACTTGACGAGCTTCCGAATTTTTGGAATGTGCTGACCGGCGACATGGCGCTGGTGGGACCGCGTCCGGAGATTCCCCAGATGATGAGGTACTACCGCGGCGAGCACCGGCTGAAGTTCCGGGTCCGGCCCGGCATCACAGGACTCGCGCAAATTTCCGGCCGCGGGCGGCTCGGCTTTCTCGAAACTGCGGATCTCGACGTGCACTACGCCAGGAACAGGTCCCTTGGGATGGATTGCAAGATTCTTCTGTTGACGCTCTACAAAATCGTGACAAGGGATGGGGCGTTTTAGGATGGCCGCTGTTGGCGAAAGGACGGAAGAGTAGAGGAAATCGCGATGCAACCGAAACTGAATGAACTGTCTTTGACCGCAGCCGCTGCAGAAAGCCTTGCCATGCCCAACAGCGGGGCATTCGCTTTGCCGAACGCTGTCGAGTCGCGGCCAGTGCCAATGGACATTCTGCAAGTGGCGGCCCGTCTGCGGGTATCTCTCAGCGGCAGCGAACAGACGATCTTAACGACGGGTTTGGCCGAAGACGACGACGGCCATCAGTTGGCCCGGTTGCTTGCCGAAGCGCTAGGCCAATTGACACAAACGGAGACGGCGCTGGTCGACGGTGATTGCCGGTTGAGCCCGTTGAGCGCGCACTTGGCTATCGCGCCTTCACCCGGATTCATGGATGTCGCAGCGGGCGCCGCCGAGTTATCTGACATCGCAAGCCCTTACCCGGTGCCGAATGTGACGTTCTTTGCGGCCGGAGCTTCCACTCAGATCCTGACGGCCCCGGGCTGCGCTCGCGCGATGGAGGCCTTGAAGAAGCGTTACCGGTTCGTTGTAGTGGCCGCGCCTTCTTTCTATTCAGGTCCCGATGCGGTAACCCTTGCCAGCATGTCGGATGGAGTTGTGCTGGCGCTGGCCGCGGGCGAACGGCGCAAGACGGAAGTACAAGTCTTTCAGCGCGAATTGACGCAACTGCGCCTGCGGCTATTCGGAGCCGTATTGATGGATGGAGTGAAGTGAAGGCTTCCATTCCAACGCTGGAACCCGCCCGCGCCGCTTCGACTGAGCCGGTACGGAAGCCGGTGCGCAAGGTTCGCGTGCTGCATTTGATCCACTCCGTAACCCATGGCGGAATCGAAAGCAACCTTCTGAACTGGCTGCGATTCTTCGACGCCGGGCGCGTCGATGCGCGCGTTGCATGCTTCACCGGCGATCGCAACCGGGAAGAGGCATTTCTGCGGGCCGCGGAAATGTATAAGGTCGGTCCGGTCTTGAGCGTGCCGTGGGGGCGGCACAAGCCATTTCTTTCCGCGGCACGGGCACTCGCGAATCTGATCCGCGAGCACGAAATTGACGTCCTGCACACGCACGGCTACTACGGCGACGCGCTGGGCGCGCTGGTTAAAGCGTTCGTCCGGGTGAAGGTCGTCGCCACGGTTTACGTTTGGGGCAAGTACGAACTTCACCGTCAGATCATGCAGGCGATGGACTGGCTGTCATTGCAGTTCCACGATCAGGTTACGGTGCATTGCCAGGAGACGTCGCGGCTTTCCGCAAAGTTGGGCTTTCCGCCGTCGAAGACGCCCGTCCTGATCGCTGGATTTCCAAGCGAACGGGCACTTCCCGCATCTGAAGAACGCGCAAGGCTCCGTCGCGAAGCGGGCATCGCTGCGGACGAAATCCTGATGTTGAACGTGGCCCGGATTCATCCGGAGAAAGCCCACGACCAGCTGCTTAGAAGCTTTCAGATCATTCACGCCGCGCATCCGAAAACGAAGCTTTGGATCTCCGGCCACGGCTGGGATTGGCTGGAGAATCAGCTGAAGGATCTCCGCAGCGAACTGGGCCTGAATGATTGCGTCGAGTTCGTAGGCTACAGGAAAGATCTTTGGCCGATGCTTCATGCGGCCGACCTTATGGTGCACTCCTCCCACGTCGAGGGGGTTCCGATCGCGATCCTCTACGGGATGTCGGCGGGATTGCCAATCGTCGTCTCCGATGTCGGGGGAGTTTATGAAGTCATCAAGCAAGACGAGACTGGCCTTCGAGTTCCCGAGAACGATATCGAAGGATTCGCCGCGACCGTGAATGGGCTAATTGAGGACACCGCCCGTCGTGCGGCCTTGGGCATGGCGGCGCGCAAGTTTGTGACCACCGAGTATTCAATTGATCTCGCCTGCTCCCGTGTGGAGAGTACTTACCGGGAGGTACTTGGCTGGTGAAGATCGCCTTGTTCCTGTCGAATGCGGGAAGAAACTCGGGGGGGCCGGAGGTCTACGAAACGGAACTCGTTCGTGCGTTGGCTAAGATCGACAGCCAAAACGACTATCACCTCTATTGCGCCAGTGCCGGCGGCCCAGCGGCCACCGGAGTGAAACAAGACAATTTCCAGCACCACGTTCTGACCCCTTCGATTCGCGCGATCAGCATGTCGGTGACGTTGCCCCTGCAACTGCGGCGGCTGAAGGCGGACGCCGTCCACTCAATGATCTTTCCGCCTCCGCTGGTGCCGCAGAACATGGCCTATACCCTTCCCTGCACTTCGGTTTGGCACTGTCCGGACTATTACCCGGCATTGATTCGTTACCGGTTGCAGGCCCTTTGCGGCATTGGCGTTCGTGGGGCCCGCATGGTGCTGTGCATTTCGCGGCATGTGTTCGACTATCTACGCGACGAAATGAAGGTGCCCGAAGAGAGGCTGGCCTATGTGCCCCTGGCGGCCAGCCCGTCCTTCCGCCCGCTGAGCGAAGCGGCCCGCCGTCCGTTAGTCGTCGAGAAATACGGCCTTACGTTCCCTTACTTTCTATTTTCCGGACGCTGGGAGGCCCGCAAGAATATTTTCCGGCTGTTGGTTGCCTTCAGCCAGTTCAAGCGGGAGACCAGGAACGACGTCAAACTCGTCTTCACCGGAGCACGGACTTGGGCTTCCGGTGAGGCGGATGAGCTGATCCGGCAGCTTGGAGTTGGAGACGACATCGTCGACCTGGGAAAGACCCCGGTCTCCGATCTGCCCGCGCTGTACGGCGGCTCTCTTGCCGTCGTCTATCCGTCGCTGTGGGAAAGCTTCGGACTCGTCATTGTCGAAGCGATGCGGTGCGGCGCTCCGGTGCTGACCTCCAACGTCTCTGCCATGCCGGAGATCGCAGGTGAGGCAGGGATTCTTGTGAATCCCAGAAACGTCCAGCAGATGGCGGAAGCCATGACCCAGTTGAGCGGGGATGCCGCCCTTCGCCAGCACCTAAGCGATGCCGGTATCGAACGTTCAAAGGAATTCTCCTGGGAGAAAACAGCCAAGCTGTCCCTGGAGACTTATCGGAAGATTTCGTCACTGAACTAACGCTCAGTGAACTTAGTTAGAAGGAGGCTTGAATGGAACCAACGAAAGTAGTGATTCTTTGCGGTGGTAAGGGAACCAGATCTTACCCTTTCACCGAGTACATGCCCAAAGTAATGATGCCGATCAACGGTACGCCGATTATCGTGCACCTGATGCGGATCTACGCATCGCAGGGATTTTCCAGTTTTGTCCTGGCAGCCGGGCATCGCAAGGAAATGTTGTTCGACTACTTTGATGGCCGCTTCCCGGAGTGGAACATACGCATCGTGGACACGGGCGACGATGCCGACACCGGCGACCGCATCCTGCGTTGCGGCACTTATGTTGGCGAGCGGTTCTTCGCCACTTATGGCGACGGTTTGGGCGACTTAAACCTTCACGACCTGCTGGACGCCCACGTCCGGCAGAAGTCGCTGGTGACGATGACTTCCGTTCCACTCCGGTCGCAGTACGGTCTGGTTCGCTTCGACGACAACAACCGGGTAATTCGGTTCGAAGAGAAACCCATCGTGAAGGACTACTGGATCAACGCCGGATTCATGGTGATGGAACGCGAGGCCCTAATGCAATGGACGGGGCACAATCTTGAAGGCCAAGTTCTTCCCAACTTCGCCCGTCAAGGGCAGTTGGGTGTGTATCAGCATCACGGCTTCTGGAAGTCGATGGATACCAGCAAGGATCAACAGGAGCTTGAGGTTCTGTCTACAGACGGCCAGTCACCTTGGCTGGTGCGCCCAATGGCCGCCGCCGCAGCCGTGGCCTAAGATCGAGCGCCAACATGACCAGTTTCTGGAAGGACCGTTCCGTTTTCGTCACGGGGGCAACCGGTTTGCTCGGCAGCTCTCTGGTGCCGGCTCTTGTGGAGCAGGGCGCCGCGGTCGTCGCTCTTGTGCGCGACGGCGCGCCACGCAGTGTACTGATCAAGGACGGCTGGTTGGGCCGAATTGCAACGGTGCACGGTTCGCTGTCCGATCCCGATCTGCTCACCCGGTCGTTTGCGGAGTATTCCGTGGAGACGGTATTTCATCTAGGTGCGCAGACCTTGGTCGGCGTTGCAAAGGCTGACCCCGTCGGAACGTTGGAGGCCAACGTCAGGGGTACGTGGAACCTGCTGGAAGCTGCACGCAGGACCGCGGTGAAGCAGATCCTGGTGGCGTCCTCCGACAAAGCGTATGGGGCGTCGAATCACTTGCCTTATCGCGAGGATCATCCGCTCGAAGGCCGTTACCCTTACGAGGTCTCAAAGAGCTGCACGGACCTGATCACCACGATGTATGCGACAACCTTCAAGCTTCCGGCGTGCATTGTCCGTTGCGGGAATCTCTTCGGGGCGGGGGACCTGAACTTCAGCCGCCTGATACCCGGCGTCATCCTTGCGGCGCTCCGCAACGAGCACTTCAAGATCAGGAGCGATGGGAAGTATGTCCGGGATTTTCTCTACGTTGAGGATGCGGCGGAGGCTTACATGCTTCTGGCGGAGAAGCTAGCCGGAGACCCGGGCTTGGCTGGAGAGGCTTTTAACTTCGGGCTGGGTCTGCGGTTGACCATGCTCGATCTGGCGGAAAGAGTATTGGACATGATGGACCGCAGCGACCTGACTCCAGTCATTCAGAATATCGCCTCGGCCGAGATTCGCGAGCAGTACGTATGTGCGGACAAGGCTAGAGCGAAGCTGGGCTGGGAGCCAAAGTACGGCATGGATGAGGGCTTGCGCCGGACGATCGCCTGGTACCGGCAGCATTTTCAAGAAGAGCCGGTTCGGGTGTTCGATACCGGATTGGCGGGCGTTCGATAAAGAGTCGGCAAGAGGAGGAATGTGTGTCAGTTCGAACTTATTTGGGAGACCTTCGCTATAACTATTCCGGCGTCCTGGCCAATGACTGTATGCCGCTGGGCGTCGCCTACATCAAAGCCGTTATGGACCGGGACGATCCCCACAAGATGGAGATCGACTCGCGCCTCTTTGCTTACGCGGCCAACCTGACACACGCCATTCAGCAGGCCGCTCCAGACGTTCTGATGCTAAGTAACTACGTCTGGAACGAGGATCTCAGTCATTACTTCTTCCGGTTGGCAAAGCGGGTGAATCCTAACTGCCTTACCGTCATGGGTGGGCCCAATATCTCCAACGAGCCGGAGCGCCAGATCGAGTATGTCCGGCGGCGGCCATGGCTGGACGTCTACGTGCTGGGTGAAGGAGACTTCTTAGGCAGCGAGTTGGTGCGTAGGTTTGGGGACGCCGGACTCGATCACGCCAGGTTCGGTGAGAACGGTGTCCCGTCGTCGGTCTACCGCAATGCGGAAGGCGAGTTGGTGCGCGACCCAACGTGGGCACGTCACAAAGAGGTGGAGGAACTTCCCTCGCCTTGGCTTTCCGGAATTCAGGATGAGTTCTTCGACGGGAAGCTTGCGCCCATGATTGAGACCAATCGAGGCTGCCCGTTCACTTGTACGTTCTGCGTCCAGGGAACCAGCTACTACACGAAGGTCCATCATCTTCCGGTCGAGCGAATGAAAGAAGAGATCCTGTACATCGCGAAGAAGATCAAGCAGCACTCGCCCAACATGGGAACGCTGCGGATCGCGGATTCCAACTACGGAATGTTTGAACGCGATATCGACATTTCCTCCTACATCGGCGAGATGCAACGCGAGTATGGGTGGCCTACGTTCATCGACGCGACAACGGGGAAGAACCGCCCGGACCGGATCATCAAGTCCGTTGAGAAGGTCAGCGGCGCTCTCGTCCTGTACCAGGCCGTGCAGTCGCTGGACGAGGACGTTCTGCGAAAAGTAAAGCGCCAGACGATCAAGCTGGAAGGCTACAAACAGTTGGAGATTCACATGCGCGGACGCGGCCTGCGTTCTGTCTCCGACCTGATTTTAGGCCTGCCCGGCGAATCGCTGCAAAGCCACCTCAAGGGGCTGCACGCCCTTCTCGACAGCAACATTCACCAGATGCACAACTTTCAGGCGATGATGCTGCGCGGCTCGGAAATGGAAACGCTCGAAGTGCGCGAGTTGTTTAAGTTCGACACGCGCTTCCGGGTACTGCCGAAGAATTTCGGAGTCTACGAGGGTGAGAAGGTCTTCGACGTTGAGGAGATCATTGTCGCCACGGACACGCTGCCGTTTGAAGACTACATCACCTGCCGGAAGTGGCATCTGGTCTCAAGCGTCTTCTGGAATGACGGATGGTTTGAAGATGTCGCCCGCTTCTGCCGTGGGCTGGGTATCAAGAACTCCGAGTGGTGGAGCCAGATGCTGCCCGCCCTGGAGAATGGATCACCGGGAGTGCACGCCTTTCTCGCCAGCTTTGTCGGAGAAACGGAAGGCGAACTCTTCAAGACTCGCGAAGAGTGTATCGAGTTCTATTCCCGCGAAGAGAACTTCGAAAAGCTTCAGAACGGCGAAATCGGCGACAACCTGATGTACCGGTATCGTGCGCTGGCATCCTTCCATCTGTGGGACGAGATTTGCACTACCGCGATGGAGGCCACCCGGCAACTGCTACTGGACCGTGGCTTCGCAGGCCAGATTCAGGACTTTGAGGAGTTTTGGGATGACTTCACGCTTCACGTCCGGATGCAGCACGCCTGCGGATCGGAGCGGGAGGAGATCCTCGCCAGCCGAATGGCGGTTCTGAGATACAACATCCAGGATTGGCGCAGCGCGGAGACTCTTCCCGATCCCGCGGCGTTCCGCTTACCTGCGCCAACCGCTTTCCGGTTTGCCCTTACGCCGGAGGGAGCACGGGAGCTTGACGCGGCCCTGCAAACCTGGACCACGCATATAAAGGGAATGTCGAAGCTCGTCACGCGAATCAAACTCGATTGGCAGGTGCGGCAATGCTTGCCTGTTGAGTCCCCTGAGCAGGCGATCGTCTAGGCGGAGGAAGAATCCTGCCCTCCGTCACGTATTTTTCTTCGAGCCGCGTGCTGATCACCGGCTCCCGGGGTTTCATCGGCAGTCATCTCGCCGCGCTGCTTTCCGCATCAACCCCGGAAAGTGGCGATTGCCGCACTGCGGACGTGTCGTCGCGCGATGCGATGCGCGCACTGGCGCAGGAATGGAGGCCGCGCAGTGTCGTCCACCTCGCGGCCAAAGGAACTGTTGTCGCACCTGTGGCGTCGATTCCAACGATGGCCCATACCTGCCTCGCCGGGCTTGCGAACCTGCTGGCCGAGTTCCGCCCAAGCCGTGTGATCTTCGCTTCCACTTGCGCCGTTTATGGAAACGCCCCGGGGGCTGGAGCCCAGCCGGACTGGGACGATGTGCATCCGGTAAGCGTCTACGGGCTGATCAAGGCTGCCGCCGAATTGACCGTTAGCCAGTGGGCGGCGGAAACAGGTGGAACGGCGATGATCGTGCGGATGGGGAACGTTGTTGGGCGTGGTGGAAAAGGACTGATTGGCCACCTGATTCAACACGCCGTTCGCTACCCTGACGGGGCCCAGCTAATGCAGATGCGCGGCGGAGGCCGCATTGTCCGCGACTACGTTCCGGTTGATTACGCCGTCCGCGTGATGGGAGCGGCTCTGCACGTGGAGGCAGCACAGGGCACGGCCGAGACCTACAACGTAGGCAGCGGCACAGCGCTTACGAATGGCGAAGTTGCGGAGATCGTCAAACTTTGGCTCCGGGAACGCGGCTACCGTTTGAATATCGTCTTCAGCGACGACGCAGGGGCTGGAGAGGCTTGGTCGTCCGTTCTGAGAACCGGCGCCACCGGACAGCGTTTCAACGTGCAGCCGCCAACGGCCGACGATGTCAGAACGGCGATCGTCGCTACGGCTGAATCGCACTTGACTCGGATATCTGAGGAAACCGCTTCGCCAACTACCGCTTGATCTCGGCGCGGTACACATCCCACGCCGGCTTCGGCTGGCCCTTGGCATCGAACATGCCGAGAGTCTGAAGGAAAGATTTGAATGTTCCCGCATCGACGCCATAGAACTTCGTCAACTCCCGGACAAATTCATCCTTCAGATCGGCGAGAAGCCAGAAACATGCGGCCTCCACCATATCGCTGTTCGCTCGAAGTTCCCGAAAGATGTTTCGCACGAACTGAGCCTGCTTCTCTTCGGTGCTCTGATTGACACTTCCGCTGGGATAGCCCACCTCCTGAAGGACGACCTTGCGTCCCTTGGCATACTGGCGCATGATTCCGATGTCATTGCGGACGATGCCTGGATCCTTCATCGTGAAGTCCCCCCGGATTGGGTAGTACGTGAAGCACAGAAAATCGTATTGGTTGTTCAGCGGCTGCATCGGTCCATCCAACGTGCGGATGCCGCCATACATCAACGTCGAACTCACCTGAATTGCCGGGTCGAGTTCCTGGATCCTTCGCTTCGCCTTAGCAAAAAGCTTCGCGTATGCTTCGATCTCGTCCGGATGCCGCCCGAAGTAGCCGTCGATTTCGTTGCCCAGCATGAACCACCGGACGCGCTTCTCGAACCGGGGGACGATCGTCTCGAGCACCTTCAACAGCCGCTCTTCCACCTTGGGATCGGTCCATTTTAGCTTCGCCAGATCGCCGGGCATGGAGCGGTCCACTGTCTCGATCAGGCGAAAAGTGTAAGCCACCGGAATGTTCAAGCGCTTCGCGGTTTCGATATTGAAGTTGAGTCCGTCGAGACTGTATTGGCCTTTCTTCGGCTCAAATTCGTTCCACTTGGCGTTGTGAACCAGGAAAGTCATTCCAGCGTCCACCACCATCTCGAAACGGTCGAGCAGATTCTCAGGCGACATCTTCTCGTTGGCGAAAACATTGGGTGTGATGCTGAAGAGGACTCCTCCGGTGGCCCGGATGCCTCGCCGTTCGGGAACCCGCTCTGTCGTTGGAGTTCCAGTGGAAACTGGCGCAGGCGTGGGAACGTGCGCCACGGGTTCGGTGTCCGACGCGGGTGATGTCCCAGGGTTCAGAGGCAGCGCAGCCGGAGTGGCGGTTGAGCGGGACCCGCCGATGGTGGATTCGTCTTCCGACAAGTTGAAGGCGCCCTTGCCCTCGCCGAACTGTACAAAGCCTTTGCCCGGCTCGAACCCGAACAGCAGCTTTCCGCCTTTGCTGTCCTGCTGGATCAGCATGCTATCACCGTCCTTGCGCACAACCTTCATCTTGCCGATGACATTCTTCCACTCAGTACCCTCACTGGCGCCAAAGTCGAAGTAGAGGGTGTCCGCGGGGAGGTCCATAAATTGCCCGTTAGCGCCGAACTTGGTCATGAAGTACTTGTCGCCCTTCGGCTCCAGCATCCATTCGTTGGTGGCATAGGGGGATGCAAAGCGGACGCGGAATGCCGATTCCTCCTGCCCGAGCACTTCAATCACGAGGGGCCGCTTCGAACCGCCATTCTTCAGAGTCCATTTGTTGCCCTCTGCCAAAGGCAAATAGGGAGACTGGCCGAAGATGACCGGCGCAAACGCTAAAACGAAAAGAAAGAGTGATCTCATTGGCGGCATCCGTACACCTTCAGTCTAAGGGCTGAATGCCGAATCGTGAGATTGAATTCTGTTGCTTCGACGGGCGGTATGGCCGAAAATAGCGTGATGTCTTTATCCTTCAAGCGGGCGTGCGTCACTGGGGGTGCGGGCTTCATCGGCTCCGCGCTGACGACGCGGCTGCTCGACCTCGGGATGGAGGTTAGCGTCTTGGACAATCTCTCCGTCGGCAAGGCCGGTCGCGTGGCGAATGGAGCGAAACTCATCGTCGGCGATATTCGCGATTCCGCCGCTTGTAAAGAAGCTCTCGCCGGTTGCGACATTCTCTTCCATCTCGCCGCACGCGTGGCGATCCGGTCTTCCTTTGAATTTGTGGTGGACGATGCTTCGGTGAATGTTGTCGGAACCGCGTCAATCCTGAGGGCCGCCGCGGACTCCGGCACCGTGCGCAAGGTCCTCTCGGCGTCCAGTATGGGCGTCTACAGTGACAGTGACAGTCCCACACCGATTCCTGAAACGCATCCCACTCAGCCTGTCGCGCCTTATGGAATCTCGAAACTAGCTACTGAGCAGCTAACTCATCTGCTGGCTGCCAAGTATGGGATGGAAAGCGTCGTTCTGCGCTTGTTTAACACTTACGGGCCTGGACAAACCCTAAGCCCTTATGTTGGGGTAGTTACGATTTTCGTCAACCGGCTTGCAGAGGGCGAGGCACCGGTGATCTACGGAGACGGGCGGCAGGCACGAGATTTCGTCCATGTGGAGGACATTGCGCAGGGTTTTGTGAACGCAATGGATGCCCCGATTAGCGGCGTGACGCTGAACTTGGGAACGGGCCGGGCGACTACTGTAAGACAAATCTTCGAGATACTACAGGCGACACTGGGCACCCGCGTCAGCCCGCGAATGGAAGCCGCCCCGCCGGGAGAGTTGCTTTATTCGATCGCCGACATTTCCAAGGCGCGACGGTTGATTTCCTACAGTCCACGACACGAGATCCAGAAGTCGCTACCGGAGGCGGTCGAAGAGATTCTGGCCCTGCGGGCGGGTTCGAACTAGTACTGGTCCACCCGCTACAGAAAAGCCTTGGGCAGAACCCGCGATGGAGCTATTCTATTCTCACCGCCGAATGAATCGCTTCAAAGATTACTCTGGAATCGCTCGGTGCTTTCTATGTTTCTTCGCCTTGTTTTGCGGCGATGCTGCCGCACAGGTAACTCTGGACTCCGCCGGGCGCTTGACCGTGGAGACGTCGAGCCTCCGCGTCAAGTTCGATTCCGGAGCTGTCACGTCGTTCTTCAACAAGACGACCGCCGAAGAGTACATCGTCCAGGCCGGCCCACCGTGGATGATTGTCAGCATGATGGATTCGCCTGGTTCAGGCGGACTAACCGCTGGCGCATGGCGCTTGGCCGCCGATCCGCTGGGCGGGGCGGGTGCCCGGATTGCGTTTTCCGACGGCGTGCGGACCGCCGAACTTCAAATTGGAATAGATCCTGCAAGCGACGAGATGATCGTCCGGATTGTGGCCCACAGCAATCAGGCTGGCGTGCAGAGTGCCCAGTGGGGTATTTTTGGTTTCGACTTAGACAAGGGCAAGTTGATTATTCCAGGACAGGCTGGAATCGTCTACGACCGGGACACACAGCTTGAAGTCGTCGGACTGGACTATCCAACTCACTGGGAATCTCAGTTTGTCGTCTACGAAAGCCAGAAGGGCAGCTTACTTGGCTACGCCCGCGAATCGACGCCTGCTTTCAAGCGGCTAAACGCTTCGCGTCTGAATGGCAACCTCGATTTCGGTTTCGAGATTTTCGCGGTTGCGCCGTGGGAAGCGGCTACAACCGTGCCGGAACTGGAGCTTCGCTGGAAGGCTTTCGCGTCGGACTGGCACCAACCTGCTGCGTACTACAAGGAGCGTTGGCGGGCGCGGGAAGCTACGCCACCGGCCACTGCAGCGTGGACGAAAGACATTGGCGCAGTCGTCACGATTCTCTTTCTGGATGCGCAGGTGCTGGATGAACTAGCCAGCCGGCTGGATGCCACCCGCACGTTGCTCTATCTCGTTCCCTGGCGCAAGGCCGGGTTTGACCGGGACTATCCCAACTATTCCCCATCTGACGACGCCACGTCATTCATTGAAAAAGCTCGCGAACTCGGATTCCGCATCATGCTTCACGCAAACGCGCTGGGCGTATCGGAGACGAATCCCAATTATCCGCTTGTGCAGGATTCTCAGTTGCGGCTGCCAAATACAAAGGAAAGAATTGGCTGGCTCTGGGACTTGCCCGAGGGCGATGAGCGGCGGGTAGCGTACATCAGCCCTAACTCGGCGGTCTACCGCAAGCTATTTATCGACAGCATCCGTCCGGCGATTGAGCGGCTACGTCCCGACGCGATTCATCTCGATGCGGGCGGGACGATCCAGAACGATGGCAATGGATTGGTGGAAGGGGAGAATACAATCCAGGGGATCAGCCGATTCTTGGCCGAGGTTCACGAAGCCTTCCCTGGAGTGGCCCTCGGATACGAGAGCCTGACTGAGCCTGTTTCTCCTTACATTCAATTCGCACAACGCTGGAGTTCCGACTATCCTTCCCACGCCTTGGGAACTTTCTTGTTCGGAGACCGGACTCGATCCTTCGGCTTTCTGGATCAGCCAGCGCCCGATGAGAATGAGTTTCTCTCTTATCTTCGTCGCTACGAAGGACAAGGCATTCTGCCGACCGCGCCGGTGTCGGGCCGTGAGGATTTCTCATCGTCACGCCCGCGGATGCTGCGGTTGCTTCAGCAGATGAAGCTATGGCAGCAACACGGCTTTCGACCGGACTGGGATAGCGACTGGGACGAAGCCGTTTTCCGCTACCGGAGTTCCGATGGCCAAACGACCGCTGTAGTCGAGGACAAGGACAACCAGCGCCGCCTTTTGGTCAACGACCGTGTCATATATCAGCGGACACGGAACACAACGTCGAGGGTCGTGGAGAACCGGCACATCCGTGACTGGCCTGCGTACCGCGCTGGCGCACTTATTGGATTGGATCCAACGGCGGAGTACTGGCTAGAAGAGGAGCTTACTCCCGATGCGGAGCAGCTTCACGTAACCAGCGTTCCGGAGAGCGTCCATATAGCTCCAGATTCATTTTTCGACAAAGACTTCGCCGTGTTGCACGTTGAGGTCAACGCACCACCGCCGTTCAACTTCGTCGGCGAGCTTCGCCGGGCGGTAAAGGGTACTTTCTACCGTGGCTTTGGAGATTTTGCCCTGGTGAATGGCGCCACTGTCGCTACTTCGCCGGTTGTGGTGGGTGAACGGGTCCGCAACTCAGCTTTGATCATGCACCCGCCGTACCAACGAATTTACGGCGGGGTCGTCTTTGTTGAGTACACGTTGACGGTTCCCGACGCACCGGCGGCGTCTCTGAACTTAGACGTCGCTCTTGCAGATTCGACCGCTAGAACCACGCCGGCACTGTTCGCAGTCTGGGTGAATGGTGAAGAGATCTGGCGCGACTACTATGCCGTTGGAGATTGGCATAACCAGGAGCTGAATCTGACTCGCTGGCGCGGCCAAACCATTCGATTGCGCCTGATCGGCGGGCCGTCCGCCACCGGGAATCCATTCAACGCCGTCACCTGCTGGTCGAATGTCCGCGTGGTTGCGTCCGGGCAGCGCCCCGCAACGCCATTGCGCATTTACTTTCCACAAGAGCAGCCATTCGGAGTCAGCAAGGGGTCGGTACTGGAAGCTACTGCGGATCCGAGTGTTCTCGAGACGATGCTCAATGCGCCTGGCCGCTTGGCTGTCTTCGCGGTCGAACCCGCTTTACCCGAACTTGGCAAGGACTTGGTCGACATTCCGTTTCGGAGTTTCCGGCGGACGTTCGACAGCCTTCCCAGCCCGTATCGCGACGCTGACAACGCCGTCGTGCGGTCCGGAGTCAGCGATGGTGTCGAGATCCCTAAGGCTCTCCATATTCAACCGCCCACCAGGGGCCGGATCTATACCAGCTGGGCGCTCAGACTAGCTGACGAGGTAAGAACCCTCAGCTTCAACTACGGTCTACTTGATCCACTTCCTCTCTTTGATCGCAATTCGATCCTCTATTCCGGCGCATCCTTCCATGTTTTCGTCAATGGCCAGGAAGTGTTTGATGCCTACCGGCAAGTGCCTGGAAGTAACACCGGGTCGGTCGATCTCACTCCTTGGGCAGGGACGCCGGTGGTGATTCAAGTCGCCGTAGACGCGGACGGCACAGCGATTTTCGATTGGGGCTTCTTTTCCGAGCTGAAACTTGGGAACTAGCGCAACCCCATCCGAAGGCCACTCGCCGCCAGCGCCTGATACTGATTAGAGTGAGTTGCCGATGAACCTTCGTTCGGGCCTGCCCTTCTGGATCGTCCGCAACGGACTCACGAATGTTCTGCCAGCGCTGGAGGAGAACATAACCTGCGACGCACTTGTCGTCGGCGCTGGGATTTCCGCCGCACTCCTCGCTGACGAGCTTGTACGCCGTAGCATCGACACTGTCGTCGTAGACCGCCGTCACGTCGCCTTCGGCTCCACGGGCGCTTCGACCGGGCTCCTGCAATACGAGATCGATGTCCCGCTTTGCGAGTTGAAGAAAAAGGTCGGCGTTGAACATGCCGAACGCGCGTACTGGCTGGGGGTGGAGGCAGTCCAGCGGTTGAAACGGCTGGCCGGAAAAGATAGCGGCTTCGCGCAGCATCCCAGCGTCATGGTCGCTAAGAACGCAGCTCATGTCCCCGCACTTCGGCGCGAGTATGAGGCTCGAGTTACCGCCGGCCTGGATGTGCGCTGGTTGGATAAGTCGAAGTTACTTGAGCGGCATGGCATCGCTCGACCGGCGGCGATCCGGTCCGCGGTTGGAGCGGCAGTCGATCCGTACCGGCTAACGAACCGGCTGCTGGAACGGGCGAGATCGCGCGGGGCGCGTATCTTCGACCGCACGAACGTCATCCGGTTTGTCCACAGAAAACGTACGGTGCTGGCGCGCACTGAGCGCGGAACAACCATCAGCGCCCGCCGCGTTTTCTTCGCTACCGGATACGAAAGCCGCGAAGTGCTGCGAGAGAAAATCATGAAGATCAGCAGTACCTACGCCCTGGTATCCGAACCAATGAACCTGGACTGGTGGCGCGACCGGGCGTTGCTTTGGGAAAGTGGCGATGCCTACCTCTACGCGCGGACGACCGGCGACAGGCGGATCATTCTGGGCGGGGCCGACGACGAAGTGCAGAACGGCGAGCGTCGCGACGCACGTGTTCGGGCGAAGTGCCGGGCGATCCTAAAGCAGTTCAAGCGACTGATCCCGGAATCGCCGGAGGTTGATGTGGCGTTCGCTTGGGCCGGCGCGTTCGGCCACACCGCGGATGGTCTGGCGTACATCGGTGAAAGCCCGGAGTTCGAGAAGGGCTACTTCGCGCTCGGGTTCGGCGGCAACGGAATCACATTCAGTTTAATGGCGGCACGCATTCTGGCGGATCTGTTCGAAGGGAAGGTGAACTCAGACGCCGCGATCTTCCGCTTCGGCCGCTAAATATGCCGCAGCTCCGCGGGAGGAAGTATCATCGTGTTCAGCGGGACGCCCGCGCGGTGCCCGGAGGAGCAACGAGATGGTAATTGACCCGGTCTGCAAGATGAAGATCGATCCGGATACAGCCGCTGGCAAGAGTGAGCACGAGGGCACAACCTACTACTTCTGCGCCACTGCCTGCAAGACGAATTTCGACGCCAATCCGTCCCAGTACGCCGGCAAATAGCCGCGCGGAAACAAGCGCCGCACCCACTGGCGGAATCGAACGCCGGTTAGGATACGTGTGTGCCCACTGAAAATACCGCCACCGCGCCGGCAAAAACGGAACCCGAACACATCGACCCCGTCTGCGGGATGACGGTTGAGCCCGATTCAGCCGCCGGCTCACATCGGTTCAAGGACACGACCTACTATTTCTGCAACCCCTCCTGCCTGGAGCGGTTCAAGGCCGAACCGGAAAAATTTCTGACAGAGACGCCCGCCGACCCTGCGCCCGCTGGTTCGGATCAGGTGGAGTACATCTGCCCGATGGACCCGGAGGTCAGCCAGATGGGCCCCGGTTCCTGCCCCAAGTGCGGCATGGCGTTAGAGCCGCGCGAAGTGACGGGCGAGGAGGTGAATCACGAACTGATCGACATGACCCGCCGCTTCTGGATCAGCGTCGCACTGTCGATACCGCTGTTGGCGCTGATGGTCTCGGAGATGCTCCCTTCCATGCCTCTGCAGAAATGGCTGGGACCCGTTCTTGTGCCCTCGGTCCAGTTCGCGTTGGCGGCGCCCGTCGTCCTGTGGGCAGGATGGCCGTTCTTTGAGCGTGGGTGGATGTCGATCCGGAACCGCAGCTTGAACATGTTCACGCTGATTGCCATCGGCACGGGCGCGGCGTTCGTCTACAGCGTGATTGCCACATTGTTTCCGTCGGCGATTCCCGCATCGTTCTATTCGCATGGCGCGGTGCCGCTGTATTTTGAGCCTGCGGCGGTCATCATCACTCTCGTGCTGCTGGGGCAGGTTCTGGAACTACGCGCGCGTAGCCAGACGTCCAGTGCGATCAAGGGACTACTGGGAATGGCGCCGAAGATGGCGCGGCTGCTGAAGGAAGACGGAACTGAAGAGGACGTGCCTCTGGAGCGCATCGCGATTGGGGACCGCCTTCGCGTGCGTCCGGGCGAGAAGGTTCCCGTCGATGGGGTGGTGCTTGAAGGCCGCAGCCCGGTCGACGAGTCGATGTTAACCGGCGAGCCGCTTCCTGTGGAGAAGGAAGCCGGCGGCAAGGTCACCGGAGGCACTGTAAACGGCACTGGCGGTTTGGTGATGCAGGCCGAGCGCGTCGGAGCCGATACCGTGCTGGCGCAGATTGTCCGCATGGTTAGCGAAGCGCAGCGAACGCGCGCGCCGATTCAGCGGATGGCGGATCGAGTCTCCGCTTGGTTTGTCCCGGCGGTCCTGCTTACCGCGGCCGTCACGTTTGTCGTGTGGGGATTCTTCGGTCCGGAACCGCGCATGGCTCATGGACTCGTCAATGCCGTCGCAGTCCTGATCATCGCTTGCCCTTGCGCACTTGGCCTGGCGACGCCCATGTCGATCATGGTGGGCACGGGCCGCGGTGCACAGGCGGGTGTTTTGATTCGAAGAGCGGAGGCGCTGGAGACGCTTGAAAAGGTAGATCGTTTGGTCGTCGACAAAACCGGGACGTTGACCGAAGGCAAGCCGAAGCTGATCTCCGTTGTTGCTACGGGGAACCGGGACGAGAACGAACTTCTGCGAATTGCAGCCAGCCTCGAACGCGGGAGTGAGCATCCCCTCGCACAGGCGATTCTTCACGGCGCGGAAGAGAAAGGCATTCAGCCATCGGACGTTCAGGACTTTGAGTCCGTCACGGGGAAGGGAATTGCTGGCTCTCTGGAGGGCAAGCGCATCCTGATCGGGAACTCGGCGCTGCTGGAGTCGGAGGGTATCGGCCATGCGGACTTGGAGGTCCGTGCGGAGAGTCTGCGGAAAGAAGCGCAGACCGTCATGTTTATTGCAGTGGATGGCCAGGCGGCAGGATTGCTTAGCGTGGCGGATCCGATCAAAGCATCGTCGCGGGATGCGCTTGCCTCCCTGCGCGAAGCCGGCATTCACGTCGCGATGCTGACCGGCGATAACCGTGCGACTGCCGAAGCGGTGGCGCGGCAGTTGGGCATTGATGAAGTGCATGCGGGCGTGCTGCCGGACGGGAAGGCGGACATCGTGAAGCAGTTGCAGGCGGGTGGACACAAGGTTGCGATGGCGGGTGATGGCGTGAACGATGCGCCGGGGCTGACGCAGGCCGACGTCGGAATCGCCATGGGCACGGGGACGGATATCGCGATGGAGAGCGCGGGCGTCACTCTGGTGAAGGGCGATCTGCGCGGCATCGTGCGTGCGCGGCGGCTAAGCGAAGCGACGATGAAGAACATTCGGCAAAACCTTTTCTTCGCGTTCGCATACAACGCGCTGGGTGTACCCATCGCGGCGGGCCTTCTGTATCCGTTCTTCGGGATCGTCCTGAGTCCGATGCTGGCCAGCGCGGCCATGACCTTCAGTTCGGTATCGGTAATCGCCAACGCGCTGAGACTTCGCCGGATCGATCTTTAGCGATCGTGACGCTTCGCCATCATCGCCAGCTTGGCCACGGTGTTCATGTTCCGCGCCGTTCCAGCGGCAGCCGCCGGAAGTTTCAATTTCGATTGCCCCATGCCGGCCCCATAGGCGATGTAGATTTCGCGACGCCCCAATGCGATTCGCTCATCGGCTAGGCCGCTGACGCTCTGCATCGTTCTGGCGTCGGGCGGTCCTTCGAGAAACGCAGCGACGGTGCGGTTCGGCGCGGTCTCCGGAAACGGATTTCCCGTCAGAACTTCCTCCATCTCCGCAGTGGTTCGAACCATGACGCCAGCCGGCTTGCCAGCGTAGATGCTTAGCGCAGCCTCCAGGGCCGACTTCACTTGGCGCTCCGTCTTGCCGCTGTCCAGGACCACGTTGCCGCTGGCGATGTAGGTCTCCACATTGGCAAAGCCGCACTCGATACAGATGCGTTTCAGGTCGGCCATGGGAAGCTTCCCGGTGCCGCCAACATTGACGGCGCGAAGCAATGCGACGTAAGTTTTCATACCGCCCAGCCGCATCATAGCGGGCAGGGGTGGCGGTTTGGAACTCGATCTGCTCTGCTTGTTGGAATATGGCCAAGAAGAACCTCCCACCATCGCGCCCGCGTAAAGGCGCCGAATCGAAGGCGGCCGGCACTGCCGCCGGCGGCGAACTCCATCAGCAGGCCAAACCCGGCCAGCAAACGATCAGCACGAATCAGGGAGTGCCGCTTAGCGACAATCAGAACTCTCTCAAGGCCGGTCCGCGCGGCGCCACTCTGCTTGAAGACTTCATTCTTCGCGAGAAAATCAACCATTTCGACCACGAACGCATTCCAGAGAGAATCGTGCACGCGCGCGGTTCCGGGGCGCATGGCTACTTTCAGCCGTACAAGTCGATGGCCAAAGTTACCCGGGCGCACTTTCTTTCAGACCCCGGCATTCGCACCCCGGTATTCACTCGATTCTCGACCGTGGCAGGCGGTGCGGGCTCCGTCGATCTACCGCGCGACGTTCGCGGTTTCGCAGTAAAGTTTTACACGCAGGAAGGAAACTTTGACCTGGTCGGCAATAACGTCCCGGTGTTCTTCATCCAGGACGCGATGAAGTTTCCCGACGTGGTGCATTCAGTGAAGATGGAAGCCGACCGCGGCTACCCGCAGAATGGGTCGGCCCACGACACCTTCTGGGACTTCATTTCCCTGATGCCGGAATCGATGCACATGGTGATGTGGATCATGTCGGACCGCACGATTCCGCGTTCGCTGCGCATGATGGAAGGCTTCGGCATCCACACCTTCCGGCTAATCGACAAGGCTGGCGAGAGCCGCTTCGTCAAATTCCACTGGCGTCCCGTGATCGGCACCAGCGCCGTGCTTTGGGACGAGGCCGTAAAGATTTGCGGCGCCGACCAGGACTACCACCGGCGCGATCTATACGAGGCGATCGCGAAGGGCCACTATCCGGAGTTCGATCTCGCGTTTCAGATCTTCGATCAGAAAACCGCCGACGAATTCGAGTTCGATGTTCTCGATGCGACAAAGCTGATTCCCGAAGAGCACGTCCCGCTGGAGAAGGTTGGGAAGATGGTGCTGGACCGCAATCCCGACAACTTTTTTGCCGAGACGGAACAAGTGGCGTACTGCCCCAGCCATATTGTGCCCGGCATCGACTTCAGCGACGATCCACTTCTGCAGGGACGCCTATTCTCGTACCTGGATACGCAACTCAGCCGTCTGGGCGGCCCCAATTTTCATCAGATTCCCATCAACCGGCCAAAGTGCCCGTTCGCGAATATGCAGCGGGACGGGATCATGCAGATGGAAGTACCGAAGGGCCGCGCGAACTACGAACCCAATTCAATCGACACTGACGGTCCGCGCGAGTCGGCGGAGCGCGGGTTCCGTACTTACCCAACCGCGACGGAAGGGCACAAGGTCCGGCTGCGCGCGGAGTCGTTCGCGGACCACTATTCGCAGGCGCGCTTGTTCTATCTTTCCGTCACTCCGCAGGAACGGAAACACATTCACGATGCGCTTGTGTTCGAACTGGGCAAGGTGGAAGCACTGTCGATCCGCCGCCGGATGCTGGGGCATTTGAATCTGATCGATGAAGGACTCGGCGCGAGTGTCGCCGACGATCTGGGAATGAAGGGCCAGGCCGACAAAGTACAGCCCGCACGCGAACCCATTTCGTTGAAGGCCAGCCCGGCGCTGCGCCTGTACGGAAAGTATCAGCCGACGCTGAAGGGCCGCAACGTCGGCATCCTTCTCGGACCGGGATTTGATCCCAAGCTTCTCGAGTCGCTGACCCGCGTATTGAAAAAAGAAGGAGCGATGCACGCGTTGATCGCTCCGAAGGTGGGCGGGGTGGCGGACGCCGGTGGAAGGATGCATCCGGTGGACGCGGCGTTGAATACCTCGCCCTCGATACTGTTTGAGGCTGTCGCAGTGCTGGCGGGCACAGAAGGCGATGCGGCGTTTGCGAAACATCCCGACGCGCTTGCGTTTCTCTGGGATGCGAAGCGCCATCTGAAAGCTATCGGCTTCAACGGAGTTCCATCGCTGGCCGGGGCTGTGATGTTGAAGGACACGCCAGGCGTCGTCGAGTTGCGGGCAAACAACACGCTAGACCAATTCATCGAATTCGCAAAGATGGGTAAGGTCTGGGAACGGGAGGGAAAGTGAATTTGGTGGACGGCGAGGGAATCGAACCCACGACCCCCACGTTGCGAACGTGGTGCTCTCCCAACTGAGCTAGCCGCCCACGGCTAACAGTTCTGAGTTTACCAGAACTCTCTTAAGATGCCCCTAACGCGGCATTGCGAGCAGTGCCGTGATGTTGTCCGGGCCGCCCGCTTCCCGCGCGGCCTGGATCAGTACGCCGCACTTGACGTCCAGTCCGGCGGTGCTTTGCAGAATGGCGGACATCGCCTCATCGGAAAGCACTCCGTGCAGTCCGTCGCTCGATAGAAGCAAGGTTTCGCCGGGCGCGAGGCTCACCTCATAAGTATTGACGCGCAGCGGTTGGCTCACTCCGACGGCCATCGTCAGCACGTGCCGCATGGGATGCGTCCGCAGAGCCTCTTCGGTCAGCACTTGCCGGCCAATTTCATTGACCCAGGTTTGATCTTCGGTGATTCTGGAGAACCGGTTCGCGCTATGGACATAGCCCCGGCTGTCGCCGACACTCGCGATTAGCAAGGGCGACGCGTCCCCCGCTGGAGCCGGTTTGGCCAGCATCGCGACCAGGGTCGTGCCCATGCCTTCCAGCATCGACGACTTGCTGGCCGCCTCCATCACGGCGCGATTGGCGTCTTCGATGCTTCTCGTCAGCGTGGCCAAATCGTGCGACTTCGATGCGCGAATCCGGTCGACGACAAATTCGGTTGCGAGGCGCGATGCATGTTCACCGCCCTGCGCGCCGCCCATTCCGTCGGCCACGATAAACAGTCCCAATTCCTCGTCGAGAAAAAGGAAATCTTCGTTGTTGCTGCGGACACACCCGGGGTCCGAAAGTCCGCACGCTGCCAGCATGTGATCCCTGATTATAGCGATTGGCTGGCCGGACGCCGTTAAGCGGCGATGTCGCGGATCGTGATGGCCACCAGCGTCAGCGTCAGGCCGATCATCACCGCCACCGCCACCCACGCCACGAAGTTGTAGGTGCGCGAATTCACCCAATCTTTCATGATCCGCCGCTTGTTCACCAGCAAGATCTGGAAGATCAGCACGAAGGGCAGCAGCACGCCGTTCAGCACCTGGCTGAACAGAATCATCGGCACCAAAGGAAACTTCGGAATCAGAATTACGCCCGCGCCCGCGACGATCAGGAACGTGAACAGGCCGTAGAAGATAGGCGCCTCGCCGAAGGTCCGGTTGACGCCCGATTCAAAGCCCAGGCCCTCGCACACCGTGTAGGCGGTCGACAGCGGCAAGATGCAGGCCGCGAAAACGGAGGCGTTCAACAACCCGGCGGCGAACAACAGGAACGCATACTCTCCAAAAGGTTTCAGTCCCAACGCGGCGTCGGCGGCGTCATTGATGTCACGCGGGGCGACCGAGCCAATGGCGCCCGCGCACGCGACGATGATGAAGAACGCAATGACGGTCATCACGATGCAGCCTACGATGACCTCAATACGGGACTCCCGGTAGTCCTTCGCGGAGATTCCTTTTTCCACCACCGCAGCCTGAAGATAGAACTGCATCCACGGCGCAACCGATGTGCCCACCATTCCAATCAGCATCGTGATGTAGCCGGGGTCCAGCATCAGCACGGGCCGCACGGAGTAGATGGCCGCTTCCTTCCAGTCTGGCTTTACCAGAATCCCGGAGGCGATATAGAAGACGTAGAGAACGGTGGCAAAGAGAAAGACTTTCTCGATCCGGTCATACGTGCCCTTGACCACCAGCACCCAGACAAAAACCGCGCCAATCGGAACCGAGATATACCGGCTGATGTGAAACAGTTCCAGTGAACTGGCGATGCCCGCGAAGTTCGCCATCACATTCGTCAGGTTCGCTCCCACCAGCAGCGCCATCATGGCGAACGTAGTCCGGAGGCCGAACTCTTCGCGGATGAGATCCGAAAGGCCCTTGCCAGTTACCGCGCCCATGCGGCTGCACATTTCCTGCGCGACGATCAGCAGCAGCATGATCGGCAGCAGAGTCCACAGCGGCAGATAGCCGTACTTCGCGCCCGCCTGCGAGTACGTGTAGATGCCGCCCGCGTCGTTGTCCACCACCGCCGTGATAAATCCCGGCCCGATGACGGAAAAGAAGACGGCGATGTGGTAGCGCAACCGGCTGAACGCGCGAATCACTCGTTCCTCAGAAGCGAAATGATGTCGTCGGCCGTGATCACTCCCGCCAGCACTCCATCGTCGTCGACGACGGGCAGGCACAACAGGTTGTACTTGTCGAAAAGCTCCGCAACGCGGCTGTGGCGGTCCCCGATCTTCGCCTTGATCAGCGACTCCGACGCGAGCGACGCCAATGGAGTGGAGGAGCTCTGAAGCAGCAGTCGCGCCAGCGGAACCACTGCGGTCAACCGGTCCGCCGGTCCGGTGAGGAACAGCGTGTTCAGATTCTCCAGCACATCCTCGTTCTCGACCAATGCCTTCAACGCATCCTCCACCGTCGATGCCGCGGGCAGCGCCACATACTCGGTGTTCATGATGCCGCCCGCCGTGCCGGCGCGGAATTCCAGAAGCTCTTCCATCTCCTCTTTCTCGTCCGGCTCAAACTCGTCGAGAATATCTTCCGCCGCATCGCCATCCAACTCCAGCAGCAGATCCCGGGCGTCGTCCGGCGACATCTCCTCGACAATCCCCGCCGCCTTGCCGGCTTCCAGCGATTCAAGGATGCTGGCCTGCAGATCCGGATCGACTTCCGACAGCGTTTCCGCGGCGGTTTCGTTGTCCAGTCCGGCGAAGATCGCCTCGCGGTCGTCGGGCCCCAACTCCTCGACGATGTCGGCAAGATCGGCGGGGTGCATCCCCTCAAGAAGCCGGTTGGAGACATTCAAACGCAGACGACGCATCGGGTCCGATTCAAGGATGCTGCATTTGGCCCAATCGATAGAATGCGGCCGGATCGGCGCTTGAATCTTGCGAACCCAGGATGCGGGAAGAACTCCCTGCACCAGGCGGCGAATGACGGAGCGCAATCCGATATCGATATCTTCGATCAGCAGAACGTCACCGCCTGGCTGCCGCTCCAGCCGGAATGTGACGTCCGTTACGCGCACGACCTTGCGGCCTTCGGCGTCGATGATCTGCTGGTCCAGCAGGTCGCGCACGACCCGAAGAATGTACTCGTCGTCGGAATGATAAGGCGTCAGATTCTCGTCCGCCAGCCGGATGCCGTGCAGCGAAATTTCGCGGACCTGGTCATACCGGATGGAAAGCCAAGTGGCGCCGACGCCAATCAGAAACCGGTCGATGCGGCTGGGATCGATCAGCGGAACGACAGCGGCATCCCGGACGCGGCCGATCCTGCGGCCCTTGAGGTCGTAGACGCTGAGTCCGACGAGTTCGGTAAGAAAGAGGATGCCGTCCATTGCGCAGCCGTGTCCATCGCTTGGGAGTGCCCTTCCTCACTATCGGCGATTGGGACAGCGGGCGGCAACACCTGCGCGGCTTCAGCGTACGTTTCTTTGGCGAACCAAGACCTTGTCGACGTAGATCATTACCGGCTCGCCATGCTGGTTCAGCACCTGCGTGTCGAAGGTGATCAACCCGCCTTTTTCCTTCGAGTCAAGCGCGGCCACACGCTTCTCCACGCGGATCGTGTCGCCGAAGAAGGTGGGCCTGACCGCGCGTAGACGGTCCAGCCCATAGAAGGCGATCACCGTGTCTTCCAACAGATTCATCTGCGTCGTCAGCCCGATCGAGTAGCTGTAGATCAGTGCGCCATGCGCGATCCGCTGGCCAAACGGCGTCGCGGCGGCCCGAACGGAATCGATGTGCAGGAAGGTGAAATCGCCCGTCAGCGCCGCGAACTGAACGACGTCGGATTCCGTCACCGTGCGCGATCGCGTGTTGAACGTCTCACCCGCTGAAAAGTCTTCGAAGAAGCGGCCCATGCTAGTAAGTGGACTTTGTCTTCGGATCGATGGTCTTACCCAGCTCGTCGAGGAAAGGTTTCGCGCCGTTCGTCATCATCACCACGTCGGCGACGCCCTGCAGAAAGAGGAACCCGTCCTTGATCGCTGCGCGCGCATCCTCCGGGCTTCGGATTGGCCGTCCCACCGGAACCTTGTACTTGCGCCCCGCGGCGAGCACTTTGTCGATCGCCCCGCGCACCACCGGATGCGCCATCTGCCCGCCATGCCCCAGTGAGTAGGAAAGGTCGCTGGTCCCGATGAACATTACGTCGATGCCCGGCGTCTGCGCGATCTCGTCGATTCTCTCGACGGCCCGGCCCTCCTCAATGATGATCACCGTCAGCACGTTCTCGTTCGCGAACTCGGCATAGCCTTCGGGAATCGGCCATCGCATTTCCGCCAGCCGGGGGCCGAAGCCGCGGCGTCCTTTCGCGCTGGGGTAGTGCGTCGCGGCGGCGGCTTGACGGGCAAGCTCCGGCGTCGATGTAAATGGGAAAATCACGCCTAGCGCGCCGATGTCCAAAGCGCGCTTGGCAGTCCAGAGTTCGTTCACGGGAACGCGGATGAAGGGCACCGCCTTCAAGCCCCGGGTCGCCAGAATCATGTTCCGGGCGGTCTCCAGCCCGATGGGCGAATGCTCCATCTCGATCCACAGGAAATCGAAGCCCAGGCTGGCGGCGAGGGTGGAGGCTTCCACGCTGGGCATGGAGATTGTCGCGCCAATCACTGGCTTGCCCTCCTTCAGCAGCTTCTTCACCGGATTCTCGTAGGACGGTTGCGCCAGCACCACGCCCGCCACGCCAATAACGCAGAGCAGTTTCATGGCTACCGATCATATAATTGAAAGAGCGCCAGTGGAACTCCGCCGGCCTGCCGAGTGTCCCGCCGCGGACGAACCCATTGAAACCCTCGCAACAGCAATTCCGTGCCTGACCCTCCTGCGCGCGCCGTTGAAGGCGGCAGAGTAAAGACGGCCGTCACCTACACGACGCTCGCCACAGCCGTCAGCTTCATCATCGGCTTTGCACGCGCGCCGATCCTGGCCCGCCTGTTATCCAGCAGCGACTACGGCCTGTTCGGCCTCTCTGCCTCGGTCGTTGCCGGGCTCAGCGTCTTCACCTACCTCGGTCTCTCGCAGAGCCTGATCGTCCGCAAGTTTGACGACGGAGAGAGTGCCCGGCCCCTGATCGACAGTTGCTGGACAGGCGACCTGGTGCGGCGGATTCTGCTGTCGGCCGCGCTGATGGCGATCTCCTATCCAGTGGCACAGTACTTCGGCGAGCCTCGCCTTGCGCCGCTGCTGATGGCCAGCGCACTTACTCCCGCGATTCAAGGCTTCCAGAACATCGGCCTGGTGCTGCTTCGAAAGTCCGTCTCATACCGCAACATCGCGATGTTCCGCGTGATCAGTGAACTGCTGGCCACGCTGATCTCCATCGGCATCGCACTGGTGACGCGGGATGTCTGGGCGCTGGTGCTGGGGCAGGTGGCGGCACAGTTGCTCTGCGTTCCGCTGTCGTATTTGCTGCACCCGTACCGGCCGCGATTCCACTTTGACCGGAGCCTGATGAAGGACTCGTTCTCTTTCGGCAGGCAGTTCTACTTCGTCGGCCTGTTCGACTTTGCGATGACGCAGTTCGACAACTTTGTTGTCGGCAAGATGCTGGGCGTCGCCATTCTCGGCGCATACGTGGTGGCGTACCGGCTGGCAACGCTGCCGCTGACGATCGTCCATTCGTCGATTGGCGAGGTGATGTTTCCGGCGATTTCGCGCGCCAAGGGCGAAGGGCAGGGAAAGGCGGCTCGGCTTGCGGCGCGTGGGATCGTGCTGACATTCACAATCCTGGCGTTGTCGATTCTACCCATGCGGCTGGCGGCGGGCGAGATCATTCGCTTCGTCTATGGCAGCCGTTGGGACGCCGCGATTCCACTGCTGGAGGCGTTGGCGGTTCTCGCCATCTGCCGCGGCTGGACGCGCTCCGTAACGCCACTGTTGTTCGGCATCGGGCGGCCCGATCTCGAGGTCCGGACGCGCATTCTGGAGACGGGCCTGTTTATGCCGCTGACGATCTGGGCCGTGGGCAAGTATGGCGCGGCCGGGGCCGCCATGGCCGGAGCGTTCAGCTATTCGATTACCTTCGCCGTGCGGTCCGTATTGGCCGTCCGGCTGGTGGACGACGAAGCGCACGACGTGCGCAACGCATTGCTGACGATGGTCAGCCTGTCGGTGGTCTCGTATTTGGCGACGCTGGCCATACCGAACACGTATCTGAAAGTGCTGGCCTTCACGGCCATCTTTGTCCTGGGTGTCCTCTGGCGGTACGGACACTACTTCCCCGAACTTACGTCGCGTTTCTCACGCAAGGCGACGCTTAGGATGAAGGGATGAATTTGCCGGGCGGAGTGCCCGTGCCGGTTGCGGCCGCATTTGTCATCGAAGCGGCACTGCTGTTCCTGCTGTCGTCGGACCGGTTCCGGCAGGCTTCACTCCGCATCGTGCTTGCGATTCTCGCCAGCGGAGCTGTCCTCACTTACGCGCTTGCTTCGTTCGACACTTTCTCGGCGGGACAAGCGGCGCAGTTGATTCTGCTGTCGCTTGCGCCGTCTCTTTGGCTGATCGCGCTGCCTCGAAGCAAAGCGTCGGACCTGCTTCTGCTGTTTGCGCTGGCGGCAATCTTTTTGTCCCCGGCATTTCGCGATTTCTATGGCGGGAAGTGGCACATCCTCGGTCGCGCAATGTGGGTGCGCAGCGGGGTCGCCGCTTTCCTCGTAGTCGCGAAGGAACCGGGTATTGGTTTTGGGTTCTGGCCGTCGCGATCCGATTGGATCACGGGCGCGCGATACTTTCTTCTGTTCCTCGGCCCGGGGCTGGCGCTCGGCTGGGCGCTGGGATACCTTCGTGCGCCGGAGCCGCGTCCCCTCCAGGGCCTCGGCATGTTCTTTGGCTCGCTCTGGTTCGTCGCCTTGTCGGAAGAATTCTTCTTTCGCGGGTTGATTCAACGCTGGATCGGGCTGCCCGCGGCCAGCGTACTGTTTGGGCTTGCCCACCTCGGCTTCCGGCAGTTTCCGAACTGGCGTCATGTGGCGATGACGGTACTGTTGGGCGTCTTCTGCGGATTGGCTTACCGCCACGCGGGATCGATACGGGCCGCCATCGTCACACACTCGCTGGTGAATGCGATGTGGGTGGGCGTGCTGGGCAAACTCTAGGACACTACTCCCACTCGATCGTCGCCGGGGGCTTGCTGGTCAGGTCGTAGAAGACGCTCGATACACCGGCCACTTCAAGGATGGCGTTCGACATACGCTCCAGAAGTGCCGCGCTCATCAGCACCGGACTGGCGGTCATGCCGTCGACGGAATAAATCGGACGCAGCACAATGGAATCGGGCCGCTCAGTGGACCCCAGCGGAATCAGCACTACCGGAAACTGCCACGTCTCGTTTTCGAAATGCGATTCCAGCGCCATCCGCCTTACGATCGCGTCGGCGGCGCGAAGACGGTCCAGCCTTTCGGCCGTAAGCCGGCTGGGACGCACGGACAGCGACTCCAGATCATCCAGCCCCGCACACCGGCTGACGGCTCGATTCACGTCCGCGCGATGGTTGACGATGGCCGAAGCGGAATCGATCCAGCGTTCGGACGGCGGATGCGGGATTACCAGCATCGACCGGTAAGTTCGCGAGTCGCCTTGAACACCCACCGTACGCACGGGCGCGACGAACATGCCGTCTTCTATTGCCCGAAGCGCGCCGGGCTCGCCGGAACACAGGCAGCGAATGGCGAGCCCAGGGCCGGGGAACGGATGACGGTCCAGCAGCGCGTCCGGCACTCCCAGCATCCGTCCGATCGTACGAACCTCGTCCTTGTACAAATCGCGGAGCGGTTCCACCAAGCGATTCTGTTCGATCAGCCGCTGTATGCCCGCCACGCGGTTGTGATGGGTCTTGATCAGGTCCGCCTGCTGCGTTCCGCCGGACTCAATCGTGTCGGGATAGATCGTCCCTTGGCCAAGAATCCACTGGCCGTCGAGAAAATGGCCGCGTTCGAGGATCGCTTCCTGAACGCGTACAAATTCCTCGCCGATGATGTGTCGTTTTCTCTCCGGTTCCATCGCGCCGTCCAATGCGCCAAGGAATTGCGCAGACGCGTCCACTACCTCGAAAATTCCTTCCGCCATCTTCTCGAACGTCGCGCGGACAAATTCCGTTTCGCCCTCGCGCATCAGTCCGGTATCGACATAGGCTGCGTGCAATCGTCCCGGGCCCAACGCCCGCAGGCACAGCGCAACCGCCACCGTCGAATCCACGCCGCCGCTGGCGAAGAACAAAACGTTCCGGTCTGCTGCCATTTCCCGGATCTGACGTTCGATCTCGGGAAGCTGACGCGATGGTTCCCAATCCCGGACACAGCCGCAGATGTCGAACAGGAAATTCTCCAGCACCCGCCTACCGCGCCGCGTGTGGACCACCTCGGGATGAAACTGCACGCCATACAACCGGCGGGCTCGGTCGCCGATGGCGGACACTGGACACGTATCCGTCTCGGCCATCAGTGCGAATCCGGCCGGTGGGCGCGTGACGCGGTCTCGATGGCTCATCCAAACCGGCTCGCTATCGTCGAGGCCGTCCAGCAATCCCTCCCGCGTCAGGATTCTCAGGGTCGCCTTCCCGTACTCGCCCTGCTCCCCGGGTGTCACCTCGCCGCCCAGCCCATGCGCCATCAGTTGCAGGCCATAGCAGATGCCCAGCACCGCCGGGCCTGCGGAATACAGGGCCATGTCCACTTGCGGACTCCCTTCGGCGTACACGCTGGACGGGCCGCCGGAGAGGATCACTCCTTTGCGGCACGCCAATGAACTTGCGGAAGCGGTATGGGGTTGAACGTCGGCGTAGACACCGAGTTCACGGACTCGGCGGGCAATCAGATGGCAATACTGGCCACCCGTGTCCAGGACGGAAATCTGCGGAATCAAACCGGCTAGCGAGGCTCCCCGTCGCGCTGCAAACGCTGGACGATGACGCTCTTCGCTTTGTCGAGCAGGGCCTTCGCCTTCGGCATATCTTCGATTGCCTTGGCAACCAGCGGATCGTCGATCACGGCCAGCTTGCGGGCCTCATCAACGCCAAAAGCTGTTGTCGCGATCTCGTAGCGCAACCGCTGCTTGATCCAATCGACGTTCAATGCGAAATCGGCCTCCGTGAATTCGACGCCCGATTTCAGCAGGAACTGATGAAAGTCGTTCATCACGGTAGTGTCCGGCTCCCACCCTTCGGGCAGCTTCGTATCGCGGGCTCCGAAAAATTTCGCGGTATAGGCGAAGAACGAGAATTTGCGCAGCAGCGCCACCTGGAACGGGTTCAGCTTTTGTGGCGGAACCTTATCGTCGGGCGCGATGCCGCCTCCGCCATAGACCGTGCGGCCGCTATCGGTCATCTTCACGTCCAGCGGATTCTTCGTGTCGAGATCCTTGCGGTAGTAGTAGTCGAAGAACGACGTATGGCTGTAGTCGCGCTGAATCAGGCGGCCACTGGGCGTGTAGTATTTCGCCGTCGTTAGCGCAAGACCAGTGTTCTCGCTTAACGGATAGACGGTTTGCACTAGGCCCTTACCGAACGTGTTGTCGCCGATGATCCAGCCGCGATCGTGATCCTGCAGCGCGCCCGCCAGAATCTCCGCCGCCGATGCCGAATAGCGGTTCACCATCACGACGATCGGATATTCGTAGGAACTGGTTCCGCGTCCCGCTACGTACGGCTTGTCTTTCGATGCGCGCCCACGGTGCGAAACGATCAGCTGGCCGCGGCGCAGGAACCGCTCTGTCACCGCGACGCCTTCGTTCAATAGCCCGCCGGGATTGTCGCGCAAGTCCAGCACCAGTCCGCGAACGTTTTGCTCGCCCAGGCGCTTGAAATTGTCTTCCACTTCCTGGCTGGTGTTGTCGTTGAACTGCTCGATGTCCAGATACATGATGCCCGGCTTCAACCAGAAGGAGTCGTTGACGCTCTTGCGTTCGATGGCGTCGCGGACCACGTTGAAGATCATGGGCTTTTCAAGGCCCTCGCGGCCCATCCTCACCTGCACCTGCGTGCCCCGCGGGCCGCGCAGCAAATCCGCAATCTGGCTGGTGTCCAGGCCGTCGGTTTTTTTGTCGTTGACTTCCAGAATCACGTCGCCGGGACGGATGCCCGCGCGATACGCCGGCGAGCCGGGGAAGGGCAGAATCACCACCGTGTTTGCGCCCCGTGGACCCACCTGCATGCCCACGCCGAAATATTTGCCGCGCTGGTCTTCACGGACCTGCTGGTATGCCTTGGGATCGAAGAAATTGGAATGTGGGTCAAGGCCCCGAAGCATTCCCTGAACGGCGCCATTGTAGATGGCCTTGTCCGGCGATACCGGATCGGCGAAGTTCTCCTCGACGGCGTCGAAAACCTTGGTGAAGGCCCTCAGCGAGACCTTGATCTCATCTTCGCTGGTGGCGGCCGAAACCGGTTCCAACCCTGGCGCGAAAATCCCGCCCAGCAATGCGCAAAGCGCAATCGCACCGGGCACAAAAAGAAAAGAGCGCCAGGAACGGCGCCGCCGGGAATCAGCCATTTCGAAGAAGGCTCCCTTCAGTAATCCACAGTATAGCCCAGCTCTTTCTGCTTCTTTTGTAACAAATGGGTCACCGCGAATCTCAGCAATCCGGAGCCATGCTCGGGCTCGTATGTTCTGATAGGTTCTCATGGAGGAAACTAAATGACTCATTGGACACCCGCCCGCTTGCTTGCGGTGACGGCGGCAGGGCTGATGGCGCTTCCGCCGACATTACCGGCGGCAAACCATCGCGAAGCGCCAATAACCGCGCTCGACCGGACGGCGGACATCACCGACTGGTTTACGTTCGTCAGCTACGACGACCCAACCCGCGTAACGATGATCCTGAACGTCGATCCGCTTCTGGAGCCGGCCAACGGCCCCAACTATTTTCCGTTCGACCCGGAACTGCTGTACGAGTTCCATGTCGACAATAACCGGGATGCCGTGCCCGATGTGACCTTTCAGGTCCGGTTCCGTACCGAAATTCGCGCACCCGGAGTCTTTACCGGGTTTGTTGGCGCGGGCGGAGGAATTGCTTCACCGGATAACGCTCCTAACCCGAAGCCGCCAGCTGGAACGATTATCGTTCCCCCGGCCATCACAGCGCTGGACGGAGCCGGATCGGAAGGTTTCAGCCTTCGCCAGTTCTATAGCGTCACGATGATCCGCAACGGCGAGCGTACCGACCTGACGGGCCGCCGCCAGCTTTATGCGGTGCCGTCGAACGTCGGCCCGCGGACCATGCCGCAATACGACATGCTGGCCCGGCAGGGAATTTACGACCTGCAACTGGGCATCAAGGTGTTTGCCGGCACGGTGGACGATCCGTTCTACATCGACCTTGGCGCCGCGTTTGATACGCTCAACTTCCGCGACACGGGTTCCGGCATCGGAGGTGTTCTCGGCCCGGCACAGGACAACAACGACGGGCAGAACTTCGCCCCCGACGCCGTGAAGGGCTTCAACGTCAACTGCATCGCGATCGAGGTGCCCATCTCGCTGATCAACCGCAGCGGACAGTATGAGGCGGCCACCAGCCCCGATGCTGTCATCGGGACCTACGGGCAGACGTCGCGCCTGCGGACCTCTCTCCGCGCACCGGGAAGCATCCCCACCGACACCCCCAGCGATTTCGTGGCGATTCAGCGCATGGGCAACCCGCTGATTAACGAGCTGATCATCGGCACCGGCTCGAAGGACCGGTTCTCGATGAGTGAGCCGCGGAACGATTCGCAGTTCGCCGCCTTCGCTCTGGACCCGGTGCTGGCCCGCGCACTGAATGCAGCCTACGGCGATGCGCTGCCGGTGCCCGACGCGCCGCGCGTGGATCTGCTGCCGCTGTTGCAGTATCTTCCGCCCATCGCGCCAAACAACGCCACGCCCGGGCCAGTAGCGGACCTGCTGCGCCTGAATACCGGAATTACGGCAACGGCGCAGGGTAATCGCAAACGTCTGGGCTTCATCGCCGGCGATAGCGCCGGTTTCCCGAACGGACGCCGCGTCAGCGACGACGTGACGGATATCGCGGCTCGCGCGGTGGTGGGCATTCTGACGGGCGATTCCAAGTTTACGGGATTCCCGCACAACGCGATCGGCGACGGTGTAAACACGAACGACAAGCCTTACCAGGAAACGTTCCCGTACGTGGCGTTCGCGCACAGCGGCCGTGAGCGCACGCACTAAACAAACACCCGTGAAGATCCTCCTTCTTCTCGCGGTGGTCTGGGAGGCGCTCGCCCTGGGACAGCAAACCGGGCGGGCGCCAGAAGATTTGCTGGAGACCGCCGCAGCGATGATCGAACGCTACCGGGAGACGGGCGACGGCGCGTACCTCGAAAAGAGCACCCGCATCCTCGATCCCGTCAACACGCCGGAAGCCCGGCGTCTGAAAATTCTTCTCGCCAGCTTCCGGCACGAATTTCCCCAGGTTGAGCTTGCCGCGCGCGACATGGTGGAAGCGAATCCCCGCGACTTCGCGATGACCGCCCTTCTCGGCGACGCGTTGATGGAGCAGGGCAAGTACGAACAGGCAGGCGCGGTTTACCAACGCCTTGCCACCCGCCGGGTGAACTCCGAAGGCGCAAGCCGCATCGCGTGGCACCGCTTTGTCACCGGCCGTCCTGCGGACGCCGTGCTCTGGATGAAGATGGCGGTATCCGCCGGCAGTTCGACGCCGGAACGGCAAAGCTGGCTGCTGACGGAACTGGCTGAAATGCAGTGGAAGCTGGGTCAGACTGCGGATGCTGAAGCCAACGTCGATCAGGCGCTGCAACTGGCGCCGGGCTCTCATCGTGCGCACGCAGTTCGCGCCCGCATCTTATGGGATTCCCGTCCGGCCGACGCCAAAGCGGAGATGGAACGCGCGCTCGCGATCGTGCCCCTGCCAGAGTATGCCGCCGAACTGGCGGTCCGCGAGTCTGCAAAAGAAGCGGAGCGTCGCTGGGCCTATGTAGAGGGTCTGGAGAAGATTACCGCCGCGCGGGGAGAGAAGGCCAATCGATCGCTTGCCATCTTATACGCCGACGCCGGACGCAAACTGGAGCATGCGCTGCAGATGGCCGAAGCGGAGTACGAGGTTCGCAACGACGTCTATTCGCATGACGCGCGCGCCTGGGTTCTGCACAAGCTGGGACGATCGGCGGAGGCCAAGGTCTGGATGGATAAGGCCCTGAAGTTCGGTACGCCGGAGCCTGCGTTCAAACGCCACGCCGAGGAAATCCGAAAGACGCTGGAACCGTCCGCCCAGCCTTCGACGGCGGGCCGCTAGACTGCGCGGGCCGTACGGCGCGCGGTGGCCGTGGAACTGCCCACCGGCTTTCGGGGCGGCGGCGCCTTCAAGCGTTTCGCTTGATCTGTGACGCAGACCAAAAACATCGGCTGCCGGGCGTTCTTCAAAATATCGATGATCCGCTCCTGGTCGTCTTCAAGGTAGATCGCCTTGCCGTCGGTCACCAGATGCCAGTTGCTTTCACCGCTCAACAGGTCTCCCAGGCGCTTGCCCATTTCGCGTTGCAGGAACCGCAACACCCGGCGGATCTTCTGTAGCGAGAAGCCTTTGCGGCGAAGTTCGGCGATTACCGTGATCTCCACCACCTCTTCGGGCTGATAAATCCTACGGTGGCCTTCGTGGCGCGGGGAAACCACTTTCTTCTCGTCCCACCACTGCAATTGCCGCAGGCTGACACCGCTGATGCGGGACACGTCGCTTGAAGTATAGCTGCGCCCGGGCTCACCGGCCTCTACCCGCACCTTGCGTCCTTTGAACATATTTCCCCCGTCTTGTTTTTGCGCCACGGCCTAACAAATATCCGATACTTTGTTTCGGGAGTCAACCCTTTTTAATGTTCCGGCGGCCCATTACCGGTAGGCCGGAACGCCGGTTACCCGCTCCCCGATCACCAGCGCGTGGATGTGGTCGGTGCCTTCATAAGTCTTGACCGTTTCAAGGTTGCAGAGGTGCCGCATGATTGGATAGTCGTCGATGATTCCGTTGCCGCCCAGCAGGTCTCTCGACAGCCGGGCGCATTCCAGGGCCATCGCCGCGTTGTTTCGCTTCAGCATGGAAACATGGGCCGGGTCCAGCTTGCCCGCGTCCTTTAGGCGTCCGCAGTGCAGCGCCAGCAGTTGGGCCTTGCTGATCTCGGTGATCATCCAGGCCAGCTTTTCCTGCACCAGTTGGTGGCTGGCGATCGGGCGGTCGTCGAACTGCTTGCGGACGATGGAATACTGCCGCGCCGTCTCATAGCAGTCCATCGCCGCGCCCACAACGCCCCAGCCGATGCCGTACCGCGCCTGGGTCAGGCATCCCAGCGGAGCCTTCAGTCCTTTCGCACCGGGCAGCAAATTCGCGTCCGGAACGCGGCAATCCTGAAACGACAAACTGGACGTGACCGACGCCCGCATGGACAGCTTGCCGTGGATGTCGCTGGCGGTAAATCCGGGAGTGCCCTTTTCCACCAGGAATCCGCGGATGCCTTCGTCTGTGCGCGCCCACACCACCGCCACGTCGGCCACGGACCCGTTCGTAATCCACGTCTTCTCGCCCTGGATCACCCAATCGGAGCCCGATTTCGTCGCGCGCGTTTTCATGCCGGCGGGGTTCGATCCAAAGTCCGGTTCGGTAAGACCGAAGCAGCCGATCGCGGTGCCGGACGCAAGGCGCGGCAGCCATTTTTCCTTCTGCTGATCCGTACCGTGCGTCAGGATCGGATACATCACCAGCGCGCCCTGGACGCTGACGAAGCTGCGCAGGCCGGAGTCGCCCCGTTCAATCTCCTGCATGATCAGGCCGTACTCGACATTCGACATGCCCGCGCAGCCGTAGCCTTCGAGGTTCGCGCCGAAAAATCCGAGAGACCCCATCTCCGCCGCCAGATCCGTGAGGCCGGTTCCGCTGTTCCAGGCTTCCTTGATCCGGGGCGAAACTTTCTCGTCCACGAAACGCCGCGCCGTCTGACGCACCAGCAACTCCTGGTCGTTGAACTGGCCATCGATCAGAAGGTAGTCAACCCCTTTGAACGCCATGGTTTCACGTTAGCCTGAAACGCCTGGCAGGCGGCAGGCATCACATAATGCAATGCTTCCCGCCATCCTGATCGTGCTTGCCGCGGCGCCGGAGGCCTTAACCGATCCTGCGGAGATCGTGCGCCGTCTGGCGTCCGCGGACCGCCGCAGCCGTGAGGTGATCAGCCAGTACACGTATGTTGAACGCACGGAGGATCGTGAGCTTGACGCCAATGGAAACGTGAAGACCACCGAATCGAAAACCAGCGACGTTTCCTATCTTCTCGGCCGCCGGTATGCCCGCGTGACGCATAAGAACGGTGAACCGCTGTCGGCCAAAGATGCGGAGAAGGAAGAAGAGAAGTATCAGAAGGAGCTGGCCAAGCGCCAGCGCGAACCGGAGAAGTACCGCGAAAAATTGGCGAAACAGGATGAGAAACGACGGCAGGAACTTCGCCAGATGGTGGACGAGATCATCAAGGCGTACCACCTGACCCTGGAGGGAGTCGAGAGAATCGACGGTCGCGAAGCATATCGCATCGCCGCGAACCCGAGAAAAGACTACCGCCGCCGCACGCTTCCTTTCAGTGTGCTGAGCCGCCTTCGCGGAACGATGTGGATCGATGCGTCGGAGTTCCAGATGGTGAAGGTGGACGCGGAGGTGATCGAGACGATCTCCATCGGTCTGATCCTGGTGCGCGCCTCGCCCGGAACACATCTGCTGTTTCAACAGACGCGCGTCAATGGCGAAGTATGGCTGCCTTCGCGCGCCGCAATCCAGCTCGACGGACGGCTGGGCCTTATCAAAAAGGTCCGCGCAGACAGCACCACGGAATGGTCGAACTACCGCAAGTTCCAGACCGATTCGCGCATCCTGGACGTCGGCGAGGTTTCGATTCCCTGAGATTATTCGTCCCTACCCCCCACTCCTCTGCCGGAAGGATCCATGCCGGGACAAAGGAGTATTCCGTCCGGATGGCCTCGATATTGGATCAGTTGGCGCGCCGGTCGGATCGACGACCCGGTGGCGCGGTTGCGGTTTCTGCGACGGCTGACTCATTTCGGCTATCCGGCGCTGTCGTTTCCCCTGCCCGCGATGATCCTCAGCGCATCGATGATTCTCGCAGCGGGCACCGCCGTCGCTCCAACGCTTCCCCATCTGGAAGCGCCCGCAGGCGCTCGCCCCGAATCCGTCTGGCTGGTGGAACTGCGCGGCGACCACGAACTGTATTCGAACGGCTTGCAGGTGGACGCGTCCCACACGGTGGCGAATGTGCCGCGCGGCGGCGCTGTCGCGGGTATCGTCTATCACACCAGTGAAAGCCAATTGGCGGATCTGTCCGCAAGTGAGAACCACCGGCTGAAACTACTGGGCGCGGGTTTGATCCGCTACGTTCGCGAGGAGCGCGCCTACCATTACCTGATCGACCGCTTTGGCCGTGTCGTCCGGATCGTCCAACAGGACAATGCCGCCTATCACGCGGGAAATTCCATCTGGGCCGACAGCCGGCAGGAATACGTCAACCTGAATCACGAATTTCTGGCGGTCGTTTTCGAATCGCAAACGCGTCCCGGCGACGAACTACCGGAGGCGACGCCGCCCCAGATTCACGCGGCGCGCGTGCTGACGGAGATGCTGCGCGCGCGGTACGACATTGCTGCGGAGAATTGCGTGACGCACGCACAGGTTTCGGTAAATCCGTCCAACTTCCGCGTCGGCTGGCATACGGATTGGGCGGGCAACTTCCCCTACGCGGCGATTGGGCTTCCCGACAATTACCAGCGGCCATTGCCCGCCATCGCCCGGTTCGGTTTCGGCTACGACCCAGTATTCTTCGCCGCCACCGGCGCTGCGATGTGGCGGGGTGTGGTGGCCGCGGAAGATCAGCTTCGCGCGGGCGCAAGCAAGGAAGGCATTTCGGTTGCCAGCCTGCGGACACGCCTGCGCCAACGGTATCGCGATCAGATTCGAAAGGAAAAACACCAATGAAGGAAACACTCGGTCTCGACGTCGGCACCAGCCGGCTGGTTCTCGCCCGCAAGGCGGAGGCAAATGGCTTCCGCTTTGACAGCCAACTGAATGCATTCGTGTCCATCCCGTATTCCAAGATGACGGAGGTGGCGCTGTTGAAGGAGTCCATCCCGGCTTCGGCGGAGAATGGACAACTGATCGTCCACGGCAACGAGTCGGCCCGCTTTGCCGACCTGTTGCAGATGGAAACCCGCCGTCCGATGACGCGCGGCTTTCTGAATCCGGCGGAACCCGAAAGCGCCGCGCGGATGAAGCAGTTGATCCGCACACTTGCCGGCACGAAGACCAGGGGTCGCGTCTACTTCACGGTGCCCGCTTCGCCGCTGGGCAATGAGGAGGGGCTAACCTACCACGAGGCCACCATTCGCCAGATGCTGGAAGAGCTTGGTTTCATCGCAACTCCGATCAACGAAGGCCTGGCCGTTGTGTATGCGGAGCTTGAGAGCAACAACTACTCGGGAATCGGCATCTCCTGCGGCGGCGGGCTGGTGAACGTGTGCCTGGCCTACCTGTCGATGCCGGTGCTTAGTTTCTCGATCCCCAAAGCGGGCGACTTTATCGACTCCAGCACCGCGGCTGCAACCGGAGAGCTGGCCACCCGCGTGCGCATCACGAAAGAAGAAGGCTTCTACTTCAACGGGAACACGCCCGACAAAACCTTGCAGGTGTTGACCGTGTACTACGACGACATGATCAAGTCCATCGTCCAGGGGCTTCGCGACGCGTTCGCGCAAGCGCGGAATATTCCGAAGATGGGCCGCGCCGTTCCGCTGGTGCTGGCGGGCGGAAGCGCGATGCCGCGCGGATTCCGGGACCGCTTTGAGAAGACGCTTCGGGAATCGGATTTCCCGCTGGCGCTATCCGAGATTCGTCTGGCGGAATCGCCCCTGCACGCGTCGGCAAAAGGCGCGCTGGTTGCGGCGCTGGCCGATGGCGCAGAACCCGCCGCCGCCGCAGCGGGCGCTTAGGGTTAGCGTTTGCGATGCTGCTCCCGCAGCACTCGCGGATCGTCCATGGCCGGTGAGGGCGCGGGGTCCAAAGGCTCCTTCGCCTTCCCCGGATCGAAGATTTCAGCCGATGCCGGCAGAACTTTGTAAGGCGTAAAGTCCGGCGTATCCGTGAAGCAGTCCGCCAGGTCCGCCGCCGTCGCATCGTAGAGATTCAGGGGCGGCAGGCCCAGCAGCCGGAACACGGTCCGCAGCAGGCCCGGGAAGCTGGAGTTCACTCGCGACACGTAGCCCTTCTTCACATACGGCCCCGCCACCATCAATACGGTGCGGTGGGAGTCGATATGATCCACCCCTCCCTGCGCGTCGTCTTCTGTGACGAACACCGCCATGGTCTTCCATTCCGGCCGCGACGACAGATATTCGACGATCCGGCCGAGCGCGTAGTCATTGTCGGCGGTGAAGCTGGCCTCAAACGGATAGCCGTCGTTCGGCCGCGGCTTCGCGCCGTGGTCGTTCGGCAGATGTATGAAGATGAATCGCGGCAGCGCGTCAAGCTTCTCCGCGTCGCGAATAAACTGACTGGCACGGAACTGGTCCGGGATGTTCGTGTTGTAGTTCGGATAGTCGCGCGCGGTGTTCCGGTACAACGGATCGGGCATCGGGACGTTGGTCAGATAGCGCGCGCCGGTCGGTTTCAAGCCTTCGCCTTCGTCGGCCCCCGCCAGTTCGAAACCCTCGCCATAGTTGCGAAAGCTGACGCCATGCCGCTCCAGGTGATGCCACAGCGTGCCCGCCTCCAGCAGTTCCTCCGGATGTACGGAGGAGTTGCTGCCCGCGTACAGCAAACGCCCCGGCGCGGTGGTCGGCATTCGAAAGTCCTTCTGGCCCCCATAAGCGGCCATCAGTGAACTCTCCGTCCATGGGTTCGGATACGATCCGGCGATCCAGTGGTGGCCGTCCACCGACACTTCCGAATCGGCGTAGAAGTTATCGCTGATCGCCCACCGGTCCGCGATGGCGTGATGATTGGGCGTGACGTTGATGAACTTCGACGTGATGCGCTGGCGCAACTCGCCGGGCAGATTCTTCACTACGCCTCTACGTCCGTAGCGCGCCAGTTCCGGGGCGCTGCGAATCGGGCCGTTCGCGTCCTCCTCGACATCGCCAAAGATCTCGTCGAAGGTGCGGTTTTCCTTGACGATGACGACGACATGCTCAATCTCGGGCGGCAGTGGCAGCGGGTCCGACGCTTTCGGAAGAAAGCCGTTCAGCTCCCACACGCGACGCGTCTGCTTGGGCAGATCGGCAGCGGTGGCAAGGGGGGCGATGGCGCCGCGTCGCAGCTCCGCCTGAAAGCTCCGCTCAATCGGGGCGAATAGCGTGGCGTTGGGACCGGTGCCGAATCCCTTTGCGCTGGCCACGTGCAGGCTGTTGTTTGAAACCACGACACGCGTCGGAAACCACGCGGCCGGCAGATGCCCGATGACACGCCGCGTTACGAAGTCGATCACGCCAACGGCATTGATGCCGGCTTCCGCCACCAGCACCCAACCGCGCCCGGGGTCGATCGCCAGCCCGATGGGCATGATGCCGCGATAAGCTTCCAGACCCGGAACGCGCAGTGGAATGTCCGTCTCCCGGCTTAGCGTTTGCGCGTTGATAACGGAGATGGAGTCCTGATTGGCGTTTGAAACAAAGATGGTCGAATCTGTCGCGACGACGCCCGCCGGTCCACTGCCGCCTTCACTCATGCGCCCGTGCGGAAGTCCGGTGGGGATGAACTTCTCGACATACGGGCGGCTGGGGATGCTGATGTTGACCACTGCCAGGGAGTTCGATTCGAAAACGTTCGGATCGCCCAGCGGCGGAACACGAACCGTGGCGCCGGCTCCAGTCTGGCGGTCCACTCCGGCGCGCGATTCAGCGGAAGGGAAGCCGAAGGCGGGAAACGGCAGACCGGTTTCGCGGGCGCGCTTCGGGTCAGCACCGGGCACCGGCTGGTATTCGAACATGCCCGTATTCGCCACGTACGCGCGGCGTCCGTCGGGGGATAAGGCGATGGCGAACGGCAGGCGGCCTACGCGAACATTCGCCACCACGGCGCGCCGCCGGATATCGATAACGGCCATGCGGAAGTTGGCCTGGTCGAGCGCGAAAAGCAGTCCGCGCTTGGAATCGATGGCCAAGTCTCCGGAGTATGCGTCGCGGTAGCCGCCCTGGTTGAGGTTGAATGTGGCCTGTCGCTTTCCGCTGGGTGGACGGATCAGCCGGATACGGCCGGAGTTGCCTTCCGCCACATACAGGTCGTTGTCGCCGTCGAACGCCAGACCCTGAAAGACGCTGCGGAAGTCCTCATCGTCATCGTCGCCGCCATCATCATCCGCATCGCGCGACTTGCCGGAGATGGTGAACGGGCGCAACTGCCCGCCTTCGCGTCCCAGGCCGGTCAATGAGTAGCGGTTGGGTCCGCCGTCGGAGGTGACGATCCATTTCCCCGACGGGCTGACGGCGAGGCCGAAAGGTCCAGGGCCAGTGGCGAAGTTCCTGCCGATGGGGTCTACCATCCTGCCGCCGGGAAGAATGCTGGTGGCGCCGGGTCGACGGGATGCCGTTTGCGTGCCGGCAGGCGGCCTGAAGTCCGCCGACAGGACGGACGCCAGCGCCAGGAACAAGGTCATTCAGACCTAGCTTGGCAAAATTTTCGAGATGTCGTTGTACAGGACGAACGCGACCACCGCCATCAGGAACACGAAGCCGAATTTCAGCACGGCTTCCTTGAAGCGCAGGCTGAGATCGCGGCGGATCAGCATCTCCACCAGCAGCATCAGGATGACGCCGCCGTCGAGAATCGGAATCGGCAGAAGGTTGAAGACGGCAAGGTTCAGGCTGACCATGGCCATCAGGCTTAGGAACGGAATCAGGCCCTCGCGCGCGGCTTCCCCGGAAAGTTTTCCGATGCCGATCGGGCCTTCCAGCGATTTCGCCGACATCCGCTGTTCCACGATTCCGCGGAGGAACGAGAAGATCAGCCCCGCGCTGCGGGTGTTCTGCCGTATGGATTCTGAGAATGCGTCGGGCAGTGACAGCTGCGTGATTACGTAGCGCGGCTCCAGCCGGACGCCGATCATCCAACGGCCTTCCGGCGTGTCGTCTTTGGAGAATGTGGGCGTGACGGTGACATCGCTTACCGCGCCTTCGCGGCTATAGCGGATGTCCAATGGCTTTCCTTCGCTGGCGCGAACCAGTTCGTGCAGCTTGACGATCGAATGCAGTTGCACCTGGTTCACCGCGAGAATGACATCGCCGTGTTGCAGACCCGCCTTCTCCGCGCCCATTCCCGGCGAGACTCCTGCGACAAGTGTGTCGCCCGCTTCGAACCATCCAGCGTGGCCGACGCCGGTTTTCTCGTCGATCAGCGGCGTCACCACAACTTGCTCAGTCGCTTTCGCTTCGCCCTCACGGCGCTCGATGATCAACGGGATCGGGCGGCTGGCGCTGGAAATTTCCTTCAGCACGACGTCTTCCCACTTCGGATTCGGCTGGCTGTCCAGGCGCACGATTACGTCGCCTTCGCGCAGGCCCGCCGCGGCAGCGGGCGAATCCTCGGCTATATATCCGATGGTGGCAGGGCCTTCCATCGACTGGCGCTTGGGGTAAAAGTTCATGAACACGCCGGTAAGAAGCACAACGGCCAGCACGACGTTCATGGCGGGGCCGGCGAAGACGATAATCAACCGCTGCCATCGCGGCTTGTTGAGAAAGCTTCCGGGGTCGTCGGAGTTCTGCGGCTGATCCGGCGTATCGGACTGCCCCAGCATCTTGACGTAGCCGCCGAATGGTATCAGCGAGACCCGGAAGTCCGTACCGCCGCGCTTGAAGCCGAAAAGGCGCGGACCGAAGCCAAAGCTGAAAGCCTCCACCTTCACGCCAAAATAAATCGCAGCCCAGTAGTGGCCCAGTTCGTGAATCAGAATCATCACGCCGATCAGGACCAGCAGGGCGCCGAAGTTTTCAAAGAATGCCATGGGTAAAGTCTCTGCCTATATTGATGTTACGCGCGGCGGGCCAGTTGCGTTCCACGCCGGGCAATCTGACGACGGGCCTCGTCGCGGCTCTTGCGGTCGATTTCCAGTACCTGGGCCACGCTGCGTGGCGTTTCGACCGGCACGCGATCCAGGGTTTCGGCCACGATCTCCGCGATGGCCGGGAATCCGATTTCCTGCCGAAGGAAGGCTTCCACTCCTACCTCATCGGCAGCGTTCAGCGTGCAAGTGGCAGATCCGCCAGTCTTCTGCGCCTGATAGGCCAAGCCGAGCAATGGGAACCGGGCGAAATCCGGCGGTTCAAAGTCCCAACTCCGCGCCTGAGTCCAATCGAGACGCGGCACCGGCGCCGCCTCCCGGGCGGGATACGTCAAGGCGTATTGAATCGGCATCCGCATATCCGTGGCCGATACCTGCGCCACCAGGCTGCCATCGGCGTACTCGACCATTGCGTGGACGGTGGACTGCGGATGCACTACAACTTCGACCAGATCCGGCGGAAGGTCGAATAGCCAGCAGGCTTCGATCACCTCGAAACCCTTGTTCATCATCGTTGCCGAGTCGATCGTGATTCGCTGGCCCATCTTCCACGTTGGATGCTGAAGAGCCTGGGCGGGCGTAATCGAATCGAACGCTTCTGCCGGCCAAGTCCGAAAAGGGCCGCCCGACGCTGTCAGGATCAGCTTCGCCACCTCATCGCGGCGTCCGGCGCGCAGGCACTGGTGCGCTCCGTTATGCTCACTATCGACGGGCAGAAGCTCGGTTCCGGCGGCCCGCGCGGCATCCATCACCAGCTTCCCGCTGGCCACCAGAACCTCTTTGTTGGCTAAGCCTACCTGGATCCCGCGGCGCACCGCTTCATAAGTGGCTTCCAGGCCCGCTACGCCAACGATGGCCGACATCACAAAGTCCACCGGTTCCGCTGTGGAGGCCTTCACCAGCGCCTCCGGTCCGTACAGAAGTTCGGGCCATTCGGCTTTCGGGAGACCTGCGGTAGCCAATTTTGTGCCCAAAGCCTGACGAACCTGCTCTGACGAGACCACTGCCACTTCAGGACGGAATTCCAGGATTTGTTGCGCCAGCTCACCGGCATTGACGCCAGCCGCCAGCGCATAGGCGCGATACTGCCCGCCCAAGCGGCGGACCACGTCCAAAGTGCTCAGGCCAATGGATCCCGTAGAACCCAGGACTGTGAGATTCTTCACGCTTCGCCTATGCTATCAGACGCTTATTTTTCGACTAGAGGTTTTGGTTTTCGGTGCGAGACCCCAAAGGGCGCCGGGGAGGTTTGCTTCAGGGGTCTTATGAGGTTAGTCTCGCTTTGGTGGGAGTTGCCTCCCCGGCTTACTTTCGATATTAGTATATGAGTTTTGGAATTGCAAGAACAATCTTCCAAAAATCACAAAAATTTACTTCTGTGACTTTACCTCAACCCCCACAATCTCCTCTAAAACCTTGATAGTGCTACAGATATCGTCATCTCCATAGCCCCGGGCGATTGCGGCCCGGAACATCTGCTGGGTGAGGCTGGTTAGAGGCAGCGGGACATCTAACTCCTTTGCTGACTCCAACATAAGGCCGATATCCTTGTGCATCCATTTTACGGAGAAGTTGGTGGCAAAGTCCCTACGGAAAACGAAAGGCGCCTTGAAAGCGATCAATCCGCTCTTCGCCGCGCTGTTATTCAGGATGTCCAGAAGCAGTTCCGGCTCCACGCCGGCCTTGGCCGCCAGCACCATCCCCTCGTTAAACGCCTGCATCAGGTTGGAAAGAATCAGGTTTTGCGACAGTTTGGCATGCAGCCCCATTCCGGGGCCGCCGCAATAGTATAGATTCTTGCCCATCGGCTCAAAAAACGGTTTGGTCTTCTCGAAAACCGCCTTGTCCCCGCCGATCATGAACGTCAGGGTGCCGCCTTCGGCTCCGGGACGCGAGCCGGTGCAGGGGGCGTCCAGAAAGTCCACCTTCTTCTTTGCCAGTGCTTCGCCGATGCGCCGCGCGGTAGACGGGCCAACCGTGCTGGCGTCCACCACCACCGTGCCGGGCTTTGCGCCCTCGATAATTCCGTCCTTGCCCAGGATCGCGTGCTCCGACATGTCGGAATCGCCGACGCATAGAAAAATGAAGTCGGCGTTTGCGCCTACTTCTTTAGGAGTTGCGCACACTAGGCCGTCGCCTTCCTTCGCCAGTTCCACCGCCTTCGAGGCGGTGTGGGACCACAGGGCCACGTGGTGCCCCGCCTTCAATAGATGACGGGCCATCGGCATCCCCATGATGCCCAACCCGAGAAATCCTAGATTCGCCATAGAACGCCGATTGTACTAAAGCGCGCGTGCTGCAGGTCCTGGCGACTCCGGGGCGATGGATTCTCCGAGCGCCATGGCTCCTGCTCCTCGTTGGCGGAGCACTTCTGGGCGCGATGGTGTTGGCCGTAGTCTTGACCTGCTGGGGCTATGCTCAGACGTCGAAACTGGCACAAATTTACACTCTGGCGCGTTGACACTGTCGCGGGTCGCTCGCATGATTGGCGTGGCGGAAGATGGCTTTCTATCTGGCAATCGCCGCCGCCGCCGTGATTTTTGTCGCCGAATTTGTTGGGGGTTGGAACGACGCCAAAGAATGATGCGCGGAGGCGCGAGGGCGGTTCCATCGCATGTAGACCGTTCCGGCTGGTCGCTCATCTCGGACGGAAGTTTTCGACCAGCATGAGATCGCTGCGGGACTCCTCGTATTGATCGAAGAGAATGTAGCGGCCGTCCGGCGACACGCTCATGCCGAGGTGGAACGCATTGCTCACCACAACAACCGGCCTCGTCTCTCGATTGGAGAAGCGCAAGAACTGGATGAAACGCTGATCGCCGGAGTGCGGGGGTGCGGGATAGTAGACGCCGTCCACCGTTACGGCAAAGCCGAACGGCCAGGGATGCGTCGGCCCGGCAACCTTCACCGCATGGCCACCTGTGACTGGAACGCTCCAGATTCCACTTGTATCGAGGTCCCCATAATAAAGGACCATCTTGCCGTCGGGAGATTCGATGGGATGCACGCCTCCCGCCGTGGTGAGTTGCACCGCCGGCCCACCCTCTGCCGGCATTTTAAAGATCTGCACCTGTCCGGAGCGGGCACTACTGAAGTAAATCCAGCGGCCGTCATGCGAGTAGCTGGGGGCGTTGTCGTCCTGGGGATTGGTCGTCAATCGCCTGGGTGATCCACCCGCGGCAGGGATGACAAACAGATCCGCTTGCCCCTCGGGACGAGCATGGAAAGCGATCCATTGTCCGTCCGGGGACCAGTTAAGGATTCCCACCAGCGGCCCGCCTATGGAAGTCATCCGGACCGGATGCGAACCGTCAGCGTCCGAAACCCAGATTTCGGCGGACCCTGATCGCGAGGATACGAACGCGATCCGCTTGCCGTCAGGCGAGTACTTGGCGATGCCATCAGGCCGAGTCGAACCGATGAACAGCTCGGCTGCTGCCGGTGAAATCCCGGTCGCCGGCAGCTTCGCGCGCCAGATATTGACGTCTCGGGATTGCCGCGAATACACCAAATGGGGGCCTCCACTGATCTCCGACACGTCGTGGCCAAGCGCGATTGTTCGTGGGGATGCTTGAGGGCCGGAAACCTGGATCGTTCGCATCTCGCGCTGGCCGGGCGAACACCCGACGATGTACAAGAGATCGCGTCCGTGGCGCGTCCAGACCGGATTACTGGAGCATCGGCCATGGGCGGTCAAGCGCCGCGGACTCCCTGCGGGCTCAAAGTTTTCCTGGAGGGGCAGCAAGAAGATCTCGCTTGCAGAGAAGCCGGAGTTCCTGCAGAAGGCGAGAGTTCGTCCGTCCGGAGAAAATGCCGGCATATGATCCCCATAATCTGGCGGCGAAGTGAGTTGCCGGCTCTTGCCGGTAAGGGAGAACAGGGAGATTCCTTCACTTAAGCCCTCAAATCCATGGTGAGAGGCAGCGATCCAACGTCCGTCCGGCGACCATGCCAGCGAGACTATCCTTCCTGGTGATTCGCGTAGTTCCAGGTCGCGGATCTCGCGGAGCTTGTGCTCGGGACCTCCCTCCACCGGCACCAGCAGGAGTTCGCCGCGATCACTGCCCAATCGACGCAGAAATGCGAGAGTGCGCCCATCGGGTGACCAGGCGGGACGGACATCATCCGCCGGATCCGTAGTCAGGCGCAATGGCGCGCCGGAAGGAACCGGCATGACGTAGATATCAAAGTTGTCCTGTTTCTCTCCGTCCCAGGCAAATGCGACGCGAGTGCCATCGGGTGAGAGCGCCGGATTGATCTCGCGCCCCCGAAAGGTTGTCAACGTAAGCGGTTGTCCGGTGGGTGCCGTACGCTGCGACGAGAGGAAGAATGCCCCTGCACCGGAAGCCGCCAACAGCCCGGCCGCTGCGAACCAAACCCAGTGTTTCCACTGCGGCGGCGTCAGGGGAACGGAAGCGGCCACCTTCTCGGTCTCGACAACCTGTCCTTGCACCTGCGCGGTGAACCGGTATCCGCGCTTTGACCAGGTCTCGATGTAACGCGGTTGTTCCGCCGAGTCGCCGAGTGCCTGCCGGAGTCTCGTAACCGCAGCGTTCAACCCGTGCTCAAAATCGACGAAGGTGTCATCCGGCCAGAGCCGCCTGCGCAGCTGATCGCGCGCCACCACCGTTCCCGGCTTTTCCAGCAGCGCGACCAACACTTGAAAAGGCTGCGCCTGCAACTTCACCCGTACGCCATGCTTCCGGAGCACACCTTCTTCGAGATCGACCTCGAAAGGTCCAAATCGGACGACGCCGGTATGGTGAGAGTGCGACACCAGTGCGTGACCTCCGCAGTATACAGAGGAAAGCGTAATTTTAGCGAGTAATCCGCCGCGTGACCTGATCCTCTAACGCGAATGTTCTGTTTGTCTTACATCGCGACGGAAATTTTCTCCACTCGCGATGCCGGGAGAATGGAGGATCGGCGCGGAATCCCGGACGATCGGCTCATGTTCCTGATCCTCCTGGTTCTAGGCATCCAAGCCGGCGAGCTCGGCGGGCACGAAGACCCTGACTTCAAAAGACACCTTGCGCAGGCGAACAGCCTCCGCGAGCAGGGCGCTTTTACCGAGGCGGAAGCCATCTGCCGGCTGCTTATCGAGAAGACGCGCGGGCTCGGCGAGCGAAATCCGAGCTACGCCGTCGCCCTCAATTGCCTTGGAGCGGTTTTCTACGACCAGGACAGGGACGCCGAAGCGATACCGGTCCTGGAGAAGGCTCTGTCGATTCTGGAATCGTCGTCGGCCGAAGATGACGTCCAACTATCCGCCTGCCGCTTCCTCCTTGGGGCGTGCTACCGACAGCTCGGACGATATCGCGAAGCCGAAGCGATGCTGGCTGCCGGGTTGCCGGCGACCGAAAAACGGTTCGGCCCTAGTCATCCGGAGACCGCATCCGCGCTGCTGGAGTGGGGACTTCTCCTTCGAGACACAGGACGCTGGGTAGAGTCCGAAACCGCTCTGCTTCGGTCCCTCCGGATCCGGCAGGAGACGCTGGGAAAAGAAAACACACTCACCGGCGTAACGCTCGCGGCGCTTGGGACAACCTATACGTGTCTTGGGAGATACAGCGAAGCGGAAAGCTCCCTGCGGCGGAGTGCGTCGATCGCCGAAAAGCGATCGGACCCGATTTTGGCCGCGACCCTGCTCGACCTCGGAGCAGTCTACTACGTGTTGGGTTCGCTCGATCAGGCGGACTCGGTTTGGCGCCGCGCCGCCACAATCGTTCAGGGAGTTCCGCAGGCGACCGGGCTGCGACAAGAGATTCTGGTCCGGCACGGAGCGCTTGCGCTGTTTCAGCGACGCTTGAATGAGGCGGAGAGGCTTCTGAACGAAGCGGCGACACTCGCCGGGAGGTCCGACGTCCGGCTTGCGACTATTTTGACTTTGCAGGGGGATCTCTACGCCATTCGCAGGGAAGATCAGCGTGCCGACGACGCGTACCGGCGCGGCATGCTGTTGGTTCAGGCAACGAAGGGCCCCGAACATCACAGCGTCGCGACCTGCCTCGTGCGGTTGGCCCTGTTCCGCCGAACACAAGGGCGTCTGGACGAAGCGAGTTCACTTTTCGAGAAGGCGTTAGAGATTGATCGCAAGACGATCGGACCGCAGCATCCCACCCACGGGATTCACCTCGCCGACTATGCGGTGTTGCTCCGGAAGATGAAGCGGAAGGACGAAGCTAAGGAGGTGGAGACACAGGCTCGCGCAATTGCTGAGGCGAATCGCGGGAACGCATTCCTTGGCTCCACCATCGACGTTCGCGAATTGCAGAAACGTTGAGAACGTTACGGGTGTCAACCTTGTCTTCCAACATACTGGAAGCATGTCCGCCCACAAAGACAAGCTCCGTCCCACCACCGAGGTGCTGACCCGCGGATTCGACCCCACTCTGTCGGTCGGCTCCGCCCGCCCGGCCGTTTTCCGAAGTTCGACGTTCGTCTTCTCCAGCCCCGAAGCTGCCGAGCGCGCCTTCGACATCATGGGCGGGCGCGCGAAGCTTCCCGCGGGAGAGCGGATCGACTTGGTCTACTCGCGCTTCAATCACCCGAATGCGGAGATTACCGAGGACCAGATTGTGCCGCTGGAGGAGGGTGCAAAGGCCGCGCTGGTCTTCAACTCCGGGATGGCGGCGATCATGACGTCGATGATGGCGCACCTGAAGCCCGGCGACGCCGTCGTCTATACGGTTCCGATCTACGGCGGCACCCAACACCTGATCGAAGATTTTCTCCAGCCTTGGGGTGTCCGCGGAGTGCCCGTCCGCGCGGGAAACGCGACGGAGATTGCGGACGCCATCGCACGCGAAGCCGCCGTGAAGATCGTGCTGATCGAAACGCCCGCCAACCCCACGCTGGTGATGACCGGAATCGCCCATGCGGCGGAGGCGGCGAAGAAGCGCGGCGCGCTGGTGATGGTGGACAACACGTTTCTGGGGCCGACGTTTCAGCATCCGCTGGCGCTGGGCGCCGACGTGGTTCTCTACTCCGCCACGAAGTATCTCGGCGGCTTTAGCGATCTTCTGGCCGGCGTCGCGATGGCGGCTGACCCGGCGGTGCTGGCGCCCGTTCGCCGCTGCCGAAGCCTGTTCGGCAACATTCTGGCTCCGGACGAATGCTGGATTTTGAACAGCCGCTTGTCCACCGTCAATCTACGGATGAACAAGCAATCGAAAAACGCGCAACGCATCGCGGACCGCCTGGCCGTTCACGCCCAGGTTGCGCAGCTTTATTATCCGGCGCTGTTTACGGACCCGGAACAGATCCGCATCCGCGACGCACAGTGCGACTTTCCGGGGGCGATGTTTGCGCTGGAATTGGCGGGCGGCAAACCGGCGGCGTTCAATTTTCTACGCCACTTGAAGCTGGCGCGGAATGCCGTATCGCTGGGCGGCGTGGAGACGCTGGTGTGCCATCCGAAGTCGACGACGCACTCCGGCTTCAGTGAGGAAGCGTGCCGCATCGCGGGCGTCACGGACGGTCTGGTGCGCGTCTCCGTTGGAATTGAAGACTGGCGGGATTTGGCGGACGATTTCGAGAACGCGCTGAATCAAGCCGGCTAAGGCTTGTAGGCCACGCAGTCGATTTCGACTTTCATTTTCGGGTTGGCGAACTTGCACTCGATCGTGGTCCGCGCGGGTTTGTCCGCGCCGAAGAACGACGCGTAGATTTCGTTCATCGCGGCGAAGTCGCCCCCGTCCGCCAAGTACACGTTGCACTTCACAACGTCGGCCATGGACGCGCCGCAGCCTTCCAGAATCAGGCGGATGTTGGTCAGCACCAGACGAGTCTCGTGCTGCACATCGCCATAGCTGTACTCGTCGGTGGACGGCTCCACCGGTCCCTGGCCGGAGACGTAGATAAATCCGCCGGCGCGAACCGCTGGCGAGTACGGCCCCCGGGGAACGACGGACCCGGGGGGTGTGATGCGTTCGATCATGGCTAGTCGATCTTCTTCTTTCGCGGACGGCGCGGCGCCCCACCGGCGGGGGCGCGCTTTCGTACCGTCACCTTCTTCGGCTTCGCCGGAGGCGGGTTGGGTTCAAGAAGACTCGGCTGGCCCTCGACATAAGGTTGAGGCCCGTCGTCCTCCTCTTCTTCCTCCTGCGTTGGCGGAGCTTCCTCGCGAATCGGTTCCGCTTGCGGATAGAATTCGGCGCCGAGGAATACGATCAGTCCGCGCTCCTCATTCGGCTGCATGCGGACCACGGTCTTATCCTGCGCAAAGTTCAGAAACTCCGAGAATTCCTGAAAGCCAAAACCTTTCGCGTCGAAATTCGGATGCTCCTCCGCCATCCAGGCGGCCAACTGCTCCACCGTCTCGCCGTTCTCCAGTTCCAGGCGGTGATTCTCCAGCAGGTCGCGAAGTGGCGGAAGCGCCTCCTCAGGCTCGGGCAGTGGCTTTGACCGTTCGCCGCTGCGTTCGATGATGACGCGGCCGCCGCTGCCGGAGACGCCAATCAGGTCGGCCTTCTTCAGCTTGTCGACGAAATCCGAAAAGGAGAAGGCTCCGTAGGCGCGCTCACTAAATGCCGAGTCCAGTTGCAGCATCGTCGACTTCAACAGTCCAAGCTGCGGCTGGACGCTTCTACGCTCCAGCACCTGAAGTGCGCGGTCCACCAGCGGCATGGCCAAGGTAAGGTCGAGGGCCGGAGGACGCTGCCTCGGTCCCCGTGGCTGCAGCAGCGGGCCTTTGTCGCCGCGCGGCTCGCGCTCCCGGCGTCCGTCGCGCTGCTCGCGCGGACCTTCCCGCACCTCGCGATGCTCCACCGGCACGGGCTCCGGCCGGTCCGGCAGCAGCGACTCGTAGCTGATGAACTCGTGGCAGTTCTGCTGAAGGATGGTGGAGGTGAATGCTTTTCCACCGACGACGAAAACCGTCTTGCCATATTCCTTCAGCTTGTTCACCAGCGGAATGAAGTCGCTGTCGCCCGAAATAATGGCGAAGGCGTTGACGTGCCGGTGGGTAAACGCCATCTCCAGCGCGTCCAGCGCAAGGTTGATGTCGCCCCCATTTTTGTCGCCCCGCGGCGATGGAAGCCGCTGGACCATCTGCACGGCGTTTTCGGCCATTTGGCGCGCTGCGCCTTCCTGGCGGCCCCAGTTGGCGTAGGCGAACTTGGCGACGATGTCGCCGCGTTCCTTCAAGGCCTCAAGGGGGATCGATACGTCGAACTCGCGACGGATCGTGGACTTCAGTCCGATCTCGATGTTGTCGTAATCGACAAACACCGCGATGTTTAATCTTTCCTGCATGAATCTCCTCGCAGAGTGAAAGCGATGCGCGTCAGGCGGCCTGTGGGACGGATTCGCGAATGAATGCGACGATCCCGTCCAGCGGCGCGCCCGGCTGAAACACAGCCGCCACTCCAGCTTTCTTTAATTCGGCGGCGTCATCGTCGGGGATGATTCCGCCAACGATCACCCGCACACTGGACATCTGCTTTTGTTGAAGCAGGTCCAGAACGCGCGGGACAATCGCGTTGTGCGCGCCGGACAGGATGGACAATCCAATTACTTGAACGTCTTCCTGCAGCGCGGCATTCACAATCATTTCCGGGGTCTGCCGCAGGCCCGTGTAAATCACTTCCATGCCTGCATCGCGCAGCGCACGGGCGATTACCTTGGCCCCGCGGTCGTGCCCGTCCAGTCCAGGCTTGGCCACCAGTACTCGGATGCGCCGGTCCATCGTGCTTGTTTTGGAAACGGATTGCGAACCGGGTGTTTTCCCAAAATCGGGGAACCACCCACCCGCATTATAGTACGCGGCGCGCCGGCGCCTTAGAACGAATATCCGATCCCCGTATTGCCGCCATAGTCGGACCTGCGGCCGTTCACCGGCGGACGGCTGTCGAAGTTCGAATACAGCGACAGGTTGATGTAGAAGTTCTTGAATAGCTCAAAGCGTGTCGTGAGCGACGAATCCATGCGTATACGGCCCAGGTCCGACAAGCTGGGGTACACCGAGACGGCGCCGACAAAATCGGTCTTCTTGAACCTGAAGAAACGGTACTGCGCGGAAATCAGCGATTCGATGTTTTTACGCGATTCGTTCCCCGAGTTTTCGGAGTAATTTTCCTGCGTGGCGACAAGCCCGGCCAGCGCCGTGAAGCTTGTCCTGGGGGTACGGATAAAATCGCGGCCCAGACCACCGCCATACGTCGCGCGGAGATCCAGCGACTGTTCGTCGCTCTTCAGAAAGTCGGCGATTCCCACAGCCAGCCAGCGGTGCCCGAAATAGCGGGTTGCCTGAAGCCGGTTGCTGCTGCGGTTGGAGGTTTGCACCCCGGCGATCGTGCTGAAATTCGTGTGCGTCTCCGCCGTGATGTCCCACAGCGGTTTCGTGTAGGAGAGTTCGGCGTTCGCGGCCAGTTGAGTCTGGTCGTTCGACTTTGCGTAAATCATGCCAACGTCGAGAGAGGCGTGCAGGCTTTGGTACCACACGTCCTCTTCCTGGCGAATCGTTGCCACTTCGGGGTTTGTCACACGCCTGGGGTCCGCGCCGGAAATGATAAGGCCCGGAGATTCGGACGCTTGGCCGGGTGTCGCTTCGATGGTGCCGGTGATCAGCTCACCGTTTTGCAACTCGACAGTGAAGCCTTGGCTGCTCTCGACACGCTCAACTAAAGACCAGTCGATCGAAATGCTGCCGTCGGTATAAGCGGCCGAGACGGATAAGCGGCCCTGCTCCAGCCGCTTGATCTCGCAGGTGATCCGGTCGCCATTCTTGAAGTAGACGATGTCGGTTTTGGGGCGGGCGAAAACGGTGGGGGCGGTCATCAGGAAAAGTGCCAGGAAGGAAACCGCGGCGGGTATACTGCCTTGTCGAAGCGCTGACATAAATCGAGGGTAACGGATCTACCTGGCGGAAAGGCGAACAAAAGGCGAATACTCTGGTATCCTGATCGCTGAGACAATGCGATCGAATTCAGTTCCCGAAAAGCTCCAAGAACAGGTAAGGAGCTTGGAGCAGGCACAACGCCGTTTCGCCCGGAGCATCCCTATCGCCGATGCCATCGATTGTTGGATGCCTTATGGCGGCCTGTCCACCGGATGCATTCATGAAATGAAAGGCGCGGGGATTGCAAGCGTTCTAGCGTTCTCCTCTATTCTGGCGGCGCGGATTGCCGGGGATCGGGGCAATATCGTCTACATCGCTCCGGACCGGTCGTTGTATCCGGTCGGCCTGTTGAATTACGAAGTGCGGCTCGACCGGCTTTTGCACATTCGAGTACGGCGGACGCAAGATCTTGCCTGGGCGGCGATGGAAGCGCTGCGGTGTGCACAAGTGAGCGCGGTTCTCGCAGTGCTAAGCGGTATGGATCTGACGTCATCCCGGCGGCTGCAATTGGCCGCGGAGACGAATGGAACCACCGGGTTTTTTCTTGGAAATGCCGTTTCCGCGCCCATCGCATCGCCCATTACCCGATGGAAAGTTTCTCCGGTTGGGAAAGATGCGCGGAAGTTCGAGGAGCCAGCATGGACGATCGAGCTTCTCTACTGCCGCGGAGGGCGGCCGGCAAGCTGGATCGTCAATTGGCATAACGGTAAGCTGCATACCCGCATCGCACAGCCCGTGCAGCAATACGTGCGTCAAATCGAACCCGGGGCAATGGCGGGATGAGATGGCGCGACGGTTTCTCAGCGTCTTCTGCCCCGGTTTTGCGCCGGACCGCCTAACACAGCTTGTCGTGTGGTGCGACCGCTATTCTCCGCTGGCGGCGGCTGATGGCCCCGACGGCATCATCGCCGATATTACAGGCTGTACGCATTTGTCCGGTGGGGAGGGACCGCTTCTGGTCGATCTTCAGAAGCGTTTGCACAGGCTGAAGATCCAGTCGAAGGCCGCTATTGCGGGTTCGTGGGGGATGGCATGGGCGCTGGCGCGCTACGGCAGCCGGTTCATCGTCTCCGAAGACCAATCCGGCGTGGCCGCAGGTCCATTGCCGGTGGAGGCGTTGCGTCTTCCGGTTGAGACCGTTCGGGAGTTGCGCAGGCTCGGGCTGACTACGATTGCTTCGATCCGGAAGCTTCCCCGCTCTTCGCTTGCGGCAAGATTTGGCGAGCCGCTTTTGCTTCGGCTCGATCAAGTTTTTAATCAAGCAGGGGAGCCGCTGACGCCATGGCGCCCGCCTCCGCCGTATCGAATCGCAAGAGCTCTTGCGGAACCCGTCTTAACGGTTAGTGCGGTGGAGTATGTGCTGCATGAAGCGCTTGGCGGGATTTGCAGCCGTCTGGAGAAAGATCATCAGGGCGCACGGCACATCGAACTGACCGGTTACCGCGTCGACGGAACCGTCGATGCCTGTAGTGTGCGGACTTCAAAGCCCACACGCTCTGTTTCTCATCTTCTGCGGCTGTTCCATGAACCGGTGCACAAACTAAGGGCGGGGTTCGGTTTCGATGCATTCGCCCTGTCCGTTTTGGACTACGAAGCGCTTGAGCCCCGGCAGCGGAACTTTTTAGACGAAGGCGCGGAGGAAGACGAAGCGGCGTTTGACGACTTGGTCGATCGTTTCGGGATGAAGTTCGGGCTTCAGGATGTGGCGCGCATCCGGATTTGCGAGAGCTTTCAGCCGGAATCCGCAGTGGAGTTTCTCTCTGTTGCCGCGCCGAAGCGGGCGAATGCCAGTTGGCCGGATTATCGCGTCCGTCCTGTCCAGTTGATCGATCCGCCATTGCACATTCAGGTTTCCATTCTGATTCCGGGTGCATCGCCCGTGCAGATTTTCTTGGGGCAGCGCAAATACAGGGTTGTCCGGTCGGAAGGGCCTGAGCGTCTTACCGGCGAGTGGTGGCGTGAAAAAGAATGGCAAACGCGCGATTACTACCGGATCGAGGATGAACGCGGATTCAGATTCTGGATTTTTCGCGATTCTACCAGCCAATGGTTCTTGCACGGATGTTTCCCCTAGATGCGGGATGAGCAACTACGCGGAGCTTCAAGTATCGTCGAACTTCAGTTTTCTGCGTGGCGCGTCGCATCCCCAGGAATTGGTAATGGCGGCCCATGCGCACGGCCATTACGCCATCGCAATTACAGACAGGAACACGCTTTCCGGTATTGTACTGGCGCATTCAACGCTGAAGAAGAGACCCTCAAAACGTACACGTTTCATCGCCGGGTGCCGGCTCGATCTGGAGAACGGGCACAGTCTCCTGTGCTATCCGGCGGATCGCAAAGCTTACGGAAACCTTACACAACTGCTGACGCTTGGCAGGCGGCGCGCAACAAAAGGCGAGTGCCGGCTGGATCTCGGCGACGTAGCCGGCTTTTCCGGAGGCCAGCACTTTATCGTTCCCTGTCCGCAAGTTCTTACCGGATCCGTTCAGGCCCACATTCGCGGTTGCGCGGAACTCTTTCGCGGCAATCTCCATTTGGCGTTGACCGCCTTTTACCGGGGCGACGACAGGCAATGGATTCGCACCGTCGCTGAGTTTGCACGGTCCCTGGATATTCCGGTCGTTGCGGCGAATGACGTTCTCTACCACAACCCCGAACGCAAGATGCTTCAGGATGTCGTTACCTGTATTCGCGAGAAATGCACGCTTGCCGAAGCGGGATTCCTGCTGGAGCCCAATGCCGAAAGGTATCTGAAATCTCCGGAAGAGATGGCGCGCTTGTTCGAAGCATGGCCCGATGCGCTGCGCGCCACCATAGACATCGCAGACCGGTGCCAATTTTCGCTCGATGAACTTCGTTATGAATATCCGGAAGAAGTCGTTGAGCCCGGGATTTCGGCTCTCGAGGATCTGGAACGCCGCACCTGGGCGGGTGCGAGGGCGCGCTATCCCAATGGCGTCGACGGCGCGGTTAGTAAGCAGATCGTTCATGAGCTGAATCTGGTAGCGGCGTGCAACTACGCTCCATACTTCCTTACCGTCCATGAAATTGTGAAGTTTGCCCGCAGCAGGAAGATTCTTTGCCAGGGCCGTGGATCGGCCGCGAATTCCATCATCTGTTACTGTCTCGGGATCACGGAAGCGGACCCCGTGGCCTGCGGGCTGCTGTTTGAAAGATTCATCTCCAGCGCGCGGAATGAGCCGCCGGACATCGACGTCGATTTCGAGCATGAGCGGCGCGAAGAAGTGATCCAACACATCTATGAAAAGTACGGACGGGAGCGTGCGGGGATTACAGCCACGGTCGTTCATTACCGCACCAAGCGCGCGGTGCGTGAAGTGGAGAAGGTTCTGGAGCTTACCGGTTCCGGCCCGCCGGAGCGCCGGCAATTGGCGTTGAATGTGATCAATCAACTGGTCGGCTTTCCCCGCCACCTTTCCCAGCATGTTGGCGGATTCGTCATGGCGCGCGGCCGTCTCAGCGAGATGGTTCCCATCGAAAACGCCACCATGAAAGACCGCACCGTCATCCAGTGGGACAAAAACGACATCGACGAGCTGGGAATGATGAAAGTGGATGTGCTGGGTCTGGGAATGCTTACCGCGATTCGCCGTTCATTCGAACTGATGGAGCGCCATTATGGGCGGACGCTTACTTTGGCAACGATTCCACAGGAAGACCCCGCCGTGTACGCGATGCTGCAAAAGGCGGATTCCATCGGAGTGTTTCAAGTGGAAAGCCGCGCCCAGCAAAGCATGCTGCCGCGCCTTAAGCCCGCAACTTTCTACGACCTTGTGATCGAGGTGGCGATTGTCCGCCCCGGCCCCATTCAGGGCGATATGGTTCATCCATACCTGCGCCGCCGCGAAGGCAAAGATCCGGTGCACTACCCCAGCCCGGAACTGGAAGCCGTCTTGAAAAAGACGCTAGGCGTTCCGCTTTTTCAGGAGCAGGCCATGCAGATCGCAATCATCGGAGCGAATTTCACGCCCAACGAGGCGGATGAATTACGCCGTTCGCTGGCGACGTTTCGTCATGTCGGCACGATCTCCTTGCTGAGGGAGCGTTTTCTCGATGGAATGAGGAAGAACGGCTACGCCAAGGACTTCGCCGACCGCTGCTTCAGCCAGATCGAAGGATTCGGCACTTATGGGTTTCCCGAATCGCACGCGATCTCATTCGCCAATCTCGTCTACGTGTCCGCTTGGATGAAATGCCACTATCCGGATGTTTTTTGCACGGCGCTTCTAAATAGCCAGCCGATGGGCTTCTACGCCCCGGCGCAACTGGTGCGCGACGCGCGGGAGCATGGAGTAACTGTGCTTCCGATTGACGTCAACCACAGCGATTGGGAGACGACGCTGCAGCCGGTGGAGAATTCGCCGGGCTACGCAATTCGTCTGGGCCTGCAGATGGTCTCGGGGCTGCCGGAAAAAGATGCGCGAGCGCTGGTGGCGGCACGAGGCGCCGGATACGAAACGCCTGGCGAGATTGCGAGAAGGGCCGGATGCAGCCGCCGCGCCCTTGACAGGTTGGCGCAAGCCGATGCGTTTTCCTCCATGACAATGGGCAGGCGCCAGGCGCTGTGGAAGGCCAGCGTGCTGGATGGAAAAGTTCCCCCATTGTTCGCCGCGGCAGATCTTTTCGACGAACCGGAAACGGACCTGCCGGTTGCGGAAGAAAGCCAGGAAGTTCTTGCGGACTATCTTTCCACCGGGCTTACACTTCGCCAGCATCCGATGAGTTTCCTGCGGCCGCGGCTGAATTCCAGGCGGGTGGCGATGGCAGCGGAATTGAAAAACATTCCGGTTGGGAAAACCGTTCTTGTGGCTGGGCTGGTTTTATTCCGCCAGATGCCGGGAACGGCAAAAGGGACGCTTTTCATCACAATGGAAGACGAAACCGGAGCGGCGAATCTGATTGTCTGGAAAAGCGTGCACGATAAATACCACAATGCGGCTTACCAGGGAAGGCTTTTGGCCTGCCGCGGAACCATTCAAAAAGAAGGCCAAGTGCTGCACGTCATTGCGCGGGAGTTGTGGGATTGGTCCGCGCAACTGAACCAGCTTGATCCACAGCAGGGCGCTCCGGCGTTCCCGGTCCACAGCCGGGATTTTCGATAGAAGCGTTCCCGCCGTAAGCTGAAGGCTCATGCCCATCTACGCGCAAACGTGTATCCAGTTGTGGAATGAGCTGGAGGCGCTGGGATGGGATGATCGCGACCTTGCCCTGGTGCACCGCTGCTACGGCCTAAGCATGCAGCTTTTTGCTGGATGGTACCGGTCCTCCGGAAAAACATTTATCTCCCATCTTGTCGGAACTGCCAGCATCCTCGCCGGAATCGGAGAGCCATCCCGCACCGTTGGCGCTGGCATTCTGCATGCGGCATACGCGAATGGCGACTTCGGAGATGGTAAGTTGCACCGGGCTACGCCAGGGCGGAGGCGGGTTGTCCGCGAGGCGGTTGGAGGCGAAGTGGAAGAGCTTGTCGCCGCCTACCACGCGCTGCAATGGACACCGGAGAAAATGGCCGCATTAACCGGGAGTGCGTCAGCCCTTACGGACCTCGAAAGGCGGGTGGTGCTGATCCGGCTGGCGAATGAGTTGGAGGAGAATCTCGACTTCGGCCTCCCCTATTGCGGTGAAAGCAAGCGGCACGATTACGCCGGACACCGGTCCGAGGCGCTAGTGAATTTGGCGGTTGCGATAGAACAGCCACGCCTGGCCGCGGAGTTGGAAGCGGCGCACCGCGCGACAGCATCCGCACACGCTAACCCTGCGCTGCCGCCATGGGCGGATGCCGGATCGTTCCAGCGGATTCCCAGCTCAGCGCGGCTGCGGTTGGCGGTGAAGGTGCGTGGATGGGCGGCGCGGCTGCTTGCCCGCTAGACACCGCAGCTTCTAGAAACTTCCCTCGTCGGCCGTCGGTCCGTAGATCTCCGGCACCGAAATTCCCGCCAGCCGCAGGTAGACCGTAAGCTGTCCCCGGTGGTGGATCAGATGGTTCATCACGAAGCTCCGCATGACGACTGCGCGAGGGCTGGCCAGCCTCGTCTCTCCGTTTTTCTTTATCCGCCACTCCTTCGTGTATGCGGAATCTTCCGACGAATCAAGACCGGCCCGGCAGGCGGCGATATTCTTGTCGAAAGCTTCTACTGCGGCTTGGGTCGAAGTGAACTCGGGCGGCGGAACATATTTCTTGCCGTCGGGCTCGATGTCGAATTCATCCGTCGTCATCGTTATCGTGCCCCAGCCGGGAATCTGTACGAGATGCGTGATCAACCCTGCCATCGTGAAGGACTTCGGATGCGGCTGGAAGCTCAGCTTCTCATCCGGAATTCGCTCTATCGTCTTTCGAGTGGTTGCGGCCTCGTGATCGAACTCGCGAAGCAGTGCGTCCTTGATTGCCATTGCGGATATCCTCCGGCCTTTGATTTTAACTATCGGCGGCCTATCGAATAAAGGGCGACGGCAAGTTCAGGTTCTGACACGATGGCCAGCTTCTTCTGGTTGACGCCGATTCGGGAGGCCAACATCCGTCCGTTGCGATTGTCTACCAGATGCTTCCAGTCATCGGAGACCGGAAGGTCGCAGCGGAGCCTCCGTTTGAGGCCGCCTCCGCTGTCAAACGCAAGAATGATGGCGCCCTCCTCAAGACTGTATGGCGAAACAGCGCAGTAGACATTGCCGGCGCACACAACAGAAGACCGCAGCGGGATATCCTCCGGCCTTCGGTTTTAACTCGCTACAATCCTCGAATGATGAGCGTTTGGAGCGCCGCCGGGTGGATTGCCGTCGCTTTAGCCGGGGCGTTGGCGCTGGGCGGCATTGCGGTCTACCGGGGCGAGCAGGTGAATTCCATGTGGCTGGTTGTGGCCGCGGTCTGCACGTTCGCCGTGTCCTACCGCTTCTACGCCAAATGGATCGCGGCAAGGGTGCTGGCGCTGGACGACCGCCGCGCCACCCCGGGCGAGCGTCTGCGCAACGGCCACGACTTTGAACCCACGAATCGCTGGATCGTGATGGGCCATCACTTCGCCGCCATCGCGGGGCCGGGGCCGCTTGTCGGGCCGACGCTGGCCGCGCAGTTTGGATACCTGCCGGGGACGCTGTGGATCATTCTCGGCTGCGCCCTGGGCGGCGCGGTCATGGATCTGATCGTGCTGTTTGCGTCGATGCGCCGCGATGGAAAATCGCTGGGGCAGATGGCGCGCGAGGAGATTGGCCGCATCGGCGGCACCGCGGCCCTGGCCGCGACGTTCTTGATCATGATCATCCTGCTGGCCGTCATCGGCCTTGTGGTGGTGAACTCGCTGAAGGGCAGCCCGTGGGGAACCTTCACCATCGCGATGACGATTCCGATCGCCATCCTGATGGGTATGTATCTACGGTTCTGGAGGCCCGGCAAAGTTGGGGAGGTCTCCATCATCGGATTCCTGTTGCTGATTCTTGCAATCTTTGGTGGCGAGTGGGTGGCGGCAAGCGCAACGCTGGCGCCGCTGTTCACGCTGTCGGGTGTCGCGCTTACGGTCGCGATCATCGTCTACGGATTTTCGGCCAGCGCATTGCCGGTGTGGCTGCTGCTGGCGCCCCGCGACTACCTGTCCACGTTCGTGAAAGTGGGCGTCGCCGCCCTGCTGGGGATCGGAATCTGTCTGGTGCGGCCGCATCTGGAGTTGCCGGCGCTGACGCAATTCACCGATGGCACGGGGCCCATCTTTGCGGGAAAGATCTTTCCGTTCTGCTTCATCACCATCGGCTGCGGAGCCTTATCGGGCTTCCATTGCCTGATCGCTTCGGGCACGACGCCGAAACTTCTGGCGCGGGAATCGGACGCGCTGAAGGTGGGCTATGGCGCGATGTGCATCGAAGGTGTCGTGGCCATCATGGCGCTGATCGCCGCGTGCTCCCTGGAGCCGGGTGTCTACTTTGCTGTCAACTCGCCTGCGGGAATTGCGGGATCGACGCCACAGGCAGCCGCCGAGACCATCACCGGTTGGGGCTATCCGGTCTCGGCCGCGGCGATGGCGTCGCTGGCCAGCGATGTCGGCGAGGAAACGCTCTTCGCCCGCACTGGTGGAGCGCCGTCGCTGGCGCTGGGCATGGCCACCATCTTCGCGGGCGGGCTGAAATGGGCGGGCGATGGCGGCAAATCGATTCTCGGCTTCTGGTATCACTTCGCCATCATGTTCGAGGCGCTGTTTATCCTTACCGTGATCGACGCGGGCACCCGCGTTGGGCGATTCCTTTTGCAGGATCTTCTCGGCACGATCTGGAAACCGCTTGGCCGCACCAGTTGGATGCCCGGAGTCCTGCTGACCAGCGGACTGGTCGTGCTGGCCTGGGGCTTCTTCCTCTATCAGGGAGTGATGGACCCGCTGGGCGGCATCAACTCCCTATGGCCACTGTTCGGGATCGCGAATCAATTGCTGGGCGCGATCGGCCTTTGCGTCGCGACGACCGTCCTGTTGAAGATGCATGGGCCGAAGTATGTCTGGCTGACGGTTGCGCCGCTGATGTTTATTCTGTCGGTGACCTTCACGGCGGGAATGCAGAAGATCTTCTCGCCAATGCCGCGGCTGGGCTTCCTCGCGCGCGCGGATCAGCTTAGCGCGCAGCTTGCGACGATGACCGACGCCACTCAGATTGCTATGACCGAACGCCTGATTCTGAATGAGCGGCTGGACGCGGCGATCTGCGGCTTGTTCCTGGTGATGGTGGCGGCAGTGGTTGCCGACTCTGTGCGGCTTTGGATTTCGATCCTCAGCGGCAGACGTATTGCACGCGTGACGGAGGCTCCGTTCGTGATGACACAGTTGAAGCCCGGCGAGGTCTGAACGCGATGCGGTACCTCAGCCACTTCGTTCAGGATTTGAAGTATGCGCTGCGGAACATGCGCCACCAGAAGGCCATGTCGCTGATGGCTGTCCTGTCGCTCAGCCTGGGAATCAGCATGGTCACTTCGATGTACAGCCAGATCGAATCCACCATGATGCGGAGTGTGCCCGGCGTACAGAATCCCGGCGAACTGGTGCTGTCGCAGCAGCCGGTTTCGTATCCGGATTACGAGAAGATTCGCGACGGCAGCGGCCAGTTCAGCGATGCGGCGGCCATTCTGAACAACGTTCCAGCGATGATCGCAGTGGGCACGGAAAAGCCGGAGCGTCTGTGGGCGCACGTGGTCACGACTAACTACTTCGCCATGCTTGGCGCGACGGCCTCGCAGGGCCGCGTGCTGGGGCCGGGCGACGTGAAAGGCTCGGCGGCGGCGGCGGTGATCAGCCACCGGCTTTCCGTCGAACGTTTTGGCGGCGATTCGTCCGCCGTGGGGCGCACGATGAAGGTGAACGGAAAGCCCGTGATCGTGGCCGGCGTGGCGCAGCAGAACTTTCGCGGATCGTCGCCCATGATGGCCGCCGCCGATGTCTGGCTGCCCGTAACGATTGGCGCGGATATCGTGCCGGAACTGGGCAACGGCATCCTCCAAAAACGAATCGCGCGCTTTCAGATGCTGGGGCGCCTGGCGGACGGAGTGGAACTGAAGCAGGCTGAGGCGGCGCTGGACACTTTGATCGTCAACAGCGAACGCGAGGCCGGAGATCCGGCGAAGGACCGCAAGGGCCGCCGCATCACGCTGCTGCCTGGCGGCAGAGTCTTCCCGATGCGTGACGAGGACTTCGCAGTGTCGCTGGCGATGCCAATGGTATTGACCGGCCTGATGCTGTGGATCGCCTGCGCCAACGTCGCCACCATGGTGTTGGCGAAAGCGTTGTCGCGGCGGCGCGAGATCGGCATCCGCCTTGCCGTCGGTGCAAGCCGGGGCCGCCTGATTCGCCAACTGCTTACGGAGAGCACGGTGCTGGCCGTGCTTGGAGGCATCGCCGGCGTGGGTTGGGCTCAATGGTCCACCGGCCTGTTGGACCTTTATAAACCCGTGCTGCCCAGCTATATCGAAATGACGTTGTCGATCAGTTGGAAAGCGCTTCTGGTGACGCTTGTCATCAGCGTCTTTACCGGTATCCTGTTTGGCTTGACGCCAGCGCTGCAAGCGACGCGGACCGATCTTTCGTCCGCGCTGAAGGGGACGGTAAGCCCGGTAAAGGCGCGATGGTGGAGCTCTCGAAACCTGCTTGTTGTTCAGCAGGTGGCCGGTTCCCTGGCGCTGCTGATGCTGACGGGATTTATCGTAGTCGGGTTCAACCGCGCAAGTTCTGTCGACGCCGGGTTCGATCCCAACAACCTCTATCAGTTCTCGCTGGACCCTCTGCGCGACGGCTATCAGCCAGATCGTACGGTGCGCTTCTTCGGCAACCTTACAGACGAAGTCCGGCGTATTCCTGGAGTGGAAGCCGCTGCGCTTGCGGAACGCTCCCCCATGAACCTGGGCCAGAATGCAGAGCTGATGGGCAGCCGCACCAGCTTTGACAACATGCGCGAGCAGTTGCGCTCCGTCCGCGTAGACCGCGTCGGTCCCGGCTTCTTTGCGACGGCGGGAATTCCGCTGATCTATGGCCGCGAGTTTCGCCGGGACGGCCTGGACAGCGGTGGCGCGATGGCGATCGTCAATCAGGAAATGGCGCAGGAAGTTTGGCCCGGCCAGGACCCGGTGGGCGAGATTACGCGAATCGGAGACAAGCCTTACCGCGTCATCGGCGTGGCGGCGACAGTCCGCACAGGCGCGATTCTTACCATCGGCCATCCCAGCGCTTACCTGCTGCTGGATCGTGAGGGATTCATGCAGCCGCTGCCTGAGGGGATGACGCTTCTGGTGCGGGCGAAGCCGTCGTTCGACGCCGTCACCGCCGTGCACCGGATGCTGGCGGCCCGGGAGCCGGACCTGACGGTTTTTCAGGCGGGCTCAATGGTTCAGCAGAAGGAAAATGCGCGCGCGGTCGTCCGCGTGGTCACTTACGTTTATGGCGGGATCGGCCTCTACGGGCTGCTGCTGGCGGCGGTGGGGCTGGCGGGAGTTACCGCGCAGGCCGTCGTGCGGCGGACGAAAGAAATCGGCATCCGCATGGCGCTGGGCGCGCAAGCGGGCGACATCTGGCGGCTGGTGATGCGCGAAGGCTTCGTGCTGACCGTTGCGGGTACGCTGATTGGCGTCGCCGCCTCGTTGATGTTGACCCGGGTGTTGAGCGCCTTCTTTGCCCAGCTAACCGATATCACAAAGACGACGGCGACCGATCCATTGTTGTTGGTCGGCGGGCCGCTGCTTCTGTTCGCGCTGACGCTGGCAGCATGCCTGGGGCCATCGCTGCGGGCGACACGAATCGATCCGATGCGGGCGATCCGGGAAGAGTAGGCGCTAGTCCTCCGCCGGCGCGTCTGCCGCCGATAGGGCGGCCAGCATGACGAACGTCCAGGCGGCGATGGCTGGCTTGTGAAGCGGATAGTCGACTAGCGAGTGCAGAAAAACGGCGGGTACGCCCAACGCCCAGGGGTGACGGCACCCCGCGCGCGCGCTCCAGATTGCTGCCGCGGCCAGCATCGCCACTGGAAACACACCCGCTTCCGCCGCCCACTCCAGCCAGTCGTTATGCGCGTGATCGACGATCAGGCCGTTGTCGAATCGGGCGTACGCGGGATAGACGCGTTCGAACGTGCCCAGGCCGTGGCCGGTAAGCGGACGCTGCTGAATTATTTCGAGGGACGAGAAGTACAGATCATCGCGGCGGCCGAAGTCGCGGAACGGCGCGAAAGCGAAGGCGAATGCGGCGGCGGGCACGGGCCGCGCCAGCACGATCAGGGCGAGCGTCTCCGCAGCGATCAGCGCGATCCCCGCGCGCGATCCGCCCACTACGACGGAGGCGGCCATCACGGACGCCACCGCCGCGGCCCACGGCTCCGGCTTCAGACCACGGATCAGCGCCAACGGGAACACCAGTTCAATCCACGCCGCGTAGTGATTCCGGTTCCGGAACGGACCCAGCACCGCGTCGGCTTCGGTTGGAATCCACCAGTAGATCCGTCCGGCGGAGGTTAAGAATTGTAGAAGGCTCAGTAGGGCGATCAACCCTCCGGCGGCCAAGGCGAAGTCCAGAAAACGTTCGCGGAGATGCGCGTCCATGAATAGGCTGCGGCACGCGACGAACAGAAGGGCCAGTGCCGTCCAGACGAGAACCTCCAGCTGTGTCGCCGCGCGGTGCGCGGTGGAACCTGACAGCAGTTGCCCCACGCCAAAGGCGGGCATGGCGGCCAGGGCCATCACGGTCCAGGTTCCGGAGATCGGAATGCCACGCGCCAGACAGTATGCCGCCACGGCAGCCGCGCCCACCAGCCAGATCGCCGCCCAAGCGGCGGGGGCCCAGGATTCGCGCAGGAAGCCGGTGGCCACCGGAAGGATCAATAGCAGGGCGGCCACTGCGCTCAAGGAGCGAACTCCAGCGAGACGCGCCGGAGGCCGTACACGCCACGCGCGGCGCCCGATGATGCCAAAGCCAGGCGGGCGAATCCTGTCTGCGGCAGTGCCTGGAACTCGAAGGTTTGCGAGGTTCGCGTGGGATCGACGGCGGGGGCGTCGCGGAGGAGATTGGAAGACGTGCTGAGGTCGTCCATCTGCCAGCGGAGGTCTTTTGTGGAGGCCATCGGGTCCTGCTGGACGATCAGGCGGTACTGTTGGCCGGGACGTAGAACGACGTACTGGCTGAGGAACTCGCCCGGCTGAAGCGCAATGTCGATCCTGCCCGCGGAGTGGGCCGCCCCCGCGCCCAGCCGCCAGCCGAAGCCCAGCCCCGCAGGCTCGTTCTCGAATGCCGGATCTACTAGCGTGGGATGCCGTGCGTCCAGCTTCACTGTCTGGCTGCGGTTCCACACCACCAGCGCGTCAGCAAACCGGCGGCAGGAAATCAGGCGATCTGCGAGGGTCAGGCTTAGCGGCGCATTGTTGGCCGTCACCTGCTTTAGCGCGTCGTCCAGCCGCCCGGCGGATACAAGATACGTGGCGAACTCGGTTTGGAGCGACGCGGGCAGCGACTCGGCGGCGTGCGAGGCCGGCCCCATTTGCAGCATCAGATGGAACAGCGCGCTGCGTTCGCCGTGGCTCATGCGGGCGGCTCGATGTACCCAGGGCCAGAAATCGGCGGGGCGGCGCTGGCGCTGGTAGAAATTCGCGAGCGCCCAGGCGGGCACAAATCGCCGGTCGTTGGCGGCTGCGATCAATAGCTCGTGCTCGGCGGCCCGCGGATGGCCGTCCAGTTCCAGGTGCGCGGCGCGCTGAATCCGGGAGTAGGTCTCCGGGGCTTGCAGTCGGCGGGTGGGGTCGGCCTCCGTAAGGTCGTATTCCGCCCAGGCCAGGCGGGCGGCTTGGACGCCGCAGGAAAGAGAGATCGCGATCACCGCAAACCAGGGGGCGCGATTAAGCCATGCCCAGGAGAAACGGGGGAGCGAAACGGGAAGCATGTTTATTCTCAGGGAGGTAGTGCTTTCGCGAAGTTTCGCTCTCAAGTTCTCGGTGTTTTAGCCGAACTGTATCCACAGAGGATCTTGAAAATGACTGCCGCTGCTCTTCTGTTCGCTTTCTCCTACGCCGCAAGTGCGAATACGGCTGGCATTGCGACGGCGGATGGCGGGTTTCGCGTGGCTGGCTTGCCGGTGTCGGGCACCAGTTCGGTTGGCGAGGGTGCGCTTGTCGAAACTGAGACGCGCCCGGCGCGCCTGATGCTTAAAGGTGGCCAGACAGTTGAATTGGGAGTGAAGTCGCGGGCGCGGATCTTCTCGGATCGGTTGTACTTGGAGTCCGGTTCCTCCGCCGTGTCGGGCAGCCTTAAAGTATTGAACGGACAAGGGATTCTGGTGGCGCGAACTGCCCAGGCTCCGGTATTCTTCTCGGCTCAGGCCGTGCCGTCTTCAGCGACGGAACTGACGGGCCTTCTCGAAATGAAGGACGGAGTTCCCGTAATATACGATGAAGCCAGCCGTCTGACCTTCCCGCTGGAGGCTAAGCCGGAGATCGCGGAACAGTTGGCCCAATCCGCCGGGAACAAGGTCACAATCAAGGGTGTTCTGCATGCCGGCAAGGTTCAAGTCTCGACAGTCCAGGCCGTGGCCGCCGCTGGCACAGCCGCCGGTACGGCAGCGGCTGGAACCGTCGCAACTGGTTCTGCCGCCTCAACTTCTGCCGCAACGGGGGCCGTTGTCGCCGCCGGGGTTAGCAAAGCCGTAATTGCGGGCGTCGCCATCGCCGGGGCGGCAGCCACGGGCGCTACCGTCGGATTCGTTCAGACGCAATCCGGGCCCTCCTCCACCATCAGCCAATAGTACTCCAACCTCCTGAGTACCAGCCTCCTTGATCCAACCTTAAAATTAGCGCCGTTCATACTGGTATCATTACAGGCATGGACGCTAGCCTTTCCCTTGCGCCCTCGCCTCTCTAACCGGGAGGCGGCCCCACTCCGGGTTTCCAGGTCAACTCAGCCCATTCGGCTGCTTCAATCCCAACATCGAGGTAATATACTCAAAACCTGCATGAGACGACTGACGACAGAGATCCTTGCGGCGACCACGCTGTTATTGGCCACCCCAAGCCTTTCCGGTCTCAGCGCCGAGGCGCGTATTGACCCGCGAGTGGCCCGCCTAAACGAATATTTCGGAAGCAGGAATCTTCCGGCCAGTGAGTATGCGGAGGACTTCATTAAAGCCGCCGACCAGAATGCGCTGGACTGGCGGCTGCTTCCCAGCATCACCATGGTCGAGTCCACCGGCGGGAAGTATTACAAGAACAACAATGTCCTCGGCTGGGCGAACGGCGACCGGAGGTTTCCGACCGTGCGGTCTGGGATATACCTTGTGGCGCACCGGCTAAAAAATTCGAGGCATTACCGCGGCAAGGACATCCAGCGAAAGTTGGCCGCCTACAATTCCAATCCGGAGTACCGGACCAAGGTGTTGAGGGTGATGCGCCAGATCGGCCCGTCCGACTTCCGGCGTTCTCAAGCGGGATCGATGCGCTCCAGCTTGCGATAAAGGGTCTTCCGCTCAATCCCCAGAATTCGAGCTGCGCGGCTCTTATTGTTTCCTGCGGCGGCCATCACCCGGCGAATCTGCTCCGCCTCGGTATCCGCCAGCGTCTCGCCAGCCGACGGCATGTCACCGGTGTTCAATGCCCGCCGGATGACATCGCCCGAAATCTGGCCCTGGGGCGCGAGGATCACCAGCCGTTCCATCAGATGCTGCAATTGGCGGACATTTCCGGGCCACGTGTAGTCGTGCAGCGTCCGCATTCCGGAGTCGGCGAAGCGCGCCGTCTGGCCGTACCGCTCGTTGTAGCGCTTCAAGAAGAACTGGCTCAATAGCGCGACATCGCCCGTCCGTTCGCGCAGCGGGGGCAGCCGCAGCGGGACAACGTTCAGGCGGAACCAAAGGTCCTCGCGGAATTTCCCTTCCTTTACCAGCTTCGATATCTCCCGGTTGGTGGCGGCCACCACACGCACATCCACCGGCTTCGCGCGGGGCGCGCCGATTGGTCGAACCTCCTTCTCCTGAAGAAACCGCAGAAGCTTCAACTGGAATCCGGAATCGATGTCGCCAATTTCGTCGAGGAAAACCGTGCCGCGGTTTGCCGCCTCCAGCAGACCCGTGCGGTCGCGGTCCGCACCGGTATAGCTTCCCTTGGTCGCGCCGAAAAGTTCGCTCTCAAGCAGACTCGCCGGGATCGACCCGCAATCGACGGCGATAAACGGATGGCTGGATCGCGGAGAGTGGTTGTGCACCATGCGGGCGATCATCTCTTTGCCCGTTCCCGTCTCGCCCTCGATCAGCACGGTGGCGTCGGTGGGCGCCACCCGCGAGATGGTCTTGTAGATGTCGATCATCTCGGCGGAACTGCCGATCATCTCCGTCTCGGGAAGGTCGTCGTCGATGTCGTCCTCGCCGTCCGGCGTGCGGGCCAGCGACGCCTCGGCCTTGCGCAGGGCCGACAGCAGCGCATCCAGCTCGAACGGTTTGGCCAGGTAATCGAATGCGCCCCCGCGCGTCGCGGCCATCACAGTTTCCATAGACCCGCGCGCCGTCATCAGGATTACCGCGCAGTGGGCACTTGCGGCCTTGGCTGCGTTCAACACGTCGATGCCCGTGCGGTCGTCGACATAGATGTCGCTTAGCACCAGCGAATACTCGCCGCCGCTTAGTTTCTGAATGGCGGCCGAAGTGGAGGAGACCGCATCCACTGCATAGCCCTCCATTTCAAGAAATGTCGTAATCGTGGTGCGGACGCTGGGATCGTCTTCAACAACCAGCAGGCGGGGCTTCATCTAGGGGCGGTGACCTCGGAGTCAACGGATACGGGCACTATTATTGTGAAGCATGAGCCCTCGCCCACGCGACTGGACACCTCCAGCCGTCCGCCGTGGCGGGTGACAATCTCGCGGACGATCGACAGTCCGATCCCGGTGCCCTGGATGCCGGCTTCCTCGGCGCGCCGCGTGCGGAAGAAGCGCGTGCCCAGTTTGGCCAGATCCTTCTCCTCAATGCCCATGCCCTGATCGCGCACCGACAGCCGCAGCATTCCATCCGCCGCCCCGGCCGAGACGGAAATGGTGGTGCCTTCGCGCGAGTACTTCACCGCGTTGGTGAGAAGGTTGAAAATCGCAAACCCAATCAGTTCCCGGTCACCGGAGATCAAAGCTGCCGGCCGCGTCACCGCTTCGATGCGCTGGCTCTTCTGCTCCGCCACTGCCGCCGCGCGCGCCACACACGATTCCAGTACGTCCGCCGCGTCGAAGTTCTCGCGCCGCCATTCCATCTCGCCGGCTGAGAGACGCTCCATGTCCAGGAAAGTCTGGATCATCTGCGCCAGCCGCTTCGACTCGGAATTGATCATGTCGGCAATCTGTTTCTGTTTTTCCCCCGGAAGGTTGTAGCGTGTCATCAACTCGCTGGACCCTTGGATCGCAGTCAACGGCGTTCGCATCTCGTGCGTCACCCAATGGATTGCCTGCTGGTAGCGGGAACGGTCGGCCTCCGCAACTTGCAGTTCGCGCCGGGTAGCGCGGAAGTGTCCCGCAGCCGCGGTTAACGCAGGCAGCCAGATGGCGGCGGCGAGAGAGAACGACGGTAGGACGACGCCGCGTGGGAAAACGATCAGAGGCAGAAGGTGTGCCAAAAGCAGCACCAGCACGCCCGCCCAGTATCCGTACTTCCAGATTCCCAGAACCGTCAGCGCAGCCAGCGCGAGTTGGATCGCCATCACGACGCTTGGCGGCGCGTCCACGCGAAACCGGCCGTGTACCAGAGTTTCGAACAGTTCCGCGTGGATCTCGACACCCGGCATCATCGTTCCCAGCGGAGTCATCAGGCGGTCGCGCGCGGCGGTCAGTGCGGTTGCCCCAATGAACACCGTCTTGCCGCGAAGGCGCGCTGGATCGATGGAATGCGCGGGAACGGATGGCGTCGCGCCGGCGTAGACGATTCGAATCCGGTGCGAAGGTATCCGAAGATCCCGCCATTGGATCGCGTCGCCTTCTTCAAGCGGCCTTGTGCCAGGCGACACCGCTTGCAGCGCCAGTGCCCAACGGCGGTCGCGGCCGGCGGCCTTGTCCAACTGAATCCAGCGGCACACCGGATCGGGATCGGCATGCACGTGTCCAAGCGCAGCCGCCGTTGCGGCGAATGCCGAAGCTGGGTCCTGCCAGCCGCTGCGATCCTGCGCGATGTCGGTGGCCAGAATCAGCTGCGGAACCTTCGCCATCGCCGAAGCAAGGCGCGCGTCTTCGGCGGCGTCTCCGGGGTCAGCAAGCGTAAAGTCCAGCGCAACGGCACGCGGTGAAGCGGCTGCGATCTGCTCCAGCGTGTCGGCGAGTACGCCGCGCAATGCGCGCATTCCACCTCTTGACTGAAGCGTGGTCTCGTCAATGGCGACGACGATCGATTGCGGGCTGGACGCCGGGGCGGGGAATAGGCGCGACATCCAGTCGTAGGCGTCGTTGTCGATCTGCCCGGCCACCGGTGTCCAGGAAATCGCTACGGCAAGCGCAAACGCCGCGCCAGCCGCCGCCCACTTCTTCATGGTTTGCGGCGCGCCATCTCCCGCTCAATCGCCTCCGCATCAACGGGCAGGCCGCCGCTAAGAAGTTGCGCTCCGCTTTGGGTGATCAACAGCATGTCTTCGATGCGGATGCCGGTGGCCTCTTCCGGCACATAGACGCCCGGCTCAACCGTGATCACGGCGCCGGCTGTCAGCGGGGCGTCGTTGTCCGACGCGTCGTGCACTTCCAGTCCCACATGATGGCTAACCCCATGCGTGAGATATTTCGCAAGGTCTTTGCCCTTGGCGTCCAGCGAGTCCAGCGCAACTTGCTTCAACTGCTTCACCGTTACGCCGGGCTTTGCAGCGGCGATCACGGCCCGCTCCGCTTCAAGAACCGCTTCGTAGAGCTGGCGCTGCCGCGCCGTGAACTTGCCATTCACGGGAATGGTGCGCGTGATGTCGCCCGCGTAAGCGTCGCACTCCGCGCCGGCGTCCACGACAACCAGTTCTCCAGCGTCCATCCGGCGATTGTTGCGCGAATAGTGCAGGACAACGCCATTCGGCCCCGAACCCACGATAGGAGGAAAGGCGTTCCGCTGGCAGCCCATCGACGTGTAGGTTCCCGTCAAGCGGCTGGCAAGCTCGTATTCGTACAAACCCGGACGCGTAACTTGCCACGATGCGCGATGGCCTGCGATGGTCGCCGCGACGGCTTTCTTCAAGGCGTCCAACTCCGCCGCGGACTTCGTCATCCGCAGGCGCGCAATCATTGGCGCCGCGTCGGGTGTCTCCCGCTCCGGCACATCGGATTTCAGTTGCACAGCGGTGGATGGCAACGTGTAGAGCTTCGCCCAGGTACTCTCACGCAGATCCGCCGTCAGCTTTTCCAAAGGCCGCGCTTCCAGTCCAGTGGACGCTTTCACGTCGTCTTCCAGAGCCAGCCGGCGTCCATCCCACTTCTCGATCTTTGGGTCGCGCGGATTCAAGTAGAGGCGGTCGCCCTCCGGCGTTACCAGCAACACACCGCCCGCCTCCGGTATCCCGGTAAGGTAGAAAAAATTCGGCTCCTGAAAGTAGCCGTCGCGATTGTCTTCGGCTTCCTTGTCGGAGCGAGCGTAAAGAACCAGCGCGGAATCGTTCAAGGTGGCGCGAATTTTCGCCCTGCGT
>JBGTFZ010000067.1:0-54456 GCA_041746955.1 Bryobacteraceae bacterium
TCAGCCGAAGGTCGGTGAGCCCAAACGGGTTTCCGTTACCGAATTGCCTACTGGGACGAATAGGCATTTAGGGACGCGTGACGGATAAGATGCAACGCCGCCAGAGGCTCTGCGGACCGAACCAAAGACGAGAAAAGAAGAGGGTGCAAATGGAAAGTGAAACGGTTGTTGGAGGTTCCGCGCCCGGTTCTGACGAGCTAGTCCTCTTAACAGTAAATCCCTTTGGCGGCGATACGGCATTCCGGCGCGAGTTTGGGGCGAATGATTCCCCAGAATACACTGAATGCAGCATTGTCGAGGCACTCAACGCTCTTCGCGCAAAGCCCGTGCGGGTTGTGGAGTGCGGCTTGTTGGTGAAACATCCCAAAGATTGGACTGAGGTCTTCCGATTCCTCTCGAGTTCGATGTTTTGTCCGATGTACATCTTCGCCGCCGATTCCAAGAATTCATTGGTCTGGGCCTCCGTTCTGTCTGAATCGTCAGGTGGCCGATTGATCGCACCAGACGACGTTGAAGACTTACTGGCGATCATGTGCTCAATCGGTCAAGACCTGAGGGAGGAGGTTCCGGCTCATGATTGAGATCGCCACAAGAAAGCAATTGGACACATTCTTTCAGACCGGACCGTTTGTGCTTTTCAAGCACAGTCCGGCATGCGGTTTGAGTGGACGGGTGCTCCGGCAGTTACAACAGTTTTGCGACGCCCATCCCGCGACGCCCGTTGGAATTGTTGACGTACTCAGCAGCCGCACTATTTCGGATGAACTGGAGCGCCGCACTGGCATTCGGCATGAGTCGCCACAGATATTCATTCTGCACGGCGGAACCGTCGTTTGGCAAACATCGCATCACAGCATCACCAAAGAGTCGATTGCCCTTTAATGGTAACTGGCCGAAGCGAGGAAAGGGGCACCAGTTGTCAGCACAATCGGCTAGCGCTCTCCAGTTTAACGTCGGATTTGTTGCAGTCTTTGGTCTTGTCGCAACGCAGACTCAGAAGTCCGTCGTCGCTGGGCAACTGATGCCCAAGGAATCCCGTCCTCAGGCTCCGGAATTTCGAAAGGAAACATCCGCGGGCGGCGTGGCCGATCTCGCTGGACTCCGAGGTAAGGTTGTCCTGTTGAACTTCTGGGCGACCTGGTGCGGACCATGCAAGGCAGAGATTCCTTGGTTCATCGAGTTTGCCAAACGATATCAGAGCGCGGGGTTTGAAGTATTGGGTGTCTCAATGGATGACGATGGCTGGGATTCAGTCCGCCCCTTCATCGCCGCCTGGAACATCAGTTTCCCGATTGTGCTCGGGGACGATCGCTTGGCGTCGCGATACGGTGGCGTGGAGTCTCTTCCAGAGACAATCCTTGTTGATCGATCCGGCAAGATTGCGTTCAAGCATGTTGGACTCGTCAGCCGACAGGATCTTTGTTCTGGCTCAGCGTGATCATGAGGAAGACTGCCAAAACCAAGAGAGGAGTTCCGCCCTTCGGGCGGGGATTTTCAAGGCGTTGGGGACTATCGATCCGATCAAGCCGGTCTGCGCGCAAGTCGCAGTCGCTGCCGTAGCGTCCGGGAAACTCCCCGAATGGGCCAACTTGAGAGCTTTTTACCTGGCCAAGTCAAACCCGGTACCCCAAGGGTTGCCGGAAAATCAAAGACGCATTCACGGCAACCAAAATGAGGCTCAACTAGGCCACTCCTTAGTGCGGATCGGGCCCCCTCCGATTTCATCTGATCCAATACATCTTGAGCAGCAGATTTGTGTTGCCTCAGATGAAAGCGGAATCGTCTAAGACGATCTGAAAAGCGGTCGAAGAGGTCTCCAACAGTGCTATGACATCGGAGTCGAAAGCGCACTGACTACAGAAGAATCCTGTGATTATTTGAGCCTTGTTATCCTCAATCGAGCAACCCACGAATACTGGGCTCTTGCACCGTAATTGATGAGTCTCGAAAACCGTTGAGCACCAGCCATTCTTTCTGTTCGTGTTTCAATTTTTCGTAAGGCACCATCTCAGGATGCAAACGCAGAAACCCTTCAAACGAACTTTCCGCAATTCCGTCCTTGAACCGGCGTAGCAGTCCACGTTTCACGTAGCGGTGTACGGTCATTCTCGATACCCCCAAACTCTCAGCGACCTCAGTTGCTGTCAAGGTCGCATGCACCTCTTCAACTGCTCGTTCCCTTCGCCGCAAAAACTTTCTGGTAGCTGCGTTGCTGCGGCCCTCTGGTCGTTTTCCCATGTCCAGTGCCACCATCTCATCGGTGTTCCATCTCGGCTTCTCTTTCCAGGGCCTCGCACCTCGCGGCAGGCATCGCCGAATATACTCCTTTACGGCATCGGGCGTCCGGTTCAGTTGGCGCGCGATGGCATCGACTGGGGGGCGATTAGATTCAGATGACTGAGCCCATTCCAGAATGAACTTGACGTCTTTGGTTGTCCAATTTCTCATGTCGTACTCGCGAAGCCAGTTGCTTCATGAGTAGAGAATAGAGTCATTGGAATTTCGCAAAAGTTGCTGGATCGAGAGTCCCTGCGAACTCGGCGACGCGCAAGTATTCAAACAATCAACGAGTTACAAGGGTCGTTAGAGTGCAAGCAACGCGGTCAACTGGGGGCTACTATTGTTATTGCTCATTTTTGCCCCCTCCCCACAGACAGCCCTGAACCGGCAGTCGCGGATACCCCAAATCAAGCAGCCAAACCTTGACCTCCTTGCTCAGCTGGTCGAATGCGATCTTGTCCCAATGAGTTCGACAAAAACTCCCGAAGGACGCCTCGGTGATACGGCCATTCACGCCGGCAAGATAACCCTTCTCACGCCACCGTCGGATTTGTCGAATGCTGACGCCCAAAAGCCCGGCAAGGTCTTTTGATTTGAACCCGCCCAAATTGTCTTCGCATCGGCGGATTGCCCTGACCTTTGTGCGAATAGAAGCTTCGGATCGATCCAAGCGAGCAGCAATCTCAATGATCGGAAGCTCCGAAATCATTTCGCACAACAACTCGACGTCATCGTCGGTCCACGGGCGCCCCGTGCTCCAACTGGAGACTCGCAACCGTTGACCAGCATCGGGCCGGACAACCCGCGGCAACCGGAGGTCCAGTCTATTAGCGAGTATTGGCATACTGGACCTCCTTCCTGGGGGATGGGTAACGAAGTCACAGACTGAGGGCGGTGTGCTAAACCCCAGAACAGAGGAATAGCCCTACAAGAATGAGGCGCTAAGACTTCAAAAGCTCAGCGGACAACCAACAACCATTGGAATCTTTGAGATCCAAACGCCGGTAAGAAATTTCGGGTGAGGAACAGCGCCCTTCAAAACTCTTGCACAATAGGGGAAAACCCCTTGGTAGGCACAGGTCACATTCATGGAGGATCAGCGAGCAGCCCATCAGAGGCTCTGGATCAGCAGCCCGGACGGTGACGGTAACGAGGTTCATCCGATGGTCCTCGAAGCAGCTCATCGAACGTGGGATCGTGCGCGCCTGGTTGTGGTTCGGTTTATGGGCGAAGATTCAGAAGCAGCGGAAATCGTCGAAGAGGTTGCGCAGGCGACGTCGCGGTCCATTGAAGTGAATGGAGCCGTTCGGTCCATCGAGTCGTACTTGCTCAAATCGGTGGCCCGGGAGGCCATTCGAAGAAAGAAGCGAGCAGGCAAATTGATCTTGGTGGAACCCTCGAATTTGGAGCTGCTTGCCGGATCGAAGAGTGAGCATTACGAAGAACACCTCGACCGGAATCGCTTTATCGCGCAACTCCGAGGAGCGATGGATTCGAAGACACTCGCGTTGTTCGAATACCGGCGGCTCGATTACTCTTGGAAAGAAATTGCATTGGCGCTTAACTACGCCAATGCCCATAGTGCTGAAGTGCAGTTTCAAAAAGGGCTTTCACGGGCCCTGAAGAGGATCAAAAGCTATTCCAGGCTACCCCGAGAGAATGAGGATTAAGATTGCAATGGCCGATGCAGAGAGACCTGTCTCAATGAAACAGGCGGATGAACTGGTTGAGCTCGGAAAACAAAGCTCCCGGTATGCGAACCCAAACCCGGATCGCGTGGATTGTCCTTCAGACCACACTTTGCGCGCCATGGCAATGCGCAGTACGCATCTGTGTCTTACCGATGCTCCCATTGTCCATGTCGCGAATTGCTCGCCTTGCTATCAGCAGTATTGTCGATACCGCGAGGAAGAGATTCACCGCTCACGTCGTCGCTATGCGGCCTTCGCGATCTGCGCAGCGGCGGCAATCATTGTGGCGGTGTTGATTGGACGCAATGTCCTTCTCAGTCCAGCGAGCAATTCCAAGCCATCCATAGTGGATCGGCGGCCCACCCAGGAGAAGGAGAAAGGCCCTGCGGCCGAGAGTCCACAACCTCAATTGCTGGCTCTAGACCTTCGCCACATATCTCCGTCCAGGGGAGACGACGAACCAGGGCAGAAGGCTCAAGGTGTTGTTATGCATGCCAAGCCACTGAAGCTGGAAGTTGTCTTGCCCATAGCCTCACCGCCGGGCTCCTACGAACTGGGGGTCTTCAGCGTCGCTCACGCCATGCAGCAGTCGGCTCAAGGGACGGCAACCCTCGAGAACGGGATTACGAGGCTATCGGTCTCGATGGACCTTACAAGTCTCAAGCCGGGAGCTTATCTAATCGGAGTCAGAACGGCGCTGAGTGACTGGACGTTTGCACCGGTCACGATTCGTTGAGAATCCGAAGGGCGGCATCCAATTGGTTATCACGGCCAAGGCGATGTTCTTCGTACGACCATGGAACATGGTGATCTGGGACGATGCCTTGCCCTTCGAAAGTTTTTCCGTCCCAGGTGATGTAAGCTGCCCGTGGAAAAATCGCCACATACCCATGGCCAACTTTAAAGCCTGATCCGGGAATCAGGCGTCCGGCGGTTTCAGTGCCAACGATCGTCGCCAACCCTCGTTCCCGTGCGAATGCACAAACCATTTCGCCGGCGCTCACGGTTCCTTCATTCGTAAGAATTGCGATCCGACCGTGGCAACGCTTGGAACCGAGACCTTCGCTAACAATTGCCACAGATGGGTCCCGCCATCCGAAGCGAAGTGCTAATCCCAAAATTCCCCAGGTTTTCGATTTCGGCAGCCGATCCAGTTTTGGTAGATCATCTTTGGCCAACCCCTTCTCTGCCGCCTTCCGGGTAAGCGTGTACCCAATTGGCAATCGATGAGGCGTCAAATGGCTCATTAGCCGCAAGACACCCAAGCCACCCCCGAGATGACCTCTCAAGTCCAAGATCAAAGAACTGCAGGCGCTGATTGCGGAGAAAGCGGCATCGATTTCCTTCGCGACATCAATACCGATTAGGCCAGGCAGAATGCTCACCTTGATGTATCCCACGCCGCCCGGACGGAGTTTCTGCACCACACTCTGCGGTTCCGAATATGGCTGTTTGGTTGACCGAGGGCGAGGGATCGCCAACTTCAAGTCGACTGGACTCCCATTCCGTAAAATTTGTAGATAAGCCGATGTTCCCATCGGCAACATGGGTGGCGAATCACCCTTTATGGGCTCTCCATCGAGAGCAACAAGTTCATCACCCGGTTCCAGGCCGGCAAGTGCGCCGGGTCCCCGCTCATGAACGTCGCGGACAACCCACGCTTTTTTGTCGGCCTTTGGCTGACGAGTGCACGTCACCCCGATGGCAAGCCGATACGGAACACGGCGAACTGATTCGTGAAAGAAGCCCGTATGACTGGTGCCAAGAGCGCGAAACAGCTCATGTACCCCCGCCTCAAATTCAACCGGTTCGGCGCGGGAGATCACACTCTCGCGATGTGTGGCAACGTGTTGTGGCCAGTTGACGCCGCGAAAGGCTGGGTCGAAGTAAAGCTTTGCTATTTTCGAGCAAGCTTTATCGAAGACCTTAGCGCGTTCTGCTTGTGATAGCCGCGGAGGGCCCGAGGGGAGTTCGCTTTGTGCCATCGCCGATTACCGAGAAGCCCGCCCAATAGTATGGCGGGAACTCCTTTCCGAAGTCTTGAATCATCTCCAGTTGCGCGTCTCTGAGCGCATCGCTTACGTTTTTGCCTTTCGAGAGCTGGGTGTAGAACTTGCCCATGAGCGTGGCAGTGGAACGGTCATCCACCATCCAAAGACTTGCGGCCACGCTGCCAGCCCCAGCCGCTAGAAAGGTCCTGGCCAGGTTAATGACGCCCTCTTGCCCTTCAAGTTTGCCGACAGCCGTTTGGCATGCTGACAGGGTTACGAGATCCGCTTGCAACCTCTGCCGACGGATCTCCCTGGGTTGCCAGAGTCCGTCCTCACCCGCTGATCCTGGCTGCAGAAGCAGGCCGGATCGTTCAGGGTCTTTCTCGCTTACGATTGCATGCGCAACAATGTGAATGATCTTGAAACGATCCAGCGGTTGCCTTTTTAGCTCGGCTTCGCTGGCCTGCGGGTCAACCAACAACACACTATTGGGCCCGGCTGCATTTCCGATTGTGACAACCTCTTCTCTCGCAAAGGGTAGCGGCCCGAGCTTGCTCCCCACTTCTTCGAAGAAGCCGCGAGTAGTGGAGACACCTTTGAATTGCCGAACGCCATCCGGGGACGATGCAAGCGCAAACAAGGGTTTGAGTGGCCCGTCCGCTTTGCTGTTTCCCCTCACGACGGACAAAACAGTTCCGGACGGCGCATAGCCGATGCTCGTCGACTCAATCAGGTATCGTCCATCACTGTCGATAAGGGCTGCGAAGGGCATCGTATGCAGTTTGCCGTCAGGCACGATAATGAGTCTTCGCGTCGCCGCCGATGAAGAGCAGGACAGCAGCAACCGATGAAGCTGGCGCGCCTTCTCTTGAAATGCTTCCTTACGTTTAATCGCTCCGACCACCGCGTCAACTGCGGCCTCAATGGTTCGCTTTCCTTCAAGGCTGTGGATCGAACTACCCGTTCGCTTGATCTCAATGCAGTAAGAACTGGGCTCGTCTAAAACGTATTCGAGAATCGCTTCATCGGGGGCCAACTGCCGCTCCAAAATGTTCAGCGGGACTGGCTTGCTTCCCAACAACGCCATGTCTTGAAAACTCTTACGGTTTCGGGGCGATTCGAAGCCAGCCAACTCAAGCTCAGCTCTCTCAAGTTCAAACAGCAATCTCCGCATCTCGGCTTGCATCCGGCTGGCTCGAATCCTTCGCTGAATGCCAATGATCTTCAGCTCAGCAGGACTGGGCGCATCCCCAGGTCGATGGGCTCCAAAGCGCAGGGAGTCGGCAACGCTTCTGCCTCTTGCCGTCTCGATGATTTCGAAGGCTCTGGCAGTACCACCAGGGCGGGCTGCAGCCAATTTGAACTGACCCATGTACACGCGGCTCATCACCGCGATCAGCGAACTCCTTGCCGGAGAGCTAGGCATGTTTACCAGCATCCCCTCAATGAGCTGCCGCGCTTCATCGTAGATCAATCTGGCTTCATTCAACCGGCCGAACTTGGCCTCCAGTTCAGCCTTGCGGGCAAGGTAGGACGGAAGGTCATAAATTTCCCCTGGCTGCCGGACGGTGGCGATGGCCTCGTTTGCCATCCGCAGAGCGGCCTTTGCGTCTCCCTTGGCCGAATAAACATCAACGAGGTTTCCCAATGCGGCAGCAAGCATTCTTGGCAGGCTCGCTGCCCGCGCGACGTTTGCGGCTTCGAGATAGGCTCCTTCAGCCACCGAAAAATCCTTCGCATCGAATGCGATCAGACCGGCTTGGACAAGGAGTTCTGCTTGCGCTCCAAGGATCTGATGCTCACGAGAGTAACTGAGCGACTCTTCGATCAACCGTAAAGCCTCGTCTCGTTTCTTCATAGCTCGCAGCGTACGAACCTTGCCAATAACGGGCATGATTGGGTACCCACTATCGACAGACTTCGTGCCCAACGCAATGGCGTCATTAAACATCGGGAGAGCTTGCTCTGGGCGATTGTTCGCCACGAGGCCATTTCCGAGAAAGGTTCGGAAGTAGATCTCGGCGGTTAGGTCGTCCAGTGCTCGGGCTTTTTGAATCGCGGCAACAAGGCTCGTTAAAGCTGTGGCGTAGTCACCTTCGGCACCGGCGACTAGGCCCAGTTGTCCGCGGGCGCGATTGGCCCATTTGTCGTCACCGATTTTCTGAGCCAACTCCGCGATTGTGGTCCAGTCTTTTCTTGCCGCCTTTCCGTCGAGGTTCATGTGAATTAGGCCTTGAACCGATAGCCCCCGAATTTGCAGCAATGGGTCAGCCGCCACAACCGGGTCGATAAGGCTCTCAGCAATCAGTTGAATGTAACTGTCGTACGGACCTTTCTCAACATCTCGTCGAAGCCGGCCAAACTTCGCGTGGAACATCTTGGCCCGGTCGCCGTTCTGCCCAAAAAGCGTTTCGGCTTCGGCGTACAGATCTCGAGCTCTGTTCAGATTGCCCAGTTCGGCAAGGCGATCCGCCTCTTTCAGCAGTGCTTCGGGGTCAGTTGCCCCCCTCAAGTGCGGAGTCAGAAGCACTGAAAGAGCGAGAAGGACATGCCACGAAACGAGGCGAGTCGGAGGACTTTGTTCACCCGACGGGGCGCGATTCAGCCCAACCGCTAGTTTGGCGGCCATAGGTCGGTAAAGATGCAAGAACCCGCCCATATTCCTAAGAGTTCTCGCTCTCCAAAAACCTCACCAAAAAAGTTTCACCAACCCATCCAATGCCCAATTCCGCCATGGTCCTGCAATTTGGCCACGCAGCTCTAATGCTGGGGTAGTCGTCACATTGGGGTGTTCCCCGCTAGGCATCGTTATTGCTCACCAAGTCGCTTCGGCATTGGGCGAATTCAGGCTAAAACAACTCAACGGCGTACGGGGCCTCCGTACTCGATTTTGAGCCTGGATCCATGGAGGTTGAGATGTCTGTCTATTTCACAGAGAGAGAAGTTGCCACGGAACTGAGAGTGAGCCTTGCCTCCCTGCGCCGCTGGCGTGTGGAGAACCGGGGACCGCGCTTCGTCAAGGTGGGTTCTCTGGTTCGGTACTCGGTGCGCGACCTGGAAGAGTGGTTGGCCTCGCTGCCGAGCGGAGGGCTATCCACAAAGAAAGAGCCGCAGCCGGCTCGGCCACGCCACGAAAAATTCGCTTCCTGAGCATCGCCATATGTCACTGTTCAAACGCGGCAAAGTTTGGTGGTACGAATTCTGGTTCGCTGGCCGGAGGATTCAAGAATCCACAAAGGCGACTAGCAAGTCGGTTGCGAAGCTCGCCGAGCAGAAGCGAAGGAGGGAGCTCGAAGAAGGTTTCAACAGTGTTGAGGACGTCCGACACCTCCAAATTCAAACCCTGGGGCAAGTCGCGAACGACTACCTGACAAGCTATGCGCTACGCCACAAGAGCACCACCTTTGCGAAGTATGCGGTTGGGCACGTCGTTCGAATTCTGGGCGATCGGATGGTCGTCGATCTAGACGAAAGATCGGTGACGGAATACCAGGACGCCCGACTGCGAGAAAAGGCCGCTCCAAAATCCGTTAACGAGGAGGTCGGCTTCCTGCTCCGGCTGCTTGGTGACCGCGGAACCCTGATTCGCAATCGCCTGAAGAAGGAGAAGACCCTGAAGCTGAAGGTAGCCAAGGGCAAGGCAAAAGCCTATTCACTTGAGGAGAAGCAAAAGCTGATTGAAGCCGCCCGAAATACGCGATCGCCGCACATACTTCTTTCTATCGTTATCGCCCAAGGCACTGGTATGCGAGCCGGCGAAATCCGTCACCTGCACTGGGGCGACTTGAATTTTGAAAAGTCGTATCTGACGGTAGGAAGGAGCAAAACCGATGCAGGTGAAGGAAGAACAATTCCGTTGAACCCTGATGTGCAGAACGCGCTCCTTGAGCATCGAGAGTGGTTCGTGGCACGGTTTGGGATCGCCGATCCGAATTGGTACATTTTCCCGACAGGCCGGTCAAACAAGCTGGATCCAACTCGGCCTGTCACTACCTTAAAGACCGCGTGGTCCAACGTGCGCAAACGCGCAGGTGTGGCGGGCCGCCTACACGATACGCGTCACACCTTCATTACCGAACTCGCCGAAAGCGGGGCTGGAGATCAGACGATCATGGATCTCGCAGGTCACGTCAGTCCTCAGATGGTGAAGCACTACAGCCATATTCGAATGGAGACAAAGCGGGACGCGGTGGAGAAAGTCTGGCTGAAGCAGAAGAGTGCCGCCAATGAACCCGTGCTTCTGGAACCACAGAGACAAGACAACCGACGCCAAGTCGAAGATGAGATACGAACGAAAGCGAAGGGTTCAACCGGTCGCAGCGAAGGCTCGCCGACCGAAAGTGAAGACTGACCTATAGCCCCTGAAGCCGACCAGAGCTTTGTCCCACATTTCGTCGGCCCAAACACTCCGGGTTGTTTCGCTGCGTCACAGGCGTGCGAAGAAGCGCATTTGATCTCCAAGTGTGTACCGCAATTCGACAACGGATCTCGTCAACTGAACTGCATCTTGGGTGAACAAGAGACCATCGCGGCGCCTGCCACAAGCGACAGTAATTTGGTCCGGTCATCATGAGCACCTAACGGCCACTGAAAACGGACATACACGCCTTCATTTCGCTGGCAAATTGCCGCTACATGCTCAAACGGATCCACGATGTGGATCCGTTTGTACTCATGTTGAAGGAGTGTCCCTACAAAAGTCCCTACAGTCTTCATTTTTTGAGGGAGGAGGGAAGGGAGGAATGGTCGCTAAGACCTTGAAAAGATTTGGCTCCCCGGGTAGGATTCGAACCTACAACCCTTCGGTTAACAGCCGAATGCTCTACCATTGAGCTACCGAGGAACAGCGAGGAGCGAGTTCCTCCTCATTGAACCAAATGGCTGTTGTTTGTGTCAAACTACCAGTCCATGGAACGGTCACGACGTGAAATTCTCGCAGCCGCGCCGCTGCTGATGGGAGGCGCTTCGTTCGCCGCCCCGCAGGAACTGCTGGCGTTCATCGGCACATACACCCGCGAAGACAGTAAAGGCATCTACTCGTTGCGCCTGAATACGGCGTCGGGAAAGATGACAGAGCCTCAACTGGCCATCGAAACCCCCAACCCCTCGTTTCTCACAATTCATCCCAACCGCCAGTTCCTCTACGCATGCGGAGAGGCCGGGAAGGGAACCGTCACCGCCTTCTCGATTGACCGCGCCGCGGGCACTTTGAAACTGCTGAATGCGGTGTCGTCCTCCGGCTCCTCTCCCTGCCACTTGGTGGTCGATGCGACGCGGCAGAATCTGCTGGTGGTCAACTACGGCTCCGGAAGTTCGATCGTTCTACGCTTGAAGAGCGACGGATCGCTCGGCGAACAGTCGGCCTTCATTCAACACGCAGGGTCGGGTCCCGACGAGAAGCGGCAGAAGGGTCCACACGCCCATTCCGTGAATCTCTCGCGCAACAACCGCTTCGCCGTAGTCGCCGATCTCGGCACGGACCAGTTCATCGTGTATGCGTTGGATGCCGCGGCCGGAAAGCTCAGCATGCATGGATCGGCGAAAGTGAAGCCGGGTTCCGGTCCTCGCCACTTTTCTTTCCACCCAACTTATCGCTACGCGTTCGGACTGAATGAAATGGGTTCGTCTGTCACCGGCTTTCGATGGGACGAGGCGAAGGGTGCGCTTCAGGAGATGTGGACCGAGAGCACGCTGCCGGCGGATTTCAAAGGCGAGAACAACTGCTCCGAGATTCTTGTGCATCCCAACGGCCGTTTCGTGTACGCCGCCAACCGGGGCCACAATACGCTAACGATCTTCGAAGTGGATATGGAAAAAGGCTCCAAGAAGATTGTGGATCGTGTTTCGACGCAAGGACAGATTCCCCGGAATTTCAGGCTGACTCCGGACGGGGGCTGGCTGATTGCCGCGAATCAAAACTCGGCGAGCCTGGTCGTATTCAAAGTCGACCCTGGCAGCGGCAAGCTGACGCCCAACGGAGAAACGGCTCGCGTCTCCTTCCCGGTCTGCGTCAAGTTTCTCGCCTGACATTCCCGGAGCATTTGGGATAATCGTGGTCGCTTACAATGGCGAACGATTTTCCAAAACTTCACAATGCGATGTGGCCCGGACTGGTCGGGAAAGGGCCGGATTCAGAGCCGCCCATCGACCTCGACACAATGCTGGACCTCACGGCCGCGGCAGAGGTAGACGGTCAGCGCTTCGACGGTGTCGATCTTTTTCTTGCTGAGCCGCACATTAGCATCGACTCAACTGACGACGATTTGAAGCGACTCGCGGAACGCATCGCGGGGCGAGACTTGGTCGTCGGCTCCGTCGTCGCACCGGTATGGGGACCAACGGGCGGTGGCTCCGCAATGGGTACCGATGAAGAGCGGAAGGCCTTTCTCGGGCAAGTGCGGAAGGCGTGCGTCATTGCGAAAACTCTTCGCGAATTGAAGATCCGTCCCTATGGCGTGGTCCGGATCGATTCAGCGGCCAGTCCGGTTGAGTGGGCGGAGGATCGCGACCGCGGTCAGGCGCGGCTGGCGGAAACGTTCAAGGCGGCGGCTCTCATGGCGGCGGATCATGGCGAGCAGTTGGCCGCCGAAGGCGAGATCTGCTGGGGCGGAATGCATAGCTGGCGGAAGATGCTCGAGGTGCTGGAGACGGTAAACCAGCCCAAGTCGCTGGGGTTTCAGGCCGACATGGCGCACACGCTTCTGTACGCGATGGGCTACAACGCACCGGAAGACAGGATTCTTCCGAAAGGGTTCGCGTTCGACGATCCAGCCACGCTGGACGCCGCGCTGGAGACGATGACTGAAGCCCTGCGGCCTTGGACGATTGACTTCCATGTGGCGCAGAACGACGCGACGGTGAAGGGCACCGGATCTCACGACAAGACGGGGCGGCACTGCCTTCCGGACGATCCAAACGGAAAGCTGGACATCGTCCGGCACGCCGGGTTCTGGTTGCGCGACGCATCGGGCGCACTGACCAAGAAGATGCAGCACATCTGTTGGGACGGGTGCATGTTCCCGAACGAAACCATGCGCAAGCCGGAGACGTGGAACAGCATCCTTCGCACGATGATCGCCGTGCGCGACGCCCACGGTTGGAAGCATGAAGACACTTAACGTTGGTTTGGTCGGTTATGGCTTCATGGGCCGCGCTCATTCGAACGCGTTCGCAACAGTGGAGCGATTCTTTCCTGGCGATCTTCGGATTGTTCGAAAAGCGATCTGCGGCAGGGACGGCGGCAAGGCCTCAGAATTCGCGGCGCAATGGGGTTATCAGAGCAGCGAGACCGACTGGCGTTTGCTGGTCAAGCGTCCGGATATCGACATCATCGACATCGCAAGCCCGAACGACACGCACGCCGAGATCGCGATGGCGGCGGCGAAGGCCGGCAAGATGGTGCTGTGCGAGAAACCTCTAGGCCGCTCGCCCGTCGAGAGCGAAAAGATGACGCGCGCGGTGGAGCGTGCGGGCGTCGCGAACATGGTCTGGTACAACTACCGCCGCGTTCCGGCGGTGACGCTGGCCAAGCAAATGGTTGACGACGGGCGGTTCGGAAAGGTTTTTCATTACCGGGCAAAGTTCCTGCAGGATTGGACCATCTCGGCGGATCTTCCGCAGGGCGGCGCGGGACTCTGGCGGCTGGATTCGAAAGTCGCGGGCAGTGGCGTTACCGGCGATCTGCTGGCCCATTGCATCGACACTGCGATCTGGCTGAACGGTCCCATTGCGGAAGTCTCGGCATTGACGGAGACCTTCATCAAGGAACGGAAGCACACCCTGACCGGCAAGGTTCAAAAGGTAAGCATCGACGACGCCAGCCTGTTCCTGGCGCGTTTCAAAAACGGGTCGCTGGCGGCATTCGAGGCGACGCGGTATGCACGCGGACACAAGGCCTTGTACACGTTCGAGCTCAATGGCGAAAACGCTTCCGTCTTCTGGGATCTGCATGACCTGCACCGTCTGCAATATTTCGATCATCGCGACGAGGGCATCACGCGCGGCTGGCGATCCATCCACGTGACCGACGGCGATCAGCCGTACATGAAGAACTGGTGGGTGCCGGGTCTGCAGATTGGATACGAGCACAGTTTCGTTCACCAGGTGGCAGATTTCCTCCACGGTTTGTCCGAAGGGAAACCTGCCGCGCCGACGTTCCGTGATGCACTGGCTACCGACTATGTCTGCGACGCCGTTCTGAAGTCGGCCAAGTCCAGGAAGTGGCAGAAGGTCCGTCAAGCCTGAAGCGGCCCTCGGGCGGACCGGACTGTTATTCTGAAGGTTCCCGATGCAAATTGAGAAGGTGTATGAGCCCCAGCGGTTCGAGCCGCGCTGGGCTCAATGGTGGGTGGACAAAGGGTTCTTTACCGCCGACGCGGCATCCACGAAGCCCGTGTTTTCCATCGCCATTCCTCCCCCGAATGTAACCGGGAATCTCCACATGGGACACATGCTGGAGCACACGTTAATCGACGTCGCGGCCCGTTACCACCGCATGTGCGGCTACAACACCCTGTGGCTTCCGGGAATGGATCACGCCGGCATCGCCACCCAAATGGTGGTGGAGCGGGAGATGGCGAAGCAGGGCTTATCCAAGTACGATCTGGGCCGTGAGAAGTTCGTCGAGCGCGTCTGGGAATGGAAAGAAAAATACGGCGGCAATATCCTTCGTCAAATGCGCGAGGTTGGCGCCAGCGTCGATTGGACGCGGTCCCGCTTCACTTTGGACGAGGGGCTGTCTAAGGCCGTTCGCGAAGTCTTTTGCGGGCTGAACGAGCGCGGCCTGCTCTATCGCGGCGAGTATCTGGTGAACTGGTGCCCCCGCTGCGAGACGGCGGTGTCAGACCTGGAAGTAGAGCACGAGGACATCCAAGGAACGCTTTGGCACATCCGCTATCCGTTGAAAGATTCCGGCGAGTTTCTTACCGTCGCGACAACGCGCCCGGAGACGATGCTGGGCGACACAGCCGTTGCTGTTCATCCGAAGGACGCGCGCTACCTTCATCTACATGGCCGCACGGTAGTGCTGCCGCTGATGGGCCGCGAGATTCCGATCATCGCCGATGAGATGGCTGATCCGGAGTTCGGCACCGGTGTTGTGAAGATAACGCCCGCGCACGACCCCAACGATTTCGAAGCGGGCAAGCGGCATGACCTGCCACGCATCAAGGTTATCGACGAACACGCACTGATGACGCCGGAGGCAGGCCGGTTCGCGGGTCTGGATCGCTACGAGGCGCGCAAGCAGGTGGTGGCGGAACTGGAAAGCATGGGACTGCTGGCCGGGACAGCTCCGCACGCAATGGCGATTTCGAAGTGCGAACGCTGCGGAACGGTTATTGAGCCGATGCTTTCGACGCAATGGTTCGTGCGGATGAAGCCGCTGGCCGACCGCGCGGCCGCGGCAGTGCGGGAGGGTCGCATCGACGTCCAGCCGGAAAACTGGAGACGAACGCTGCTGCATTGGCTGGATGGCATCCACGATTGGTGCGTCTCGCGCCAGCTGTGGTGGGGGCACCGGATCCCCGCGTGGCACTGCGGCGACTGTGGTGAGATCACGATTTCACGGACCGCTCCGGAGACTTGTTCGAAATGCGGGTCTTCGAATCTAGCGCAGGACAACGATGTCCTGGACACATGGTTTAGCTCCGGACTGTGGCCTTTCTCGACGCTCGGCTGGCCGGACGGGACGAAGGATCTCGAAACGTTCTACCCAACGTCGCTGATGATCATGGGCTACGAGATTCTCTTCCTGTGGTGCGCGCGCATGACCATGCTGGGCCTCGAATTTGCGGGTGACGTGCCGTTCCGCAAGGTCTACATCCATGGGATCGTACGCGACGCGCAGAAGCGGAAGATGTCGAAGACACGGGGCAATACTGTCGATCCGCTGGACATCACGATCAAGTACGGAACCGACGCCGTGCGAATGGCGCTGTTGACGTCTGCCGCGCCGGGCTCGGATATTGTGTGGACGGAAGACAAGCTTCCCAGTTCACAGGCGTTCGCGAACAAGATCTGGAATGCTTCGCGGTTCCTTTTCCTGAACATTGAGAGGGCGGGGTTCGAGCCGCAGATTCCGGAGCCGGCGAAATCCGAGGCGATCGAAGACCGTTGGATCTGGAGCCGGTTGAATAAGGCCGCCGATTCAGTTAATCGTGCGATTCAGCAGTACCGTTATCACGAAGCCGCGCAGACGATGTGGCATTTTCTCTGGAACGATTTCTGCGATTGGTATATCGAACTGAAGAAGCGGCGGTTTCAGGATGGCTCCGGCCTCGACGAGAACTGGCGCAACATCCTGAACGTTTTTGAGCGCGCGCTGCGTTTGCTGCATCCATCGATGCCGTTCATCACGGAGGAGCTTTGGCAGCGCCTAAGCCCCGGTGAGGGCGCGTCGATCACGGTGGCGGCGTTTCCGCAGTACGACGCCAACCTGGACGATCCGGAGGCGGAGGACGAGATGCGGCGTCTGCAGGAGGTGCTGATTGCGGCTCGCCAGATACGCAGTGAAGAGAACGTTCCGCGCAAGATCACGATGACATTCGGTCTCGCGGGCCCAGCGCCATTCACTTCCGCGGTTCAGCGAAATCGGGAAGCGATTCTACGTCTCGACAACGTCGAGTTCGACTTGGTTGAGAATTCGGAGCCGGCATTTTCCCTCACGCGCCCGGCGACTGAGAACGGCAGCGCGCCGGTTCCCAGTGCCCGAATGGAGAAAGAGATTGAGCAGTTGGAGAAGAACATCTCCAACTCGAAACGGCAACTCGGCGACGACAAGTTTCTTTCAAGGGCGCCGGCTCATATCGTCGACAACATTAAGACCAAACTGGCTGAGTATGAATCCCGCCTGGAAAGCCTGCGTCGATAACGCCCTCGCCGAAGACATCGGTACGGGAGATATCACGTCGGAGCTTACAGTTGAAGCTGGGCGCTTGGCCAATGGCAAGTTCTTTGCCCGGCAGGATTGCGTGATTGCCGGTGTTGAGTTGTTGCCGTTAATGTATGAATCGCCCTCCATGCGAGTGCAGTCCGGTGACCCGGTGACCGATGGCCAACTGCTGGCGGAAGTGCAAGGCAACGCGCGGCACTTGCTCTCGCGTGAGCGAACAGCGCTGAACTTTCTTCAGCGGTTGTCGGGCGTTGCCACGCTGGCGCGCAAGTATGCCGACGCAGTTGAAGGTACCGGCTGCCGGATTCTGGATACGCGCAAGACGACGCCCGGCCTTCGGCTGCTGGAGAAGATGGCCGCTGTCGCGGGTGGAGTGACAAATCACCGCTTGGGCCTCTACGACGCTGTGCTGATCAAGAATAATCACATCGCCGCCGCGGGCAGTGTACGCGCCGCGTTGGCTGGCGCGCTGGGAAAACATCCGGTGGTTGAGATCGAGGTTCGAACGTTGAAGGAGTTGGACGAGGCCCTTGATGCCGGAGCCACGCGATTGCTGATCGACAACCTCACTCCGGCGGAGGCTGGTGAGTGGATGCGCCGCATCGACGGGCGCGCGAGTGTCGAAATCTCAGGCGGAGTGACACTGGAAACCGTTCGAGCCTATGCCGACACCGGAGCCGACTTCATCTCCGTCGGCGCCATCACCCATTCGGCAGTCGCCGTCGATCTGAACTTTCGACTGGAACTGTTGTGATCGTCCGGCTGGATTCCGTCGGATCGACGATGACGCACGCCGCAGAGATGGCTGCCGATGGCGCGGCGCATGGAACCTGGATCGTCGCGGCAGAGCAGACTGCCGGGCAGGGAAGGCATGGCCGTCAGTGGACCTCACCGAAGGGCGGCCTGTACGCCACCGCGATTCTGCGGCCATCGCGAGTGCTTCCGATCCTGACACTGGCGATTGGGCTCGGCGTCGCGAGAGCCGTCGCGGAGACCGCCGGGGTGCAACCGGACCTGCGCTGGCCGAACGACCTGATGCTCGACGGACGCAAGCTGGGCGGCATCCTGACGCTTGCTGAGAGCGGAGCGGTGCTTGCGGGTATTGGGATTAACGTCGAGGATCCCGGCTACCCGGAGTCTGCATTTCTACCCGGAGTTTCGCGGGAGGCATTGCTGGACGCTGTTGTTCGTCAGGTTGAGTCGCACGTCGAACTTTCGTCGGAAGACGTGCTTCGTCTATTCACGCAGTCGTCGAGCTACGTCTCGGGACGTCGAGTTCATGTGGAAGGTCACGGCGAAGGCACGACAGTGGGCCTGACGCAGGAAGGTTTTCTGCTACTGTCCCGCAGTGATGGCAAACTGGTCACTGTCGTAGCCGGAGGAGTCCGGCCCCTCTAACGATGCTGCTTGCCCTTGATGCCGGCAATACGAACGTGACGATTGGCGTCTACGACGCGGACCGTTTGGTCACCGCTTGGCGGCTCCGCACCGACCGCGATCAGACTGCTGATGAATGGGGAATCAAGCTCCGTCAGTTATTCACCATTGCTGGCCTGGATCTCGATGGTGTCAGTGGCATGGCGATCGCCAGCGTCGTTCCTCCGGTTGATCGTCCGCTGGCTGAAATGTGCCGCCGGTACTTCACCATCGATCCGCTGTTCCTGACCGTCGATCTGGATCTGGGCATTCGCGTAGAGATCGACAATCCGAGGGAAGCGGGCGCGGATCGTCTGGCCAATGCCGCCGCCGCGTTCGCGATCTACGGTGGCCCGTGTGTGGTGGTGGACTTCGGAACGGCGATGAACTTCGACATCGTCTCGCAGGAAGGCGCATTCTGCGGCGGGCTGATCTGTCCGGGAATCGGCTTGGCTGCCAGCGGCCTCTATCAAAAGACAGCCCGCCTTCCCCTCGTCGACTTTCGTGAGCCTCGCTCGCTGATCGGCCGCAACACGGTCGACTGCATTCAAAGCGGCCTCTACTATTCCGTCGTCTCGGCAGTGGACGGAATTCTGGAGCGGCTCTCCGCCGAGCTTGGCCCCGCAGTAAAATTCATCGCAACGGGAGGGCAAGCGGAGCTGGTGCGTGGCGGCTCCCGGTATCTCGAAACGATTGATGCCGACCTGACACTGAAAGGCTTGCACCTGGTTTGGAACAGGAACCGCGCTTAGAACCGGAGCCGGATTGGCCCCGGAACTACTTCAACTACTTCACGGAAATCGAGGAACATTTTCGCGCGGCGAGGGGCACGGGCCTTTTTCTGATGTCTCCGCTGGATTGGGCTCTGCTTGAAAGCTGGAAGGCTGCGGACGTTCCGCTGGAGGCGGTTCGCCGTGGAATCGATCAGGCGTTTGAGAAATGGCGCAGCCGCCGGAAGAGACTTCAGGCGATCAACTCCATCGCCTACTGTACGCAGGCTGTACTGTCGGAAGCGCGTATTCTCAGCGGAGCCTCACCCGGCAAGGCGGCCGAAGCCGCGCCTCCGTTTGCGGTCGAAGAGCTACAGGAATATCTTGAATCAAACGCCCGCCACTTGGCTGTGCATTCGATCGTTGCACTGCACGCGCTGGGCGAATCGCTGTCGCGCATCGCGGACTCGACTTCGGATCACATGCGCAACCTCGAAGATCTAGAACGCCAGTTGACGACGCTTGAAGAGAAGATGATCGCGATTGCGCGCTCCGCACAGCCGGAGGGAGAATCGCTCGAAGCCCGCCGTGCGTTTGACGATCAGTTGCGTCCCTACCGTTCGAAGATGACTGCCGGGCAGATCTCGTTGCTGGAGAGGCAGTTCCTCGACAGGCGCGTTCTGGAGTCCAATGGCTTACGGCGTTTGAGCCTGTTCTATATGGGTGCGTGACGACGCTTTTCGCCCTCGAACTGAACCGAAACGTCACACAAGCGCGTCTATTAGGTAGCGGTCGAGAGAACCGTGAAGGGTTGCCGCTTTTCTCCTCCTCTTGCATAGTGGCAACCGCCGGCGGGTGCTTCCTCCGAGCATCCGCCGGATAAATCCCAGCTATGCGCGGGGGCGCGTCAGCCGGTAGAGCACCGGTCCGGGAACGAATGGCATCATCAATCCCGCCACTGGTGTTTTGAGAAGGCTCCGCAGAAATCCCGCCGCACTAAACGCCCGCGAAAGAATCCTGCCGCTCTGTGTACGAAACACTTCGAGAGGCTGATCCCGCGCTTTGGTCTGTCCCGCGCACGCCCCGGTGGCCAGCGCAGCAAACATCCCGGAACCGGTGAACGGGTCCGTAAACAGCAATGCGTCACCGCAGGCGAACGCATCCGTTGAGCCGATCTTGCTCTCGTAGATCAATGGTCCGGTCTTCAGCCACTCCATCACCGGCTCCAGGCCATCCAGCCGCTCCCTGAGCGGTTGAAACTGGTTGACCACATCGTCGATGCGAAAGCTCATGGACCGGAGCAGTTCCTCTGGCAGTACGCCGCAGACGTTGGTCACACCGCCTTCGACCGGATTGACTCCGACATAGCCGCCGCGAAAAAAATAGAGCTCAACGGCATCGTTCGCCGGGCCTCGAAAGTGATTCTTAAATCCAAAGAAACGCCTCCCGCGTACGCTACGGGGCTGCCTTCCGGAAGCGACGATGTCAACTGGCCGCGGAGGCTCCCGAACGAACGCGGCGCCGAGTGAACGCGCATGCGCCTGAAGCCGGTCGTCCAGTAGATAGCGACTAATGCCGAGCGCGGCTTCCGGCAGATTGAACGTTTTTTCTGTCCACTTGAAGCGCAGGCGAACGGACCGGATGGCGGCGGCTTCGGGAAGCTGAACGCCCAGACTATCTAGAAGGGGCCGAGCCTCGGCAGTCAGGAACTCACCGCAAACCTTATGCCGGGGGAAAGTAGACTTCTCGATCACCTCTACCGCTGCGCCCTCTTTGCGGGCCGCAATGGCCGCCGCACAACCGGCCAAACCGCCGCCCAGGACCGTGATCACTGACCTCCGCTGGTGAGCGTATGAGTGCGATCCAGCTCAGCGAGACCGGCGATAGCGATTGAATCCGCCGGGAACTGCTGCAGCGCTTCCTCGAAGGCGCGCCGGGCAATCGTGGCGCGGCCGGAACGCTGCGCCCAATGGCCCAGAGCCTCGTACGCGGGACGCACATACGCGGGCGGTTCGGAGTATCGAAGCTCACGCTCGTGCCGGGCAGCCTGCTCCAACGCGCGTAGACCTCTATCCGTCTTTCCGGAGGCAAGCAAGATCTGTGCCGCCAGTTCTTCTTTCGCCACCACCAGTTCCGGCGGAACGGGACGCTTCGTGCGGGAAGCGAAGTTTGCCAGCGCCGTATCCAGCCTGCGGGCTTCTTTCCGGGCGTCGCCAACGTGTCCCTTCGCCGCGTGGGCGAGGCCGCGCGCCCATGCGTACCATGCCTGCTGGCGAGGCCGCGCGATCTCGGGCACCTTTTGTCCCGACAGAATGTCGTCCCACTTCTCGTGCTGTGTTAGAGCGCGCATCATCGCGATGAAGCCCTGCGCGTAGGCGCTGGTGAACAGGTCGTCCTGCTTTTTCTGGGACGCCGTTTCCGGCATGTCCAGAAGATGCTGCGCCTCCGCAATTGCCCGTTCGAAGTCGCCGGCGAAAGAGTAGGACGTCGACAGGTAGTGCACGTTATGGCCGTGATGCCCGTTGCCGTAGCCGGGGTCGGCCTGCATGTAGGTCAAGTCCTTTTGCTTTGCCGCATCGAAGGAAATCATCGCGTCTTCCCAACGCCCGGTCTGCGAATAGATGTGCCCCGGCATGTGCAGAGCGTGCGGAATCTGCGGAGCCAGCGCGAAGTAGCGCTTGCAGCTGGGCCACGCTTCGGCGGCGAAGCTTGATCCTTCAAAGCCGTGGATGACGTAGTGATGGACGCCCGGATGGTCAGGCGCATCGCGCAGAAGCAGCCTCAGAATGTCCACCGCTTCCATCGAACCGTCACGCGGCGCATGGTCTGGAAGTTCAAAGCCACGCATCAGCCGCAGTGCCAGGTAAGTGCGTGCCTCCACTTCCGCCGGGTACCTCGCAAGCAGCTTCCGCCATCCAGCGACGTAGGCGGCGTCGGGGTCCTCGCTAGGATTCGCCAATACCTTTGCGGCAACGGCGCCGATGTAGAGTTTCTCAAGCTCTGTCGCCTTTCCCGGCTGTGCTGCGAGTTCTTGCGCTTTTCGCGCGGCATCAGCGGCCTTCTTGTTGGTTCGCACCTCCTTGCCGGTGATCGCGTCCCACGTCTCAATCTGGAAGTACGGCCGATGCTGCCCGGTGCCCACCATGGCGACGCCCCACCACGGCATTGGCGCGCCGGGGTCCAACTGGGCCGCACGAAGGAAGCTTCGCTCCGCTTCGCGTGTCCAGAAGCTGTGCATCTGCGCCACGCCCTGATCGAAGAACTTCTGCGCCAGCTCACTCGAAGTCGTTATGGGGAAGTGGACCTGGCCCATGCCTTCGAGAAGTTCCGCCGCCGGAGCGATGGCCTTGTCCGACGCGGGTGAGGCGCAGTGCGGTTGATTCGCCGACTGTCCGATGGCCAGCGCGGCAAAACAGCAGAAGGATAGAACCAGCTTCATAGGAACCTCAATAGAAGTACAGAATGTCGGGGCGCACGCCGAACGAAACCTCCGCGCACGGACCACACTTCATCGTATAGTCGTCCCGCGAGGCATTGACTTTGGCGGGGATCAACACCGGATGGTCATCCTGGTGGTACGCGGAAATCGACAGACGCGGCTTGAATCGTTCAAGGGTTTTCCGGCCGCCGTCCAATGCATTGGGCTCCGCGCCCTCGATGTCCATCTTGATGAAGTCGACGCGTGGAAGGGCAAGTTCGGAGACCAGGAGATCAATCGTTGTCAAAGGAACTTTCGCGATCGAGTGCGTACCCTCGCGCTGGATCACAAAGCTGTCCGCGGCGGAGTTGCTTGGATCGACGCGCAGTTCCAGTTCATCCTGGCGATGCCACACACCCTTGGGCACCACGACCACCGAACCGGCTTCGATTTCTAGCTTGAAGTTCCGGCGCAAGCACTCGATGTTCTCTGGGCCCGGTTCGATCGCTATAACTTTCGACGCTCCGCGTTTCAGCGCGGCCCGAACGAAGACTCCCACATTCGCTCCACAATCGAGCACGAGATCACCGGGGCGGATCGTATGGGTGTCGTCGAAGTAGATCTCCCGCTGATCCTCCGCAAGATTGTACGGCAGCACGTACTCCGATCCGGTGGGGATCCAATACTCGCCCAGTGGCGTTGCGTACCGCTTGAAGCCCTTTGGATCGGTCTCCAGCAGACGGCTGGCGGCGAGTATCTCGTCCTTTAGGCGGATCTGGCGACGAAGCTGCTCGCCACTATGGATTGCCTGCTGAACAGGGCAGTTCTGTCCCCGTCCCATCAACACGAACGCCGCCAAGCGGGCGGGTGGATAGGCGGCCACAGCGATCAGCAATACGACAGGCACCAGCCACCAGAAACGCTTCACGGCTTCATCATCGCATTGCCAGCAACGAGAGTCGAAATGCCGGCCGGTGCAGGCGAACGTCGCGTACCGGGATGCCCGCCTCGCTAGCCAGACTCCGGAGTTCCTCCGGCTTGAACGCCGCCTCGACGGAGACCGGTGCGTCGTGCCGCAGCACCGTGCTGCAATTGAACAGCTTCGCCGCGGCCGCGATGAAGTAGTAGGCCAGTGGATTCCGTTCCAGGTCCTGCACGATCACCGCGCGCCCGGCAACGCGCCACATCTCGGCCAGCAGACGAATCACTTCATCGCTCGAAAAGTGATGAAGGAACAGTGAGCAGTGCACGACATCAATCGCTTGCGACCGAAAGGGAAGATGGAACGCATCGCCTGCAACACGTAGCCCGGGACACAAGTCCAAATGCAATTCGCGGATATCCAGCCCTATCGCCCGAATTCGGGGGAAAGACCGGCTGGCAACCTGCGTCATGTCGCCTGAAGCGGCGCCAACATCAAGGAAGGTGAAGGCATCCTGCGGCGTGGTGATTTGCTTCAGACGATCCAGCAGGATCCGATGTCCGCCCAGGTAGCGATTGATCGCGGCGATCTCTCTAAGATTCCGCCGGGACTCTTCTACCGGTGCGTGTTCCAGAAGTTCCGGCACGATTACCCGGCCGCCACGGCAGTGAATCATCAGGCCTGCGGAGCGAAGTAACCCTTCCTGGCCTGAACTTTCATCGCCTTATTCTTGCAGCGAATCTCCAGCTTGCGGAAGCCGCCGTCGCGTGTTTCGTTCGACGACGAATAGCTAAGCGCGTACTGGCTCCGCATTTCGTCTTGAATCTGGCGGAAGATTTCGTCCAGCGTCTGCCGCCGGCCCACGTCGAACATTCTGCCGCCGGTATCCTCGGCCATTCGCTTCAACGATCCACCACCGCCGCCGCCATAGCCATAGAAGGCGGGGTCCATGTAGTAGACCGAGTAGATCAACGCGTCGGCGCGCAGTGCGGCCTCGACGGCCTCCTGCTGTTTCACGCGGCTGCCCTGGTCCACGCCGTCGGTAATGAGGATGAGAGCTTTCCGGCCCACTTCGCGTTGCAGTTTTTCCTTCGCGCCGAGATAGATGGCGTCGTAGAGGATCGTGCCGCGCGGCGTGGTTGGAAACGGACCTGGATTCACCATCGGCGGCGCGCCGGAACTGCTGGCGCGCAGCTCGCCCAACGCCCTCTCCAGGGCCGCCGCGGAGCCCGTCGAATCCTGCAATAGGTCGGCGTCCGAACCAAAGCTGATCAGGAAGGCGACATCTTTCTCACGAAGCACTTGGCGGAAGAACTGTGACGCCGCGCGGCGCTCCTCTTCAATCAGGCGTGCCTGGCTTCCGGAAACGTCCACCAGAAGCCCCAGCGTCAGCGGAAGTTCAGTCTCTCGCGCGAACGACTTGATCTGCTGTTCCTTGCCATCCTCGCGCACCTCGAAATCGTCTTGCGTCAGGCTGTTTACGAACGCGCCGTTCTTGTCGCGCACGGAGAAGAGTACGTTGACGCGTTCCACATCGACGCGAATGACGTCCTGCATCCACGCCGCCGGCGCGAGACCCAGGCCGGCCAGCACTAGGCGCCGCGAGGGGCCGGTACAATAAAGCGATTTCGAATGCGTCAGGCGATTCATCATCTGAAAACTTCCGATCCCGTCCTCTGTCAGGTTATCCGAAACGTCGGTCCTTGCGACATGTCGTACCGCAAGCCCGAGTTCTCAACTCTGGTTCGATCAATCGTCTATCAGCAGGTTAGTGGCAAGGCTGCCGCCACGATCTATGCGCGCCTTGCACGCACCGCCGGGCGGGTATCGCCCACTTCGATCCTTCGCCTTTCCGGCCAGGATCTGCGGGCCGCCGGACTCTCCGGCCAGAAGGCCAGCTATATTCGCGATCTTGCTGAAAAGACGCACCGGCGCGAGTTGCGGTTTCGTACCCTGGACAACTTGGCCGACGGCGACGTCATTTCCGAGCTCACCACGGTGCGTGGTGTTGGCGTGTGGACCGCGCAGATGTACCTGATCTTCGCGCTGCGGCGGCCCGACGTTCTGCCCACTGCGGATCTAGGCATTCGTGTCGCGATGCGAAACGCCTACAACCTCGAGGATCTGCCAACTCCCGATCAGATGACGAGTCTTGCGGCGCCGTGGCGACCCTGGTGCAGCGTCGCTTGCTGGTATCTCTGGCGCAGCCTCGACGGTCCAGCGGCGCTCTAAAGCCTCAGCGGAAGATCTGTGAGCCGGCCGCGCGCGTGAACCCGTCCACGGTCACCGTGATGGGAAGCTCACTTCGTCCAGCAAGGGAAGCCGGAAGAAGCACATTGATCTGATCCAGGCCCGCAAACTGCCCCTGCGGACCGAAGAACGTTACAGGAGTGGCGACGCCGCCGATGGTCACCGCAACCCGGCTAGCCGCGCGAAGGCCGCTGCCATACAGGCTTAGGTAGACATCGCCCGTCGATACGTCCAGTGGCAGTGGCACGCAGGGCACGCCACATTGGAAAAGCGGCACGTCGGTCGCAACACCATTCTGTACTCTGACGGCCGTCCTTCCGGCGAAGATATCGGGGAAAACAGCGTCGACGATTGCTTGCGCCACACCAATAGCTCCCGCACTCCCGCGGATATTCAACGATGCCGCTCCGCTGGCGACGCCGGGAGGGATGACCAGGTTCACCTGCGTCTCATTCGCGAACGTCACCTGCGCCAGCCTCTCAACGCCTTGGCTATCGCGGACCCTGACTTCGCTTGCATCCTGCATGCGCGCGCCGAAGATCGTTGCGATGGAGTCCGGCGCGATCATTCCGCGAAGGAAAGTGGCGGGCGACGCTGCCACGAAAGCGGTAAGGCGTCGAAGCTCGCCGCCACGCGCGTAGGTAGTGTAGTACAGCGTTGGCGCGCCGCGGTACTGGCCGAATGCAATTGAAACGACGGTGTTGCTTCCCAGCCCTCTTGCGAGCTCTGAAACCCTGCGGCCGGAATCCAGCCGGAAGATCGATCCGCACACAAAGTCCGCGAAGAGAAATCCCTCCTGCGCGGGGCTCCACGTCTGCGGAGGAACAAACGCAGCCCCGGCAATCGACTGGCACCCGGAACTCTCCGTCCCCGGAATCGTCAGCGCGCGTTGATACGCGAAGACCGGATTGCGGAACCGGTTCTCCACCACATCGCCAGTGGAACAATTCGTCGTCGAACCGTTGGAGCAGAATCCCTCCCGCACGTTCCATCCGTAGTCGAGGCCGGGTTGAACTTCGTCGATCTCTTCCCAGGTGGCTTGGCCAACGTCGTTCGCGAAAAGCCGGACGGTGGTCGATCCGGGATCGATGGCAAAGCGGAAGGGATTGCGAAAGCCATATGCGTAGGTCTCCTGGCATCGCAGGCCGGAAGCGATGTCGCCCTGATTGCAGCGCGCGGAGCCAAGTCCCTGCCATGGGTTGTCCACCGGAATTCCGCCGTCGCGAGTTATCCGCAGAATCTTCCCCAGCAGGGTGTTCATCCGGCGCGAGGCTGTGTTGTCTCCGGCGCACGCATTCGACAGCGGATCGCACCCGGCGTCGCCGGTGCTGACGTAGAGGTTGCCATCGGGTCCAAATTGCAGATCGCCCGCGTTGTGATTGCCGCCGAAGGAGACGATGTTATCCAGCAGAACGGTCTCGCTGTCCAGCGCGGCGATATCGCCCGGCATCCGGAATCGCGACACGCGATTGACCGCGCCAGGCGAGATGCGTGTGCCGCATTCGCGGCCCGGTGGCCGGTGCGTGTAGTAGAGGTAAATGAATCCCGACGATTGAAAGTCTGGATCGACAGCGACGCCCAGCAGTCCCCTCTCGGAATTGGTGCAGATGGCAGGCAGAGTCAGGACAGGTTGCGGAACTAACGCCCCGTCGCGAAATAGCCGAAGTGCGCCACTTTGCGAGGTGACCAGAAGCCGGCCGTCGGGCAGGGATGCGATCGCGGTAGGCAGGGGAACCGCGCTGACGAGATCATCAACAAAGCCGGGCGCCAACGTCTGGCCCAACGACGGCAATGAAAAGATGCCTGCAAGAACCGCAACCAGCCGCCACCTGCTCATCTGCCTTCAATGTCGCATAACCTTCGGAACTATAATCTGGAATATGCGGATACTCGCTGGACTTCTTCTCGCCGGGACCGCCATGGCCGAGACCTGGAGCGGAACATTGGTTGACGTCATGTGCAAGGGCAACGACTTGGCCGGGCACACCCGCGAATGCGCGATCAAGTGTGCAAAAAGCGGCTTTGGCATCGTTCTGGCCAACGGGAAGTTCGTCAAGCTGAACGAGTCGGGCAATATGCAGGCGATGGTGGCATTGCGTACCTCAACCAAGGAAAAAGACCTGAAGGCGAAAGTGACTGGCAGCCTGGACGGCGACGTCATCAAGGTTCAGTCGATCGAGCTGCAGTAGCCTTCCGAAGCCGCAACCACTCGTCGAAGACTGGCGAGTTCTCCAGCCACACGGTCATCCACAGGATCATCTCATCGCGTTCCGGCGTGGGCTTGCGGCGTCTGGCTAGGCGCGCGTGATCCCGGGCGCGAATCACCTCGGCTCTGGCGGCTTTGGCATCTTCGCTCGACGTCAGCGCCAGAAATGTTCGTTCGAAGGAACCCATCGAATCCTGACGAATGCCCTCGACAGATGGGTGCAGCGTTGCGCCGGACTCCCGCAAGAGCTTGCGAAAGTGGCTATCGGAGATGGGTTGAAGCGCGGCCTTCAGTGCCGCCGCGTAAGCTGGGTCAACGGCCCGGGGGTCCGCCGACAACAGTTCCAGAAGGCGCGCCCGTTTTCCCGTTTGACTGCCCACGGCGATATTCCAGCACGGCGCGGTTGTGGTCCGCCATGCTGCGCGAAAAGGCGTGCCTTCCGGAGCCATCCGGCAGCGCGACGAAAAACAAGTATTCCGTATCCGCTGGGCGCAGCGCCGCGCGCAGCGACGCCTCGCCGGGATTCGCGATGGGGCCGGGTGGCAACCCCGTGCGGCGGTACGTGTTGTACGGGCTGTCGCGCTCCAGATCCGACTGGTAGATCGTGCCCCGGTACCGCCCTTCCAGCAGCGCCGCGTAGATGACGGTGGGGTCGCAGTCCATCCGCATGCCGAGGCGCACGCGGTTCCAATAGACGCCGGCAACAACGGGCCGCTCAGCGTCTACGCTGGTCTCCTTCTCGACCAACGACGCAACGGTCACCACTTTAGTTCGATCCGCATCTCCAGGCTCCAGCCTGTTCCACGTCTTGTCGAAACGGTCACGCATCGTACGGATGATGCGTTCCGGCGTCGTGCCTTTTGGGAACTGATAGGTGTCCGGGTATAGCAGACCCTCCTGCCCACGGGTGAGCCGGCTAACCTTGTCCGCTGGCGCGAAACCGGCATTCTCGATGATCCGCGCGACGTCGAAAATGTTTGAGCCTTCCGGGAAGGTCAGCGGATGCAGCAGGACATCGCCGCGAATCAGCCGATCGACGATCACCAGCGGGCTCTCGGGTTTTTCGAAGAGGTATTCGCCCGCCTGCAACCGTTTCCCATAGCGCAAAGCGCGCGCGGCCAGAAAGTAGATGGGATGGCCCACCGCTCCGTTGACGGCAAGCAGTTCCGCCATCTGCGCCGTACTGGTTCCGCGTGGAATGTCAATTGTCACCGGCTGCGAGGCCGTTTCCGGCTGAAACACCTTCCACGCGACAAAGCCCAGCGCGGCAAGAAACACCACGAAGAAAAGCCGCGTCACGCCGTTTGCGCCTCCAGATAATCGTGAAGGAGAATAACAGCCGCCATTTGGTCCACCGCCTTCCGTCGCTCTTCAAACTTCAAGCCGCGCCGCGTCAGCACTTCCTCCGCTTCCACCGTGGTCAAACGCTCATCCCAAAAACACACGGGGAGTCCGGATGCCTGCGACAAGCGGGATGCGAACTGACGCACTCCGGCAGCCGCTTCTCCCTGTGAGCCATCAAGGTTACGCGGCTCACCGAACAGAAGCATCTCCGCCTCTAGGCCATGGGCTAGCGCCGCCAGCGCTTCCAAGTCGCCCCGCACGCGTTTGCGCTGAAATGTTTCAAGGCCCCGCACAGCCACGCCGGAAGGATCGCATACCGCGAGACCGATCCGCCGTTTTCCATAGTCGAGCGCAAGAATCCGCTGCACTGTACCCTCATTGTAGTGAAGCCACGTGATAAACTTACAACGTTCGCGCGTGGCAGCCCTCGATGTCCGCACTCGCAGAAATACTTCCCAGCCGGTTCCCCAAGCGCAGCCTTCCCGCCATCGTAACGCTGGCTGTGGTGATCGGGCTTTTATACATTGGCAAGCTGTTCTTCGTCACCGTGCTCAGCGCCTTGGTGGTGTCGTTCATTCTTGAACCGGTGGTCGATTTCCTCACGCGTTTCAAGTTGCCGCGCGGTCCGGCCAGCTTCTTCGCCTGCACGCTTGCTCTCGCGGTCCTGTACTTCGCGTCGCTTGGAGCGTACATGCAGTTCGCCAGCCTCTTCGACGATCTGCCGAACTATTCCAAGCGCCTGAACGAAATCGGAACCTCCGCGATGACGCGTGTGGAGTCGGTTGAGAAGACGGTCAACGACATTCTTCCGAAGCGCATGCAGGAGCGCGAAACCACCGCGCAACCGCCACCCGTCGCAGCCACCAAGGGCCGCGCAAGCCGCAAGAAGGCGCCTGATCCGCCCGCACCCCCACCCATACAGGAAGTGCGCATTCAACAGGAGCGTCCCAGCCTTTTTGAATGGGCTTACGATTCGCTAAACCAGATTTCCGACGTCCTGCTGGCGATGTCGTTTGTTCCTTTTCTTGTGTACTTCATGCTTAGTTGGCGCGACCATATCCGCCGCGCATTTCTGCAGTTGTTCGAAGGAGAGGATCAATCCCAGGTGGGACGGAGTTTGAAGATGGTTGCCGAAGTGTCGCGCGCGTACATTGCAGGAAATTTCTTACTGGGCATCCTGTTGTCGGTCGTCACAACCGCGCTGTTTCTGTTCCTACGCCTGCCCTATGCGTTTCTCGTCGGGCCGGTAAGCGGATTCCTCAGCCTCCTTCCTTACATCGGACTTCCGCTGGCGGTGCTCCCGCCAGTGTTCGCCGCGCTGCCCGTGTACACAAGGCTGCCGCAGTACTTGATTCTGGGCACGGCGGTGGCGTTTCTGCACCTGCTGGCCATGAATCTTCTCTATCCGAAGGTGGTTGGCGCGCGGGTGCATCTGAATCCGCTTGCCGTCACGATCGCGCTGATGTTCTGGGGTCTTCTGTGGGGTGGAGCGGGGTTGGTGCTCGCGATTCCGATAACAGCGGGATTCAAGGCGGTCTGTGATAACGTCAGCGGATTGGAAGCGTACGGTTCCTTACTAGGAGATTGACCAAATGTTACGTCGTGAGTTTTTGGCCGCTGCCGCCGCGGCTCCATTGGCCGCGAAGTCTTGGGAGTTTTCGCGAATCAGTTTCATCAGCGACGAAGCCTCCGCGTCACCGGAAGACGCTATCGCCTTCGCCAACAAATACGGCCTGAAGTGGATCGAACTGCGGGCCGTGCCCAGCCCGAAGAACTACCGGACCTACGAGTCGCTTAGCCCGTCCGAGCTTTCCGCCGCGGCAAAGCAGTTACGCGAAGCCGGGCTGAAGGTGTCGTTCTTCAACGCCGGCGGCAACAAGACCATGCTGCCGGGCACCGTGCCGCTAAAGACGCCCACAGCGTCCGATTGGAAGGAACGTGCGGAACACGGCTTCGCCAACCGCATGCAGGCCTTGCAGCGCGCCATCACGGCTGCGCACGCCTTCGATGCCGACAAGGTCCGCGTGTTCACGTTCGCGCGCGTGGCTGAGCCGGAGAAGCTGTTTCCAAGACTGGCCGAAGTATTGGGCGAAATGGGCGAGGTGGCGCGCAAGGAAGGCGTCCGGCTTCTGATCGAGAACGAAGCGTCGTGCAATGTGGGTACCTGCGCGGAGATGGCCGGACTGATCCGGCTTCTGCCGGAGAAGACGTTCAGCCTGAACTGGGATGCCAACAACGGCCAGTCATCCAGCGAAAGGCCGTTTCCCGACGGCTACAAGCTGCTGCCGAAGAACCGGATTGAGAACGTTCACATTCATGGCCGGACGCTTCTCGACCCTGAAAAGAAACTAGACTGGCCAGTGATTTTCGCGGCGCTCGACCGCGACGGGTATAAGGGATGCGCGGGGCTTGAGACTCACTACTTCGACGGGACAAAGATCGAAAAGTCCCACCTGTGCATGCGCGAGTTGAAGACGATCACGGCGTCATGAGGCGGTGGCTTCTGACTGCCGCGATCCTCGCTTCAGCCTGCAATCGCGTCAGCGTGGAAGGCACGATCCAGAAGGTCCGCGTCTATTCCAATGATGAGAACATGACGGCGGTGGTTGTCGACTTCCGGCTGCACAACGCCGCTGGAATCCCGCTGGTGGTCCGCGATGTCGAGGTGCAGGTGGACCTGGCCGACGGAAGCACCCTCACCGGATCCACGGTCTCTGAGAGCGATGGCTCACGCTTCCTGCTCAGCCGGCCGGAACAGGGGCCGAAATTCAATCCCGCGCTGATCGCGCGAACTCGTCTGGCGTCCGGGGAGACGAAGGACTTCATGGCCGCCGCCGGATTTGAGGCCGCCGAGGCCGACATCATCGCCCGGAAGCTCGTCCGTATCCGGGTGATCGATATCGACGGCCCGGTGATCGAGATTCAGCAGTAGTTAGTCTTCGTCCTGCGTCGCCGCCAGTCGCGTCAGGACGCTGACATCCTCCAGCGTCGTGACGTCTCCTGCGACGGTGTTCGACGTGACAATCTCACGCAGCAGCCGCCGCATGATTTTTCCGCTGCGCGTTTTCGGCAGCGCGTCGGTAAACCGGATTTCCTCCGGACGCGCAAATGCGCCAATCTCCTTCGCCACCCACTGCCGAAGTTCCTTACCCAACACCTCCTGGTCCCAGTCGCCCTTCTTCAATGTCACGAAGCAGCAAACGGCCTGCCCGGTGATCTCGTGCGGCTTGGCAACCACTGCCGCCTCCGCAACGCTTGGGTGGTGAACCAGCGCCGATTCCACTTCCATCGTCGACAGCCGGTGCCCGCTGACGTTCATGACGTCATCCACGCGGCCTAGAACCCAGAGGTAGCCATCTTCGTCGCGGCGCGCGGCATCCCCGGTGAAGTAAGCACCCTCAACGCGGCTCCAATACGTTTCGGCGTAGCGTTCCGGGTCTCCCCAAATCCCGCGAATCATCGAAGGCCAAGGCCGCTTGACGATCAGGTAACCCTCATTGCCAGTGCCCACCGGTTTCCCCTCAAGATCGACGACATCGACAAGGATTCCCGGCATCGGCAGCGTGCCGGAGCCCGGCTTCAGCGCTACCGCGCCCGGCATCGGCGCGATCAGAATCGAACCTGTCTCGGTCTGCCACCAGGTATCGACGATCGGGCAGCGCTGCTTTCCGATCACCCGGTAGTACCATTCCCAGGCCGCCGGATTGATAGGTTCGCCGACACTGCCTAAAAGCCGGAGGCTCGACAAATCCTGCGAGTTCGGCCATTGATCGCCTTGCCGGATCAGCGCGCGGATCGCCGTCGGCGACGTGTAGAAGATCGAAACTTTGTAGGTGTCGACGATCTTCCACCAACGGTCGAAGGCAGGGAAGTCCGGCGACCCTTCATACATCACGTTCGTTGCGCCCGCCGAAAGCGGCCCATACACGATGTAGCTGTGGCCGGTAACCCAACCGATATCGGCGGAGCACCAGTAGACGTCGTTCTCCTTCAGGTCGAAAACCCACTTCATCGTCATCGTGGTTTGAAGCAGGTATCCGGCAGTGGTGTGAAGAATTCCTTTCGGCTTTCCCGTGGTGCCGGAGGTGTATAAAACGAACAGTGGATGCTCACTGTCCAGGGGCACCGGCGGGCAATCGTCGGTCACGCCGGATTCGACATCGTGCCACCAGTGATCGCGTCCCGCCTTCATGTCTATGCTTGAACCCGTCCGGCGCAGCACGACGGCAGACCGCACATCGGGACACTCGGTCAACGCTTCATCGACAGCGGGCTTCAGCCGAACTTCCTTGCCGCGCCGCCAGCCTCCATCGGCGGTAATCACCAGCGTCGCGCCGAGATCCAGAATGCGCGCCTTCAAGGCTTCCGCCGAAAAGCCTCCAAAGACGACGCTGTGCGTAATGCCCAGCCGCGCGCAGGCAAGCATGGAGACCACGGCCTCGGGAACCATCGGCATGTAGATGATCGCCCGGTCACCCGCCTGATAACCGAGCTTCTTCAGCGCGTTCGCAAACCGGCAGACAAGGGCATGAAGCTCGCGGTACGTGATCGTGCGCTTGTCGCCTGGCTCACCTTCAAAAAGAATCGCCGCCTTGTCTCCGCGTGTTGCCAGGTGGCGATCCAGGCAGTTGTAGGAAGCGTTGATCTTCCCGCCAGCGAACCACTTCGCCATCGGAGGGTTCCATTCGAATACTTCCTGAAAGGGCTGGAACCAGTCAAGCTCCTTCTTGGCCAGCGCGCCCCAGAATTGCTCCGGGTTGTCGGCAGCTTCCTGATACAGCCTTCGATAGGCGTCGATCCCGGAAACATTGGCCTGCGCGGCGAATGCCTCGCTGGGGGGGTATAGCGTCGTCTGATCCATTGGTAAACAACGATTCTATAGAATGATGATTCACTCTATGAATCCCATTCCCGCCGATCAGCAGCAGCCCCTCGTAGAGAAGCTGTACCGCGCCTGTGGAAGCGCCTACACTCCGGACCAGCGCCGCAAATTCTTCATTACCGGACCGCAGTGGGCCGCCGCGTACGAAGGCCATGCTTTATTCCATGCGCCAACGCGCCGGGCGGTTCCGTTCGAGGAAGTGATCGCCGAGTACGCAAAGATTGGCATCGGCCATTGGTGCACGCACGACACGGATGTGCTTCCCACGCGCGCTTTGGGCACCGACGAACAGTGGGAGATCGTCGCGCGAATCCAGAACGCCCTGGACGACAACGGCTTGAAATGTTCGATGGTAACCACAGAAACGTTCCATCACGCCGTATTCGCGTCATCGCCAGCGTCGGAGTCGCCGTCGGTACGCCATTATGCAAAGTTCCGCGTGCAGAATACGGTGGAGATCGGGCATGAGCTGGGCGCCAGCTATGCGGTTTACTGGCCCGGCTCGCTCGGCTACTACACAGCGGGCGCGGTTGAGGAAACCGAAACGCTGCGCTGGTACGCCGAGGGATTGAACGCCGCTTGCGATGCCGACATCGCGATGGCAAAGAAGAAGAACCGGCCGACGCTGAAGCACTGCATGGAGGCGAAGCCGTTTGAGCCGCAGGGCGAAATTCTGCTTCCCACGTCGGACGCCATGCTGGCGTTCATCAACTCCGGATTACTTACGCATCCGGAGATGGTTGGCCTAAATCCGGAGTACCTTCACGAACTGATGTGGGGCGCAAGTGTCCGCGCATCGCTTGCCCGGGCTTTGCTGGCGCGCAAGCTGTGGCACTTCGATATCAACGACGGCTACCGCCTAAAGCACGATGTCGATATCGCGGTGGGCCTCGTAAATCCGCTGGACTGGCTGAACGTGCTGGTGCTTCTGCGCAGCCACGGATTTCAGGGTCCGTTCAATCTGGACTATAAACCGCCGCGGACCACGTCGAACCACGGCGTCTTCCACGTCAGTTTTCCGACCGCGGTGGACCGGTTTATTTCGCTTTGGGAGATGGCCGGGGAAGTGCTGGAAGACAGCGTGATGAAGGAAGCGACTGCGGCCCTGCGCGCGGGCGGGGAAGTGGATGCAACTTCGCTTGACGCCGACGCAATCTTCGAAGCCAACAAAGAACTGCTGACGCTGCATGAACTGATCGCGCATCGCCTGTTCCAACTGCTGACGGGGATGCACCGGGGCCGGACGTTCTCTACTTAGCGCAGGACGCCCAGCTTCCCTGGGTACACACTCACTGAGTAGAGTGCCTGCGCAGAAAAGGCACCGCCGCCGCGGCGACTTCTTTTGGATGGCCGACCCAGGGGACATGCCACGCTTCGGATACTATGTGCAGCGCGGCGCTCGGGATTATCCGGGCCGCCTCCTCACCCACGCTGGGCTCGCCGAACGCATCGCGTGAGCCCCAGATCAGTAGGACAGGTTGTGAGATCTGCGCAAGCTGCCCCGCCGTCAGCGCCAGCTGGGGCCGGGCCCCTCTCAGCCGCACGACTGAGCGCAGCAGACCAAGGGTGGCTTGCTGCGCGCCCGGCAGCTTCTGCGCCGCAACTAGAAGATCCCTTAGCTCTGGGAACTGCGACAGGTCCTCACCGGCGATTCGTCGGCCGAACGCTTCCATCTGGCGGGGCGAGGGTGGCGAGATCGCCATGATAAGGCGTCCGGCAAGGTGAACGGAGAGGAGACGAAGCGGCAGCGGTGCAGATGTGCCCAGCAAGAACGCCGGGCAGCCAGCGTGCACCATCCCCGCCACACGATCAGGCCGATCGAGCGCGAGCCAAGTGGACCACAGCGACCCAATGGAATTGGCGATAAACAGAGGCCGCTCGATCTTGAGTGCGTCGAGCACCTGAACGAGAAAGGTAACGGCGAGTCCGCGAAATGTCGCGGTGGTGTGTTCCGCGTTTCCCGTGAGTCCGAAGCAAGGACGATCAACCGCATACAGCGTGAAGCCGTGGAGACGGGCCATCAGCGGCGCCCACATGGCAGCAGGGTCCGCGAATCCCGGCACCATCACCACCGGGGGGCCCGTCCCGCAGCGGAGCACGTGCACACCCCCCTCGACGGCGGCGACCTTAACAAAATGTGACTCGGCGTCGACCCCGTGGTGTTGCAGCAGCTTCTTTTGTGCCGCTTGGAACTCTTCGACAACGGGCATGCGCCCATTCTTTCAACATGCGCGCATCCACGTCGCTTCGCAAGGACGAAGTGCCCTTAGCGCAGGACGCCCAGCTTCTCAAACGGCCAGTAGACGAATACCGCTTTCCCGTAGATGTTCTCGCGGGGGACCGTGCCCCAACTGCGGCTGTCGTTGGACGATGTGCGGTGGTCGCCCAGCACGAAGTATCGGCCACGCGGCACCACTTCTTCCGTTAGCGAGTGCCGGTCGCGGTACTCCTCTGGAACGTACTCCTCGATCAACGGTTCTTCGTTCACGAAAACGGTCCCGCGCTCTATGCGAACCCGATCGCCCGGAAGGCCCACGACGCGCTTGATATAGGACTTCGACGGGTCCCGCATGAACCAGAACACGATCATGTCGCCGCGTTCAATCTGGTCGATGCCGAAGCGGTAGCTAAACTTGTTGATGAAGATGCGCTCCTGGTCGACCAGGGTTGGCATCATGCTGGTGCCTTCGACTTTTACTGGCTGGTAGAGAAACAGGATGGCGGCGATCGCGATCACCACACTAAGCGTGAGATCGCGAAACCAGTAGAACACGGCCCGAAACGAAGATTGTTCCACTATTAACCGGGTATCCGAGACAGTACCATGCTCCCTTTTGTAGACGCAAGAACCGGCGCACCGTTACGTGTTGCGCTGGTAATTCCGGCCTTCAATGAGGAGGAAGTGATCGGGCAGACTCTACGCGGCCTGCCCCAGGGCTTGTTCGCACAGGTGATCGTGGCCGTGAATGGCTCAACCGACCGGACGGCAGCAGTGGCGCGCGACGCGGGGGCCGAAGTGGTCGAGATTCGCGAGCGTGGCTACGGGGCCGCGTGCCTCGCGGCGATTCCACGTATCGATTGCGACGTCGCCGTCTTCCTGCAGGCCGACGGATCGGAACGCGCGGAAGAGGCCATCGGCCTGATCGGTCCGATCGCGCGGGGTGAAGCCGACATGGTCATCGGGTCGCGCACTTTGGGGATCGCGGAGGCGGGCGCTCTGCTGCCTCATCAACGATTCGGAAACTGGCTGTCGTCGTTCCTGATCTTCCGGCGTTTCGGGCACCGCTATTCCGACATCGGACCGTTTCGAGCCATCCGGCTCAGCTCACTAAAACGCCTTCCGATGAGGGAGCGGACGTACGGATGGACCGTGGAGATGCAGTTCCTTGCGCTGACCCATGGTGTGCGGGTGATGGAAGTTCCCGTCTCCTACTCGGTGCGCCGGGCGGGTTCGCCAAAGGTGGCAGGGAATTTCAGGGCCAGCATCATGGCCGGAATCGTCATTCTTCGGACGGTGCTGCGCCGGGAACCAGGCCGCCGCCCAAGCGTTCCGCCAGCGGCTGGCCCGTAAAGCAGGACAGAGATCGCGGGGATCGGAAGCGCGCCTTGCTTCAGGATCGCGTCGTGAAAATCGGGGAGCGAGAAAGCCCGCCCCCGCATTGCGCGAAACCGTTCACGCAAGCGCAGCATGTCCGTCCAGCCGACGAAGTAAGTGGGCAGCTGGCACGACGTCAGCTTCGCCCGCCGCAGCTTCGCCTCCGCCTCTTCACGCTCCTGCAGCGCATCGTCGATCATCAGCTTCATTGCCTGTTCGTCGGTCATGCCCTTGGAGTGCAGACGAATGTCGAGAATCGCGTTGGACACCACGCGCAGCATCTGCTTCAGGAAAGTCAACCGCAGGCCCGGGTCGGCGCTAAGATAACCTTCCTCGATCAACAGATGAGTGGCGTAGACCGCCCACCCCTCGACATAGGTTCCGCTGCCGAAGAGATTCCTCAACAGCTTTCGGCCGCGCGGCTCCACCTGATTCGCAATCTCAAACTGAACGTAGTGACCCGGCATCGCCTCGTGAATCGTAAGCAGCTTCAGCCCGTAGTAGTTGTACTCGCGCAGTTTCGATTCGATCTGCGCCGCCGGCCAATCCTCCGGTATCGGCGTCAGCCAGTATTGCGCTTCCAGCGCGGGCTCCAGTGGCGGCGCCGGGTTGAACCCGCCAACCGGGAAAGAGCCCCGCATGTACGCCGGCGTCGGCACCACGCGAAGATTCGCTGCATCGGGGAGCGTCAGCAACACTTTCGCCTTCACGAATGCGCGTGCTTCATCCAGGTCGCGCTGCGCCATCTCGGAGTACTGCTGCCGCGTTGCGTGATTGCGCGCCAGCTTGTCCATCGCCTTCGACAGATCCGCACCCGCTATGCGGTCCATCTCGGCGCGAATCTCCGTCATCGCCCGCTCGGCCTCGGTTAGAAGTTCATCGGGTGAACGGTCCGACATCAGCGACAGGCGGAACTTCTCCTCATAGTCCCGCTGCGGCAGCCGCCAGTCGGAGACCGTGGTCAACGTCGTTTCCAGAAACGCATCGAACCCACGCAGCGACGCCACGCCGCCAATCGCAGCGGCGTCGAATCTCTTTTTCAGCGCGGCGGGGACGCCCGGCGCAATCGTATTCTCGATCATCGCGATCAGTGCCGCGGTTCCTTGGCGCGCGACCTCGCGATTTAGCTCCGGCGAATCCACCAGGTTTCGCTGGGCGTGATTCAATAGCGCGGGAACGGTTTCCAGACGCCGCAGGATGTGGAAGTACCGCAGATCCGTGGGACCGTATTCCAGCGTGTACGGAGCGAACAGCGCCTGCCCGAGCAGTTCGACATAGAGATTCGGATCGTGTTTGTAGCGCTTCAGCGTTTCCCATTCCAGCCGCTCCAGCCGGATTCGGTTCTGGATCAGATCGTAGTCCGCCCGGTCCTGACCTTCCAGCTTGTCGCGTTGGATTGAGGCAAGCTTCTTGTCGAACGCGGTAAGGAAACCGCGCCTGCGGTTGATCCCCGCTTCGCTGAGGTCGTCCAACAGTTCATCCAGCGGCACGCCCGCATGAAGGTGGTATCCGGCGGTTGTGGCGCTTACCGGAGAGATGGAAAGGAAGCCGAGTACGAAATCCTCCGTCACCTCACCAAACCGCAGCGGGCCTGGCCGGCATCCCGAAGCGGCTATTAGAAGCGCAAACGCAACACATCCCAAGACTTTGGTCATATCCCCTCACTCCACGATATCGCCCGTCCGGGCCTCTCGATTGCTGTAGACTACAGCCGGAGGGTTCATGATTGCTCTGTTGGTTACCTGGATCGTAAGCGCTGTTGCGCTGCTGATCGTTACGTACATCTTGCCCGGGTTCAAGGTGGACTCGTTCAAAACGGCCATGATCGCGGCTGTCGTGATCGGCCTGGTGAACGCCACGCTGGGATTCGTCTTGAAGCTCGTAACGTTTCCGCTAACGATCATTACGCTAGGTCTGTTTTGGTTTGTTGTGAACGCGCTGATGCTGCTATTGGCGGCAAAGCTGGTCAACGGGTTTGAGATTTCCGGATTCTGGATGGCGTTGATCGGCGGAATCGTCCTCGGCATCGTCAACGCGATTCTGCGGGCGCTTCTCCCGGGCGTCTAATTACTAACGGGGCGCGGTTACTGCTTGATGATCGTGCCGTCCTTCTTGCGGACTTCGCCCCAGCCACCGTTCAGCCGTTTGCGTTCGCCCTGCTCACCGTATCCGTACGGGTACTTCGCCGCTTCTTTCTCGTTGATCTCGATTCCCCATCCCGGAGCCTCGTTCGCATAGGCATAGCCGTCCTTGAACGTCGGCACACCGCTGAAGACTTCCTGGACGCGTTCGTTGAATCCGCTCCATTCCTGGACGCCGAAGTTGTAGCACGCCAGATCCAGCGCTACGTTGGCCGCATGCCCAATGGGCGAGACGTCGCCGGGGCCGTGCCACGCCGTACGGACGTTGTAGACCTCACACATGGCCGCCATCTTACGGCAGGGCGTTAGGCCGCCCATCTGGCTGACGTGCACGCGGATATAGTCGATCAACCGCTCGTGCACCAGCGGGATCCATTCGTGCGGCGAATTGAACAGCTCACCCATCGCGATCGGCGTTGCGCACTGCGCGCGTATGTTGCGGAAGTAGGCGATGTCCTCCGGCGACAGCGGATCTTCGAGGAAGAACAACCGGTACTGCTCCAGGTCTTTCGCCAACTGGATGGCCTGCGTGGGCGTGATCCGCTCATGCGTGTCATGCAGCAGCTCGATCTCCGGACCCAGTTCCTTGCGCGCGGCCTCAAACACCCGCACCGCTTTGCGGCAGTATTCCGCGGGATCGTACACAGGCTTGTTGTGCAGCGCGGGGATATTGCGGCCCGGCACCGGGCTGGCAATCTGGTTCGCATTCGCTCCGCTGCGGGAACCGTATGCCGCCTGTCCAGCCTGCCCGAATTGAATTCGAACGTGACGGTAGCCCTTGTCCATGTAGCTTCGAACGCTGTCGAGAATCTCGGGAATCTCCATCCCTCCGGCGTGTCCGTAGCAGTCCGCCGCCTCGCGGCACTTGCCGCCCAGAAGCTGGTACACCGGCATGCCCGCCTGACGGCCCTTGATGTCCCACAGCGCCTGATCGACGCCGGAGATCGCGTTGTTCAATACGCCGGAATTCCGCCAGTACGACGAGTTGTAGCAGGCCTGCCAGATATCGTCGATCCGGTCGGCGTACATGCCAATCAGAAACGGCTTCAGGTAGCGCTCGACGGCGGCCACCACGAGATCGGCGCGTTGCGTGAACGTTCCGCAGCCGTATCCGTAGAGGCCGTCCTGATCCGTGACGATCTTCACCACCGCCAGCCGCAGCCCGGCGGGCGCAGTGGCGATCACCTGAACGTCTTTGATCTTTGGCGAGGGGGTGGCTCGCGTAGCCTTGGCCACCGCCGTCTGCGCGGCGGCCTGCCGCGCCATCAATCCACCTGCCGCAGCAGCGGCTCCGGCTCCGATCAGTTGACGTCTCTTCATTTCAGATTCTTTCCCTCCACCAGTTTTCGCAGGTTATCCATCTCCTGCCGCAGCTTGTTCTCCCGAGCCGCCAGGGTGATGACGTACATCACCACGATAAGCCACGCGGCTGCAAATCCATAGAACATGTACGTAAAATTTCGCTCGTCCATTAGATCGAGTAGGCCAGTGCTTCCCGCCGCAGCGATTCGATCTGACGGCGGCGCTCTTCCTGGTTCCAGCGGATGGCGATCAGCACGCCCGCCAGCATAAGCAGCGCCAGCAGATTATGCGCCAGCATCCATTCCATCTGCGGGTCGATCGTGCCGCCGCCTGTGCGGATGGTCAACACGGGGCCCGGATGCTGCGTTCGAAACCACTCGTTCGATTTGTAGGTGAAGATAACGCCTGCGAAGGCGAATATCGCCAGCACTGCGGAGTTCTTTGCGCGCTCGGTCGGCTCCGGAATGGCGTTTCGCAGCATCAGATATCCGGCGTACACCAGCGCGGAGATCAGCGCTGCCGTCAGCCGCGGATCCCACGTCCACCAGATGCCCCAGATGATGCGGCCCCAGATCATTCCGGTGATCAGATTCATGGCGGCGAAGGGCAGCCCCACCTCCGTCACCGCGGCCGCAAGCGAATCCCACTTGAATCGCTTCGTCGTCAGGTACAGCACGCTGAAAATTCCCGCCAGCAGGAAGCACGTGGCCGCCGTCAGGTAACCCGGCAAATGGAAGTAGAACACGCGGTAGATGGCGCCTTGCGCGGCTTCGTCCGGCAGTTGCAGAAAGATCACGTAGAGATTCCGGACCAGATACAGCGCCGCGCCAATACCGGTTGCCAGGATTAGTTTTTGCAGCATGCGATTAGTCCGTCAGGATCACGTCGGCCAATCCAAGGGCCAGCGCGGTGAAGATGATATCAAAGCCCGCCAGCAGCCGGTACCAGATCGATAGCGGCGGCGCGCCCGTGATCGACGCGCCGGTAAGCTCAATGGCGGCGATCAGCGCGGGAATCGTCAGCGGGTAGATCAGCACCGGCAGCATCAGCTCACGCAACTGGAGATTAACCGTCACCGCGCCGAAAGTGGTTCCGATCACCACCAGTCCCCAGGTGGCCAATCCCAGCGCGGCGGCCAATGCCAGCGGATGCGCGCCCACGTTGACGTTGTAGAAAACGGCGAACGCCGGCAGCGCGGTCAACTCAACGCCCAGCAACAGGAGGAAGCTGGCCAGCGCCTTGCCAAGGAAAATCGAACTTGCGGGAACGGGTGACGCGCGTAGAGCCTCCAGGCAATCGTTGGGAAGCTCGCGCGCAAATGCGCGGCTGACGATCAGCACGGCGGCGAAACTGTAGACCAGCCACAACAGCCCGCCGGCCCACTGCCGGGTCTCCTCCGATGTTGGGTCAAACGCGAAGCTGAAAAGCAGCAGAAGGACGACGGTCAGCGACAACGCCGCGTTCAACGATTCTTTGGTGCGCAGTTCGCTGGTTAGATCCTTGCGCGCCACTTGCAACGCCGCGGCGATCAAACCAGTTGCCCCCGATCAAGACGAAGAACGCGCGTCGCCAGCGTCATCGCTTCGGGAATCTGGTGGCTGGATAGCACTACCGCGGCCCCGTCGTGAATCGATTCCCGCAGGACCGCCTGGAGAAGCTCTACCGACGGTTGATCGAGCCCCGTGAAGGGCTCGTCCAGAAGCAGAAGTTGCGGCCGGTGTTGAAACGCACGTCCTAGAGCCACGCGCTGCCGCATCCCTCGCGAAAACTGCCTGACAGGTGAGTGAGCGACGTGGCTGAGCCCGGCGCGGTCCAGCCATTCGCCCGGCGCGGAATCCGAACCGCCATACAGTCCCGACCAAAACTTCAGGTTCTCGATGGCAGACAGATCTTCATAGAGGCCGAGTCCGTGGCCGACGTAGCCGCGGTGAGCGGCGGCGGGGAGACTAAGCGCGCCCTTCTGCGGAGTCGACAATCCGGCCAGCATCTTCAATAGCGTTGTCTTGCCAGCGCCGTTTGAACCCAGCAATGCGACGCATTCGCCGGGCCCCACGTCGAAGCTGACATTCCGGATGGCCGCAAAGTCGCCAAAGAAACGCCAAAGGCTCTCCGCCTTCAGCATTAACCCTTCACCGAAGCCCGGTAGTTGATTACGAACCCGATCGCCAGAACGGCCAGGGTGAGGCCGAGGATCCAGTACAGGCGGTCGTAGAGGCGCGGCAGGATCTGCTCGATTGATGGGCCTTCGTCGGCGGGCGATTCCGCTGGCGCCTGCTGTGAGCGCAAAGCGCCCGCGCCGTCGATCTCCAGCTTGTAGTCCCGCACCTTCAATGTGAAAATGGCCGCCTGCGTCGTGGGCTCCACGCCATTCGATTCCAAGGCAGCGCCCCTAACCGTCACGCCTTTCGGAAACACCATCCGCACCACACCGTCCGCGTGCAGGATTCGTCCGGAAAGCGTTTCCGGCACCACAAAGGGAATTGACCATTCCAGATCGACACGCGCCTCGGTCATGGCGTTCTTCACCGTGACGTCGAACACTCCGGGCGTTCGCGTCTTGGCAATCGTTCCGTTGCGAACCGTCGGAGTTCCGGCCGCAATGGGCACGCTGACCGGAACGGTGACGGTGTCCTGCCCGGAGACGATCAGCGTCTCGTTGACGTTCAACTCGATGCCATTGGGCTCCACCAGCATCATGTGCTGCTGGACGGTTGGCTGGCCCATCGCGGCGGACCCAAGAATCGCAGCGGCCCATAGCCGTCTCATTTCGCGGCTCCAGCCAGTTTGTTCTTCAACGCGTCCACTTCGGCCAGTACGCCGGCCAGTTCCTGCTGCAAGGTCTGCTTCGCCAGTCGATAATCTTCATCCGACATTTTGCCCAGACGCAACTCGAACTGCAGGTCGCGAAGGTTCTCGTAGATTCGCGCCTTGCGCTCGTCCAGATGCTGAAAGGGGGATGTGGCCTCGGGAACGGGAAGGTCGGAACGCCGGACAGCCAATGTGAAAAGAACCGCCCCAACGGTGAGGAGGATCGCGATCGCCTCGATCATCTACTCCAGCTTCGCCAGATCCTTCTCCGCCATGTCGCTGTAGCGCGCGGCCACTTTGGGCACTGGCACGGCAGCCGGGCGGCGGAAGTGCCGGATGTAGAGGAAGATCGCGTAGAGGCCCGCCAGCAGCGCGAAGATGGGCATCAGCCACGCGGTAAGGTTGAAGCCGGATGCGGGCGGAACCACCAACGCCTTCAGGCCCCCCGTTGTGACGAATTGCGCCACGATGTCGTCGTCGGAGACCACGGCTGCCTGCGCTTCTGCGATCCGCTGCCGCGCCCCGCCGGCGTAGCTGCACCCCATCATCTGGCAATCGCCGACTGAGTTTTTGCAGACACCACAGAGGCACGCCAGCCTCATCCCCACTCGGCGGACGTCCTTGTTCGTCATGATGGACGCCGTCTGGCCCAGGCACAGACCCGCGAACAGAATCAGCGCGAGGCCTTTACGAAACCGGCGCATGCTCACTCGTCGTAACGCCAACAACTTCCGTGCGGGCGTATTGCAGCTTCACCTTCGAAGGCACAAGGCAAACCAGCGTGCCGAACAGCACCACCCAGAACCCGATGATCAGCCACGAAACCAGCGGAAAGACGTAAACCTGAAGAACGGCCCGCTTGCCGTCCTCGCCAGTGGACGAGAAGTTCAAGTAGAGGTCGTCGTTCAACCGCCTGCGAATAGCTACTTGAGAAGCGGGCTGCCGGCTGGCCTTGTAGAGCCGCCGCTCCGGCTTCAGGTCTCCAAGAAACTCGCCGCCCTTCCAGACACCCACGGTTGCGTTCTGCCAGATGAAGTCCGGCGTATCGCCGTCGCGAATTTCCTTCACCAGCATCTCGTAGGAGCCAAGCTGGAACTTTTCGCCCATCGACACATCCACGATGGTGTCTTTGTTAAAAGCCGCACCCGTAAAGCCGATGAACAAAAAGACGATGCCCATGTGGACCAGATAGCCGCCATAGCGGCGCGTGTTGCGGTGCGTCAGTTCGACGAAGCTGGGCAGGAATCCTAATCCGTCCTTCTTCCGGATCGCCGCCGCGCCCTTCCAGAACTCCGCCGCGATGGTCCAGGTGACGAAGAAGCACAGGCCGAGTGAAACGATCGCGTAGAAGTGGCGGACGCCACCGATCACCATGGCAATCATGACGACGGCCATGCCAATCGTGGGCGCAATGAAATTGCGCCGCAGCGCGTCGACGGAGCTGCGCCGCCACGCTACTAAAGGACCGACGCCGGTGAGGAAAAGCAGGAACAACCCGATCGGAATATTCACGCGGTTGAAGAAGGGCGCGTCGACGCTGACCTTCTCACCCGTTACCGCCTCGGAAATAATCGGGAACACCGTGCCCCAAAGTACGGCGAAGCAGCTGGCCAGCAGGATCAGGTTGTTAAACAGAAAAGCCGACTCGCGCGAGACCACGCTTTCCAGCTGCGTCTCGCTTTTCAGGTAGTCGAGACGGCCCAGGATGAAATACACCGTCGTGGCAATTCCGATGGCCAGAAAGACCACAAAATAATTCCCAATCGGCGACTGCGCAAACGCATGGACGCTGGACACGATGCCGGACCGTGTCATGAATGTTCCGAAAATGCAGAGGAAGAAAGTGCAGGAAATCAGAACGATGTTCCACACCTTCATCATTCCTTTCTTCTCCTGCATCATCACGCTGTGCAAAAACGCGGTGGCCGTGATCCAGGGCAGCAGGGACGCGTTCTCGACAGGGTCCCATCCCCAGTAGCCGCCCCAGCCCAACACCTCGTACGCCCATCCGGCGCCCAGCAGCACCCCGCAGGTCTGGAACATCCACGTGATCAACGTCCAGCGCCGTGTCGTGTGAATCCACGTGTCACCGGGCTGCCGCGCGATTAGCGAACCCAGCGCAAATGCGAACGGAACCGTAAAGCCGACATAGCCGAGATACAGCATCGGCGGATGTATCTGCATGGCCCAGTTCTGAAGCAGCGGATTCAGGCCCTGCCCGTCCGGTACGGCTGTGATGCCCTTGCCCACTGCCAGCATCTGAAACGGACTGGCAACGAATGCATTGAAAATCAAAAAGAAGATCTGCGTGGACGCCAGCACCGCAATGACGTAGGGAAACATCTTGCGAAGTTTCCCGCGGTCTGTCCAGACCACGACGGCTGCATACGTGGATAGAATGAACGTCCAGAACAGCAGGGAGCCTTCCTGGCCGCCCCACCACGACGTGAACTTGTAGTTGACGCTCATGTCGCGGTTGGAATGCGCGGCGACATATGCGTAGCGAAAATCGCTGGTGATCAGCGCGTAAACCAGTAGGCCGCTGGCCAGGGTAACCAGCCCCCAAACTACATAGACGGAGCGGCGCGCGCTTTCGATCAGGAACGGCTTATTCTTCCAGGCCCCGAAAACAGAACCTGCAAGGCTGTAGACCGCGAAGCAAAACGCCAGAATCAGTGCGAGTGCGCCGAGGTTCTCCATCTGCTGTGTTAGGAGACGGACTTCGGCTTCGCGCCGTAAACGGGATCAGCCGCCGGACGGCCGCCGGGTTTCGCCTCGTACTTCGAAGCGCACTTGGCCTGGATGCGGCTGGCATGGAAGTTTCCGTCGGACTGCATGCGGCCATCGGCCAGCGCCTGCGCGCCATCGCGGAACGTGTCGGGCAGGGGATCGCTGCCGCTGTAGATCACGTTGAGCTTCAGGTCTTCCTGCTGGATGGTGAAGTGAACATCCTTGCCTACCCGTTGGATCGATCCGGGCGCGACGTCTCCGGCTACGCGCAGACGTTTCGTCATCGCCTCGCTGCCCATCGCCTGCACTTCCGGAATGGTCTTGTAATAGGCCTTCGCCTCATCGACTCCGCCGGCGGCAAGCCATCCCAGCGTTCCAACGACGATGACGATAAGAATTCCGAATTTCCATCGTGTGTTCATACGTTCGCCTAACCAAAGTATACTCCTGCGCCAATCTCGCCAAAGCACACAAATTCTTGCCAGATCGGAATTTCCTGCCTGCGCGCCGCGCCGTCCCCCAGGCGCTTCGCTACGAGTGAGGTTTGCCCGCCGGCTTCTTCGTCTTGCGGTCCACCTTTTCCACCAGCTTGTTTGGCGGCATGAAAGCCAGCGCGAAAATCACCGCGACAACTACCGCAAGAATTCCGAAAAGTATCAGCGGACCCAGCGGCATCGGCTATTTGGGGGGGACGGGAATGGCTGCGCCCAAGTTGATAGACCCGCCGCCCTCGCTGACGTAGTTGCGGTTCCAATCGGGAATTTCCACCACCACGTCGCCATTCACAACGGCCTGGCAACCCAGGCGCGAGTGCAGCGTCAGGCCCGCCGCCATATCCAACCGGTCCGCCTCGTCATCGTCCATCGGCGAAAGATTCGCGTCGCCGTCCTTCACGACGACATGGCAGGTGGTGCAGGCGCAGGACCCGCCGCAGGCATGTTCCAGATGAATTCCAAACGCCAGCGCAATGTCCAGCAGAGATTCCGGCAGCCCATGGTCGGACGATTCGAGCTTTCCTTTTTCGAATTCCACAGTCCGGCCCTCGGGCAGAAAAGTAACTTTGGGCACGTTCCCAGTATATCGACGCGGCCTCTTCAACCCGGCTTATAGTGGTTGCAGATGCGGGCTTTGACACTACTCGGCTTGGCCGCGCTGTCGCTTTCCGCCGCGGAGTTTGCAGTGCGGGACTGGGTGGACACGGGCATCGATCTAAACCCCGGCGACACAGTGACCATACAGGGCGAAGGCACTGTGACCTACAAGGACGGCGGCAGCGCCGGGCCAGCGGGAACGCGAAAGACGTGGAAGGATCTGCTGCGTACGTTTCCCGTGAACACGGCGGATCGCGGAGCGTTGATCGGCCGCATCGGCGAAGGCGCCATGGCCCGCCCGTTTCCAATCGGTGCAAATCTCGAACGGAGCGCGCCCGTCGCGGGACGCCTTTTCCTGGGCCTGAATCATCCGGCCGGCGAACTTCCCGAAGGCAGCTTGAAAGCCGTGGTTGAGGTGAAACGCGGCGAGGAGCTTCCTGCGATCGACGAATCGCTGCTGCCGAAACTGACGCAGGAACAGTTGGACAGCCTGCCGGCACGCGTCGTTGGCGTCGAGGGCACCGAGGGAGACCGGGTAAACTTCATCGTTATCGGAAGCGAGGAACAGGTGGTGAAGGCGCTGCAATCGGTGGGCTGGATTCAGGTGGACCGGTCGAACCAGGATGCGGTGGTTAGCGCGCTAAGTTCGATCCTCGCGCGCGAAGGCTACGTCAAGCTTCCGATGAGCACGCTGATGATGTTCGACCGAGGCCAGGACTACGGTTTCGCCATGGGCGATCCGCTGATGGTGATCGCAGCCCGCCATCATTTCCGCATCTGGCAAGCGCCTTTCAAGGTAGACGGCCATCCGGTGTGGGTGGGCGCGGGCACACACGATGTCGGCTTCGACAAGGATCAGCGCAATGGCAACCTGACGCACAAGATCGACTCTGATACCGACAAGGAACGCGACTTCATCGGCAAGTCTTTGGAATCCACGGGGCAAGTGGCGCGCACCTACTACCTCACCCGCAAAGACGCCGTCACCAAGGCGAAGACTGCGCACGGACAGGAGTTCTATTCCGACGGGCGCACGCTGATCGTTGTCCTGCGTCCCGCCTCTGGCGGATAATTGGCATTTGCTCCAGCAGCTAGAAACGTCCATTTCTGAGGCCTTCACCCGTCACTTGGCGTCGCAGGGAATTGACGTCCCCATTCAGATCGAACAGCCCAAAGAGCCGGCTTTCGGCGAGCTTGCCCTTCCCGTCGCATTCCAGTTGGCCCGACAGCTGAAGAAGCCGCCGCGTACGATCGCGCAGGAATTGGTGGACGGGGTCGGCGGTATCGCCGGTATCGCGGCGCTTGAAATCGCGGGCAACGGCTATATCAACGTCCGGCTGGACCGCGCTTCTTATGCGTCGTCGCTGGCCGGTGAGTCTTCGCAGCGGGCGGAACTTCCGGCGAAGGTGGTGGTCGAGCACACGAACATCAACCCCAACAAGGCGGCCCATATCGGCCATCTTCGAAATGCAATTCTCGGCGACACTTTCGTTCGCATGCTGCGCGCCGGCGGCCATTCGGTGGAAGTGCAGAACTACATCGACAACACCGGTGTACAAGTTGCGGATGTCGTTGCGGGGTTTCACTTCCTCGAAAAGAAGACGCTCGACGAAGTGGCCGGCCTCGCGCGGCAGCCGAGGTTCGACTACCTGTGCTGGGATCTCTATGCGCGAATTTCCAGCATGTACCCGGACGATCCGCAAGCGAAGGCTTGGCGCACCGAAACCCTTCACGCGATCGAGGGCGACGACGGAGTGCTGGCCGAGATGGGGCATCTGGTTTCGAGCGCAATCGTCGCGTGCCACCTGCGAACCATGGCCCGCCTGGGCATTTCCTACGACGTGCTGCCGCGCGAGAGCGAGATCCTTCACCTGAAGTTTTGGGCCAGCGCGTTTGAGCAATTGAAGGAGCGCAAAGCGATTTACTTCGAGAACGAGGGAAAGAACGCCGGATGCTGGGTGATGCCCGCGGAGGCATTTCGCGACACGTCCAGCGGGGACGATGATTCGAAAGTGATCGTGCGGTCGAACGGCACGGTGACGTATGTCGGCAAGGACATCGCTTACCAGATGTGGAAGTTCGGTCTGCTGGGCAAGGACTTCTTTTACCGTAAGCTCGACGGATTCCCCGGCGTCTGGGTAACCACCGGCAAACCGCAGGACGAGGCCGCTCCAAGCTTCGGCGGCGCATCGCGCGTGTACAACGTTATCGATTCGCGCCAGTCCTATCTGCAGGACGTCGTGGTTGCGGGCCTGAGGGCGCTGCACTTCGATGAAGCGGCAAAGAACTCCGTCCACTTTTCTTACGAGATGGTGGCCTTAAGCCCGCGCACTTGTGTCGAACTTGGAATTGAGTTGTCCGCTGAAGACAAGCAGCGGCCCTACGTCGAGGTGTCGGGGCGCAAGGGCCTTGGCGTAAAGGCGGACGACCTGTTGGACAAGCTGATCGAGACCGCGCTGCGCGAGGTGACGTCGCGCCACGAAGAAGCGCCTGAGGCGGAACGCCGCGGCGTCGCCATCCAGATCGCCACCGGCGCGCTGCGCTACTTCATGTTGAAGTTCACGCGCAACACCGTCATCGCGTTCGACCTTCAGGAAGCGCTTAGCTTCGAGGGCGAAACCGGACCCTACGTGCAATATGCCGCCGTGCGCGCGCGGTCGATTCTTCGCAAGACCGGCGAGACGCGGCAGCCGGCGATCCCGCCGGAAACGTTCGCGAAGGTCCTGGCCGACGAGGGGTTGTGGCAGTTTCTGCTGGCCGCCTCGCGCGCCGACTTCGCCGTCATGAAAGCGCTGGAAGCCGGTGAGCCTTCGCACGCCGCCCGCTATGCGTTCCAACTGGCGCAGGCGTTCAGCGTTTTTTACCACGACTATCCGGTGATCGCGGAGCCGGACGCCGTCCGCAAGCACGTTCTGATCTGGCTGACGCGGTACTTTTCATCGCGCCTGGAGTGGACGCTGAACGTGCTTGGAATTCCCGTGCCCCTGTACATGTAGCCATGCCTTCCTATCGCCTTGTCCGTGGCCTGCCTGTTGACCGTCCCGAAGAAGCGCATCTGGCCGAAGTGCGGGCCATCGCCCAGCCATTCGGCTATCTGGAAGAACGAAATGGCGCGATCGTGCACGATGTCCGGCCCGCCCCGGGCCATGAGGAATCTCAGTCCAGCCTCGGCAAGGCCGCCTTCGACCCGCATAGCGACGTTGCGTTCCTTGGCCCCTTGCACCGGCCCGAATTTCTCTCGCTGCTGTGCATTCAAAACGAGGGCAGAACCGCGACGCTGGTTTGGGAACTGGACGACATTCTGTCGCGTCTTTCCACGTCCATCATCGAAGCGCTGGCCCAGCCGTCGTTTACGCAAGCGCCGCCGATGACTTTTCAAGCGGTGCTGGGAGAGGCCCCGCTATTGGGCCATGCGGTGCTGGCGCGCGGAGCCACCGGCGAATGGACTGTCGCGTACAGCGCGCAGGGTACCCGGGCCAATGAAACATCGGCAAGCCGCGAAGCTCTTGATGCATTTGAAACAGCGATCGGCGAATCCGAACCGGCGCGCATCGCGCTGAAGCCCGGATCGCTGCTGATTCTGGATAATCTGCACAGCCTTCACGGACGCGAGGCGATCTGCGGAGCGCGATGGTTGCAGCGGGTCTATTCCCGCCGCGACCTTCGTACGATGTCCCAAGGCGCCACGCCGGACCCAGCGGTTTTCTCGGCCGCCGGGTTACGATGAAAGCGTTCCCATGCCCACTTTGAATTCCTTTGGCTCCGCCGCGGCGCTAAAAGCCGGCGGACGCGACTATCGTCTTTTTCGCCTGGACGCGCTCGAAAAAGCGGGCTTCCGCATGTCGCGAATCCCGTACTCGATTCGCGTGCTGCTGGAAAATCTGCTGCGCTCGGAAGACGAAAAATCCGTACGCCGCTCCGACATTGAGTATGTGGCCCGCTGGGATCTGAAGGCTCCGGCGGCGGAGATCAACTTCCGCCCGGCCCGCGTGCTGTTGCAGGATTTCACCGGCGTTCCTTGCGTGGTCGATATGGCCGCGATGCGCGACGCGCTGCAGAAGATGGGCGCAGACCCGAAGCTTGCAAATCCACTAATCCCGGTTGACCTGGTGATCGACCACTCGGTGCAAGTGGATAATTTCGGCACCAACGAAGCTTTCGACCTCAACGTCCTGCTGGAGTTTCAGCGCAATCATGAGCGGTATGCGCTGCTGCGCTGGGCGCAGTCGGCCTTCTCAAACTTCCGCGCCGTACCTCCCGGAACCGGAATCGTGCATCAGGTGAACCTCGAATACCTGGCATCCGTCGTCTTCTCCCGCGAGACGTCCGATGGCTGGCTGGCATACCCGGATTCGCTTGTCGGCACCGACTCCCACACGACGATGATCAATGGCCTGGGAGTCGTCGGCTGGGGCGTCGGCGGAATCGAGGCCGAGGCGTGCATGCTGGGCCAGCCGGTGTCGATGCTGCTTCCCGAAGTCGTCGGCTTCAAGCTGACTGGCAATCTATCGCCCGGCGCCACCGCCACCGATCTTGTCCTCACCGTCACTCAGATGCTGCGGAAGAAAGGCGTCGTCGGCAAGTTCGTGGAGTTCTACGGCCCCGGCGTCCTGGGTCTTCCATTGGCCGACCGCGCCACCATCGCCAACATGGCGCCCGAGTATGGCGCCACCGTCGGTTATTTCCCGGTGGACGAGCAGACGCTGGCCTATATGCGGCTGTCCAGCCGCCCGGCGGATGTCATCGCGCTTACCGAGGCGTACGCCAAGGAGCAAGGCCTGTTCGCGACGGAAGGGTCGCCGGAGCCGGAGTACAACGCAACGGTGGAGCTGGACCTTTCGACGGTTGTTCCCTCAATGGCCGGTCCGCGCCGCCCGCAGGACCGCCTGGAACTTCCGGACGTCAAGAGCAACTTCGCGCAGATGCTGGGTGTCGATCCGGCGCAGAACGCCGACGAAATGAAGGGCCCTGGGCCGAAGCGCATTCCCATCGTGATGGATGGCGAGGCGACGGAGGTTCGCGATGGATCGGTAGTGATCGCCGCCATCACCAGTTGCACGAACACGTCCAACCCCAGCGTCATGATCGGCGCGGGCCTGCTTGCCCGCAAGGCAGTCGAACGCGGCTTGAAGACGAAGCCGTGGGTGAAAACATCGCTGGCCCCGGGATCGAAAGTGGTGACGGAGTACCTGCAGGCTTCCGGCCTGATGCCTTATCTCGAAGCGCTGAAGTTCAATCTGGTCGGGTATGGGTGCACGACGTGCATCGGCAACTCCGGACCTCTGCCCGAGCCCGTTGCGCAGGCCGTTACGGACCACAAGCTGACGGTGGCGGCGGTGCTTTCCGGCAACCGGAACTTTGAAGGCCGCATCAACGCGCTGGTTCGCGCGAACTATCTTGCCTCGCCGCCGCTGGTGGTGGCGTACGCGCTGGCGGGAACCGTCGACATCGACCTGGACAACGAACCGCTGGGCGCGGACCCGGAGGGCAAACCGGTTTACCTGCGCGACATCTGGCCCACCCGAACGGAAATCGCCGAAGCCGTCGGCGCGTTCGTGAAGGCGGATATGTTCGAACGTGAGTACGCAGCCGTCTTCGAAGGAACGCCCCAGTGGCGGAACATGAAGACGCCCACCGGCGATCTGTTCGCCTGGGACCAGCATTCCACCTACGTCCGCCATCCTCCGTACTTTGAAGACATGGCCGACCCGTCGGCGCCGCTGCCGGACTTCGATGGGATGCGGGCGCTGGCGGTGTTGGGGGATTCGATCACCACGGATCACATCTCGCCCGCCGGCAGTTTTCGCAAGGACGTTCCGGCGGGGACGTATCTTTCGTCGTTGGGCGTCGCGCCGCAGGACTTCAACAGCTACGGCGCGCGGCGCGGAAATCACGAGGTGATGGTGCGCGGCACGCTGGCCAACATTCGCCTGAAGAACATCCTGGTTCCCGGAGTGGAAGGCGGCTACACGCGTCTGCTGCCGGACGGCGGGCAGATGCCCATCTACGACGCCGCAATGAAGTATCAGGACGCGGGCACGCCGCTGCTGATCCTGGCCGGTAAGGAGTACGGCTCCGGCTCGTCACGCGATTGGGCCGCAAAGGGTGTGATGCTGCTGGGCGTCAAGGTGGTGATCGCCGAAAGCTACGAACGCATCCACCGGTCGAATCTGGTGGGCATGGGAGTGCTGCCTTGCGAGTACATGCACGGCGACACGCGGGAGTCTCTCGGACTGACCGGGGAGGAACTCTATTCGGTGTCCGGCGTGGCCGCGGCGGTGGCGGGCGACCGTTTAGCGAAAGTGACGGCGATGGCGGCGGACGGTATTTCGAAGACTTTCACAGTGCGCATCCGGATCGATACGCCGGTTGAGGTGGACTACTACCGCAGCGGCGGAATTCTTCCGTTCGTGCTTCGCCAAGTTGCGTCGAATGCGGTGCGCGCCTAGTCCAGGACGCGAATAAACTCCCCAAGGATCCGGCATTCGGATCCTTCTTCCAACTCCCAGGGATCGAATTCCGGATTAAGAGGCTCCAGGATGATGCGGCGGTGCCGGAATCTGCCGACTTCCAGGTATTCCTTCTCGCTGGTGTAGCGCTTCACGGTGTAGCGCTGGGTGGAATCGCCGTAGTTTTCCACCAGCACACGGCGGTTGCGCCGTGACCCGGTTGGCTGGTAGCGGAAAACGCACAGGCTGCCATCCGGAATCTCCGGCTCCATCGACCGTCCCACCACCTGCGCGATGAACATCTGGTCGTCGATGCGAAATCCGTCGGGAACTTCGATC
>JBGTFZ010000068.1:0-69083 GCA_041746955.1 Bryobacteraceae bacterium
GGCTGCTGTTGGGGAGGAAGTTGCGACCGCCCGTGGGCAATCACGTTCACGAACGAAGAGGCGAACCGCCTCACCGGCGTGCCGTTGAACGTGCCGCTGCACCCGGCGCAGATCTATGAAGCCGTCGTGAACGCAGTGCTGGCCTTCGCCCTGTACCGGCTGTTCCTGCGCAAGCCGCCGGCTGGAACGGTGATCGGCCTGTACCTTGTCCTCTACTCCGTCGCGCGATTCATTATCGAGTTCTTCCGGTTTCACGCCCAGGAACTGCCGTTTGGCTTGCCGTTCTCCAACACTCAATGGATCGCACTGGCCATGGCCGCCGGGGGCGTCCTGATTCTGGCAAGATATCGGAAGCCGGTGGCGGCTCCGATACATGGCTAAGATTCATCCTTTCCGCGCGTACCGCTACGCGCCGTCCGTGGGCGGCCTTCAACAATTGGTGACGCAGCCGTACGACAAGATTTCTCCCGACATGCAGCAGCGCTACTACGATGCGCATCCAAAAAATTTGATTCGGATCATTCTCGGCAAGAAAGAACCCGGTGACGGCGAAGGCGAAAACGTCTACTCGCGCGCAGGCGAATCGTTTCGCGAATGGACCGCGGACGGGACGTTGATTCAGGACGACGCGCCCGCTTTCTACACCTATTTCCAGGAGTTCGACGTGGAGGATGCGCCGGGCGTAAAGCATGTCCGGAAGGGCTTCATCGGACTGGGTGACGTTGTCGACTATAGCGACGGAGTTGTCTTCCGGCACGAACTGACGTTCCCTGGTCCGAAGAAGGACCGGCGGCAGGTGCTTGAAGCCACGCAGGCCCACTTCGGCCAAATCTTCATGCTGTATCCGGACCCCGAGCGCACGATCGACGCGATTCTGGACGAGTCGGCTGAGGGTCCGCCGCTGTCACGCGTGACGGATGAGTACGGCGTCGTGCATTCGCTGTGGAGCATCGCAGAACCGGAGAAGATCGCCGCGCTCCAACAGGCGATGTGGGACCGGCAGTTGGTGATCGCCGATGGGCATCACCGGTACGAAACGGCTCTGGCGTACTGCCGTGACCATTCCGGAAACCCGGCGGCGGCGAAAGTGATGATGACCTTCGTCAACATGTATTCGCCGGGCCTGAAGGTTCTGGCTACGCACCGCGTGGTTCGCGGCCTGCGGTCGTTTGAAGGGCCGGATTTTCTGGCGGAGATTGCGCGTGAGTTCGACGTGACTGAGCTTGCGGGGCTCCCGGACTTGCGCCGGAAGTGGCGGGAGCCGCACCCGTCAAAGGTGCAAATTGGGGTGGTGCTGGCCGGTGATTCGCACGTCTATCTTTTGGAGATGAAGCGCGAGCCCGGAAGTCTGGACGTCCGCATTCTGCATGAGCGGCTGCTGCAGGAAGTGCTGGGACTGGACGAGGCGGCGGTTCGCGGCGAATCGCACCTGAAGTATGTTCGCGGGATCGAGGCGGCCGCGAAGCTGGTGACGGAAGGCCGTTGGCAAGCGGCGTTCCTGCTGGAACCGACGACGGTGGATCAGGTGGCGGACGTCAGCCTGAATGGCGGAGTGATGCCCCAGAAGTCCACCGACTTCTATCCGAAGCTGCTGACCGGCTTGGCGATCTACCGCCTGGATTCCTAGGTTTTTGCCGACGCGTAATACGAGTGGTAGTAGGTGTACTTGGAGTACAACTCCCCGCGCCGCGCACCGTTTACGACAATCCCAAGGATATTGTTCTCGCACAGCGAGTTGATCGCGCGGGTTACGGAATCCACGGTGGTCTGGCCGATGCGGGTTACCAGGATTGTGCCATGGCACATCGTGCCCAACAGCGCTCCGTCGGCTGCAAAGAGCAGCGGCGGTGAATCCAGAATCACCCACTTGAAGACTCGCGGAAGTTCTTCGAGAAGCTCCCGGACGGACGGGAGGTTCATCAGTTCCAGCGGGTTGATGACTGCCTCGCCGGCCGGAATGATGTAGAGGCTGGTGCCGGCGACGTGCCGGATAATTTCGTCGAGACGCGCTTTGCCTAGAAGATAGTCGGTGATGCCGGGGCTGCGGTCGATCTGAAAAAGCTGGTGCATTGCGGGCCGGCGGAGGTCGAAGTCCGCAAGCACGGTCAGATTCCCCGCGAGGTGGGACTGCGCCAGCGCGAGGTTTGCGGCGGTCAGGGATTTTCCTTCAGCGGGCGACGGGCTGGTGACGATGATGGAGTGTATGGGCTGAAGGGTCTGCAGGTGGTTCAAGCGTGTGCGCAGCGTGCGGAACTCTTCCGTGGGAGCTTCGTGAGGCCGCTGCGAATCCAGCAGATGCGCGTCCGGGGATGGCGAGAAGGGGATATCCTGCACGCGGTCGAGAACCCGGTAAAGGTCCAGCGGTCCGCCATCGGAATCGTTGTTGGCGAGAAGCTGCGTATCGCGCGTGACGGTAGCGGCGATGGAAAAGCCGGGTTCAACCGTCTTCGGCGTCGAAATAATGGGAGGTGCGGGCGCGGGCGGAGGCGCAAGCCGCTCGACCGGTTCCGGTTCGGCGGTGACGCTGGCTTCGGAAGCGTGGCCGGATTGGGTTGCGATTTGCTCGGCACGCCGCAGCGCGTCATGGACTTTACTCATTCGAATCTCCTCGCTGGTTCATTTTCAGTCCATCAAGTCTTGTTCATGTGATAGAACACGACGGATCCAGCCATAATGGCGACTCCCGCCAGACAGGCCGTCGACCACGCCAACCATCCAAGGCGGCGGCGGCGGCGAACCACGAGGTCGTTCTCAAGCAGTGGGATGCTGCCGAGAATCATCAACTGCGTGTAGCTTCGAACGTCTTTGAGGTTCTTGAGCGTCGTGTCCTTCATCTCGCGCCCGCCCGCCAGAACCAGGCCCAGCGCCAATCCCAGAGCCGCTGCCGCTCCAATGATCATGGGCCGCTTCGGCTGGGTTGGAGACGTCGGAAGGCTGGCCTGATCGAGAAGCTCCAGCGTTTCGCCCTGCTTCCGGTTCTCCAGCTCGGTTGCGCTTTGGGACTGGGCGATCTTGATATTCATTTCCTCGTAGCGGGACTGCGCCATCTGCTTTTCGCGCAGAAGCTGCTCATACTCGCTAATCGCGGGAGGCATGCCTTCAATGCGCCCCTGGTAGCTGCGGAGCGACCTTTCGGCGGCGAGGATCTCCTTCCGGTAATTCTCGATCTGAAGATCGCGGGACGCCACCTGGGTTTGAAGAGCGGATAGCTCGCCCTCGAGACCTCGCGCTTCCCGGCTGGCGGCCACCGTGACGGGGGCGGGTTCGGCTGTCGCGTCGGGAACAGGCTTGTTCTGGTCTTCCTGCTGAAGTGCGGCGCGGCGGCGTTTTAGGACTTCGATATCCGACTTTCGCCTCTGAACGTCGGGATGGGTGTCTTTGTACTGCTCCCTCATACCCTCCAGAGAAAGCTCAAGTCCCTGAATCTGGCGCTCAATTGCAATCAGCCGCTCATTCTTCGCCACCTGAGCCGGAGCGGCAAACCCGCCCACAGATGTGGCCTGCCGAAGCTGATCCTTGCGGAAATTGATCTGAGCCTCCAACATCAGCTTGTCCTGGTTGGCCCGATCGATCTGCTGGTTCAACGTGGAGATCCGGTTCTCGAACATGTTGGCGGCGGTTTGGAGGTTGCCGCGCTCCTCCGGAAGACGCCCCTGGTTTGCCACCCGGAAATCCGTCAGCTTGGCGTCAATCGATTCCAGTTCCCGCTTTCGTATGTCCCACTGGTCCTTCAGGAATTCGGTAGTGATGGAAGACTGGTTGGAGCGGCTTCGAATGTTTTCGTCAATGAACCGGCTGACCAGTTCACCGACAATTTTCTGCGCGATCAGCCGGTTTTCGTAGGCGAACGAAATTGCAATGGCCTGCGCGGTACGGTTGCGGCCGGTCTGCGTGAAGCCAACCGGATTGACCCGGATATCTTTCCGCATGTGCTCGATCACGTCTTCCAGCGGAAGATTCTTCCGGTCCCGGGGATAGAGCTGGTAGAGGTTGATGATGTTGGTAAGCGTGGGACGGCTGGTGATCGACTGGTAGATGGAGTTAATCCGCTCCGTGACGTCGGCATTCACGTTCGTGGGCACAAACCGCTCCGGAACCTGCGGCGGCGTCACACGGACCACGGCTGTCGAAACGTACGTATCCGGCCACACATATGCGGTGACCACGCCGATGACCAGACATGCGAACAAGGGGCCGAGAATCCAGCCTCGATGCCGCCTGAGAATGTCGATTATGTCTTCGGCATCCAGGGCCCGCCGCGATACGGCGAGTGGATCCTGGTTTGCAGGTTGGGGTAACATTTCGATTCCGCCTCCGATGACTCCTCATTCCTAATCGACCGTTTTCCAGAAGGACTGCACAGTCCCAAGAAAACAGCTACGGAATGATAATGTGATCGCCGGGCAGGAGCTGGATGTTTTGCTCCATTTTCTTGCCCTTGATGACCTCTTTATAATTGAACTTCAGCCGTTCATCTCCGCGCATGATCACGATCTTCTTCGCGTTTGCGAAGTCCCGCAGGCCCCCTGCGTTGCTAAGCGCCTCCAGCACGGTTATCGGGGAGATGATCGTGTATGACCCGGCCCTGCCAATCTCACCGGTGATAAAAAACCGCTTGCTGTTCACTTGGCGCACTTCCAAGTTGACCTCAGGCCGAGTCAGATAGGTTTCCAGCGCCGTGACGATGCGGGTCTTCAATTCGTCCGGCGTCGCACCGTCGGCCTCAATGTCTCCCGCCAACGGCATGCTGATCTTTCCGTCCGGCCGGACCACGAAGTTGCCAGTCAAGTCGTTCTCCCGCCAAACCCGAACGTAGATGACATCCTGAATCCCAATGACATACGTCCGGGGGTCGACCGGCTCCGCGACGCTGGGAACATCGGGCTTTAAGTCGTCGACCTTGGGCTCTGGCTTAACATCCTCGGGTTTTCGCTCCTGGGATTGAGGCTGCTCCTGCGCCAACAGGGAAACTGGCGTACCGCCAAAGAACGTCAAAAGCACCAAGCCGGAGCTAACAAGTCGCATACGGTAAAATCTGCGCAAAACCATTCATACCTATGTTTCGGAAGAGCTTGGCTGTCTCGATTTTGCCTTGCCCTTGATTATACTATGCGCATCGGCGGAACCGGCCCACCGGTTTACCCCGCATTTAAAAATTCAGTGATTTGCCTTAGAATTGTAGTACCTACGGGTACCCCCGATGTCCTACTTCCTAGCCAAAACCGACCCTGAAGACTACACCGTCGAACAGTTCGAGGCCGACGGGCAAACGGCGTGGACGGGTGTGCGCAATGCCCAAGCGGTGCGGGCGATCCGGCAGATGCGGCCGGGCGACGTGGTCTTCATCTATCATTCCGGGGGTGAGTCGGCTGTCCGGGCGGCGGCCAAAGTGGTGGGGGAACCACGCGACGATCCCAGCGACGCCCGCTCCGCAATCGTCGATCTGGAGTTTCTCTTCACGCTCACCGTGCCGGTCACGCTGCGCGAGATCAAGGAGTCCGGCGAGTTTGCGGATTGGGCACTGGTGCGCCAGAGCCGCCTGTCGACCATGGCCGCTCCGCCAGACTTTGCCGCCTACGTCCGCAAGAAGAACCCGAAGCTGAAGATCTGACCCGCCCGGCCCGCTGGAGCGGTATCCTTCGGGCATGACAACCCAAGAAGTCGCAGACAAACTCGTGGAGTTGTGCAAAGACAGCAAAAACTTCGACGCGATGGAGCAGTTGTACGCCGGTGACATCGTCAGCGTCGAGGGGATGGCCCGCAAAGACGGACGCTTCGAGACCGCCGGCAAAGCCGCCGTGATCCAGAAGAGCAAGGATTGGGCCGCAGCCCACGAGATCCATGGCGGCGAGGTTGACGGCCCTTTCGTCGCCAGCGAAAAGTTCGCAGTGTTCTTCGATTTCGACGTCACGGAGAAGGCATCGGGCAAGCGTCACAACCTTCGCGAGATCGCCGTCTACACCGTTGCGGGCGGGGAGATCGTGAAAGAGGAGTTCCTGTACGCGGCGGGCGCCGACGGGCTAAAGCGCTAGGGCACGTTCTCGCGCGGTGGCCCCCTGCGCGAGAATCAAATGCATGACTTGGGGACTGCTGGCCGCCGCACTGCTGCGCGCGCAAATTCCGGAAGCGGCGGGAACGCCAGTGGACGGACCCGCCTTAAAGTGGATCGAACTCTCAGAGGGCACGGGCGCGCCCGCCTCCGCTGGAATGCGCTACACCGTCCACTACACGGGCTGGCTGACAGACGGCAAGAAGTTCGACTCTTCACGCGACCGCGATGAGCCGCTGACCTTCGTGCAGGGCCGGCGGCGGCTGATCGCCGGTTGGGAGATGGGGTTTGAGGGTATGAAGGTTGGCGGAAAGCGCCGCCTGATCATTCCCCATCAGATGGCCTATGGCGAGAAAGGCTCGGGACCGATTCCGCCGCGATCCGAACTGATCTTCGACATCGAACTCATGGCCGTGGAGGATGCGCCTACGACGCCCGCCGCGCAAGACGCTCTGCTAGCACTGGACGAGATCGAGAGGAAGGTAGCCGCCCTTGCGGGAGCGGTTCCAGAGGAAGAATATGCGTGGCGGCCCCAAGAAGACACGGATTCTTTTTCCGAGGTGTTGACCGGCAGGCCGCTTTCGAAAAGCAGCGCCGCCGTAGAGATGCGCGAGAGTTTCGACTCGACGCGCAAAAACATGGAAGCCTCGTCCGCCGGGGCGCTTGCCCGCGAGACTACGGTGGACGGCGTGCAGACGACACAGATGGGCGCGTTCATCCGCACGTTGCAGCAGTGGGCCGAACGATACGGACGCGCCCGCGCCTACGCCGAACAGATGGGAGTCACGCCGCCGCGCTGACGGAGCGTTCCGCGTCGCGAAACTTCACGCTGACAAGTTTCGACACGCCCGGTTCCTGCATCGTTACTCCGTACATCGCCTCCGCCGCTTCCATGGTGCGCTTGGCATGCGTGATGACGATGAACTGGGTTTGCGCGGCCATCTCCTGAAGAAGGCGCGTCAGCCGCTGAATGTTCGGCTCGTCCAGCGGAGCGTCCACTTCGTCCAGAATGCAGAACGGGCTGGGCTGGTACTTGAAGATCGCCATCAACAAAGCCATCGCGGTCATCGCCCGCTCCCCACCGGAGAGCAGCAGGACATTCTGAAGTCTTTTTCCGGGCGGCTGCGCAACAATGTCGATTCCGCCAGAGGAGTTCTCGACATCCGTCAGGCGCATCTCGCCCAGGCCGCCATTGAATAGAATCCGGAACATCTCGCGGAAGTTGCCGTTGATCTTCTCGAACGCTTCGTTGAACCGCTTCTTCGATTCGACGTCGATCTCCTGTATCGCCTTTTCGGTATCGCGAATGGAATCCAGTAAGTCCTGCCGCTGCGCGTTCAGAAAGTCGTAGCGTTGCTGGGCTTCCTCATATTCTTCCAGGGCCTGCTGATTTACGGGACCCAGCGCTTCGATGCGTCGCGCCAAATCGCGGACTTTGTCTTCCATCTCGGCCAGCGCCACTTCGTCCAGCGCCAGTTCCACCGCGGCGGATACTTCGGCCACCGGCCGGTCCAACTGCGCGCGGCAATTCTCGTCAAGGTGTCTGAGATCGCTCTGCTTGCGAACCAGTTCGATCTCGATCTGGTTGCGCGCATCTTGCGATTGCTGCGCGGAAATCCGGAGTGCCTTCAGCGCCTCGTCACTCGCGGCCAATGTGGACTTTTCGGCGGTCTCGCGCGCCGCGATAGCGGCCACCGCGGCATCCAGTTCCGTGATCGCCGCCGATAGTTCCGTCGCCCGCGCGTCCAGGCCGACGTTGTCGCTAAGCAGACCCTGTCGCGTAAGCCCGAGGCGTTCCATCTCGGCTGCCAGCCGGGCGGAATGATTATTGAGCTCCTGCACTTGGATTCGCAGCCGGTCTTCGGCGGCGGCGACACCTCGCAGGCGCTCCTCCAAACTGGCGAGACTTGCCCGGACCGCCGAGTGTTCCTCGGACAGCCGCGCGAAGGAGTGCTGTCGCACTGTGAGGTCTTCCAGCACCTGTTGAAGCGACGCCTCGATGCGCTGCTTGTTTTCCTCCGCTGCGGCAAGGGCATCCGTGCGCTGCGTGCGCTCCGCCGACAACCGCTCGCGATCGCGATCCAGGCGTTGCAGGTCCATCCGTGCGACAGACAGTCGCGTGGATGCGCGCTGATGCTCCTCCGCCAGTTTTCGATTTTCGTGATCCAGCGCAAGCGCGTCTTTTTCCTGCGCCTGTTGAAGGGTTCGGACCCGCTCCAGTTCTTCGGCCAGCGCCGCCAGTTCCGCTTCAAGCGACGCTTGGCGCGCGACGGCATCGTCGAGCTCCGCTTGCCGCTGCTGGTCCAGGGATGTAAGCTCGCGAAGTTCGCGCTTCAGTGCCAACGGTCCGCTGCCAGTTTTCTTCCCGCCTGAAACCGCGTAGCCGTGATAGCAAACGCCGTCCGCCAATAGGAAAAACACGTCGGGATACTCAAGGGCCAGGCGTTGCGCGGCAGATGCATCGGACGCAAGGAAGCAGCGCGAAAGCCGCGGCAGCAGCTCTGCCGGAGCCTTCGTCAGACCGTTGGTAAGGCGCAGAACATCGGTCAACCGCGCCGTAATTCCGGTTTCCGGTCCGACGGCGGGCTCGGCCACGGGACCGCGCGCCAGATGCGAACCCGGCGCGGGATGAACCAGAAAAGTCGCCCGGCCATCCAGGTCGCCACGCATCAGTTCGATGCCGCGGCTGGCATCGTCGAACGTCTCGACGACGACGTACTCCAACTCCTCGTGCAGAAATTCTTCGGCGGCCTTTTCGAACTGGCTATCCACTTCGATGAAGTCGGCCAGCACTCCGGCGGGCTTCAGTCCGCTGGCCTGCCCCTGCCCTATGGCCGTGAAGAGCCGCTTTACGGATTCGGTGGTGTAGGCGCGATGAGACAGAATCTCTTCGAGCGAATCCTTACGAGCCTTGATGCGGGAGGCTTCCGCGCGATGCTGATCGACCGCGATTCGCGTCTCCTGTGCGGAGGCGCGGCGTGCGGCCAGCATCCCTTCGACGGTCTGGCGCTGTCCGCTTAGCGAGTCCAACTCCAACTGGCGCGAAGCCAGCCGCTCGGAAAGCGACTGCTTCAACTCTTCGGCGCGGGCGAGGTCGGCAGATGCCGCCTCTTCGTCGCGCTGAAGCCGCGCGGTATCGCGATCGACGCCGGCCAAGTGTGCTTCGGCCTGCGCAAGCTGGTTTCGAAGTCCCGCGGCTTGGCCGATCAGTTCCAACACCTGCCGCCGCGTGGATTCGATCTCTCGCTCACGCTCTCGCAGAGCCGCCTGCACTGCGTCACGCTCCACAGCCTTCGTGTCAAGGTCGGCACGCGCTTTCGCGACGGCTTCCCGCGATTCCAGGGTGAGGGCCGCAGTCGAATCCAACTCCTGGGTGCGTTCGGCAAGACGTTCGGCGGTGGTGTTGGATTCGTTCTCCGCCTGAACCAGCCGGGCATCGATATCCGCAACCTGCCGCGACTGATTCTCAAGGCGGCCGCGTGTCCGCTCCGCTTCCAGTTGGAGATCGGAAAGGCGGCGGCGCGCGCCGGTAAGTTCGGCTTCAGTGGCGAAGCAGCGCTCCCGCAGTGTGGCCTGCGCCTGCTCCGTCTGAGCCACTTCTTCCCGAAGCGAATTGAACTCCGCGGCGGCGGCGTTCAGGTCAAGCGCCGTCTTGGCGGAATCGCGCTCCAGAATCTGGAACCGTCCGGCCAGGGCAACTTCGAGCGCCGCGACATACTCGCCCCGCAGCGCTTTGAAGCGCTCCGCTTTTTGGGCTTGACGCTTCAGCGATGCAGCTTGGCGGCCAACTTCTTCGAGGATGTCGAAAACCCGGTTCAGATTCTGCTTGGCTCCTTCGAGCTTTGCCTCCGCAAGCCGGCGGCGGGTTTTGAAGCGCGTCACTCCGGCGGCCTCTTCGATCACCGCGCGGCGGTCGGCGGGTTTGGTCGACAGGATCTGGCCGATGCGGCCCTGCTCAATGATCGCGTAGCTTTCCGGACCCAGTCCGGTGCCCATAAAGATGTCCTGGATGTCGCGGAGCCTCGCCGTGCGCCCGTTGATCAGGTACTCGCTTTCGCCGTTGCGGAACAGGCGGCGGGTGATGGTGATCTCGCGGGGTTTCGACGGGACGCTGGCGGGAAGATCGTGAACGGGTCCGTGGCCGTTGCCATTGCCATTCGGCGTCTCCGAGGCGGGCTCATCGGCGGCCTTCGAAATTTCGGGAGCGACGACGGGATTTTCCGCAATGTAGTCCGGGTCCACCAGCGTGATCGTCACCTGCGCAAGGCCCAGCGGTTTGCGGTCACGCGTCCCCGCGAAGATGACATCCTCCATCCGGGCGCCGCGGAGGGATTTGGCCGACTGCTCACCCAGCACCCAGCTAATGGCGTCACTCAGGTTGGATTTGCCGCAACCGTTTGGACCCACGATGGCGGCCACGCCCTGGCCGCGGAACTTCATCTCGGTCCGGTCGCAAAAGGACTTGAACCCCTGGATCTCAACTCGCTTCAAGTGCAGCACAGGCGAAACACCCCTCTCTGGTGGAGGTCAGTTTTCAGCGTGGCACATAATACGCGCCCGCCGCTCGGGGGATGACTACAGCTTAGTCTGGAAACGGGCGGGTTGCAAGAGGGGCAGTGCCGGATATAGGGGATGTTTCGTAGCGGGCACAAGATGTGGGGGTTTGGTGGTCAGAACTGGAACCGGCAACCGAACTGAATCCGCCGCGCGGGAAGCGAGGCGACCGCCTGCCCAAAGAACGGCGACGACAGGGCCCCGAGGTAGGTCCGCGCGTTCAACCGGTTGAAAATATTGAACGAATCCACTGAGATCTGAACCTTCGGGCTCTGGTCCCGCATCGACGGCCGGACCGGGAAGTCGCGGTACCAGCGTAGATCCACCTGGAAGAGGCCAGGGCCGTCACCCTGATTTCGCGCCAAACCCGCCGGACGGTCCAGCGCCATTCCGTCGCGATTCTGGTCGCTGCCCGTAGTGAGGTTGAACGGCGCGCCGGTACTTGCTTCAACTCCAAACCCGAAATTCGCCCATCGGTGCAGCGACGCCGTACCCAGCGCCGTAAAGCGGTGGCGGCGGTCGGAATCGGCCCGGCTGAACTCTCCCTGCGGGTCGTAGCTGGCAGCGGGGAATCCGTTCAGACCCAACCCGTCGGTCCTCATCTTCACCCAGGCGTACATGATCATGCCGGAGACTCGCGGCGCGATGTCGCCCCTCAGCATGACGTCGAACGAGTCCCCACGCCACCGGGCAGCCGACTCAATCTGCCGGAACTGTCCGACGGTTGGATCGGGGCGGAACGCGAACCCGGTGGAGGGTTCCGGCGCGTTGGCGTCGCGCGACCGGAAATAGTGCCAACCGTGAACTCCGGTGTACTGGACAGACAAGATGCTCTTGCGGGACAGCTGCCGCTCCAGGGCCAGCGAATATTGCATGATGCCGGGCAGCTGCACTTGCGGGTGCAAACGGTCGATGGCGCTGGGAAGCTGGTCCAACGGCCGTCCGATATCCGCGCCCGACAGGACGAACCGGCGAAGCTGGACACCATTGAACCGCAGGATGTCGAAAATGGGATTGGGGCCGCTGCGCTCGTAGAAAATGCCGCTGCCAGCCCGGATGATCCACTTTCGCTGGCCGCGTGGAGCCCACGCCACGGCCAGGCGTGGCTGAATATTGTTCCGATCCCCAAAGTAGTTTTGCCAGTCGTACCGCAACCCGGCGTTGATGGAAATTCCCGGGCGCACCTGATACTCGTCCGAGATGAATCCGCCAATATTTTTCTCGACAAAGATGACGCGGGGGTCGCCCGCCTGCCGGACTCCGGAGTAGGGCCGGTTGACCTCCAGGTCGGCGAGGGAAGCGAAGAAGAGCGAGCCCAACTGATTTGTCCGGTCAGACAGGCCGCGCCGGGACCAGTCTGGAACGTTGATCCCGAACTTCAGGGAATGCCGGCCCCGGGTGTGCGCCATCATCCACGTGATGGCCGTGTGGAACTCGGTGCTAAGGCGGTCTGCCTGCGCTCCGCCAAAGACGATGGCGTCTGAAACGGAAACCTTGGGCATCGCCGAGTTGCTGTCCATCGGAGCCCAATAGCGGCCCAGCAGAAAGCGGAATTGGGACAACGTGTTCGACGACAGCACCGCGCGGTGGTTGAAGACAAACTCGTCTTCACGGAAGCGCGAGTGCACGCCCGCCCGCTCCGTAACCAAGCCGCCCACGCCCTGGTTGTTCAGCCAGCGGTCCTGATAATTCACCTGGCCGAACACAGCATGCTTGTCGCTGAACGCGTGATTCACGCGAACGCTGCCATGCGTGTTGAACTGCGGCGCGGCGACATTCTCTTGCACCGGTCCGCTTGGGCCCACCGCGTTCACAACGGCCTGCAACTGTTCGTTCTCGCGCATACCGCTTAGCAAGAACGACGTCTTCTTCCCGCTTCCCAGCGGACCCAGCAGCGACCCTTCAAAGATCTTCCGCTGCTCCTGTGGCCGCGTTGCGGCGTAGGCGTCGCGGGCGTTGAAGTGATAGTCACGAAAAACGAAGTTGACCGTGCCATGAAATTTGTCCACGCCAGACTTGGTCAGGATCTCGATGCGGCGGCGGCTCCAGCGGGGATACTCGGCGGCATAGGGGTTGTTGTTGATCTTTATCTCCTGGATTGCCGACGGGGTGACGCCAACGTTTCGAGCCTCTACCCCATCGACGATCAGCTGCGTTCCACCGCCGGCGGCCGCCGCGCCGCCGTCCATGAAGCGCCCCAACGTCGCCACTAGATCAAGGTCCAGTGAAGGCAGATTGTCCAGCAGTCCGCGCTCCACCGAAATGGCCGAGGCATTCTCGCCCGTCTCCAGCGAGAGCCGCGACGGCGCCTCATCGACATCGATCCGGTCCCGTCTCGCGGCAAGCTTGAGATTCAGATTTAGCCGTCGGCCCTGAGCCGCTTTGACGCGAAGCGGTTCGAACCCCTCCACCGCGATGAAGATCTGATGCGCGCCAAGGTTCACTCCGTCAAAGCGGAATTCTCCGGATGCGCTTGTGAGGGCGGTTTGAGCGGACGGCCCCTGTAGCTGAACCGGTATGCCGGCCACGGGTGTCTTGCCAGGATCGAGGACGACGCCAACGATGGACTGTTGCGCCCACAACGGGGCCGCAACGAGAAGGCTAAGGGACCAAAAGAATTCTTTCGACAGTCGCTTCCTCGACGGCTTTCCGGGAGTACGGCAAGGGATGCGGCATCCCGGCCTGCCACCCCTTTAGCAGGTCCTGGTAATGGGGGCTGTCCGGATTTCCAGATTCCCCAGGAACATTGGTAATAACGGAATTATCCCAGGTTTTTGTGTCGAGGATTTCGCGAAACGAAGCGCCATGATTCATACGAAACGGCTGCGCGGCGGACCATGCGGCCGCGAAGACGGTATTGGCATCGCCCGGCATCGGCGACGCATCGATGTGGAAACCCGGTTTGCCTACCGGGTGCCGAAAACTCAACTGATGAAGGCTGCCCCATTGCCAGCGGGACGACTCCGGGCCCAGGGCCTTCTCAAGCTGCGCCAGCGCGTCATTCAGCGCGGGCGACAGGGCCGCATGATTCGCCTGACGTTCCAAGGTATCCAGCACGACGCTCCACGTGGTAATTGTGCCGGCCTCGCCAAACAAGTGCCGTGGTAGGGTGATCATCCAAGCTTCAAAAATCAGGGCCTCCGGCGACTCGGCGTCGATACGGGCATTCCATTTCAGAAGGCGCGCGCGAACGCCGCGGTGCCGCTCACTGGAAGGCTTCCATCGCAAAAGGATCTTCTGAAAGCGCTGGGCCGGAACAGACGCGACATCGTAGTGCATGCGGGCGAAGTCGGCCACCGTAAACTTTTTCGGCTGCGCGAACATTTGCTGGATTCGCTGAAACCGGAACGGGGCCGTGAAGTCGTACCCGATCGCGTGCGGATAGCCGGGCGGCAGGTGGTTGGTGTTCGCGGTGGCCAGGTAATGCTCCGGCGGATTGAACCGCTGCGGCAGTTGATCGACGGCCAGCCAGCCCGACCATTCGTATTCCCCTGTGTCGCCCGGAACCGGAAGCAGTCCATTCCAGTTGGGACGCAGGGGCGTCATTCCGCTGGCGATCCAACCGATGTTGCCCGCGCGGTCCGCATAGACAAGATTCTCGCTGGGAGCTTTGTAGAGCCCAGCCGCGGCCCGAAACTCCTTCCAGTTTTTCGCGCGTGAAAGACGCAGTGCGGAAAGATATCCAGCGCCGCCCGGTTCCGCACCCACCCAGCGCAGCGACAGCGCGATGTGCTTCGCCGGATCCTCGTAGACCACCGGGCCGTGAATCGTGTACTTCAATTCAACTTTCGCCGGGCGCGCTCCCTTCACTGGAATCGTGTCTCGCTCGATCTCCATGTCGCGCCATTCGTTCTTGAAGCGGTACTGCCTCGAGTTCGCGGGATTCAATTTCTCGACATAGAGATCCTGTTGATCGATGCCCACGATCGTGAATCCCCATCCAACTTCTTCGTTGTGCCCCAGCGCGACGCCCGGCAGCGCGGGCTCTCCAGCGCCGATGACATCCCAACCCGGCGCAACCAGATGAACGGTCTTGCGAAGCGACGGGATCTGAAGCGCGCGATGCGGATCGTTAGCCAGAATCGGTTTCCCGGTTGCCGAGAGCGACGCATCCACCACCCAGTTGTTCGATCCGTCGTCCAGCCGCACTGGCCCCGTTGCGGCAGTCAGGTCGCGAATCATTTCCAGTCGGAGCGTGTTGAGGTCCAGGCCCCGTGGAATCGTCAATGGAACGACAGGATTCGGCGGATCAAGCCGCTGCACCGTGTCGAGTCCGAAGCGTTGAATCTCGGCCACGCGGCGCATCTCGATAGCGGCATTGCGCAGCATCGACAATCCCGCAATCCGCGCGGTGACGTCTTCCGCCTTCCAGAGTCCCGCATCGTATCCCGCCGCCGCGAACTCGGGAGGCCTAGTTTTCAACGCGCGAATCCAGGCGTTGATTCCGGCAGTGAACGCTTCCGCGATCTCCTGCGCATCGTCTGAATAGGCCGCCCACTCCCGCTTCCAATCGCCGCGATACCTCACCAGGCGCGCGATGCGGTCCCGCGCGACATGCTTCGGACCCAGAGCTTCGGCCAGCTTGCCGGTGCCGGTTCGCCGCCAAAGATCGATCTGAAAAAGCCGGTCTTTCGCAGTGATCCAGCCCTGCGCGAAGAAGAGGTCGTGCGTATTCGACGCGTAGATGTGCGGAACTCCCCAACGGTCGCGCAGGATGTCCACCCTCGCTTTCAACCCGGGGACCTTCAGAGGTTCGGCGGCTGCGGAAACTGCCAGCAGAAGAAGTAAGGCACGCATGATTCTGTTATTCGATCGAAGGCCAGCGCGGCTTCCGCTTCTCTCGAAACGCGGCGGCGCCTTCCTGAAAGTCGGGCGAGGCAAACGTCTGCTCACGCGTTTCAAGCGCGGCGCGAAGCGCTTCGTCCAATGGAAGTTCGCGCGCACGCGCCACGAAACCGAGTCCCGCCGCGATCGTGGTGCGCGACGAATCCGCAAACGCGTGCGCGCTGGCCGTTGCGCGATCGTCGAGTTCAACCGCCGGAACCGTCTCGTGCACCAGTCCCCAATCCAGCGCGTCCTTGGCCCCGAATAACCGCCCGGTGAGTGCGAGCATTTTCGCGCGCCGCTCACCCATTGCGGTTACAACTGCGGGCCAGATGACGTACGGCCACATCCCGACGCGGATCTCCGTCAGTCCGAACTGCACGCCATGCGCGGCGATGGCCACATGCGCATTCGCGATCAGGCCCAGCCCACCGCCCAACGCGGCGCCCTGCACGGCGCAGACAATCGGCACCGTCGAGCGCGCGCCCATCGAAAACAGCTTCTGATGAATCCGCGTCGCCTGCGCATCCGCAGCGTCAAGATCCATCCCGGCGCAGAAGACGTCGCCCTCCGCGTCAATCAGGACGCATCCAGCATCCGACTCGACGGCTTGAACCAGCGCTTCGCAGAGCGCCTGATCCAGCGCATTACGCTTCTCCGGCCTTGCCAGCGTGGCCCGCAGGACGCGACCTTCGCGGCTAAGCTTCAAGCTCATCCGGATCAACCTCAATTTCCAGTTCCAGCAGTTTCGCGCCCAGCGTCTTGCCCTGCGCGTCGATCCGCAAGGACAGCGTGCCGCCGCCATCCAGCGCATCGAAAAGCTCAAAGTTCATTGCGGCCATGTTCGGCGCTTCGTAGCGCAGCACTGGACCTTCAACAAGATCTCCGAAGAACGACTTTACTTTCCCGGCAGTCACCTCGCGAAGAAGGATCGGGTAGTAATGATCCTTCCAGGCCATGACGCCGACATTCGCCTTGTTGCCTTTGTCACCGGAGCGCGTGTGCGCAATGCGGCTGAGCGCGATCTTCACTCGACCACCTCAACGCGCGGCGCGATCTCTTCGCGCGGCAGAAGCGCCGGCCAGTAAGCGACCACTTCGCGAACCGGCGGACGGCCCTCTCCATAGCCGGTGGCCCCGGGTGGACCGGACAGGACCAGCGGAATCATCTCGCGCGTGAAGCGGTCTACGGCTTTGCGGTCCTGCCCCCTGGCGGCGATTCGGAGCTGGGCCATCGTATCGTCGCCAATCGTTTCGCTGTGGATGCGATCAAGCGGCAGTCGTAGAACATCCAGACGCTTCCGCACGATCTCGTCCGCAATCGAAGTCTTCAGGCGCGCTTCGGGGCCGGGGAACACCAGCGTACCCGCCGCCTTCCAACCCCAGTGGTAGCTGATCGAAACCTTCAGCTTCTCTGGCCTCGGATGGCCGGTCACTCCCGTTACGCGGACACGATCCGTGCCCTCATCTTTCAACCGCAATGTCGTGAAGTCCGCCGTAACGTCGGGCGTCATGTACTGGCGCGGGTCGCCGATCTCGTAGAGCAACTGTTCCTTGACGACATGGCTGCTTACGCGTCCGCCTGTGCCTGCATGTTTGGTGACGGTGAAGTCCCCGCCGGGATCCATCTCGACAATCGGGTAGCCAATGTTCGCGGGGTCGGGGATTTCGCGCCAGCCCACTTGCGAATTGCCGCCCGTCGACTGAGCGCCGCACTCGATGATGTGGCCCGCAACAATGCCCGCCGAGAGACGATTCCAGTCGTCGCTGGACCAGCCGAACTCATGCAGCATCGGCGCCAGCGCCAGCGCCGCGTCCGCGCAACGCCCGCTGATCACCACGTCCGCGCCCATGTCCAGTGCCGACGCCAGTGGGTACGCGCCAAGATAAGCGTTCGCGCTCAGCACTCGCGATCGCACCGGCTCCAGCGGCTCACCCGTATCCATATTGAGGAACGGATGGCCCTTCGCAATCAGTTCGCCCAGGCGGGCGAAAATGTCGTCGCCGTGCACGACGGCGATCTTCAGCGCCGGAGCGAGACGGCGGACTTCCCTTGCGCACGCCTCCACATTTACTCCGCCCGCATTCGCGAGAACGCGCACGCGGCGATCTTTCAACTGCCGCGCCAGACGCGCGATCAATGGCGGAAAGTCACGAGCATAGCCAAGGTTCGGATCGTCCCGCTTCTGTTTTTGAAGGATCGACATCGTCACCTCAGCCAGATAGTCCAGTGTCAGATAGTCGATCGGACCCTGCTCCACCAGTCGCACCGGGGCGTCCAGCCAGTCGCCCCAAAAGCCCTGGCCATTCGCGATACGAATCATGCGGGAACTCGCGAGAGGCACGCGTCCAACGCGAAGTCCAGCACATCGCGCGTCTTAAGAGGATCGATCAACGAGTCCACATGGCCGCGTGCGGCGGCGTGTCGCGCGTCCAGCCACCGGTCGTAGTTGGCGCGCGTGTCGGCAATGCGCGTTTCCAGTTCTGGCGGAAGCGGCTCTCCCGAGGCCCGGTGCTTGTCGATCTCGGGCCCATGAACCGCCATCACGGCGGAGTCGCCTTCCATCACTCCAATTCGCGCGGTGGGCCAGCCGAAGGTAAAGTTGGGATCGAAACCTTGGCCGCCCATCGCGTAGTAGCCCGCGCCCGACGCATGATTCAGGGTCAGCACGATCTTCGGCACCGTCAGGCACGCCATCGACTCGACCATTTCCGCACCCGCGCGAATGATGCCCGACCGCTCCGCTTCAGGCCCCACCATGAATCCGGAAACGTCTTGAAGGTACAGCACCGGATGGCCTTGCCGCTCCGCCAATTCCGTGAAGTAGGCCACCTTGCGCGCGCTGTCCTCATAGACGATGCCGCCGATCTTCGATTTTCCATCCGGCTGTTTCAGGAAGCCGCGGCGGTTCGCGATCACCGCAATCGTCCGGCCATTCAGCCGCGCGATGGCGCACAGCATTTCCGGCGCGTGGGCGGGCTGAAACTCATCGAAAGAATCCTGGTCGAACAGGCGGCCTGTGATCTCCAGGACGTCGTAGGGCAGGCGATGATCGTCAGGCAGGATCTCGTACAAGCCCTCGGCGGGCAGTGCGGGAGGAGAGCCGCCCGAAGGCTTCCCCGGCTGCGCCGGAAGCTGATTCACGCGCACCCGGATTTGTTTCAAACATTCTTCATCGTTTGCGGCAGTGTAGTGCGCTACGCCGCTGATGGTGGTGTGCATGGCCGCTCCGCCCAGCGACTCGGCGGCGGTGGCCTGTCCCGTTGCGCCTTTCACCAGATTGGGCCCGCCCAGCCCCATAAAGCTTGTGCCCTCCACCATGATGATGAAGTCCGACAGTGCGGGCAGGTACGCGCCGCCCGCGATGCACATTCCCATCACGGCGGCGATCTGCGGAATCTTCAGCCGCCTGCGCATCAGCGAGTTGTAGAAGAAGATCCGCGCCGCGCCGTACTGCCCAGGAAAGATGCCGTCCTGATAGGGAAGATTGACTCCGGCCGAGTCGACCAAATACACGATCGGCAGCCGGTTGCGCATGGCGATCTCCTGCGCGCGCAGAATCTTGTGGATCGTCTCCGGCCACCACGCGCCGGCTTTCACCGTTGCGTCGTTGGCGACAACCACGCAAGGACGATGCTCGATGCGGCCCACTCCGGTGATCACGCCCGCCGAAGGCGCTTGTCCGTCGTAACGATCATAGGCGACCAAAAGTCCGGTCTCAAGAAAGGGCGACCCGGTGTCGAGCAGTTCGCGAACACGCTCCCGCGCGGTCAGCTTTCCGTCGCGATGCTGCTTTGCAATCTTGGCTTCGCCTCCGCCTTGACGCAGACGGTCCTCAAGATCGGCCACTTCCGCGGCGAGACGCTTCATTCCCACGGCCACTTCAGGCGTTAGCATAGCGAACGTGGACGCGCATCCTCTCAGCATGAGCCGGAGTGAGCTCAAGCTTGAAGATGGAATCGCCCGGTTGACCGTGCGCATGCAAGTGGTGGAGACCGAACATCTGCCAGCGGCGGCGCGCGATCTGGCGCGCTACTTCCGCGTGGACGGACAGCCGCCCGTTGCGTCGAAGTGCCGGATCGAAGACGGCGACCTTGTTTGCCAGGGCACATTCTTCGCGGGCGCGCCGAAGATTGTCGAGTCGGACTTGCCGGACGCCGTGCTGCCGCATCACGTTCACACGATGCAAGCCGCAGGCGTTGCCTACACGTTTACGCCTCAGCAGACCCGGCGTGATCTTGACGGATCACCAGCGCCGCGCGCCCTTTGGATCGGCCTTCCAGTGCTGGCGATTTTTGCGGTCTGGTGGATTAGAAGTTTACGATCGCGGCGAAAGATTGCGGGTCCAGGCTAGCTCCGCCGACTAGGCCGCCATCGATGTCCGGCTGCGCCATCAACCCCGCCACGTTGTCCGGCTTGACGCTGCCGCCGTAAAGGATGCGCACGTCGACCGGCAATAGCGACCGCACAAACGCATGCGCTTCCTGCGCCATCTCCGGCGTCGCCGTCTTGCCGGTGCCGATCGCCCATACAGGCTCATAGGCAATAACGATGCGGGCCATCTCGTCCGGCTGAAGTGGCGCGATCCCACCCTCGAACTGTCTCCGCAGAACGGCTTCGGTCTCTCCGGCTTCGCGTTCGGCCAGCATTTCGCCGACACACACGATTGGAGTGAGGCCGGTTTTCAGCGCCGCGCGTGTGCGGTCAAGCACGGTGGCATCCGTCTCGCCGAAGAACTGGCGGCGCTCACTGTGGCCGACGATCACCCACGATGCGCCCGCGGCTTCCAGCATCGGCGCGGATACTTCGCCAGTGAATGCGCCTTCGTCCTTCCAGTAGAGATTCTGTCCACCGATCCGGACGTTCGATCCGCGCGTCGCGTCCACCGCGGCGGGAATGCTGAGGAACGTCGGACAGATGACAATGTCAACCGTCGAAGCCACGACGTCTGGAAGAAAGTCGTCGAAGAACGCTTCGGTTTGCGCGGGCGTCTTGAACATCTTCCAATTGCCCGCCAGAAGTGGCTTACGCATGACCTATCAGTTTAGCCGCACACCCAAAACGGCGGCGAGCTTTCCCGCGATATCCAGCATGTCCAACTCGGGCGTCTTCTGCGCGCGAATCTTTGGGCCGTACAGAACGAAGGTCGAGCGGTAGTTCTCGCGCAGGGGCCACTGGCCGTGATTGCCCTTTTCGTAGGGCGGCAGATAGAGATCTTTCGACGCCAGGCTAAACCCGAACTGATGATGCGGAGCGGGCTCAAAAGCCGCGGTATATCCAGTCAGCACCGGCGCGAAACGGGAGACCTCCGCAGCAGGAACTTCACGACCGACGCCGCCAGTTTTCCTGGCCGCTACCACAGCGTGGTCGCCGGTAACAAGAAGCAGGCCACCCGCGGCGCGCGCCGACGGAATAGCCGCGGCGTTGATCATCTTGTCGATGCGTTCAAACCCATGATCGGCCGTCAGGCAGATCGTCGCGGACTTCGGCGCGGCGGCGAGAATCTGGCCGATGTAGCGGTCGGTGCGCTCCAACTCCTCGGCAGCCTCAGGCGTGAACGGGCCGTGATCGTGGGCCACCGCGTCGTGATCGACGAAGTGCAACAGGATCAGGTCCACCTTCTCCTTCTTCAGCAAGTACGTGACGGCCAGCGCACGGGTGCGATCGTCCATCCATTCCTGCTGGAACGATGGATCGTAAGCGATGATCTTCTCCACCAGGCCGGGCGTGCTTTTCGATTGAATCGTCGTTAGATCCATCCATCCGCCTTTGCGCTTCTCAAAAGCCTCGGGAAGATTGAAATCGATGTTCGCATCCACCGTGACAGGCCAGGTGATTGCGGCGGTCTTCAGGCCGGCGTCGTGCGCCACCTGCCATAGCGTCCGGGTCTTCAAAAGGTCCGCAGTCCAGTAGTAGTCGCCGCCTTCTTCCTTCGGCCTGCGGTTGCCGCGAATGCCGTGCTCGTCCGGGCGGGCGCCGGTGATCAAGGTTGTGTGGGAGGGCCATGTGATGGTGGAGAACACTCCGACAACGCCGTCGGCCCATTCACCCTGGCGCGCCAGACGCCGCATGTTGGGAATCTTCAAACCGAGGCGGTCGGCGTCGCGCAGATAGCGATGGTCCAGGCCATCGACGGAGATAACCACCAATGGCCGTTGCGCAAAGGCCGCAGCGGAAATGGCAAGGAGGAAGAGAACGCGCATCACTTACCAATGTCGCCGAGAAAGCTTTCGCCCGCTTGAATTCGGCAGCCGAAGATTTCCGCAACAGTCTGGCCAATGTCGGCCAACGACGCGCGAGTGCCAAGATCTACCGCGCGTCCGCCATGCACAAGCAACGGTACGTATTCCCGCGAATGATCGGTGGACGCGGTGGTTGGATCGCATCCATGATCGGCGGTGAATACGATCAGGTCGCCTTCGGCCCGCGCCGCGAGCAGTGAAGGAACCCACGCATCCACTTCTTCCAGGGCCGCCGCATAGCCCTCCACATTGTTGCGATGCCCGTACAGCGAGTCGAAGTCCACGAGGTTCGTGAAGATCAGCCCAGACGAGGTTTCGTTCATCGCGGCAAGCGTCTTCGCCATGCCGTCGGCATTCGACTTCGTCTTGTCGTGCGGACCAATGCCCCGGCCGAGAAAGATGTCGAAGATCTTGCCGACACTATGCACGGCTGCTCCTGCGCGTTCCAACTGGTCCAGCAGCATGCCCTTCGGGGGCGGCACCGCAAAGTCTTTCCGGTTTGGCGTGCGAGCGTACTCGCCGGATTCGCCCAGGAAGGGTCGCGCAATCACGCGGCCTACCTCCAGCGGACCGCGTAGCATGTCTCTCGCCGTCTCGCAGATCTTGTAGAGCTCCCAAAGAGGAATAACGTCCTCGTGCGCGGCAATCTGAAAGACGCTGTCGGCGGAAGTGTAGACGATGGGCGATCCGGATTGAACATGCTCGTCACCCAATTGCTGGATGATCCCGGTTCCGGAAGCAGCCACATTTCCGAGCGTCGTCCGCGCGATGCGGTCCTCGAACTCCCGCATGAACTCCGCTGGAAACCCTGTGGGGAAAAGCGGAAACGGACGGTCGAGAACGACACCCGCCATCTCCCAATGGCCCGTGGTGGTGTCCTTGCCGGGCGACTGAAGCGCGCACCGGCCATAGGCGCCGAGCGGTGCAGCGACTTTTTCAATTCCAACGAGTTCCTTCGCGTTCGCTAGACCGAGCGATGTCAGGGCGGGAAGCCGCAGCGGGCGCTGGCGCGCAATGTTTCCAAGAGTGTCGCTGCCGGGCGGATCGCCATACGCGCCGGCGTCGGGCATGGCGCCAATGCCAACGCTATCGAGAACGATCCAGATGACGCGGCGAAACGTCACGGAGTGGACGGAGCCACGGGGACCGGGGCCTTGAACGCCGCAAGAAGTTTCGCCGCCCGCTCGCGATCCATGTGGAGATAACTTTCGTTCTTGATGATGCGGTTCAGCATCGGCTCAAACTGGCCGACGCTGACCAGCCGCTTCTTATCCCAACTGGATTCCAGGTGCAGCAGCGCCTTGTTGACGCCGAGTTTGTCGAAGCGCACCGTGCGCTCCAGCGCGAACAGGTGCATCTCGGTTTCGGTGATCTTCTCGAACCAATCCTGCAGCAGGCGCGCGTCTTCTTCAAGCGAGTAGTTGAAGACTTGCTCGTTCTTCTCCGGGTCCTGCTCCCATCGAAAAGTCTTCTCGCCCATGCGCGCGACTTTCAACCCAGACTCCAGTGGCCGCTTGAAGTTGTCTAGCTTGCCGGCGAGTTGGAAGATCTGGTCGGCCTCCTGCGCGTCGATCCGGAACTTCACGGGCTGATCGTCGTCGGGTTTTTCCTTGTAGACGACGGACCCGTCACGGTCGAGATGCACCTCAACGTAAGCCGGAGTGGACCCGGGAAATGACTTCGAGTAGAAGATTCGCGGGTCGGCGCAGAGCAGTGCGGCCAGCAGGATGCCAGTCATGATCGTGTAGCGTGACAGATGGCGACGGCCAGCGCGTCGGCGGCGTCGGGAGACTCAATCGCAATCTCCAGACGCAGAAGACTCCGCACCATCAACTGAACTTGCGACTTCTCCGCGCGCCCGTAGCCAACCACGCTGGTCTTGATCGCCAAGGGTGAGTACTCGCCCAGCGGAATGCTGGCTTCCTGAACGGCCAACATCGCCACACCGCGAACGTGCGCCAACTTCAGCGACGACTTCGCATTCACGGACATGAATACTTCTTCAATCGCGGCGGCATCCGGGCGGTGGGCGACAATCGCTTCCCGTAAGCCGCGTGAGATCTCTGCCAGCCGGACGCAGAGCCGGTTTTTCGGGGAGGTGCGGATCACTCCATAATCGACGAGGCGATGGTCCCGCCCGTCGGATTCGATGATTCCGAAACCGGTCCGCTCCGTGCCGCAATCAATGCCTAGGACACGCATCGGGAAGGGTTCAGGCCAGCGCCTCGACTTCTTTCTCGTCGAAGTCGAAGTTGGCGTAGACGTTCTGAACGTCCTCATGCTCCTCAAGAAGTTCGCTGAGTTTCAGCATCGCGCGCGCATTCGCGCCATCCAGGCGGATGTAGTTGTCCGGTACGAACGAAACATCCGACGAAGCCGTTTCGACTTTCGCTTCGGCCAGTGCGGCGGTTAGCGTTTCGTGCGCCTCGGGAGGTGAGAGGATCGTCCACACTTCTCCGGAATCCTGCAAATCTTCTCCGCCGGCTTCCAGCACGATGTTCATCAGGCCATCTTCCGCGGCATTGGCTTTTTCGATCAGGATCTGGCTTTTGCGTTTGAACATCCATGCGACGGAGCCCAGTTCGCCGAGGTTTCCGCCATTCTTCGAAAACATGTGGCGCATCTCGCTCACCGTTCGGTTGCGGTTGTCGGTGGCCGTGGAAACCAGCACAGCGACACCGCCGGGCCCGTAGCCTTCAAACATAATCTCCTCGATTTGTTCGCCCTGCAGTTCGCCTGTGCCGCGCATGATTCCACGCTTGATGTTGTCGGCGGGCATCGAGACGGCCTTTGCGGCGGCGATCGCGGTGCGAAGGCGTGGATTCATCGCCGGGTCTCCCCCGCCCCGTGCGGCGATCACAATTTCCTTGATCAGACGCGTGAAGGTCTTGCCGCGCTTGGCGTCGAGAGCGCCTTTTTTATGTTTGATGGTGTGCCACTTGGAATGGCCGGACATGAACTTACCTCGATATCCCGGACGGGCATCCGGTTTTCTAATGTTTGAGGATATCAGAGGCGGGCGAGCGATGCGATAAGCTCAGGCCGATGAAGCTGGGGATCAACACGTTTATATGGAGCGCCGAATTCGACGCGAGCCTCGCGCCATTGAAGCAAATCCGCGCCGCTGGATTCGACGGGATTGAGGTGGCGATCTTCGATCCGGCGCAGTTCGACATCGCGGCGGTGCGCGCGGCGCGAGCCGATTTCGAACTGGAGAGTACGGCCGTGTCGGTAATTCCCAAGGATCTGCATCTGGGTTCGGAGGATAAGAAAGTTCGCGGGCAGACGGTTGACTTTATCCGGAAGTCGATCGAGGCATGCGCCGAGGCTGGTATCCGGATTCTGGCGGGACCGCTATATTCGCCCGTTGGCTACCTGCCCGGGAGGCGACGCACCGCCGACGAATGGCGGTATGCAGTGGAGGCCTATCAGGAACTCAGCCCGGCGCTGGCGGAGCACAACGTCACGCTGGCCATCGAACCGCTGAATCGGTTCGAGACCTACTTTCTGAACACAGCGGCGGACGCCGCGCGTCTTGCCAAAGAGGTCGATCATCCGAATGTCGGAGTCTTGTTCGATACGTTTCACGCAAACATCGAGGAGAAGGACATCGCCGATGGCTACCGGACGGTTGCGCCGTGGCTGAAGCACGTTCACACTTGCGAGAACGACCGGGGAACGCCAGGATCGGGGCATGTGGACTGGCCCAATGTGTTCGCCGTCCTGCGCGAAGTGGGCTACGACGGATGGCTGACGATCGAAAGCTTTGGATTCGCCCTGCCGATGCTGTCGGCGGCTGCGGCAATCTGGCGGGATATTGAGCCGTCGCCAGACGCCATCGCGTTCGACGGCATCCAGTTCCTTCGCCGCAGTCTTCAGGCCTGAGCCGAAACGGATTCCTGCAGGATCACGGCGCGCTTCCGGCCATTGGCCACCACTTGGCCGCGATGCTTTAAGCGGCCATTGGTTTCGACGTCCAGGGGTTTTGTCACCGGATAGTCGAACGACAGGACGTCGCCGACGTTCAGCCGGAGCAGGTTCTCCACCGTCAGGTTGGGTCCGCGCAGCCGGGTATCCAAGTGAACGCTGGCATTCCGTATCAGATGCAGCGCGCGCGCCTGATCGGCTTCCGTCGCCTCCGACTTGCGGGACGACCATTGCTGGTCGAACTTCTGGCCCAGCATCTTGACGGTCATGGAAGGAACGCCAATATTGATCCGGCCCGCCAGATCGCCCAGTTTCGCCTCAATCGACACGGCAAGGACAGCCTCGTTCGGGGCGAGAATCTGGAGCAGCTGCGGCTCCGCTTCGTAGCTTTCGATATCGAACGTGATGGCCGCGATTTCCGCCCAGGCATCCTGCAGATCGCGAAGGATAATCCGCACGACGCCGTCCAAAATGCTCTGCTCGATTTCCGTAATTTCGCGGTTCACTTTGGCCACGCTGGGTCCGGTGTTTCCCAACAGCAGTTCGACGATCGGAAAAACGATTGTCGGATTCAGCTCCAGCAGAGCATTGGTATCGAACTGAGCCATTCGAAGGGACACCAGGCAGGTGGGCGACGGCAGTGCCCGCAGAAACTCAACAAAAGAGACCTGTTCGACCGCCAAAAGGTTGATCGAAAGGAACGCGCGAAGGTAGGCCGAAAGGCTGGAGCCGAGAGTGCGCGCGAAGTTCTCATGCAGCAGTTGAATCGCGCGAAGCTGGTCCTTTGCGATGCGGTCCGGACGACGGAAGTCATACTGCAAGGCCCGTTTGGCGAGATCGTCCTTCGCCGAACCGGACATTTCGCGGAAGTCGAGAGAGGAATCGGACATAGCTGCTTCTGCGGGTTCTATCGGCGGAAACGCGAATTGCCTTTACGCCGCCCTCTACACTAAAGGAAGCCGTGCAATCGTTCCACATTCGTAACTTCGGCTGCCGTGCCTCGCAGGCGGACGGCGCCGCCATCGCGGGCCAGTTGGCTACGCAAGGGCTGCGCCCGGCCAGCGAAGCGGAAGCGGAACTGGTGGTCCTCAACTCCTGCACGGTTACCTCGGCGGCGGATCAGGACCTGGAGAAAGCCGTGCGCCGCAGCCGCCGGGAGAATCCCGCGGCCCGGATTCTGGTTACCGGTTGCTACGCGCAGGGACAGCCGGACCGCGTGGCGGCGCTGGATGGCGTTACATGGGTGGTGGGCAACTCTCATAAGGACCGGATAGGCGAAGTGATCGCCTCGGACACTTACCACGGGCAGATCCTGGTGAGCGATATTTTCGGGCGTAAGGAGTTCTTCTCCGCTCCGATAGAGGACGCCGGCGCCGATCGCAGCCGGCCAAACCTGAAAATTCAGGATGGCTGCGGCAACCGCTGTTCGTTCTGCATCATTCCTTCCGTGCGTGGCGGCAGCCGTAGCGCGTCACCGGACTGGGTTCTCGATTCCGTACGGCGGCTTGCAGATCGCTATGCCGAAGTGGTGTTGACCGGTGTCAACCTGGGACGCTGGGGCCGCGAGAACGGCGGCGGCAGACACCTTGCGGGCCTTCTCCGCCGGCTGCTGGACGAGACGCCGGTTCGACGGCTGCGGCTGTCGTCGATTGAACCGATGGATTGGACGGACGACCTGATCGCGCTTGTTGCCAACGAGCCCCGGATGGCGAAGCACATGCACGCGCCACTGCAATCGGGAAGCGATACGGTGCTGCGCCGTATGTTTCGTAAGTACCGCCCGCGGCACTATCGCGACCGGATGGAAAGCGCACACCGCGCGATGCCCGATGCGGCGTATGGGGCCGACGTTATGACCGGATTTCCAGGGGAGACCGGCGCTGAGTTCGCCGACAGCATGGCATTCATCGACAGCCTGCCATTCACTTACTTACACGTCTTCACTTACTCGCCGAGGCCCGGCACTCGCGCGGCGGGGCTGGAACAGGTGCCAGTTGAGGTTCGCCGAATGCGAACCCGCCTGTTGCGCGAACTTTCAGACTGGAAGTCGGCGGCATTCAGGCGGCGTTTTGTCGGGCGCAAGATGTCGGTCGTTACACTAGGCGGGCTACAGTCGCTCTCGTCTAACTATGTTCCGGTGCGCCTGGCTTCGGAGCGCGACGCGCAAATGATTATCGATATCGACGTGCGCGGTTGGGACGCGGCGGGAGTTTCCGAACTACCCGGCCTGTTGTAACTCCTTTTTTGTTGACTCCGGCGCCGGTGTCCGCCAATACTAAGTCCGCATGGATCTCACCACCGTATTCAATGCCGGCCTGATCTTTCTGGGCGCGGTTTCATCCTGGATGGTGGGGCAGATTCTGCCCAACGCGCGGCGGAAGAAGGAACTGGAGCAGCGTCTTGCCGACATGAGCGCAAGCACGGCGGATCTTACCGGGCAGATCGACCCGCTGCTGGCGGTCCTGCTACGCACGGAGCGCCTGCGGCTGGAGGAACGGCGCCGCGGTCTCAAGCCAATCCAGCCTTCGTTTCGCGCCTACGCAGACGCTTTGGACGCGCGGTCGCAGTCGCTGGCCAAGCGGGTGGCCGTCGCCCGTCAACTGGACCGGGTAACGCTGCTGCGCAACAACTGGCTTTCGGGATCGGCGAATCTGGCGGCGGCAAGCGAGATTGGCTCAACGCTTCGGGAGATTTCCCTGTTGCTATCGCAGCGCGACGTGCGGGACGCGGAAATTGACGACGCGTCGTCGCGTCTGGCAAAGGTGGCCTCAGCGCTTTCGGCTACCGCCCCTGGCGCAGAGGCATCGCCGCGCCTTCGCGACAGTTTCGAGTCCTTGCGGGCGTACTTTGAGACATCGGTTCTTGACTCGGCGGTCCAGCAGGCGGCGGATTGCCTGCCGGCGCTTTTCAGCGCCTTGCGGGAGGGTGACGACAACGCCGCGCGCGACAAGTTCGAACTCTGGTGGAAGGGGGTCGGCGATGCGCGGGCCGAGATTCAGTTGGCCGGGGCTGAAGCCGTGCGGGCCTACGATCTGCTCCGGAAGGGCGGATCGCCCTTTGACGATGCGCGCATGAGCGCGATTCATGCGGAGCTGCTGACCGCCTTAAAGCTTCCCAGCCTGGACGGCGCGCTGCGGCTGCGCGCGCTGATGCGTCAAAGCGCCCAGGGAATCTTCGTGGACGACATCCTGGATGAGATCCGGGGCGGCCGGATTCAACTTGAAATCGACCCGCCGAAGGTGTTCGCGAACTGGCTGATTCGCTTTTCCGTCCGGTTCCAACGGCCCGACATGAATGGCGCGGCGGCCCGTGAAGCGCTGCAGTGTGTCTGGACATTTCCAGACGGCTCCGGAGGCGCGGTCCAGATATCGGGTTGGACCGTGGCCCGCTATTTCCCAGGCGTTGGAAGCCACGACGTCAAGGTGGAGTTCCTTCAGCCCAACGGACTGCCTGTTGAAGGAGCCGGCCTGACAGCCACAGTCCAATCTAATGCCGCCCCGCGTGCCCACTGGATCTCTCCGCAGGGCTGGCTGGAGTTAGTTCAATTCCTGATCGCGTTGATCATCCCCATCGCCGCGATCACCGCCACCGCCCAGACCAGCGTCTCCGGCTGGAGCCTATTTATTCTCGGCTTCACGTCGGACAAGATCAAAGAGGCAATCGCGGGTGGCGGATCGCGGCAGACGCCTTAGTCAGACTACTTACTCACTTCGATCGTCACCTTGCCGATCTTTCCACTAAACTCGCTTTTTCCGGCGTAATCCTCGCTTACCGGTGTGGCGTCGTCGACGCCCACATCCGCCGTTTCGTCAACGGAGAACACGTTCGCGTTCGTCTTGTCGATGCGGCCTTCCCCGGCCTTTTCGCCATTTATGAACAGCGTCGCCACACCACCCTTCCCAGCCCCGCCGCCCTCGTAGGCAAACTGCATTCGAATGGTGGCCTTGCCCGCCGGAACGGCTTTGGACGATGTTACGGTGTAATGCTGAAGACCTACCCAGTTGTAGGTATAGACGGGCCGGCCTCCCTTCATATGTAGACTCCAGCCGCCGAATCTCCCGCCCTGGGCAAGGATGACGCCGTCCGCGCGTCCGTCCGTCTCCAATTCCGCGGTGATCGTCACATTCTTGTTCTTGACATTAATGAAGGCGTTTTCGGTCATGCCTGTCATCCCCGAGTAAAGAGTAAGTTTTGTCCTTCCGCTCATTAGGTCGGGACGGCCGGCGACGTCGGGATCGAACCGCTCAATAGACCGGTCGTCTATCGGCAGCACTTTGTACTTCACTGCTTCGGTGAGGAACAAGGCTTGCATCTCTTTCAGCTTCGCCGGGTTAGATTCCGAAAGATCCTTGGAAAGGCTGAAGTCCTCCGCCGTATTGTATAGCTCCCACTTATCCGCTTCGAGGGTACCACGCGGCTTGCTCTCCCACGGCGCCTTGTGGATGGTGCCGGCCAGCCATCCATCGTGATAGATTGCCCGGTTGCCAATGATCTCGAAATACTGGGTTGTATGTTTGCTCTTCTCTTCCGGCTTAGCGAATGTGTAAAGGAAGCTAACTCCTTCAATCGGCCTCTGGGAAGTGCCATTCACCGTCTTCGGCTCGGGAATCCCCGTGGCCTCCAGTACCGTCGGCGTCACATCGATTACGTGATGGAATTGTGTGCGGAGTTCATTCTTGGCCTGTATTCCCTTCGGCCAATGAACCACCAGCGGATTGCGGGTGCCTCCGTAGTTTGACGCCACCTGTTTGGTCCATGTGAAGGGGGTGTTGCCCGCCACGGCCCAACCCGCCGCAAAATGATTGAAAGCCTTCGGCCCGCCGTAGTCGTCCATACGCTTCAATTGGTCTTCGACGGTCTCCACCACCCCGTTGAAATAAGTCATCTCATTAAACATGCCGACCATTCCGCCTTCGGCGCTGGATCCGTTGTCGCCCACGACATAGAGGAAAAGCGTATTGTCCAATTCTCCGAGTTCTTCCAGGGCGTCCACCAAACGGCCCACCTCATGATCGGTATGCGCGCCGAATCCCGCGAACACTTCCATCTGCCGGGCGAACAGCTTCTTTTCGTTTGCTGTTAAGGCGTCCCAGTCCTTGATCGCTTGTGGCTTCGGCGCCAGAACCGTGTCTTGCGGAACAACCCCAAGTTGCTTCTGTCTCGCAAGGGTCTCTTCACGAACCTTGTCCCAGCCCTTGTCGAACTTACCCTTGTACTTGGCGATCCACTCTTTCGGCGCATGGTGCGGCGCGTGCGTGGCGCCGGGAGCGAAGTAAATGAAAAAAGGCTTATCCGGAGTGAGGGACTGCTGAAAGCGCATCCAGGCGACCGCCTGATTCGTCATGTCGTTGGTGAAGTGGTAGTTAGGATCTTCCGGTACTTTGACGCGGGTGACGCCGTCATAGATCGACGGGTCCCATTGATTGGTTTCCCCGCCGATAAAGCCGTAGAACTTGTCAAATCCGGAGCGTGTCGGCCACCGGTCGAACGGCCCGGAGACGCTTACTTCCCATGCCGCCGTTTCATGGTACTTGCCGAAGGCTGACGTGCTGTATCCGTTCTCGCGGAGAATCTCCGCCATGGGCGCAATGTTGTTTGGACGTACTCCCGTGTTCCCTGGGAAGGCTGTCGCCGTTTCCGCAATCGAGCCCGCGTTTACGGAATGGTGGTTTCTACCGGTAAGAAGGGCGTTGCGCGTCGGGGAACATAGCGCAGTGGTATGGAAATGGTTGTACTTAAGGCCATTCTTCGCCAAGCGCTCCAGCGTCGGCATCTCGATCGGTCCGCCAAACGCACTGGCGTGGCCGAAGCCCATGTCGTCGATCAGTACGATCACGACATTCGGCGCGCCTTCGGGAGCCTTTACTTCGAATCGTGGCGGCGCTGTCGCATTGCGCGCGTCCAGTTCCTTGATCACGGGATACTGCGGTTCAGGAATTGGAAGGACCGTGCGATCCAATTCGCCCGCGCGGGTGGTCGCTTTTTGTTCTCCAGACCCGCAGCCTGCTGCGCTAAAAACTACGGCCACTGCGGCGGTCAGAGTCGCGTTTCGAAACTTCGAGGGAATAGCCATTTCAGGCTATGATTCCACGAATTCAAGGAAGGTGCGAGAAATTTTTGGGGTACTGCTAAACCAGGCCGTCGAGTGCAGCTGTGCTGTCTCCGAACGACTTCTCATCCACTCCCATACGGTTGATCAACGCAAGATGCAGGTTGCAGTAAGGCGTCTTTGGCGCAGCGCGCAGCCGGCGTCCGGGACGAAGGGTTCCATTGCCGCGGCCGGCCAGCAGCAGGGGCAGATTTTCTTCGATGTGGCGGTTGCCGTCCTTGATCGACCCGCCGAAAAGAATCATCGAATGATCCAGCAGCGTGCCGTCGCCTTCCTTCAGCGAATGCATTTTGTCCAGGAACCACGCCAACTGCTCTGTGTGCCAAGTGACGATCTTCTCGTATTGCGCCCTAGTTTCCGGAATGTCGCGATGGTGCGACAAGCTATGGAATGCGCCCTTGACGCCGGGCAGGAACGAATAGTCCTGGGCGGATTGCGCGTCGCCAAACATGAATGTCGCGACACGCGTCGAATCGGTCCAAAACGCCAGCAGCAGAATGTCCAGCATCAGGCGGACATGGTCGATGTGTGTGGCGGGTACGCCTGGGCTGGGCCGTTCCAACGGAAGCTTTCCCTCATTGATCCAGCGCTTCTGGGGCCGCAGACTGGCTTCCAGGCGGCGCTCCACGGATCGCACCGACTCGAAGTACTCGTCGAGCCGGGCCTGGTCGCCCTTCGAGCTTTTGCTGCGGAGCGAAGCGGCCTGCTCCCGGACCATATCGAGAAGACTGGTCTCGTCGCGCTGAAGCGCGGCCACCACCGCCTGGCTCTGCGGGTTGGTGGAAACCACGGGCGCGCGGTTGTTCCGAAAAAGCCGGTCGAACGCCAGTTGCGGAACGATTTCCTTCGGCACGGGCGTGTGCGGGTCCGCCCACGAAAGGAAAGATCCCAGCGCGCGCGGAAATCCACCGCCGGCAGTGTCGACGCCGGTGCGGGGCGAATCGATTCCCAGTTCGAACGATGGCAGCGGAGTGGCCCCGCCGATGCGCTGCGCCAGCAGTTGATCCATCGTCGTGCCGCCGGAGTCGAGATCGCCGCCAGTGGTGCGGTCTACAAATCCGCCGGAGAGCCACGCGGGCACTTTGGGCCAATGGCCATTGCGTCCAACGGTGGACTTGTTCCAGAGATTCTCGATCAGCAGGAACTCGCTTTTCAGTCCTTCAAGGGGCTTGAGGTGGGGAGTGATGTCGTAGGATTCGCCGTCGCCGGCCGGGGTCCAGTGGTCCGGGCGCACACCGTTCGGCATGAACATGCACGCCATCCGCAATGGAGGCGCGGAGAGCCGGTCAGCGCCAGTCGCCGCCGCCGAAGCGGCCGATTCCAGCCACGGAATCGAGAGTGCGGCCCCAGCGCCTTTCAAAACGTTGCGGCGGGAAATTCGGTTCGTCATCGTCTTTACCTCCGGTACTCATCCTATTTTGTACCCAGCAGCCGGCGCGGCGCACGCTTCACGGGCCCGTCGGTAACCGTCGAAACCGTTTCCGCAGGCTGCGAGTAGAGGAACGGCGTGCTCAGTACGACTTCGCGAAGCAGCGTCCGCATGTGGTAGCCGTCTTTCTCAAGCTTCGTCACAAGGCCTTGTACGACGCAATGATCGCCATCCTGCTGTCCGCGGCCCAGCGCGTATCCCAGCACCTTCGTTGCCAACTGGCGCAGAAATTCTTCTTTGTGCGCCAGCAGCACTTCGCGAAGCTCAACCGGTCCGTTAAATTTCTCGCCGGAGGGCAGCGCGCCCGACGCATCCACCGGACTGCCATTCGCCTCAGTGTCGCGCCAGCGGCCCATCCAATCGAAATTCTCAAGGCCCAGACCGATCGGGTCCATCAGATTGTGGCAGCTTGCACACGCAGTGTTCTCGCGATGCGCTGCCAGCATTTGACGCACCGTGGCCTGCGTGCCCTTTGCGGCAGACGCCTCCAGCGGTGGCACGTCGGGAGGCGGCGGCGGAACGGGAGTTCCCAGCAGTGTCTCTAGCACCCACGCGCCGCGCAGTACGGGACTCGCCTGTTTGTAGTGCGACGTCATAGCGAGAACGCTGGCGAATCCCAACACTCCCGCGCGCCGCGAATCGGGCCAGTCAACCTTCTGGAAGCCGGGTCCGTTGAGCGAGATTTTATCTTCCAACTCGTAGTACTTCACCAGCCGGGCCGTAAGGAACGTGTACGGCGCGTTCAGCAGATCCAACACAGAACGGTTGGCGGTAAACAGGTACTGGAAGAACAACTGCGGCTGCTCCCGCAAGTCCGCCGCAACCTCCGGCGTGTAGAAGTGCTGCAGTTCCGTAAGCAATGGAACAGCGCGTCCGCCGATCTCCTGCGTGCCCAGCCACTGCCCGACAAAGGCGTCGGCAAAAGCGCGGGATCGCGGGCTGTCCAGCATCCGGTCAACCTGCTGCGCCAGCACCGACGGATCGCGCAGCTTGCGCTGCTCTGCGAAACGGAACAACTCCTCGTCCGGCATGGTGGACCAAAGGAAGTACGACAGGCGGGACGCGATATCGTAGTGGGACAGCGGCTGCGTTTCCCGGCTTTCGGCGGCGGTCTCTATCCGGAAGAGAAACTTCGGTGAAAGGAGAATGCCTTGCAGCGCGTATTTGATGGACTCGACGAACGAATCGCCACGGCGCGCGGACCTTTCATAGAGCGCGAAGATCCGGTCAATTTCCGCAGACGCCACCGGATGCCGGTATGCGCGGGGAAGTAAGTCGGCAAATAACCGTCGAGCGCTGGCATCGGGATTCACGGGGGTCTGGCCCGGCTCAAGCCCCAACAGCGCGTAGTGAATCGCCCGGCGGTCAGCGGAGACGGGCGGCTGGTTCTCCAGAATGGTGAGCGAGTAAAACTGAGTGTCCTCCGTGCCGTTCACCACCGTGACGGTGTGCGCGCCGCGTGCGAGGTTGGCGTTCTGAACGCGCGCGGTTGCACCGCCATTGGAATCCACGCCGTAGGACAGTTTGCCGATTGCGATGCCATCCACCTTCACTTCGACGGTGAAGGCGGTTTTTCGCGGCCTCTCTACCGATACGCGAAGCGCATACTGGCTTTCGGAGAACACGACGATATCGGTCGATAGTTCTTCTCCGGGCTTGAGTGCCCGCGCAGGCTTCTGCTCTCGCCCCGGGGGTGGCGTGGCCGGGTTCATCTCATACGAAAGCACGACCCTGTTCAGAGGCGCGGCGATCAAGGCGCGATCGGCGATCTTGCGCGCCGCCTCGATATACCGTTCCAGCATCATCGGCGGGAGGTACAGCGTCTCTCCGTTGGTGTCGAAGCCTATGCCGCCGGATTCGTCGGCAGGGAACAGTTCTGCAATATCGAGGTCGACTCCCAGCAAGTCCCTAACTGTGTTTCTGTACTCCCGGCGGTTCAAGCGGCGCGGCGGAACGTAGCCGGCGTACTCAGTTCCTGTGCAGCCGGAAGTGCGCAAGCGCTCCTCAATCCAATTCACCGCGTGCAGGCGGTCCGCCTCGGAGATCTTCGCGTCGCCCGGAGGCATCGTCCGGTTCCGGAGTTGCGTTGCGACGTTACGCCACAGACCGCGGCGCGTTTCGACATCCTGCGCCTGCTCCGACTTCAGGAAGTCGATGCGGTTTCGCGGATTTTTCGGGTTGTGGCACGCGGCGCAGTTGGCTTCGAGAATCGGACGGATGCTGGACTGATAGGTTGCGTCGGAAGCGGCGGCGGGAAGCGTCTGCGCGCCAAGCAGCATCGCGACGCCGGTGAGGATCGCCTTCACCTATGAATCGTATAGCCGTTGCGAGCGCGGTGGCAAGTGCGGGCACTAGGCTTTGTAGCGGGTAGTCATACCGTTCTCGCCGAAGTGTTCTTTTTGCGGCTGCCGCAGGCGCCGCTTCCAGACGTCTGCAGGCTGGATACGAAGTGGCTGTTGAGGTTCAGTTCGAGTGGACAACCTCCTGAGACTTCACATCTCGACAGCGCTTTGGGTTGAGTCCTTTAGGGGTCGCTATTTGCCAGGCAGCCAAATGTAGTTGTAAGATACGGCGACTGAGCGGATATCAGTCCCGACGCGTGTCACAAGACCACTAAAGTAACTTACTCTTATCGCCTGCCGGGCGGTAACAGCGATTCCAAAAGTAGCGCCCCATCTTAGATTTCCCTGGTAGGTCGCCTGATCTCGTCCGTCGACCTGGGTTCGTCCACCGGTGTAGAAAGTGGTGTCTCCGGACATCCAAATCCTATGGGGGAAAAAGCGAACAACGTGTGCCTGAACGCTGCCCAGTGGAGCTTGCCGGCGCACGGAGTAGCCAGAGAAACGGTTGTTGGGCGTGTAAAGCCACACTCCTAATGCGCCTTCGAAAGTCCACTTGCCGGCTGCGCGTGAAATGCCGATCTCGGGCTTAAAGGCCCAGCGGTTCGTTCCAAGATTAATCAGCCTTGCGGGGTCATACTGGCCCGTAGGCATTGACGCCGTGACACTTGCCCCTACGATCGTCTTCTGTCGAAAGGCTCCAAATTCTTTACGGTTCATAGCCGGCGCGCCGTACAAATTCATCGAGTACCTGATCACCAAATCTCCGAGGCCGGACCGGTCGACCTGCTGCAGCCCTTCACCTGTCCGGCCACTCACATTCGCGGTGACATAAGGGACAACTGCGAGAACCTGCGTCGTGCGACCCAGTACCCGGACAACTTGTCCCACGGACACCGAGCTAATCGTGGCCGTAGCCCTTACGTCTTGCACTAAGATGCTTGGATCGAGCAGCAGACCGCCCCGGTTGTCCCCAACACTAATACCGAAAAACCCTAGACCAACAGGGGATGGCAAATAAGCACGTGGCTGTAACTCCTGGGCTGTAGCGGACGCGGAGATCCAGCAGAGGACCGGCAACGCGGCCCGCACCCTAGACCACCAGCATGCAGTCGCCATAGCTGAAAAACCTGTACTTCTCCTTTATGGCGTGCCGGTATGCGTCCAGCGTCAGTTCGCGGCCGGCGAAGGCGGCAACAAGCATTAGTAGGCTCGATTCCGGCAAGTGGAAGTTAGTCAGAATCACTCCCGTTTTTTGGAACTCAAACCCGGGGGAGATGAATAAGTCTGTCTCTCCGGACAGCAGCCCCAGCCGCGCTGACGACTCCAGGGTGCGGACGCTAGTCGTTCCGACGCACACGCGCCTTTTGGCTGCAAGAATCCGTTCCGCGGCGTCGCTAGAGATCTCGAATCGTTCGGCGTGCAGCCGCACTTCGGAGATGTCCTCCACCCGCAACGGCGCGAATGTGCCCAGGCCTACGTGCAAAGTGACGGGGACGACTTCCGCTCCGGCGGCGCGGCAACGGTTGAGAATGTCTTCCGTAAAGTGCAGCCCGGCGGTTGGAGCCGCCGCAGAGCCAGCCTCTCGCGCGTACACCGTCTGATAGCGCTCGCGGTCAACTGGCGTATCGTCACGGCGAATATACGGTGGCAGGGGCATGTGGCCGGCGCGGTCCAGCAGACCGGTGATCGAATCCGCGCCTAGAAGGCGGATTGTCCGCTCCCCGCGTACGCCTGTATCGAGAACGACGGCGCCCAAAGAGTCGTCAAACTCGATGATGGACCCCTCGTGCAGCCGCCGGCCCGGCCTTACCAGCACCTGCCATTCGCGCCGGTCCTCGTGGACGCATTTCAGGAAGAGCACTTCGACGGTTCCGGTGCCTCCAGCGCGGTGTGCGTAGACACGCGCGGGCCGCACGCGGGTATCGTTGATTACCAGCGCGTCGCCCGGACGAAGATACTCCGGGAAGTCGGCAAAGTTCCGATCCAGCCACGATCCACGGGCGCGATCCAACACCAGCATTCGTGACGCTGTGCGGTCCGAAAGCGGCTGCTGCGCAATAAGATCCGGCGGGAGGTCAAACTGAAAGTCGGCGACCTTCAACTTGCGAGAATAACAGTTTGAACATACTTGGCATCGAGTCGTCGTGCGATGAGACTGCCGCCGCCGTGGTCTCCGGCGGCGAACGGATCTTGTCCTCGGTGGTCGCGTCCCAACTCGATGTTCACGGCAAGTACGGTGGCGTGGTTCCTGAACTCGCTTCCCGGGAGCATCTTCGGGCCATCACACCCGTCGTTCGCGCCGCGATAGCCGAGGCTGGAATCAAGTTTGAAGATCTAGACGCCGTCGCAGTCACCGAAGGTCCGGGCCTTGTCGGGTCGCTTTTGGTCGGCATCACGTACGCAAAGGCGATTTGCTTCGCGCACAGCCTTCCATTGATCGCGGTGCATCATGTCGAAGGACACATCCATGCGGTCGTGCTGGAGCATCGGGCACACCTGGCGTTTCCCGCCGTTGCATTGGTCGTCAGCGGCGGGCACACACACCTGTTCGAAGTCTCAGAGGGCTGGAGCTACCGCCTGCTTGGCCGCACACGCGACGACGCCGCGGGTGAAGCTTTCGACAAAGTGTCGAAGCTTCTCGGCTTCGGCTATCCGGGCGGGCCCGTCATCGATGCGCTCGCCCCGCACGGCAACCCTCACGCCCTCCGGTTCACTCCGCCGAACATGAAAAGCAATGCTCGCGACTTCAGCTTCAGCGGCATCAAAACGGCGGTCCGGTATTGGGTAGAGGCTCGCAACATGGATGCGGAGATCGCGGCGCGGCGCGCGCTGCTGGCCACGAACTCACGGCCATCGATGCAGGAGTGGCTGGGCGTTACGCCGCAGGCGACGCTTGACCTGCTGGCGAGCTTTCAGCACTGCGTGGTGGAGGATCTGCTGAAGCGCGCCGGAGAGGCGGCGATTGAAACCGGCGCCAATTCGCTGATCGTCTCCGGCGGAGTGGCGTGCAACTCCGGTCTTCGACGGGCCGCGGAAGGCCGGTTCGCAGTTCCCGTTTTCTTTCCACAAGCATCACTGTCAACCGACAACGCGGTGATGATTGCGGCGGCGGCGTTTCCGAAACTTGCGGCACGGCAGTTTGCGGATTTCACGCTGAAGGCGAAGGCTTCTCTGATCCTCAAGTAGAATCAACGAATCATGTACCGCCTGTTGCTTGGCGTAGCGGCCTTTGCCGCAAGCGCCGCCGTCACCCGCGTTGAACTGGTGGAGCGAACCGACTACGAGGCGGGCCGCTCCTTCGGCAGCGCGGGTCCATATGAGTTGGTTCGCGGAAAAGCGTTCTTCGCCGCCGATCCAAAACTCCCGCAGAACCAGATTATCGTCGACCTTCATCTCGCACCAAAAAACGGCAACGGGATGGTGGAGTGGTCGTCGGACCTTTGGGTGCTGAAGCCCCGCGACACGTCGCGCGGCAATGGGACGGTGCTGTTCCATGTGTCCAATCGCGGCAACCTGGGATTGGCGCAGCAGTTCCATCGCGCCGATGAGCATCTTCTGCTGGAGCGCGGTTTCACGCTGGTGATGTGCGGATGGCAGTGGGACATTCCAGCGGCGTTCGCCGAGGGCTTGCGGCTCTACGCGCCTGCGGCGACCGACAACGGCAACCCCATTCGCGGCATCGTTCGTGCGGAGTTCGTGCCGATGGCTTCAACAACGGTGATGCCGCTCGGCGACCGGAATCACGTCGCGTATCCGGTTGCCGCCGATCTGAAGTTCACCGTGCGCGGAGCGGCCAATGACGGCCGCCAGCCGATTCCCGCACCGGCGTGGAAGCTGAACACCAGCCGCGATGCCATCGAGATGGCGGCGGGGTTCGATCCTGGAAAGGTCTACGAGGCGGTATACACGGCGGAAAATCCGCGGATCGCCGGGCTGGGATTGGCGTCTGCGCGCGACATTGTCAGCTTCTTCAAATATGGCGGGGGCGGCAACCTGCTGAACGCGGAGCGCCGGTTCCTGCGGCGGGCCATCGGCTTTGGAACGTCGCAGAGCGGACGCTTTCTTCGCAAGTTTCTGGTTGACGGTTTCAATGCCGACGAGCAGGGCCGTCAGGTCTTCGATGCAGTTTGGGCGCATGTAGCCGGCGGAGGGCTGGGCAGTTTCAACCATCGCTTCGCGCAGGCGTCGCGCGACGGACATCCTTGGATGAACTTCCTTTATCCCACCGACATCGAACCGTTCGACGACGAGGCGCTGCTGAGAAAGTCGCGGGCGGCGAAAGTTGTCCCGAAGCTTTTCTTCACCGATGGATCGTACGAGTATTGGGGCCGCGCCGCCGCGCTGGCGCATTCGAATACGGCAGGCGACGCCGACGTCAAGCTGGCTCCGGAATCGCGCCGGTATTTCCTGACGGGAACTCAGCATGGCGCGCAGAACTTTCCTCCCCGTTCGAGCGGAGATGTCGAATTCGCGTACAACTCCGTTGACTATCGTTTTGCGATGCGCGGATTGCTGATCGCGCTGAACGCGTGGATCACCGGCGGGAAGGAGCCACCACCGTCCGCATATCCTTTGCTGGCGAAGTCCGAACTGGTGAACAGCCGGGCGTACTCGTTTCCGGTTGCGGGCGTGAAGACGCCGCAGCAACCCAAGCGCGGTTATCGTCTCGACTTTGGGCCGGAGTTCGCGGCCAGCGGAATCATCACAAAGGAGCCGCCGGAGGTGCTGGCCGAATTTCCCGTGCTGGTTCCGGCGGTGGATGCCGATGGCAACGAGAAATCGGGGCTGCGCCTTCCACAGGTGGCCGTGCCGCTTGCAACGTACACCGGCTGGAACTACCGCACGAAGGCGGCGGGCGCAGCGGGCGAGATGGCCGACATGATTGGCGCAACGTTTCCGTTTTCGAAGTCGCGGGTGTCGGCGCTGTACAAGGACAAGGACGATTATTTGAATCAGTCGCTCGCTGTGGGCCGGGGCCTGGTAAAACAGGGCTACCTTCTGGAGGAAGACCTGCTGGAGATTCAGAGCCGCGCCGCTACACAATGGGACGGCTTCGCGCAGATGTCCAAGTAGACTGGAGGGGATGGGCCCTCAACCTCCGCAGCAGCCGCCTCGCCAGCCGATTTCCGGTATCGACTACATCATCGCCGTCGGATCGGGAAAGGGCGGCGTCGGCAAGACCACCGTGGCGGTGAATCTCGCCTTGGCGCTGCAAGCCCTGGGTCAGAAGGTCGGCCTGTTGGACGCGGACGTCTACGGTCCCAACGTGCCGACGATGCTGGGAATCAACGCTCAACCAGAGGGCGGCCCCGGCAACACGATTCTTCCGGTGGAAGCGCATGGCCTGAAGGTTATGTCGATGGGCTTCCTCTCGCCAGGCGACAAGCCGCTGATCTGGCGCGGCCCGATGCTGCATAGCGTCGTTCAACAGTTTTTGCGATCCGTGGTTTGGGGAGACCTGGACTATCTGATCATCGATCTGCCGCCGGGAACGGGCGATGTCCAGTTGTCGCTGCTTCAGACCACTCCTCTCACGGGGGGCGTGGTCGTCACGACGCCATCCGAGGTGTCATTGGAAGACGCACGAAAAGCCGTCGGAATGTTTCAGCAGTTGCGCGCCGAAGTTCTTGGCATTGTCGAAAACATGTCGGGCAGCGTGTTCGGCTCCGGCGGCGGAAAGCGCACGGCGGAACAGATGGGCGTTTCATTTCTCGGGGAGCTGGGTCTAAACGCAGAGATACGTATTGGCGGCGATACCGGACGCCCTGTCGCGATCTTCGGCGAGAGCCACACACAGGCCGCACCGTTCTTCACTCTGGCGCGAACCGTGGCCCAGCGGGCTGCGGAGGTTAGCGACCGTAAAGGGCCCACAGTGGTTGTCACCGACTGACATCCCTGTCATCATTTCGCGTTCCTAGCGTCATGCCCGCGACATAGCGAAACGCTAGTCTAGGGCATCCATGAGGAAACTATTCGCCCTCAGTGTGCTTTCATTCGCCGCCCTTGCGCAGTACGACAATGGAGCGGTCATCGGAACCGTAACGGACGCAAGCGGAGGGGCCGTTTCCGCGGCAAAGGTCCTTCTGGAGAACACGCAGACGGGCGTCCGCCTGGAATCGAAAACCGACTCCAGCGGAAACTACTCATTTTTGAATCAGCGCATCGGGCGCTACAAGGTTTCCTCTGAAGCCACTGGTTTCAAAAGCGCCGCCTCGGGCGACTTTGCATTGACCGTTAGCTCGCGGCAGCGCGTGAACCTCGTGCTGGAAGTTGGCGATGTGACGCAGACCATCGTTGTCTCGGAAGCCGTCGCGACTCTGGAGGCGGACTCCAGCGACCGCGGCCAAGTGATCAACCGCCAGGCGATCGTGAATCTTCCCCTGAATGGCCGCGCCTATGCGGACCTGGCGCTGCTGTCGCCGGGCGTCCGGAAGTCGAACATCGCTAACCGCGATGCGTCCTTCAACGTGAATGGCCTGCGCAGTTCGCACAACAACTTCCTGGTCGACGGCGTCGACAACAATGCGTATGGCACATCCAACCAGGGGTTCTCGAACCAGATCGTGCAGTTGAATCCCGACGCGGTTCAGGAGTTCAAGGTTCAGACGAATAACTTCTCCGCCGAGTACGGGCGGGCGGGCGGAGCGGTGATCAACGCCAGCGTCCGCAGCGGCACAAACGAATTTCATGGCGCGGTGTGGGAGTTCCTGCGAAACACGCAACTGAACGCCACCGGATTCTTCAAGCCCACCACGGGCAAGCCGACGCTGGTTCAAAACCAATTCGGCGGCGCGATCGGCGGGCCGATCCTGAAGGACAAGATCTTTTTCTTTGCGGACTACGAAGGGTTCCGCCGGGTGGAGCGCAACCTGCAGTTCGCCAGCATTCCGTCGCTGGAACAGCGCCAGGGAGTGATCGGCCGCCCGGTGCAGAATCCGCTCACGGGCGCCGTCTACACGGATGGCATCATCCCGCAGAGCGCGATCACTCCATTCGCCCGGCAGGTATTGGGCGATCTACCAACACCCGTCCGGTCAACGGCCGTGGGCCAACTGCCCGCCAACAACTGGGAGTTCCTGACGCCCACGCCGTGGGACGACAACAAGGGCGACGTCCGCTACGACCAGTACATCAACAGCTCGCTGAGCGTCTTCGCGCGCTACAGCCACCGGCTGCTGAACCGGATTGAGAATCACGTGATCCCGGGCCTCTCCGGCGGCGATTCGAACGGAAACGTTCGCGTGTTGAATCAGCAGATGGCGACAGGGCTAAACTACACACTGTCGCCGACTTCGCTGATCGATTTCCGCATCGCCTTCAGCTTGTTCGAAGGCGGGAAGTTTCCACTGGGCTTTGAGCGGCCGAACGCCCTGGAGGCTTACGGAATCCCCGGTCTTCCCGATTCCCCCACCATCGGCGGCGGCCTGCCGACGCAAAGCATTACCGGCTTCACAACGATGGGCCGCCAATCGTCCAACCCGCAATTCCAGAATCCTTACACCATCAACCCCAAGGTGAACTACTCGAAAATTTTGGGCCGCCATTCTCTGAAGACGGGATACGAATATCAATCGATCGACACCGATATTTTCGATTTCAATCCGCAGTATGGGCAGGACCGTTATGGCGGACAATTCGCGCGGCCTGTCGGCCAGGGATCCAACAACCTGTTCAACCTCGCCGATTTCCTGTTGGGCGCACGGTCGTCCTACAGCCTGAACAACGAGATCGTGCTGAACTACCGCCAGCGCATGCACTTCGCATACCTGCAGGACGACTGGAAAGTGAGCAACCGGCTAACGTTGAACCTTGGCATGCGGTACGAGTTTGCGACGCCGCAGTATGAGGCCGAGAATCGCCTGTCGAACTTCGACCCGACGACCAACAGCCTGATCTTCGCGAGAGAAGGCAGCTTGTATGACCGCGCGCTGGTAAATCCCGACCGCAATAATTGGGCGCCCCGCGTCGGCTTCGCTTATCAGGCGACTTCGAAGACTGTGCTCCGCAGCGGCTACGGCATCAGCTACGTTCACTTCAACCGTCTGGGAGGCGAGAACCTGCTGGGCTACAACGGGCCGCAGATCGTGAACCTGACGATTGACCAGGTTCCGACGCAGCCCGCTTGCACCGCGCAAAACTACCGGGGCTGCTTCCGCACGACGCAACAGGGATATCCGGCGGGCCTTGTCGATTCGTCGAACTTCACGACCGTTAATACGCGCACGAACTACACGCCGGCGGACTATCGCACCAGCTATGTGCAGGCGTGGCACTTCACAGTGCAGCAGGAGCTGAGCAACAGCTTGGTTCTCGACGTCGGCTATGTCGGCAACCGCGGCAATGGCTTCATGATTCTGGGCGACGCAAATCAGGCTCGGCCAAATCAGCCGGGCCAGAACATCCCGCTTCAGCAACGGCGTCCGATTCAGGGATTCGACTTCATCCAAGCCTCCTTCGGCGGCGGCTTTTCTACCTACCACGCGCTGCAGGTCAAGATCGAAAAGCGCTACTCGGCGGGAATCTATCTGTTGAACAGCTTCACGTGGTCAAAGGCGATCGACAATGCAGCTGGACATCTGGAATCTTTCAACGGCGACAACTCGCGCGTTAACTACGACAATCTGGCGGCGGAGAAAGCCCAGGGCAGCTACAACCAGCCGTGGAATAACACGACGACGTTCGTTTGGGAAGTGCCGTACGGGAAAGGCCGCCGCTATGGAAGCAGTTCAAACTGGCTTGCCCAAGGCATTCTCGGCGGATGGCGCCTAACGGGCATCAACACGATGACGGCCGGGCAGCCGATCAATATTCGCTACTCGCCGCCCGCGGCGGTCTCGGTTTCTGGCGCGCCAACATACCGGCCGGACTATGTGGGAGGCGACATCTACACTGCCGATCGCAGCCCCAACCTATACCTGAATCCGGCGGCGTTTGCGCTGCCCGCCACCGCGGCGAATCCCGCGCGACCGTTCGGCAACCTGGGACGCAACATTGGAAGGACGGAAAACATCTTCAACTTCGACGGCGGAGCGCACAAAGATTTTCCGTTGCCCTGGGAGAGCATGCGCCTGGAGTTCCGGGCGGAGTTTTTCAACATGTTCAACACGACGAACCTGGGTGCGCCGGCGCAGGACATCTCGAACGCGACGACGTTCGGACGGATCACCAGCTACGCCATTCCCGGCTCACCGGCAAGGCAGATTCAGTTCGCGTTGAAGCTGGTGTTTTAGGAACCGGATCGAACCGGATGCGGCGGCACTCGATGGAGCCGCCGCGTCCACACAACTAAGCGTTAAAGCGCTTCTCCACTTCAGCCCAATTCACGACGGACCACCATTCCTTGATGTAGTCGGGACGGCGGTTCTGATACTTCAGGTAGTAGGCGTGCTCCCACACGTCAAGACCCAACACCGGCGTCTTGCCTTCCATCAGCGGTGAGTCCTGATTCGGCGTGGACGCGATCTCCACTCCGCTGGCGCTGCGAATCAGCCACGCCCATCCGGAACCGAATCGTCCGACACCCGCCGCGGCGAACTTCTCTTTGAAAGTATCGATGCTTCCAAAGACTCCTGTGATGGCCTGGGCCACATTGCCGGACGGAGCGTTTCCATCCTTCGCGGGGCCCATGATCTGCCAGAACAGCATGTGATTGGCGTGGCCTCCGCCATTGTTGCGGACGGCAGTCCGAATGGCCTCCGGCACCGCGGCCAGATTGTTCGCAAGAAGCTCCTCGATCTTCTTGCTGGCCAGGTCGGGCGCGGATTCCAAAGCCTTGTTCAGATTCGTGACATAAGCGTTGTGATGCTTTCCGTGATGAATCTCCATCGTCATTTTGTCGATGGCGGGTTCCAGGGCATCGCTCGCATAGGGAAGTGCGGGTAGTTCAAACGGCATGGTCTTTCTCCTCCACAGTTAATGGGTGAACTGCTAGATCCAAGTTTAGCTTCGGGCGCGTTCAAAAGCGCCGGCCAGACGGAACATTCCCTCTTCATCGAAATGCTTCGTCAGAATCTGCATGCCGACAGGCAGCCCATCGGTGGTAGATCCGCAAGGCACGCTCATGCAGGGAATGCCCGCTAGCGATCCGGTAATGGTGTAGATGTCGGACAGGTACATCGCCACCGGGTCGTCCACTTTTTCGCCCAACCGGAACGCGGGAAACGGCGACACCGGCGTCAGAATCGCATCCACCCGCTCAAACGCGCGGGCGAAGTCTTGCGCGATCAGATTCCGGACTTTCTGCGCCTTCAGGTAGTACGCGTCGTAGTGACCGTGGCTAAGCACATAGGTGCCCAGCATGATCCTGCGCTTGCACTCCGCCCCGAAAGCCTCGCCACGCGAGCGGCGGTACATCTGGCTTAGGGTGGCCGCATCCGCCGCGCGATGCGAGTAGCGCACACCGTCGAACCGCGCCAGATTCGAACTCGCCTCCGCCGTGCAGATGATGTAGTAGCTGGCGATCGCGTAGTCCGTCGCGGGTAGCGAAATGTCGACTACTTCAACTCCCTGCGACTTCAGCGTGTCGACGGCGGCGGCAATGCGGTCACCCGTCTCGCTGGCCAATCCCGCGAAATATTCCTTCGGCAGACCGATCTTTCGGCCCTTGACGCTTTCCTTCGACGCGGCAACATAATCGGGCACAGGCGCGCTGGCCGATGTCGCATCCCATTCGTCGCGGCCGGCCATGACGTGCAGCAAGCGCGCCGCATCCGCAACATTGCGGGCGAATGGGCCGATGTGATCCAGCGAACTGGCGAACGCCGTCAAGCCGTAACGCGAGACGCGTCCATAGGTGGGCGTCACGCCGACAATTCCGCAGAACGATGCGGGCTGACGGATTGAGCCGCCGGTGTCGGAGCCGAGAGACCCAACCGCCGTTCCCTGCGCCACCGCAGCCGCCGACCCACCGGACGACCCTCCGGGTACGCGATCAAGCGCCACTGGATTGCGCACCGGACCGAAGGCGGAGTTTTCGTTCGACGACCCCATCGCGAACTCGTCGCAGTTGGTCTTGCCGATGATCAGTCCGCCCGCCTCCTCCAAGCGCCGGACCGCCGTCGCGTCATAAGGCGGTATGTAGTTTTCAAGCACACGGGAGCCGCACGTCGTCCGGACATCCTTGGTGACGATAACATCCTTGACAGCCAGCGGAACACCGGCAAGAGGGCCGGGCTCTTCTCCACGAGCCAGCTTCTGATCGACAGCGGAAGCCGCCGCGAGCGCGCGGTCTCCACAGAATGTCAGATAGGCGTTTGTCTTGGAGTTCTCGGCCTCGGCGAATCGCAGTGCCTCCGCCGCCAACTCCGTTGCGGAGAACGTTCGCGCAGCCAAGCCGTCGCGCACCGCGTCAAACGTCAGCGTGGCCACGTTCATCGCTCAATCACCTTGGGAACTTTGAAGTAGCCTACGGCTGACAAGGCCGCGTTTGCCAGCACCGTTTCGTTCGGAAACCGGCGTTCCGGACGGTCTTCGTCGGGGCGGAGCGTGGCCGTATCCTCGGCGTCGAACAGCACCTGGGCCATCGGCTCGACACCTTCGGTGTCGATCTCCTTCAGCCGGTCGATCTGTTCGAGGATTCCCTCCAGATCGCGCGTCATGCGGTGCAGTTCCTCGTCGGTCAAGCTGAGATTCGCAAGATCCGCCACATAGCGGACCTGCTCTTCGGTAATTCGCATTCCGTTCGCTTAGGCTCCCGTCCGGGTCCGGCTCTGGCGGTAGATGCGGCGCAGGATTGGGTCGGCGATGCGATCCGCTTCGTCGCCCGAAGCTGCGGCGGCCGACTCGGCGCGCTGCGGAGGACGCCTGGGCGTCCCGACGCGAAACTCAATGTCGGAGACGATGCCGGGCCCCATCACACGGTGGAGATTCGCAAGGATCTGGCCTCGAAGCGAAGTCAGCTGCTGCCTCCAGACGACATCTTCCACTTCGACGACCAGCGTGGTGCGAACCAGGCTCGCGGCGCGAGTGCGGTCCGCCAGGCGCTTCCCGGCGGCCATCGGCCACGCCGCTTTGGCGAGGTCCTCCACTGGAAGATTTCGGGATTTGAGCCTTGTCAACAGGCCCGCGGCGCGTTCCATAGAGCGGGATCGAACGTCAGTGTAGCATTGCAGAGAATGCGCGAAAAGATCGTTCTGGCATCGGCTTCGCCCCGGCGGCGGGAACTGCTGCAGAACGCCGGATTCCTGGTGGAAATCAGGCCGTCGCACATCCCGGAGGTGAGGCTGCCGGGTGAGACACCCGTCGTCTATGTGCTCCGCCTGGCGCGGCAGAAAGCGCAGGCTGCTGCGTGGAATCCCGGCGAAGTGATCGTGGGTGCGGACACAGTGGTTGAGGTTGAAGGGCGCGTCCTTGAGAAACCCGCGACCGAAGCGGAGGCAAAGGATATGCTTCGATCTCTTCAAGGACGCTGGCATGCCGTCCACACTGGCGTCGCGGTAAGGACAGCCGCTGGAGTGCTGGTCGATTCGGCCACCACTCGAGTTTGCTTCCTCCCGATGAATGACAATGAGATCGATGAGTACGCCGCTTCCGGGGAGCCGATGGACAAAGCCGGCGGATACGCGATTCAGGGTCTTGCATCTCGATACGTCGATCGTGTGGAGGGTTGCTACTTCAACGTCGTCGGACTGCCGGTGTCGCTGGTGGCGCGCATGATCGGCAGTCTGAATACGCATGAAGTATGACCGCGACGTAATCGTCATCGGCGGAGGAGCCGCGGGGTTAACCGCCGCCGGAATGTGCGCCGTGCTGGGCGCCAGCGCATGCCTCATAGAGGAGAAGAAGCTCGGCGGCGACTGCACGTGGAGCGGATGCGTTCCCAGCAAGAGTCTGTTGAAGGCGGCAAGGATCGCCCACGACATGCGCACGGCCGACCGCTACGGCCTGGCTCCAGCCGATCCGGCGCACGATTTCGCGAAGGTGATCGGTCGCGTTCATGCGATCCGGGAGCAGATTTACGAAGAAGCCGACGCGCCTCCCAACATGGAGAAACTGGGCGTGGAGGTGCTCTCCGGCAAGGCCCGGTTTCTCGATCCGGACACAGTGGAAGTGGACACCGGCGGTGGCGTCCGGCGTCTTAGCGCGCGGAAGTTTGTGATCGCCACGGGGAGCAGGCCCCGCGTTCCGGAGTTCGGCAACGCCGGCGCACTTCCAGTGCTAACCAACGAGACGCTGTTTGAGCTTCAGGAACTTCCCCGGCGGCTGGTGATCCTTGGCTCCGGGCCCATCGGGATCGAGATGGCGCAGGCATTCCGGCGGTTGGGCTCAGACGTGACGGTGGTCAATCGAAGTCCTGGCATCCTGTCCCGCGACGATCGGGAATTGGCCGAACTACTGCTTACCCACCTTCGCGGCGAAGGCGTGCTATTCGTTTTCGGCACGGAGATCGAACGCCTGGAATCGGATGCCGTGATTACGAAAGACGGCCAGCGTTTGGAGGCTGACGCGCTGCTGGTGGCGGCGGGACGCCAGCCCAATATCGAATCGCTTGCGTTGGACGCCGCCGGAGTGGCGGTGAACAGGAAGGGTGTGGTTGTCGACTCGCACTGCCGTTCGTCAGCCAGCCACATTTTCGCCTGCGGCGACGTGGCGGGCCGGTTCCTGTTCACGCATATGGCGGAGCACATGGCCAAGACGGCGGTAGTGAACGCCCTTTTCGGAGTTCCCTTGTCGCTGGATGAGCGGCGCATCACCTGGTGCACTTACTCCGATCCGGAGCTGGCCCAAGCCGGCCGGACAGAGAAACAACTTTCCGATGCCGGAACTAAGTTCACGGTGTACCGGTTTCCTTACTCTAAGCTGGACCGCGCAATCACCGAAGGTCAAACCACGGGCATGGTGAAGGTGATGGCGAGCCGGTGGGGGAAGATTCTAGGCGTCTCGATCCTTGGCGCGCACGCTGGAGAAACGATCAGCGAGTTTGCCGTTGCCATGAAGAATGGCGTCTCCTTAAGCGCGCTTTCGTCGACGATTCACCCTTATCCGGCCTATGCGCTGGGGGGACGGCGGGCGGCGGACGAGTATGTCATGGGGTTACTTAGTCCGTGGATGGTCAAGTGGCTTCAATCAATATTCCGGCTTCGGGGCGGCAGCGACGGCATCCGCAGTCTGAAGGCGAATTAGTGGGATTTGTTGCAGCCGCCTGGGGAAAGATAACAAGAGTAAAGCACGCGGAAGACTCACCGCAAGCTGTCGCGCGAAGTGCAGCTGGGTGGGAACAAATCCGAATCTGGGTATTTCCTGCTGTGTTGGCCCTGCGATTGCTCCCAAAAGTCCGAGGATTTCCCTGCCCGCTCCCCCACAGGTCGCCCTGATTACCGGTGCATCCACCGGTATCGGCGCAGCCTGCGCCCGCCAGTTCATCGCGAACGGATGGCTTGTGGCCAGCGTATCGCTGGAGGAAATCGCGGAGCCGGACGCGCGGCATTTGGCGCTACGCGGCGATATTACCGAAGAGGCGGTCCGGCAGGAAGCGGTGAATGCGGCCCTTCGCGCATATGGCCGGATCGACGCGCTGGTGAACAATGCCGGCATCGGATTGTACGAGACGGTGTCGCAAACCGATCCAGTTGCTCTGGAGCGTTTGTTTGCCGTCAACGTCACGGCGGCAGTGCGGATGACGCAGTTGGCCCTTCCGGCCTTGCGCCGCCAGGGCGAGTGTACGGTAGTGAACATCGGCTCCGTCGCGGGATACTGTTCACTTCCTTGGGCGGCCGCGTACTGCGCAACAAAGTCTGCCCTGCACAGCTTCAGCGACGGGCTGCGCCGGGAACTGCGTGACGAAAATATCCGGGTGGTAAGAATCTGCCCGGGCATTGTCGCGACAAATTTCCGGAGTCACGTGATCGCCGGACGGCCTCCTGGACGGGTGGAGAGCCTGTCCTGGGTGGTGACGGCGGAAGACGTGGCGGACGCCGTGGTTAGCGCCGCCGAAGGGCGAGGAGGCCACACCGTCTATGTGCCCTGGATCGGCCGGGTATTCGGCGCCGCCGGCGTACTGCTGCCCTCGACGATGGACTGGTATCTGGGACGCCTAGCCCGGCAGTATGCCGCCCCAACGCCCGCAGGCAACGGAGAAACGTCCTGAGGCTCGCCGATTCGAGAGGGAGAGCCGCTGGTGTGGCGGCGTTCGTGGCAGTTCTATTGGCCGGCGCGGCCCTTCGATGGCCTATTCTGGACGGAGACCGGCTTTGGGTTGACGAGGCCGAATCTTCCATAAACGCGCTGACGATCTTACAGTCGGGTTACCCGCACAACCGCTACTTAGGACTGCCAATCTACGAGAACACGCTGATCCGGCCCTGGCCGGACCATCCGGAGTATGAGTTCCAGGACATCAGTTACTCGCCGGAGGGCATTGCGATCTATCACGGATGGCTGCCGCTTTATGCCATCGCCGCCTCGTTCGCCCTGCACGGGATCCAGCCGGACACGCTGGACGCGCCGCCTGCACGGAGGAGCCTTCAGGAATCCAAACTCCGCACGCGGGCCGCGCGCATGCCCGGTCTGTTGCTAGGCGTTCTCTTCGCAGCGATCTGTTATTTCGCCGGCCTGTCGATGTATGGCCGGGATGCGGCCATAACGGCGCTTCTGGCGGGGGCATTTCTCGGCGGCAATATCGACCCCCAGGTGCAGGCGCGCTACTACTCCGCGATGATCACGTTCAGCACGCTTTCGGTGTTGGCAATTTGGTGGATATGGACCAAGGGCACATGGAGGAGCTATCTGGCCGGGGCATTGGCCTTCATTCTCCTTTTCTACTCGCACCTGGTTGCCTTTGCGGCAACGTGTCTGGTGTTGGCATTTGTCGCCCCCTGGCTGCTGCGGCGGCGGGATTTCGCGAAGGTGATGGTGTTCGGCCTTGCGGTTTCAGCGGCAACGCTTCCGTGGCTGGTGGGCACGGGATTTCTGTCCCAACTGGGCATCATTCCGTCAGCCCGCGCCTATCTGTCGCTGCCACAGGATCTGCTGACATATCCGTTGACGGTGAATCCCTATTACCTGCTCTTGTTCGCCGTGTTCGCGGGAGGGATTCTGGCCAGCATCTACTCCCCAACATGGTTGGGCAATCGACTTGCCGCGCCGCTTCGAGACGCCACTAAGCCGGTGCTGCTTCTGTCGGTCTGGATCGTCACCGCATACGCCACGTTTCTCCTGCTGATTCCAGCCGTTAGCCTCGACTTGGCCAGGCTCCGATTCACTTACCGCGGACCGGCGGTCGTTCTGCTGGCTGTATTCTGCGCCTGCCTGGCGAGAATGTTCGACCGGCGAATGTCGGTAGTTGCGGCGCCCGCGATGCTTGCCGGTCTCGTCGCGATTTTTGGCATTACCGTGGGTCCCAGGCAAATCGAGACGAATTGGCCGAGAATAGAGGCTCTTAAGGCGTACCTTCAGCGGCTGGACTTGGATTCAACGGTCAAGTTGTATGCGTTACCCAATTCCCAATTGATCCTGGCCTTCTACACCGGCCTTCCCTTTCAGAGCATTGCGCCCATACGGGAGACGTTTCTCACCGCATATCCCGGTGAGATCCTCTTTGTGGACAGCGAGCACTTCTTCAGTCCGGAAGAGCTTTTGGGTCCCACGCGTTTGCGGCGGGAAGCGGCGCTGGCGGGACACTCGCTTGCCCGCGGCGCGGAGGTGGAGATTTCACGTCGGCTGGTTACGCTGGACTACCGCAACGCGATGCGAAAGCGCCTGTTCGGCGAAGGGGAAGAACCCGAAGAGATTCCGACCTGGGCGAAGCCCCTGCATGCGGAGGCTAGGGCCCTACGCCTGGAGTTTATGGACAAGGTCAGCGTGGGTCCCGTTTTTCGCGGATATCCAATTAAGGATTGGTGCGATTGGGTGGGTGTCTGCTTCTACCGTTTTGTCGATCCGATGAAGCGCATGCGTTCGAACTGGAACTACGCGCCGCGGCTGCGGAATTCCCGCGTGGATATTCTTTCAGGATCGGGCTGGGCCATCTACCGCAGTGGCGCGATGACCCAGGGATTCAACTACCGGCTTCTACCTTGACCCGGAAGCGTGGGCTTCCCGTATCACCGAATCGTGGGGGCGGGATTGCGCGAACGGCGTCTCCACCACGATCGTCAATGCAGTGCCCGGCGGCGCGGACGGGCATTGGAACTCTACCCTGCCTGGACTGACCGCCAGCACCGGCGCCAGCAGCCCGTTAACCCGCACGCGGGTTCCCGCCAGTTCTTCCGACGATCCGCTGAAGTCTTCCTGCTCCTCACCGGACAGGCTTAGCCATTGGCCACGAAGAGTCGCTGTCGCGCCCGCCGTGCAGGCGGAATCTGAGTCCCGGGCTATGTCGGGCAGCCCCGCGCCGACGACGATCCGGGTCCGGCCCAGGCTCCCTGCGGCGTCGAACGCGATCTCGTGCTCGCCGGCCTGTCTGGAACTTGGGGTCCAATCGAACCGGCTGGATGCGGCGTCGAACGTTGCATTCTCCGGAAGTCCGGCTGGGATGGCGCTTGCCAGGCGTCCGCCCCGATCCGTGATTGCAGCCCGGAAGCTAACGCGCTCTCCGGGCGTCGCGAAAATTTCATCCGGAACGGAAAGCTCAGTCGCTTCGGGCATCGCCTCATCCACGGCGCTCAGGCGGCTGATCAACGAAAGCTCCGCCGCTTTCGGGACTACAGCGGGAGTAGCGGACGGCAGCGTATTGAAGACAATGTCCACCCAGTAGTTGCTGGCCACGTAGGAACTCGACGGGAACGCGGAGGCGCCGTAGCGGTAGACGCCGTTGCCTCCGTCCTCGCCCTCACGGAGGGCGCGCAGGGGGCCGTTCTCCACACCCGGTCCGCTAAAGAAGTATTGGTTGTAGGAGTACCGTCCCCGTGGGGCGCGATAGCTGATGGTGTAAGTCTCGTTCGGGCTGATGTGGACGGGGGCCGTGAAGTTCGCCTGCTGCCAGCCGGATGCCGTTTCGCCGGTGAACTTGATCGTCGCCAGCCGCTTTCCAGCCTTGTTCCAGAGGCTTCCCGTGTGCGTGCCAGTGTTCCCCGCGCCCTTGTAGAAACGGACGCCAAGAACATAGCCCGCCGCGCTGCTGCGGAACTTCATGCCCAGCTCCACCGCCGCCGTGTCAGAATCAGCCAGATTCGCCGGCGTATTCGACGGCGCCCACAAACTGCACGGACAACTGACGCCAGGGACCAGAAGTGTGACTGCGGCCGAGCGGACCGATCCATTCAGCGACGCCGTGATGGCGGCGGTTTGATCGGCGGTAACCGCACCTGCGGCGACGGCCATCGATGCGGACGCGCTTCCCGCGGGCACGATCAACTGCGTGGGCGCGGTAAGGCTGGTGCTGGAAGAGGCGATGGATACCGTGGCGCCACCCGTCAAGGCGGCCTTGGTCAGCACGACGGCGCAGTTCAGCGGAGCGGGGCCGGTGATCGACGAGGGGCTGCACACAAAGCTCGAAAGCTGCGGCGGCGCGATGAAGGCCAGCGTCGCCGAAACCGATCCGCCGTTTACAGCCGCGGTGAGGGTAGCCGAGCTGTCCGCAGTAAGGGTGCCTACCGATACTGGAAAGGTCGCGCTGGACGAGCCGGCGGGTATCGCCACGGTGGCAGGCACGGCTGCCGCAGTCACGCTGCTGGCTAGGGTGGCTGCGATACCCCCAGCGGGCGCGAATCCCGACAGCGTAATCGTACAGTTGGACGTTCCCGGCGCGACCAGGGAGCCGGGGCTGCACGTCAACTGCGTCGGCACCACCGGCGGAACGACGATCGTCACGGAGCCGTTCTCCGCTGTCGTAGGCACAAGTTCTCCCGCAGCCGACGCCGCAAGGCCCGCCAGTTGCAGAGGGCGTACCAGGCCTCCGCCGGATGCCAGTGTAAACGATGCCGTCGCCAACACTCCATCGCCAATACCGTTCAGATTCAAGCCACTGACGGCACAGGTTTGCGCGCCGGCCGCGCCATGGCACGCCAGTGTCTTGCCCGCCGCCGTCGCCGCCGCGCCCGGCGTGATCGAAGCGAAGGCGAAGTCAGAGTCGGCAAACGCCAGCGACCATTGAACACTGGCCGGTTGCGCACCCCCAGCCATTCGAATGTCGATGGTGACGGCCCCGCCGGGGGGAATCACAGTTTGGGGAAGGCTGAGACTGACACTCTGCCCAAAGGATACGGAAGCTGAACAAATCACGACGAAAGGAACAAGGCGCGCGAAGAACAGTTTCATGTTTTTTAGTACCTGTAGAACGTATAGTACGTTACAAATGCAAAATCTCTCGTGACAATGGTGGAACAACACGGCATGAAGAACTTATCGGTGATCCGCGAAAACGCCGTGCCGGAAAAAAGGCTGAGGTTTTTGGTATCTACGGACCATTGCGTCACACTTGTGAAGTGCGCTAGGCTACGTGTAAAACAAGACGACAGAACTCTGAATGCCGGGCCCCGCCCATTACCCGGCGATGAGGATACTTATGACTAAACTTTTTGTCAGAGCGCGGTTCCGCCGGGTCCGGAACGCGCTGCCGGTAGTTTTCACCGGCGCTTTGATTTGCACTAACGCTTTCGCGCAGTCCCCGGGTCTGGTGGCGGCGTATTCTTTCGACGAAGGCTCCGGCACGTCGCTTTCCGATTCTTCCGGTGGCGGAAACGCGGGCGCGATCAGCAACGCGACTTGGACATCCAGCGGAAAGTTCGGCAAGGCGCTTTCCTTTAACGGCTCAAACTCGACGGTCACGATTCAACACTCGGCAGCGCTGAACCTGACGTCTGGAATGACGCTGGAGGCGTGGGTTAACCCGTCGTCGATACCCAACAAATGGACCGATGTGATGGTGAAAGCGCGCGATCTCTACTACATGGAAGCCACTTCGACCTTCAGCGGTCGGCCTGCGGGCGGAACGATCATCAGTTCGGGATATATCGAGGCGATTGCCCCTTCCCCCTTGGTGGCGAACGTATGGTCGCATCTGGCGCTGACGTTCGATGGTTCGCAGCTCCGGTTTTATGTCAATGGAGTTCTGGCTTCGACGGCCAGCCGGTCAACCAACCTGAACACGTCAACGCAGCCCCTCTCTATCGGCGGCAGCACGTCGACCAACCAATACTTTTCGGGCATGATCGACGAGATCCGGATCTACAACGTACCCCGGACGGCTTCGCAGATTCAGGCCGATATGAACGCGCCGATTGGAGCCGGGACGCCCGTGCTTTCGAGCGGTTGCGACCTGAACGGCGACGGCGCGGTGAACCAGACCGACGTGCAGTTGGGCGTCGATATGACCATTGGCGCGAAGCCCTGCTCGGCCAGCCTTGTCGGGGCGGGCGTCTGCAATGTCGCTCTCGTGCAGCGAGTGGTGAACGGCGCGCTCGGCGGCGAGTGTGGAACGCCAGTCGTGATTCCCCCGACCGTGCCGCCACCAGCGCAGCCGCGAACGGTCGCGCTGACGTGGGTCGCCAGCACGTCCTCCGGCGTGACGGGATATAACGTCTTCCGTGGGTCAAACTCGGGCGGGCCCTACAACCTCATCACTCCGTCGAAAGTAAGTGGCACGTCGTACACGGACACCACGGTGGTCGGGGGGAATACTTACTACTATGTCGTCACGGCGGTGAATAGTTCGAACCTTTCGAGCGTCAACTCGAATCAGGCGTCGGCGGCAATTCCCGGTCTTTAGGCCGGTGGCGCGTCTTTAGCGGCGCGCCCGAACCACGGCGGGCGAGTACGCCCATGCCAGCATCTTGCGGGGCGCAATAGCCCCGCTGTTGGTGTCCGCCACCCATACGTCCATCCGCGCGCTGGCCGTCGTCTGGCTTTCGGGCAGGGCGTAGAGTACGTGGCTGTTGTCCAGCCATTCCAGTTGATCGTCGACGTTGCGTTCCTCGGGGAGCGCGGTTTCCTTCCCGCTGGCGAGGTTCAGCACGTGAAGCTGCCAGCGGACCCGGTCGCCGGGCACCCGCTTCTTATAGGCGATCCACTTGCCGTCCGGCGAGAGTGACGGGCACTCGACATTGTCGTGAATTACGCGCCCTTGCCTCGTCTGCCAGTCGGCCTCCACCAGATAATGCTGCCGGTTGGAGGACAACGTACAGTAGAGGCGCCGGCTGTTCGCGGCGAAGGAAACACCCCAGTAGTTGAAGTCGGCGCGGGAGAACGGGCTGCCGTCGCGCGACATCTGGAAGTCCTCCAGATTTGCAAGCACTTCTCCGTTTGCGGTGTCGATCAGCAAAGTTTTCGTAGTGAAGTCCACGGACGCGTAAGAGTGCCCGCTGAGGAAGACGGTTACCGCCGCCAAGCGGCCATCGGGTGACACGCGCGCGCGGCTTGGAATTCCATTCAGTGGGATCTTGTGCGCCGGACGGAATGCCGAATCGAACAGTACGGCGGAATACCGGGTGATCACGCCACGATCGGCCTGAAGGCAAACGCCAGTGTTCGCCGCGAAGTGCACTACCTCGCACGACAGGCCATCGACGAATACCGGTGCGTCCAGTGCATCCCTTTCGACAAACGCAAGGTTGCCGTAGCGTTGATCGGTATTCGTCCAGCGGAAGAAGATCCGGCTCCATCCGCTGCGAGCGGGCGGATTGGCTTCAGCCGCTGGCGCTACTGTTTCGGCGGGTTCGGGTTCCACGGTGATGAGTGGCTCCGCAGGCGGATGGACGGGACGCGTCGAGGCCACGGCTGGGGCTGACGGAGCCGCGACCGGGATGCGCGAATAAAACCAGATCAAGCCCGCCGCGCTAAGCAGGCACAGCATCAGAAACAATAGGTCGCGGCTAGGTTTCAACGGTCCGCTCCCGATCCGCGCGCCGGAGAAGGATGCCAGCGGCCAGGATCGCGGCAGCAAGCAGCGACCCGAAAAGCAGCACGGAGGGCTGGATTCCGCGCGAATGCCACATCCAGCCGAACGCAAGTGAACCCGACATACGGGCGAGCCCGATGCCCGTGTTCAGGAGTGCAAGGCCCGTCGTCCGGCGCCGTGCTTCAATCGCTTCACTGGCCATCGCCATCAGGATTCCCTCGCTTCCAGCGTAGAAGAGGCCGAACAGCAGCAGCGGAAACAGGGGCAGCGCGCCTCCGGCGAGGAACCCGGTCGAGATCGACGCGTACATCAGCAGCAGCAGCGCGTGCGCGCCCAGAAAGACCGTCGTCCGGCCCACACGGTTCGCCAGCCGGCCCGCGGGAATCGAAAGCAGCATGTACGACCCCGCCGTCACCATGTAGTAGAGCGGAAAGTAGTGCGCCGCTACGCCGCTGCGGCTTTGCAGAAGCAGATATACGAATCCATCGCTGAGGGTGACTGCGGCCAACAACGTTCCCGCAACCAGAATCTTCCGGACCGTGACGCCGCTCGCGATGTTCCGCAGCCCCTCGGCCAGCGATTCGGAGGAAGCGTGATGGGCCTCCTCGCGCGGATTGTCGACAAACAATGCGATCACCGCAAGCCCGAGCAACGCGAACACGAAACTGGTCAGCCACAGTGCGTTATAGGCGTTCGGATACCGCGACAGCAGAAAGAAAGCGATCAGGGGGCCGATCATCGTGCCGCCCGCATCCATGGCGCGATGGACGGCAAACGCGTTAGTAAGGCTGGCTCCCTTGCTGCCCAGCGACAGGAGGGCGTCGCGCGGCGCGGTCCGCACTCCTTTGCCAGCGCGGTCGAGCGCCACCAGCACGCCCAGCCAACCCGTCGAAGAACCGACTGCGAGCAGACCCAGCTTGCACACTGCGGAGAGCCCGTAGCCGGCGGCGGCGATCTGCTTGTACTGCCGCCTTCGATCGGCGAGGATTCCTCCGGCGAGGCCCAGCAGCGCGACCGCCATCCCGTGATAGATGCCGTCGATCGCGCCGAAAACAAGCGGTCCGGCGTGCAAGTAGAGAACGACGAACGCAGGAAGGGTGCTGTTGACGATCTCCGCCGAGATGTCGGTCAGCAGGCTGGTGAAGCCAAGACGCCAAACGACAGGCCGGACCTTCCCCGAATCGTCCGCCGGAATCACAGCGGGTTCCAGCTTCTTTTTCTCCAGCCAATCGAACCGGTACATTTACTGGACGGGCAACCGAACCGGATTCGCTGGGTAGCCGCCCACCTGCAGCAGAAGGGGCAGCGCGTCGCCGGGTGAAACGTCAACAGGTACTCGAAAGTTTAGCTGATAGACACCGACGGCGAAGGGTGCGTATCCGGCGAACAGCAACGGACAGTCCACCCCATTCAGCGTCACGCGGACGGAGTCGGACAGGCGGGGCGGCGGAACGGGACCCACGGCGCCCGAGGCGACGAAAGGTTCGACGCGACCGCCACCGGTGAAGTAGAGCGAGATATCGCTTCCGCGCCGGGCTGGATTCGATGGCGAGACCAGGCGTCCCGCCGAATCGACCGCGGCTGCCATGCGGCCGCCGGACTCCGATGCGATCTCGAAAACGCCGGGCTGGCTGGCGTAGATCTCCACACCCTGAACCGCCGTGCGCCGTCCATTGTTGTCGATCTCGACGGTGGCAAGCCCGGCTTCGGACTCAAACGGCGTCTGAAAGTTGATCTGCTCGAAGCCGCCCTGATTGCCAATCGAGATCAGCGCGGCGGGCCGCCCGTTGACGGACACGGAGACGCCGCGATGGTTGAGCGACGCACCGGCGGATTCAGTTCCTGATATGGGCGAAAGTCCGCTGCCGAAGAGTATGGCGAGACCCCCCGGGACAAGTCCTGGCGCGTAGCTGGCGGCGTTTACGATGCCATCGGCGGCGGCGCTTGGACGGCCGTCCTCCAGGATTTGAAACTCAATCTCTCCCGGCGCGGCGATGTCGACCAAAGCTCCGGTTGCGTCCACGCCCTGGACGTTGGCCAGCCGCAGGTAGGCGCGCCCGGCGGATGCGGATCCAGTAAGGCGAATCGACGTCCGGACCAGTATGCCGGAAGGAAGCGGGTTGGTATTCAGCCCGTACAGTACGCACCGCTGGTGGCACTGCAACTGCTTTGCGGCACTGGAGTCGAACTGAACTTCGCGGATTGCGGCGGCAAGGCCGTCGTCCAGCGATTCTTCCCACTGCAGGGCCGTGATGCCGCTATGGAGGCTAAGGGTCATATAGACCTCCGCTTGCTCGCCCGGCCGGAGCTGCGTGCCGCCGCCGGGGGAGATTGTGAGCGTAGGTTGGGCCTGAAGCGCCAGGGCGCCAATCCCCAGCACGATTTGCCAGTGGGGCATCATTCCACGGCCAAAGGGAGCCTAGGGAATATCGTAGAGAATCTGCATCGACTCCCCGCTGTTGGTGAAGGAATTCGAACCGTTCGTGGCTTGAATCCGTACCCGGACCTCGCCGCCCGCGCTGACGTAGGTGCTGGCGGAGCCCGGCGGCACGAGGTTGGAGCGCACAACCTCGCCTGTCGATACGGCGCGGGAGTTCAGTTCTATCCAGGCATTGGTTGTCCAGTTCCAGATGGACACGCTCTCTGTACAACTGCGGCTGTTCTTGCCGCGGTAGGTGATGCTCAGGTTGGAGAGGACCGCCGGCACGGAAGCGAACGATCCGTACCAAGCAGCGGTCCGCGTTCCGGAGGTCGTCGAACTCACCTGGTAAAAGTTGTTGTCGTTACCAACGAGCGAGGCGGCGTTACCTGAAAGCTGCGTGCCAATCAGCACGGCAGTGGCGGATGGAAGATGCGCGGTAGTGAAGCTAAGCGGCGGATTCGCGGATGTGGGGAAGGTGGCCGCATTCCCGGCGGCGTCGATGGAGACGACGCGGTAATAGTAAGTAGTCGCGGAGGCAAGGCCGCTGAGGGTGCGGGTATGCGATAACTGGAGGCTCGCGCGATATGAGGTCAGGGTCAATGCCGCCGGCGAGGTTCCATAGTTCACACGGGCGCTGGCAGGCTCGTCCGTCGCCCAGGTGATGACGGCTGAGGTCGTGGCCGGCGCATCGTTCAGGGAACTGACGACTGGAGGTATCGTATCTCCCCCCACCGCCGTCACCGTAATCGACACCGTCGCCGTGTTGGAATCGAGCGACCCATCGTTCGCCCGATACGTGAAGCTGTCCGCCCCCGCGTACCCCGCGTTCGGCGTATACGTGAACCCGCCATTGCCGTTCAGCGTCACGATCCCGTTCACCGGATTCGCCACTTTCACCGCCGAGACCGCATTCCCGTTCGGATCGTTGTCGTTCGCCAGCACCCCCGGCGCGCCCACCGTCAGCGCCTGCCCCTGCGGCGTCGTGTAGCTGTCGTTCACCGCCACCGGAGCCTGGTTCGGCCCCCCGCCCTCCACATACACCGCGTCCACCCAGTAGTTCGTCGATCCGAACGTGTTCGCCGGGAACGCGCTGGTGGCGCTATAGAAGAAGACTCCGTTTCCTCCGTCCTCCCCGCTTGCCAGTGCCCGCAGCGGCGGATTCACCACCGCCGTCCCAAAGTAGTTCGCGTCGAACGCATACCCGCCCGATGGCGCATGGTAGGACGCGATATACGTCGTGTTCGCGCTTACCGCCACCGGCGACGCGAAACTCGCCTGCTGCCACCCCGTCGCCGTCTCGCCCGTGAACGTCACCGTCGCCAGCAAAGTTCCCGTCGCCGACCACAGGTTCCCCGTATGCGTTCCCGTGTTCGCCGCTCCCTTGTAGAACCTCACTCCCGTGATCAAGCCCGCTTGCGACGTCCGGAACTTCACGCCCAGTTCCACCGCCCCGCTATCCCCGCTCGACGCCGTCCCCGGCACCGCCGCCGGTCCGAAGATCGTGCATGGGCACGTGGGAAGGACGGAGTTCACGGTCACGCCCGCGGCGGGCGTTTCAAGATTTCCGCTATCGTCGATCGCCCGGCTCCGGATCGTCACCGGGCCCAGGGCTGCCGGCGTGAAGGCAAAAGTCCAGTTTGCCGTTCCGGAGGCAGCCGCCCACACCGTGCCACCGTCAACGGACACTTCGACCGAAGCCACCAGTCCGCCAACGTCGGAGCCAGTGCCGGTTACGGTAACCGCCCCGGACACGTTCGCTCCCGGCGCGGGCGAGGTGATGGACGTGACCGGCGGAGCAACGTCGGTGGATGCGGCAGCCGGAACGAGTCCGGCCTGAAGGCTGCCGGGCTGAGCGCCCATGTCGGCGAACAGGTTGACCGTCGCCTGCTGTACGTTCGGATCTTCAACGGAAACTCCGTCACCGTGGTCGCCCCCGTCTAAGCCCCAGGACCACCGGTTGGTGCCCGCCCCAAATACGTAGGCTCCATTGGTTCGCCGATGAAGAGCGAGGTGATGGGTGGCCGTGCCGCTACCGTAGGTCGACCCGAAGTCGAGCAGATACGAATTGACGTTTCGCACGCTTGTCGACAGCCGGATCAGTCCGGGCGGCGCAAAAGAGTCGGACGGAGCCTCATCCCATTCGAATCCCAGGAGGCCGATTCCCGTCGAGCGAATTTCACCGGGAGGAATCGAAGCGAAACTGGTGTTCCTCCAGAATCGGAGCTTTCCCTCCGCCGAAGAAACGTCGATCGCGAAAGGGTTATGGCAGCAGTTCACCTTAAACAGCGTGCCCATAAGCGAGTTTTCAGGAAGCCCCCCATCCGCGGGCGGACTAAAACGGGGATCGCGCCACGTGCCGGTCCATTCGGGACTGGGATCGATCCTCGCGTTGGCGAGCGTCTCTTTATAGCAGACGATCGTGCGATGGGAAATCGCAGGCTCGGCGATACTGTTTTCCCACCGGGTTTTCCAGAAGATCGCATTGCCGCTGAAGAACGCCAGGCTGACGCCAGCGTCCCGGGCGGCTTCGACGTTCTGCCGCTGCGTGGCCGACCAGTACTCGTCATGCCCCACGGAAAGGAACACTTTGTGCTCAAGCAGTTCGTTGCCCCTCCGGGCCGTGTCTACATCCGTCGAGTAGCTGACGTTGTAGCCGTTCCGCTCCAGCCACCGGATCATCGGGTACTCGTTGACCAGCCACCAATTGTGCACGCCGAACTGATTACTGGCGGTACTGAACGGCCGGTTGTAGCTGACCTTATACGCCCGTCCGGCGGGAGAGCCGACGTACAGGCTGTTTCCGCCGTAATCGTTATACGCCTGCCAAGTGGAATCGGAAGTCTGATAAAGGAAATCGGAGAAGCTGTTGTCGTTGCGAACAACGAACATCATGTGACTGGGGCCCGAACCGTCCTGTCCTTGCAGTCGGCCGATGTAAAGACCGGAAACGGCAGTGCTGGGAACGGCCCACGAAGCCGACACGCTCCAGTTGCCGCAGTCGATCAGGCCCGTTGAGGGCTCGGTCAAGCAATTGGGCTGGCTCTGGGGCAACGTTGCGGTGGGCAGAACGGTTGCCACTTTGCGAGCCCCGTTCCCGCCGTAGTAGCCGATCCGGTAGATATCAATCCTGTACGAGGTCGCATCCGTCTTCACTTTGAAGAAGACGGTTTGGCCGGCATCGACACTGATGTCAGTAGCGAAGCCCTGGACCCCCGGGTCGCCTGCTTCGTTGATCCGCCATTCACTCTCCGGATTTCCGGGCAGGCAGTTCTCCGCGACGATAGCGTTAGAGGGCGACGAACAGTTGGCCTGCGCCAACATGGGCTGCATCGAGAACGAGACCGCCAGCGCCACCCACAATAGCCGGATCATGATTCCCGTCTCCGCTCGCTGGCTAAACACGAGATGTAGTGATTCGAGCGCGCCCGCCGTTTCCGCGCAGGACGAGCGTCCCTAGAGAGTGCGATGTGTGAACTACGAATTCCCTCAACAGACACTGCATAAAATGCAGTGCATTTGGTCCGCCATCCGCACGGGTCAATTAGAATGTTCGAGGTACGCAGCGGAATCGCACAGGGGGGCACGAGGGAATGGCTCTCGAATTGCTAATGAGTGGGCGGAAGTGTCAATTTTCGGTAATGTGACAGGCCCCAGCCGAACACCGGGACCTGCCACTGAATGTCCTACAAATGTCTAGTTTGACTGGGGTTCAACGGACTCCGTTTGTAACGGAACGATGACTGTTTGCGCCGATCCTGTGGCCGTCTCGACATCGATTCGAACCTCACTTCCAGCGGGAAGAGAGGGGCACTCCAGTTCCACCCGGCTTGGGCTGACGAAGCGCAACGGCGCGGGGGACCCGTTCAGCCGCACACGTGTGCCACCCAACTCGTCCGTGGAACCGTCGCCGAAGAATTCGTCTTTAGCGGCGGTCAGCCACTTGCCGTCGAGCGTCGCCACATTATCCGAGTTGCAGCTTAGGCCCGCCAGTGAAGTGACGGAAGGCGTACCCCAGCCAACCGAGATTCTGGTGGCTTGCGAGGCCACCTCGCCCAGCGTTGTCTGGGCGTCGAAGGCTGGACTGAAATCGCCCTCCTGATCGGCGGCCGGAGTCCATTCGAACCGGTTGGTGTCACGGTCGAAGGTCGCGCCTTCCGGAAGTCCCGAGGCCAGAATCCCGACAGGCTCGCCACCAGGCCGCTCTGCGGCGGCAATGAAGCTGACTCTTTCGCCGGGATGAATAAACTCCGTCTCGGGAGCACTTACACGTAGGCCGGACGACAGTGCCGTCGAGCCCTCCGCGGCCAGCGAACTGATCAGTGGGATTTCAGAGCTTATCGGGACAGACGTGGCGGCGCCGGAGGCTTGTCCATTAAACACGACATCCACGTAGTAGTTACTCGACTTGAAAGTATCGTTCGGAAAGGCCGAGTTTCCATAGCGGAATACACTGTTGCCGCCATCTTCTCCGTCCGCCAATGCCCGCAGTGGACCGTTCTCCGCGCCAGTCGACTTGAAGTAATTCTGCGTGACCGAATAAGCGCCGACGGGAGCGCGGTAACTGATAACGTAAGTGGTGTTAGCGGCAATGGCAACGGGAGTAGAGAAGTTCGCCTGCTGCCAGCCGGTCGCCGTTTCGTTCTGAAACGTCACACTTCCCAGGAGTTGTCCGGAGCGCGACCACAGCCGCCCGGTGTGAGTGCCAGTGTTGTAGGACCGCTTGTAGAAACGGACGCCAATCGCGTATCCAGATACCTTGCTTTGAAATTTCAACCCAAGTTCGACTGCGGACGTGTCGCTGGCGGTCGGCATGGCCGGTAGATCTTCGGGCCCGAAGATCGAGCAAGGGCAGCCCACGGTCTGCGGCGATAGCGTTACCGTTGCCGTTCGGGAGGTGCCGTTCAGCACCGCAGTAACCGCCGCCGGGGTAGCGCCCTGAATCGTTCCGGCCGTGGCGGTGAATGTCTTGGACGATGAGCCGGAGGATATGGAAACTGCCGCAGGCACGGTGAGGCGGCTGGTGTTTGTCGACAGAGCGACAGGCATCAAAGTGTCGGCGGCACGGGATAGGGTCGCGGTGCACACGGCGCTCTGTCCGGATTCGATGGTGGAGGGCGCACACGTTAGAGAGGTCAATGCCGGAAGCGCCCTCAAGGTGACGTCGGCCGTCACGGTTACGCCACTGTGCGTCGCCCGGATTGTGGCGACGCTATCCGTGGAAAAAGTGGATGCGACGACTCCGAAGGTGGTGGATGTCTGCCCGGGGTTGATCGTCACCGATGAAGGCACCGAGATGCGCGATGTGCCATCGGAGACGCCGACGGCCATCGGACTGGTGGTACTGCCGGTTCGCCTCACCGTGCAGTTTCCGCCCTCTCCCGACACAAGAATGGAAGGACAGGTGAGAGAGGAAAGCACGGACGCCGGCGCGGACTCTGGAAGGGAAACCGAGACCGTTCCCGTATCCGCCGCGTAGGCCGGCAGTAGACTGCCATCCGCCAGCGCCGCCAGCACGTCGCTGGTGGAAATGTTTCGCGACACCGCAGGTGAGGACACGCTAGGGATGGCGGTGACCGTCGCGATGACGCCGTTCTGTACGCGGGTGCCGTTCATGCCCCAGACCGCGCAGCGGAGGCGTCCGGATGACGCCTTGCAGGTCAGCGACTTGTTCGAACCATTAGTCGCATCGGCTGGCGAAACGGCGACGGACGAAAACTCAGTGGAGGAGAAGTTAAGGGTGAACTGAATCGAGGACACTCCGGTCGACGTTGTCGTCCCGGCGAGTGTTAAATTCAGCGAAACGGGTGCTCCGGCGGTGCCGGAAGCGGAAGCAAGACTCAAGGAAGCAGTCTGCGCGAAGCCGGTCGTTGGCACGACCAGGCTGATAGCTCCAAAAAGGAGAAGCCAAGAATGAGACATCGATCCCCGCCCAATCTATTTGGTTTTGATTTGCTGATACCCCTGGGCAGGGCCGGACTACTGACACTTTCTCTGAAGCGTCCTTCGTTTCTAGCGTAACTCTTTTATTTACAATCATTTAAATCAACTCTTGACGCTAGAGATAGCAGCCGATCACGTAACAACTGTTTCGTAGTGTAGCAGCGGAACCGCACTCCCGCAAGAAAATTTACGGTTACGCCAGAGAACGGCGCTTTGAGGGAATGCCGTGCACGGTTATACTGAAGCAAATCGTCTGCCTGCGGTGAGGTGCGAGAGTGGTTGAATCGGGCGGTCTCGAAAACCGTTGAACCTTCACGGGTTCCGTGGGTTCGAATCCCACCCTCACCGCCAAAACTTTCTCAATGAGATAGCCGAAAACGGCGCGCTTCTTGGGCAATTTTGGGCAATGGGTGCTAGACTGAACCTAGCGCGGTGGCCCTCAATGCCTATCGTCGGCACTCCATAAATTGCACCGCTGGACGTGCACGCGATGAGAGAACGTACGAAGTGGACGAGCTCCGGCGTTCGTCGAAAAAGTGCTTTTGTCCGATCTACGCATCCGGTACGCTCAACGGAAAGTTCAAACGAGCGAACACCGAACAGGTTCACTGGCCCGAAGCCAAGGCGGTAATCGCGGCTTGGGAAGCGACGGGTTCTTGGACAGCGCTTCCGTCATCGGTTGCGGCCCTGTCGCCCGAGCCAGAGACGGTAAACGATACGCGGATCACCGTCGAGGAGGCGCTTCAGGGCTTCCTGCTTGTGCGCGAGGCATCGGGGATCACGGCAGCCACCCTCAGCAAGCATAGGTCGTTTGCCCGGCAGATTCGCGCGCTAGCGGAGTCGCGGGGCTACCGGCTACTCGAACAATTCACACCGAGCGACATTGATTCGTTCTACGCAACGCGAAAGCTCGGCGTGCGGACCAAAGGACACGCCCTCGGAATGTTGCGGTCGTTCTTCCGGTTCTGTGTGAATCGGGAGTGGATCGCTAAGAGTCCGGTGACCTCGGATCTGCGTCCACCCATCGGCGCAAATCGTCCGACCAACAAAGTTCCGTTTACGGATGAGGAACTTCATCGCATCGTTGATGCGTGTGACCGTCTGCCGCCGGTTGCTTGGAAGAATCACACCGGAGAGGGGTGCTGGACCGGTGAGGACGTGAAGAAGTTCATCTGGCTTCTTGCCTACACCGGCTTGCGTATTTCGGACGCAGGCCTTTTTCACATTTCGCGGCTGCGGGGCAATGAGCTTTTCCTCCGTGCCAAGAAGAACGGCGGCGATGTGTACACCTGGATTCCTGACTGGTTACGTGACCAGTTGATCGAACTGGCTCGTGAACGCGGCGCGCGGCCTTTTGTCATCGGGCTATCGGACCGGCTGGAGACCGTGACTGATCTTTGGCGTCGCAAAATCAATCGGGTGTTCGAACTTGCCGGCCGATTCGAAGAGCGTCCGACGCCGCACCGCTTCCGCCATACGTTTGCCCGAATTCTGTTGCAGCGAGGCGTACCCGTCGCCGACGTGGCCGATCTTCTGGGCGACGATGAGAAGACCGTTCGGCAACATTATGCTCGATGGGTGCCCGAGCGGCAGGCACGGCTCACCCAAATACTCCAGGAAGCGTTCGCGGACAAGCCAAGACCGAAACCGGTCGTCCTGGCTACGAAAGCGAAAGCCGAATAGTGAGTGGTGGGGCGCTCCTCCAGCCAGCGAGAACACGCAAAGCAGGTCTACAGGTCTATTCGAGATCGAGCGCGAACGACAGCACCATTCTTAACTCGGCCAAGACCGATTCTGGCAGCTTTCCGAGCCTTCGCTCGAGCCGAGCTGTCGGAATTGAACTCAAGCCCTGCACGTTGGCAACGGATTCGCGGTCAAGGTAGTGTTGCTTCGGTAAGGCGACTTCATATCGGCTTTTCCGACTCTGGGTCGTCAGCGGGACGAACAAGACTAAAGCCCGCGGTGGCTCGGGATCGTAACGCGATACGATCACGACCGGCCTAGTCTTCGCGGCCAATCCGAGATCGGCCAGCCAAACCTCACCAGGTCGAGGGTTCATCCAAGATGTCCAACACTTCTTGCTCGCGAATCCGCGAGCGCATCAAGTCGAGGGCATCCTCATCGGCAAGGTCAATCATCTCCGCGACGCGCTCCCTTACCTGAGCCGCCGTTTCTGGCTTCCAGGTGCGCAATTTCGTATCGAGCTTCTCAGCAAGTGCGTCCATCAAGCGGTTCCTCTGGTTTAGTTTAATTGATTCCGTTCCTGCCACCCTCGCGATGGGCACCAGGATCCAGATGGGGCGACTTCAAGGATTAAATAGGCGGGTGTGAACACGCCGGGCCACGGATTCAGGGATGGAGTACCGAGTCAGAGATTTCCGGCGACCTAGCCGAATTCGGACGACGCCTGGCTCGTCTTTGATCAGAAGCCGGACGGTTTCGCGGCCCAGTTTCCACTGCTTCGCCAGCTCGGCGATGCTGAAGTGCGGTTCGAAGGTGGTGTCTTTCCAAACAGATGAGAGCGGATTCGGAGCTGAAAGGGAGTTCATGGGGAGGTTCCAGTGGGAATATGATGCCACGAAAAATGTATCGATACAATAGGGTGCACCGTTGCATTTGCACGATTCTTGTGGCATCCTGATCCCAACTCGTGAATCGCCGACCCCAACAACAAACGCTCTCTATCCGAATCACCGATTCCCTCAGAGACTTTCTAGAGCGATCCCGCGATGTCATGTCCGCCGGGCGCAACGAGACGATCTCGCTTTCTGACATCGCAAAAACGCTTCTCGAATCGGCGAAGGAAGACCGCCTCGATTTCCGGCTAGAGGTGGCTGACCTCCAAACGTCACCGACGGATGCGCTTTTCGCGATCCGCCAGAAATGGGAAATGAAGCAGACGCTGTCGCGGGCCGAATGGACGCTGCTCGGCAATTACGTTGGAGTCGCTTGCGAGAGGCTTTCCGAGAACCCAGCGCTTACACGTCCGCGTTCTTTCGTCACGATTATTCAAGCTCTGCACGCGGTTCGCGACTTGAGGGCAGAGGGCGGCACGGTGCTGGATCGTTACTATCTGAGCAACCTGGGGCTTCAAGAAGCTTCGCGGAATGACCGCCAACTGGATCCCGACGTGGTTCCCAAGACGGTTTCCAGACACATCGAGATTCTGACGTCGTCGGACGATCCCACGAAACCGACATTCGCGGCCCGATGCCTGTACGTTGCGATTCGCGATGAATCGATCTCGGACGTAACGGCACTCAACGCCGCTCTCGAAACGTTCCTTCCCGATCTATTTCGCCTCGCAGCCCGCGGACATTGGCTCCAGGAAAAGCGGCCGTTAAGAATCGGGCGGCAGGCGCAGCCACAATCGTGGGCCATTCCAGCGGCGGACTCAAGCAGTCACATCGAATTGCACGCTTCCATCACGAGCGATGGAGAAGTTCATCTTTTGATGAACTTCAAAGATCGGG
>JBGTFZ010000069.1:0-50300 GCA_041746955.1 Bryobacteraceae bacterium
GCCAGCGGTCCGTTCGTGGGCAGCCCCGCCGAAAGCCCGTCTTACCGGTCGGCAAGGCCCAACGACCGCATTCTGATCTACGCAATCGGTTTGGGCGCCGTAACTCCGGCGCAGCAGGCGGGACGCGTGGTGGCGGGGCAGACAGCGCTGAACGCCATCACCCTTCAGTTTGGCGACACGCCAGTGGTGCTGGAGTACGCCGGGCACACTCCAGGCCAAGTGGGACTCTACCAGTTGAACGCGGTGGTCCCGAATATCGTGCCGGGCGAGTACGAAATTCGGGGCATGATTAACGGCACGCCGATCGCACCCGGATTGTTTATCAACCTGAAGTAGATGCGCAGGCCGCTGGCGGGGGCAGTCCTTTTGGTGTTGGGACTGTCCTTGCTGGCGCTGGCGTTTCCGGGCGGCGCGCCGGTAGGACGGTCGGGGGCTCCGCGCGACGCCGGTACCTGCTCCCAGTTGCGCTGCCACCTGAACGCGTCGCTCGGTAGCGCAGTCGAAATTACGATCGAGGGCGAAGCGGGCTACCGTCCGGGTGAGACTCGGGTTGTCGTCGTCCGGGTCACGGACCCCCACAACATCTATGGATTTCAGATGACGGCCCGCCGGGCAGTGGATTCCCACGCCCAGTCGGGGTCTTTCAGTCCAGCGAGCAACGCCACCTCCGTTCGCTGTGCCAGTACGGATCTGATGGTGGAGCAGCCGAAGACCGCCGGCTCTTGCCCGCCCGGCGCGCCGCTTGAGTACATCGGGCACGACAACCCGCAGCCCTCCGGCACTTTCCGCTTCTTCTGGCAGGCACCGGCTGAAGACGTGGGAACGGTCGTTTTCTACGCGGCGGCGAATGCGGCCAATGGCGATTCTACGAATGCCGGGGACCGCATCCACGCCACGCAATTCCGGCTTTCTGCCGCCGGGCCTCCCGCTTTTGCGGCGGATTCGACCACCACGGCGTCGGCCTACGGGATACGTTCGACGCTGGCGCCGCAGGCATGGATCGAAATCTACGGCACTCGGCTTGCCCGGACCATTGCGCGTTGGGACGCCGCGATTTCGTCGGGCCAAGCTCCCGTTGAGGTCGGCGGTGTCCGGGTGACTGTCGGCGGGCGTCCGGCGTACCTCAGCTATGTATCGCCCGATCAGATCAACGCGCAGGTTCCGGATGGGGTGCCGCCAGGACAGGCCGCGTTGACTGTGGCGACGCTGGAAGGCCAGATGACGCAGAGCGTCGCGATGTCGTCCGCCAGTCCTGGCCTGTGGGCTCCGGCGGAATTCAGGGCCGCTTCGGGACGGCAGTTCGCCGCCGCCCAGCACCCTGATGGTACGTTCGTGGGACCGCCGGGTTCCTTCGGGCCGGCAGTAGCGTCCCGATCGGCGCGGCCCGGGGACACGATCACGTTCTGGGGGACGGGGTTTGGTGCAGTAAGTCCGCCGCAGCCGGCAGGCCGCGTCGTACGCGACTCCAATACCCTTGCCTCCTTCACGCTAAGGTTCGGAGGCCAGACTGTGACAGTGGCGTATGCCGGGCTGGCGCCGGGGTACGTGGGTCTGTACCAAATAAATGCCGTTGTTCCCCCGTTGGAGCCGGGGGAGTATGAGGTCACGGGCACCGTCGCCGAAGGCATTCAACTGCCGCCGGCGGTTTTCATCAACCTGCGCTGAGAGAATCGCCGGGTCACCAGCACTAGTTGGACTTGACCGGCTCAGCCACAGTTGCGTGCCTGCTTCTGCTGGGGCAGGCTCCGCTTGCTCCACGGTATGTGCCGGAGGGGCTGGTAAACGCTGCTTCCAACACCGTGGTGCCATTGGCTCCAAACACCATCGCCACGCTTTATGGCTCGAACCTATCCTTCAATACCCGAGCGATATCCGCCGACGACATTCGGGGTAACGTCCTGCCGACGCTGCTGCCGGGCACCGGCCTTCGCATCCTGATCGCCAATCAGCCCGCGTCCCTCTACTACGTGTCGCCGACGCAGGTGAATCTGCTGATTCCCGCGAACCTGATCCGGGGCACGTACCAGCTTCAGGTTCTGCGCGACGGCCTGGCGGGTCCGAAGATTCCCGTCGTGATTGAGGATTCCGCCCCGCAGCTCTTCGTGTTGGGCGACAAGTTCGCCATCACTCACCGGGCCATGGGCAGCTTGGCGACGTTCGACACTCCGGCGCACCCCGGCGAAATCGTAGTGGTCTACGTCACGGGCCTTGGACGTACATCGCCGGAGCTGCCGGGCGGACAGATTGCCACCACGCCATCGCCGGTTGTTCGCGCGCGAGAATTCCGCCTGTATCTGAATGGCGAGGCGGTCGATCCGGCGTGCGTCTTCTACGTCGGGTTGACGCCGGGGTTCGGAGGCCTGTATCAGGTGAACTTCCGCATTCCGCCGGGCACGCCGGACAATCCGGAACTGCGCCTCGGATATCAGGAACCCATCAGCGAACCCGGCGTACGAATTGCGGTTAGCCCCCCGCCACCGAGCGAAGATGCCGTAGATCCCGGGCCATCGCCGCCAACACCTGATCCCGGCTAAGCGTGATGATGCGGTCGCCGTGTTCCGCGCCGCCCAGCGGGTATTCAAAGTGAAGCTGGATCACGTCCGCCGCGTGCCGCTTCGCGAAGAACGCCGGCAGGTTGACCATCCCCTCGCCCAGCGGACACCAGTGCGGCCGCCACTGGCCTGCCGCGTTCCGCTTCCAAACAAAATCCTTCACCGCAATTCCGCGCAGGTAAGGTCCGCATAGGCGTGACGAGATTTCCCATCCGCCGTAGCCGCCCTCCACCGTCGCGTGGCCAATGTCGTAGTTGATGGCCAGATGTTTGGGGTCCACATCGCGAAGCGTCTGGTAGATGTCCCAGATGGCCGCGCCGAACTCGCGCGTTCCGGAATGCGTGTGATAGATGCCGCACATGCCGTGCTTCTCCGCCAGCTTCGCCAAAGGCAGCACGGAATCGCGGTACATACGGATCTGCGCCTCCACACCGGCGTCTGTGTACTTCAGCCCGCCCCAGCGGAAATAGCGAACGCCGGCATCCGACGCGGCGCGAAGAACATTCTCGGCGTCCGGTGTTGCGGCGGATTGGATCGCCGTTGTGATCATCGGCAACTCTAGTCCGCGTGCGCGAATGGCCTCCGCCGCCTTCGGGAGATCCGCCAATGCGTTTGCAGGTTCGATGTGTCCGCCCTTGCGGACGGTAAGGTCGATCGCGTCAAAGCCGGTGTCCTTCGCGGCGTCTGCCATGGCGGGAATATCCAGCCATTGAAGATGCTTTGAGAAGATCGCGATCTTCGGCTTCGGGAGCGCCTGTGCCGCGGCCACGGCGGCGGCCTGCACAGCAAAGAAATCCCGGCGGGTCATTGCCTTCTCAGTTTATGCGCAGTACCGGCGCGCGGTCTCAATCAGAATCCCGGTCAGCTTCACGGTGGAATCCAAGTCCACCCATTCGTCCGCTGTGTGCGCACCGCCACCGTGCGGGCCGATCACCACCGTCTCAATCCCCGCCGCCGCAAGCAGCGCCGCGTCCATCCAGGGAGTGTCGCCGTAGAATTCGCCGCCTCCCGATTCACGCACCGCCTTCACGATCTCCGCATCCGGCGGTGCCTCGAAAGGTTCCCTCGCCAGCACGATCTGGACGGACTCCGCGCCCAATGCTCGAATCTCATCTTCCACCTGCGCGATCGTCTCGCCGGGAATCGTGCGCCGCTCAACCCGCAGGGTGCACTCTTCCGCGTAGGTGCTCCAGCCGGAGCCGCCCGCGAGGGTCGCCGCGTGCAGCGATGGCGGACCCAGCAACGGATGCGGAGCGCGGGCGCGCAACTCCGCCTCCAACCGGTCAAGCCGTGTCAGGAAACGGCCCATCTTCATGTTGGCATCGATGCCTTCATCAAAGCGGCTTCCGTGCGCCGCACGCCCCTGCGTGCGAACTTCGATCCACACGAAGCCTTTGTGGGCAAGGCAGGTCTTCAGCGACGTCGGTTCCAGGCAGATCGCGCCCGTGGTGCGGATTTTCTCCAGAACGGCAATCGTTCCGGCGCTGGCCACTTCTTCGTCGGCCACGGCAGTTAGAATCACGTCGCCAGCCGGCGGGCTTGCGGACAGGGCGTAGATCGCACCCATGGCAGCCGCGATGCTGGCTTTCATGTCGTACGCTCCCCGCCCAAACATCCTGCCTTCGGAAACCCGCGCCGCAAACGGATCGGCCATGCCCGCGACGCCAACGGTGTCCAGATGCCCGTTCAACATCAGGCTGCGGCCCCGCCCCGTGCCGGGGAGAGTGGCGACGACGCTGGGACGCTGCGGAGGGCCCACAAAGCGAACCTCGCATCCGAACACCATCATTTCCTCAGCCACGAATGCGGCGATACGCCGTTCGCCCGCCGCGCCGGGAACCAAGTCCGGGTTTACGGAATCGATTCGAACCAGCTGGTCGAGAACGCGCTCAATATACGCCCGCATAGGCGACGCCTTCGTGTTCGATTCTCAGCAACTGGTTGTATTTCGCCAGCCGCTCCGACTGGTTGACGCTGCCGATCTTGATCTGGCCCGCACCGGTGGCGACTGCCAGATCGGCGATCGTTGTGTCTTCGGTTTCGCCGGATCGCGCCGAGACGATCGACCGGTAGCCGGCCTCGCGAGCCATCGCCAGCACCTCCAGCGTCTCCGACACCGTGCCGATCTGATTCATCTTCACCAGGACGGCGTTCGCCACTTCGGAATCGATTCCGCGCTTCAGGCGCTGCGGATTTGTCGTGAACAGATCGTCGCCGACAAGCTGAACCCGGGAGCCCAGCCTCTGTGTGAGAAGCATCCATCCGTCCCAATCGTCCTCGGCCAGTGCGTCTTCAATCGACACCACGGGGTAGTAGTCGCACCACCGCTCCAGCATGTCGACCATCTGCGCTGAGCTGAGAGACCGCGATTCGCGGGCCAGATGGTACTGCCCATCCCAATAAAAGTGGGTAGCCGCCACGTCCAGCGCGATGGAGATTTCTTCCGATCCGGCGGCTTCCATCACCAGATCCAGCGCCGCTTCGTTGGAGGGAAGGGAAGGGGAGAAGCCGCCCTCATCCGCTTTTAGAGAACTCAGGCCGCGCTCATCAAGGATCGTTTTGCAGTTGTTGTAGACGCGCACCGCTCGCTCCAGCGCCTGCGAGAACGTAACGCAATGCGTGGGGATGATGAGGAAATCCTGCAGGTCGAGATTGCGCGAAGCGTGAAGCCCACCCGAGATCACGTTGACCATCGGCGTCGGAAGGCTGGGCGTTTCCCCTGCAATCGACTGCCACAGCGGCACGTTCTTCGAAGCGGCATCGGCGTGCGCCACCGCCATCGAGACCGCCAGCGTCGCATTCGCACCCAGGTCTTTCACGGACCGCAGATAGTGGTCGGCTTCTTCCTGCGACGCGGCGCCTACGACGGCCGCGGCCATCGTGTCGTTGACGTTCCGCACCGCCTGCCGGACACCCAGGCCCTTGTACCAGTCTGGATCGCGGTCCCGCAGTTCCAGTGCCTCGTGCGTTCCGGTGGACGCTCCGCTGGGCGCGATCGCACGTCCGCGCGCGCCGTCGGCCAGCACCACCTCTGCCTCCACCGTGGGCCGTCCACGGGAGTCCAGCACTTCAATCGCCTTCACTCGCAAAACAGGTTTCATGCCATACGTCCCCAAACCGCTTCGAAATCCGTGGGCCCGGTCTGAATGATCCAGCGGGCCAATTGCCGTGCGGTCTCCTTCTCTTCTTCTTTCGTGATGTAGTCTTCTTTCGACTTGCCGTCAATGCGCGCCAGAAGCAGGCACGCCAGTTCCCGCATAGTGTTCGCGCCGGCGTCGCGGCTGCCGTATCCGCGCCAGTACGCTTCGGCGACGCGCAGATAGTCGTTGCGCCGGGCGGGAAAGTGAATCACTTTCAATAGCAGGTGCGCCAGACAGAATGCGATGTCGAATGCCGGATCGCCCCAGTGCGCCACTTCGAAATCCAGCATCAGCACACGGCCGGGATAGACGAAAAGATTCTTGGGCGAGTAGTCGCCATGCACCAGTGTTACGCGATGGGCGTGCATGCGCGCGATCTCGGCCTCGATCCACGGTGCAAGGTCCGGGTGGGCTTCCATCACGCGGCGGTGATAAGGGTCTACGCGCCCCTGCCGGAAGACATCCCAATCCTGAAACCATTCCTTTGCCCGAGGGTCCTGCGCGCACTTGCGATGCATCTCGCCCAGCAGTGCGCCGGCATTGGCTGCCGCGTCCGGATCGGCATCGCCTTCAAGAAGGGCCGTCTTCCACACGCGGCCTCCATCGGGCACGCAAGTCATGCCAAACACGAAACTCTCGTCGTCGGCAAACCGCACCTCGGGCGCCGCGCCCGGCATCAGTTCGTTGATCAACTGCATGCAGCGACGCTCATTCACGATGCGCTTTCGGTCGAACAGCCACTCTTCGGCGACGCGCAACTTTGCAAGCGATTGCTTGAACACTAGACACCCGGAGTCCGTCGCGACGCGTAGAACGACGTTTGAGACGCCGCCACCCAACTCCTCCGCCTTTCTGACGTCAAAGCCCCGCGCCGTCAGGTATCCGGGGGAAAGTTCCGCCACCGCCATGAGATTCTAGTGTTGCATTGGACCTGGATTCCGTCATTGAGAACGCCCCTGACGCGCCAGCCGTCTTCGCGGTGTTCCCGGCTGAAGGCCAGCCGTATCTTGCACGGACGGCGCTGCTGCGGCGGCGGTTGCGCAGGCTGTTCAGTCCCAACGCAAAGGTCTTCTCGCTTCGCGATATCGCCGAGCGGATCGACTACGCCGCCACCGGATCGAGCCTGGAAAACTCACTGACATTCTACGAATGGGTGAAGCGGTACTTCCCCGGCGACTGGCAAAAGCGCTTGAGGCTGCGGTATCCCGCGTGGGTGAAGTTGATCCTGTCGAATCCGTTTCCACGGACGCAGGTAACGACGAAGTTAAGTGCCTCCGAAGCCACGTTCTTTGGGCCGTTTCGCACGCGCGCATCGGCGGAGCAGTTCGAGGCGCAAATGCTGGACCTGTTTCAGATCCGGCGCTGCGTCGAAGAACTGGACCCGTCGCCGCGGCATCCGGGCTGTATCTACGGAGAGATGAATTCGTGCCTGCGTCCCTGCCAGCAAATCGTTTCGCCGGATGAGTACCGCTCCGAAGTTGCGCGCGTTCAGGCTTTCCTCGACACGGGTGGGGCGTCGCAGCTGGCCTCCGTTGCGGCGGCGCGGGACTATGCAAGTTCCGCAATGGATTTTGAAGAGGCGCAACGCCAGCATAAGCGCCACGAACGCATTGAGCAGGTGCTGAAGTTGCGGGACGAGCTCGCGCGGCCGATCAACGGCCTCTCTGGCATCGCGGTTCTTCCCGCGACGGAGCCCACGACGGTTCGCCTTCAAATGATGTGGCAAGGCTTCTGGCAACCTGCGGTCGACTTCCCGCTTACCGGCGCGGGGCAATCGATGGATGCGCGGCTGCGCGACGCGATCAATGGTATTGCACCGTCCCGCCAAGGCCCGGCGGAGCGGCAGGAGCATTGCGCCCTGCTTAGCCAATGGTTCTACTCAACCTTCGGACACGCCTCGGGGACCGATGGCGTCTGGGTAAGCTTTTCGAAGATCAACGAAATTCCCTACCGGCGGCTGGTGCGCGCCGTCAGTTCTGTTTCGCAGTCGCCAGCCATGCGTCCAACTCCGCCTGCAGAGACTTGACGGTGTCGGGATATTCGCCCGCGCGGGTCCGCCGTTCCTGCGGATCTTCCTTGACGTTGTAGAGCCACCGGTTGGTTTCCCCGATCCGAAGCAGCTTCCAGTCTCCGCGCATCGCCGCGTGCATGTACCATCCTTCGACGGTGAACTCCCAAAACACAGTTCGTTCGGTGCCCGGCGATTTCCCGCGCCAGACGTCCAGCATGTTCGCGCCGTCTACTTTCCAGGCCGCGTTGGGCGTGATGTTCGCCGCCGCCAGCAGAGTGGGCATCACGTCGGTCATGTGCATCACGGTCTGACTGCGCTTTCCCGCGGGGATCTGCCCCGGCCACCGGGCGAAAGCGGGCATTCGCACGCCGCCTTCTTCAAGAGACCGCTTCTGCCCGCGGAACGGTTTGTTCGAATCGTGGAACGCCGGTGCGCCATACGTGCGTTCTTCAAACGTCGCGCCATTGTCGGAGGAGAACACGATCAAGGTGTTCTCGCGCAACCCCGCGTCGTCGATCACTTTCACCAGTCGTCCGATAGCGGAGTCCAAACGCTCGATCATTGCGGCGTAGTGCGCGTTGACGGGCTTGTCCGGGTCCTTCTCCGGAAACTTACCGCGATACTTCTTCAGATTCTCCTCTGGCGATTCAACCCAAAAGTGCGGCTCAATGAACGGCACGTACAGAAAGAAAGGCTTGTCCTTGTTCGTGGCGACGAACTTCGAAGCCTCGTCCACAAGCAGGTCGCAGCTATATCCGCTGACGTCTTCTTCCGTGCGTCCGCGCCACAACTTCTTGGGGAAGTGCTCCCATGCGTGGAGCGCGTCGAGATAGCCGTACGTCTCGTCGAAGCCATGATCCAGCGGGTGGTTCACCGGACCCATCTTCGGATTGCCCCTGTGCCATTTGCCGATCAGTGCGGACCGGTATCCGGACGGCTTCACCGCCTCGGCCAGGGTTGTTTCTTCCATGCGCAGTTCCGTCTGGTTGTTTCGCACGCCCGTGTGGATGCCGTACTTGCCGGACAGCAGCGCCGCGCGCGACGGGGCGCATAGCGGGTAGGCCGTATACCAACGCTCAAAGATCGTGCCTTCCGACGCCAGCCGATCCAGATTCGGCGTAGACCATTCCGTTCGGCCATTGAAGCTGACGTCGTTGTATCCCATGTCGTCGGCGTACAGAATCACGAGATTCGTCTTTCGCGGTTGCGCGCTGGCGAACGACAGAGCAACTGCGGCGAGAAGGAAGGCGCGATTCGGCATGTGTCAGCGATTATATTGCGGGGCCGCGCCGCGCAACAAACGCCACGCTTCGTCGCACACCGCGAGATCCGCTGCGCTTAGCGGACCGTCGTTCAGTGCGGTCAGATTCTGCTGAAGCTGTTCCAGGCGGGACGCGCCAAGAATAATGCTATCCGCGGCGGAATGATGGACAAGCCAATTGAACGCGAGGCTGACGGGTGGACGTTCCGCCTCCTTCAACTTTTCGATGGCCGCAAACATCGAATCGTGCCAGTAGCGGTCCAGGTACATCTTGTTCCCATCGAAGCGTGAACCCGCCTGGGGCGCGGCGGACTGCTGCTTGCCGGTAAGAAAGCCCCCGGCTAGCGGATTGTAGACTGCCGTGCGAATCTCATACTGCTTTGCCATCGGCAGGAATTCCTGCTCAATCCCGCGAGCCAGCAGGTTGTACATCGGCTGCGTCAGGACTACCGGCTCAAAGCCATTCCGTTGCGCGATGGCGCGCATCTCCACCATCTGCCACGCGGCGTAGTTGGAAGCGGCGGGGTGCCGGATCTTGCCCGCGACGCGCAAGTCTTCCAGCGTCGAAAGGCTTTCTTCAATGGGGATGGAGGAGTCGGGCTGATGCAGATAGTAGAAGTCGACATAGTCGGTGTTCAGACGCCGCAGAGAATCGTCGATCTGCTTGCGGATGGCGGCAGCGCTGAGACCGGAATCGAGAGCGCCATCGCCCATCTTGCCGCGCACCTTCGTCGCGACGACGACAGAATCGCGGGGCCGCCCCGTCAGCCAGCGCCCTAGAATTTCTTCGCTCGCGCCGGCGTTATAGACGTTCGCCGTGTCGATGAAGTTAGACCCGCGCTCCAACCAAACGTCCAGCATGCGATGCGCATCCGGCTCGGCAACCTGGCTGCCGAACGTCATTGTGCCCAGACACAGCTTAGGAATCTTCACGCCAACTCAAATGTTTGCGAATCGACGTGCTTGCCCGACTTGTCGACCGTGCGAAGAAAATACGAACTGGTGGTGCCGAAAGGTTTCGCCTGGCCGTCGTTGTATTCCAGCACGGCTTCGGAAGTCTGCGGCTCAAACGGAAGTGAGACCGCTTTCTCCCCGTCCCTCCAGATTTCGTATCGAACGATCGGCTCCGCGCCCGCATAGGCCGTTGTCCACCGCATGCGTCCTTCGCCGGAGTTGCGCCGGTCAACCGTGATCGATTCCGGAGCGGTAAGGCCGCGCGAGGCAATCTGGAAGAAGTTGGTATCCGTTTCGTGCTTCGCCTGGGTCTCGTCCTCAACGCGCTTGCGGTCCGCTGCCGTAAACTTTGCGTTCTGGCACGCAGCCAGATTCGCCAGCAACTGATCGCGCGACGGATCGTCGTTTGCGTCGGTGAGTCCGATTCCCGTGATCAGGGTTGACACCCCGTCGATCGACAGCACGTATCGCAGAAAGTCTTCGTGATTCACTTTCCCGCGCTGTCCTATGGAATCGACGCTTTGTCCCGGTTGCGACGCAAACTTCTTCGGCAGCCCGTACAGAACGCCGTCGGCGAAAATCTTCATGCCGATGATGCCCATGTTCTTCGCCTTCGCAACGGGAACCGAATTGTATTGATGGCAGGCGAAGTACTTGTCGTTCGGGTTCAGCGCCACCAGCAGTGTCTCAAAATCGTTCGCCTCGTCGCGGCGCATCGCGTACATATGGACGTACGGATTGTTGTGCCCGGTGATGCCGATGTGGCGGATGTACTTCTTTTGGCCCGGATTCAAACCCGTAAGATTCGATCCGTCGCGGAAATCGCGCAGCGCCGCCAGAGTGCCAATTCGCGGCAGTGACTTGTCACCCGGATTCCCCAGCCCCTCGAACACCGCGTCCACGTCGGAATTGTTCACCAGCGTGTGGACCTGCATCAGGTCGATGTACGCGCCATCCGGAATGTGACCCTTGCCATCGCCGAAGAACTGCGTCATGGATCGCAGAAGCTCGTCAACAGCCAGCTTCTCGCCACTTCCCGCGCGTCCTACAGGCTGCGCGTCGCCGCGGACGATTGCCGTGCGCAGACTGGTTTTCGTGGCGAGAAAAAGCCGGCCGCGAAGGTTCGCATCGTAGCCGGGTTGGCCGGGAATCAGGTTTAGCGTTCGGAAAGCCTTGCCGTAGTTGAGTTGGCTTCGCTGGTAGTTGTTCGCGGTTTCGAGATACGTCACGCCGCTTCGAATGGCCTTCACTACGATTGCGACGCCTTCCTCGCCCGGCAGGTCCCACATCACTTTGTTGCCGCCGGCAAGGCCGAATGTAGTCACCTCGCGGCCGGTCCGCCCCAGCATGCGCGTGTCCAGATTCTGCGAAACCGGGTGAGACCAGACGCGCCAGCGCCCGGCTATTGGAAGAAAGGTGGAAGCCATCGCAACACGGAGTGCGGTTCGTCGGGTAGGCATGCCCGAGATTCTATCGTTTTTGCGGCGGATCTGGAGTTGAGAGATGATCAGACGCATGAAGTTCCCGACCGTTACCCTCCTCCTTGCCACCGCCGTCTTCGCGCAAGCGCCGCCCGCTCCGCCGCCGGTGGTTTCTCCCGAAGTACATGCCGACCGGCGCGTTACGTTCCGCCTTCGCGCACCTAATGCGAAGGAAGTGATGTTGTCCCGCGAGGGCGCGCCGCGCGCTGCGATGCAGAAGGACGAGGGCGGTTTATGGTCGATCACCACCGATCCGCTGCCGCCGGATATCTATGGCTACACTTTCGCCGTTGACGGAATCAGCATGGTGGACCCGATGAACCATGTCATGAAAACGAATCTGTTGAATTTGTCGAACATGGTTCACGTTCCCGGCGACGGCCTGCCATGGGAGATTGCCGCTACGCCACGAGGGACGCTTCACCGCCATTTCTTCCGCTCAACGGTGGTCGGCGACGATCGCGATGTGTACGTCTACACGCCTCCGGGGTACGATCCGGCGGCGAAGACTCAGTATCCGGTGCTGTACCTTCTGCATGGGTTCAGCGACGACGCCAGCGGCTGGAGCACCGTGGGACGCGCCCACGTGATTCTCGACAATCTGATCGCGCAAGGAAAAGCGAAACCGATGCTGGTGGTGATGACTCTGGGCTACGGCGCGCCGGAAATCGTGTCGCGGGCGGGCACCGCAAGCTTTCGCAATGTCGAGCTGGTGAAGCGCAACTACGACCGCTATCGCGACTCGCTGTTCACGGAAGTGATTCCGATGATCGAGCGCGGCTACCGCGCAAAGACAGGCCGCGAATCGCGCGCAATTGCCGGGCTCTCCATGGGTGGAGCGGAGTCTCTCTATGTCGGACTGAATGCGCTTGATCGTTTCGCCTGGATTGGCGCGTTCAGTTCCGGCGGTCTCGATGGCAGCAAGCTATCGGAAACCTTCCCCGCGCTGAATGCCAAATCGAACGAGAAGATCGAATTGCTGTGGGTGGGGTGCGGCACGGAAGACCGGCTGATTGGCTTCCACGAGGCACTGAAGACTTGGCTGAACGAGCAGGGCGTGAAGGCGACGTTCGTCGAGACGCCCGGAGCGCATACGTGGATGGTGTGGCGGCGGTATCTGGCTGCCTTTACGCCGCTACTTTTTTAGCCGCGAAGACGCCTGCCAGTGACGAAGGACACGGTCTACGTAGTCCTGCGTCTCGCGATATGGCGGCACGCCCTGGTATTTTTGCACCGCGCCCGGTCCGGCATTGTAGGCCGCCAGCGCACGCCGAACCTGATCGGGGTGCCGCTGATAAGCAAGCAGAAGCTCGCGAAGCAGCTTCGCCCCGCCGTCGGAATTTGCGGCAGGGTCCAGCGGATTGACGCCCAGGGACCGCGCCGTTTCCGGCATCAACTGCATCAGTCCCAGCGCGCCTTTGCGAGAGACCGCCTGCGGATCGAAATTCGACTCCTGACGAGCTACGGCGGTTACGAATTCGGCTGGCAGTCCATGACGGTCCGCCGCCTCGCGCACAAGATCGTGCGGCGTTTTCATGGGCGGAGGCGGCGCGGGCGCAGGCGTTTCGACAGGGATCTCTTCGGGCAGCGGTTCGAAACCAGCGATAGCGGCTACGGGAAGCGCAGTCTGCCCAGCCTCGGTAAACAGCAGGATCGAGTCGCCCCGCCTCTCGTGCCGGTCTACCCGCAGCGTGAAGCCATTCGTCAGCACCGCGATCTCACCGGCCCACAGAGCGCACACCAGAAGCGTCATCACTGTCCACTAGATGTGACGCTTGCCGAGCTTCCAGCGTGCAGGTTTCCGGCATTCAGAAACGTGTTGAACAGCAGGAAGAAACTGCCCTGGGTCTGATGCCGCCACATTGGATTGTTGGCGAAAAGCAGAAAATGGCCCTTGCCGCGCGGGATATCCACCACTGCGGGCTTGCCGGCAAGTTCCTTTCCGCCCGCAAGCATGCCGGACACCAGAAGATCCTTCTCAGCGGCGAACTGCAGCACCACGCGCGGACGCATCGTTTCGGGGATCTGATATGGCCGCAGGAATTCAGCGGCGTCGCGTTGCAGGTCAGCCGGATTCTTTGGCGCGGTCTCCTCGAAACGGCCCGTCATCCGCGCAGGCTGCGTCTCCGGCGCCAGATTTCCAGATGCGCCGTCGGTAACCTGAAACACGGGCGACTGGCTGAAGTAGATCGCAAGCTTGTCTTCATAGCCGTAGGAGATCGGGCTGGCGCGGTCGGCAAACTCGCCCTGCAAGACGCTGCCCTTGGCATTCAACGCCGGTGTCGTGCGGATCGACACGCCATCCAACAGCCCGTAGTCGATTGGCACGGCGGAGTTGGAACCGATGCAGACAAACACGCCACCGTCTTCGACAAACTTTCGTACGTTCACCAATCCTTCAAGCTCGATCCCGCCTCGGATATCGTCACTCTGATCCGGCGACAAACCGAACGATGGCGTTAGCGTCGACTTCTTCCACGGCACCGGATCGGGCCCATACTTCGGTAGCCCCGACACCAGCCGCTGAGGCGACGCGCTGGATGGGCCAAGGATGATGACGTCCCACTTCGACTTCAGGTCCGGAGTATCGCGGAGCGTATGCACCGAAACGTAGTCGTACGGTACTTCCTGCTTGTCCATCGCGATGCGGAACCAGCCTTCCGACTGCGTGTTGATCCAGTTGTGCACCAGCGCAACACGCGCCGCCGTCAGCTTGTGCATCGGAACGGCGGGCTTCGCGTCCAGCGCCACAATCGCCACGCCCAGATCGCGCCCTACCGTGTTCAACTGCTCCCGCACATCGCCTTCAATCACAAACGAACCTGCGTTGAACTTGTGTCCCGCCGCTTCGAAAGCCTGCTCAGCGGCCATCATCGGGATCTGCTTCAGGCGGTACCGGAATGTGGCCAGCACGCTATCGGCGTTGTGATTCACCGCGTACACTTTGCCGGTGCCGCTTACGCCTCCTGGGGCCCGCGCGGTGGAAGACAGCACGGTCATCGGGGCCTTCAGAATCTCCGCGTCGGATACGCGAATCGTCTCGACATTGCGCAGCGCTCCAAAGGTCCAGCCGGTGTCGTCGTAGGGCCGCGTGTCGGCGGCGTTATAGTATTGCCGGTCCAGCAACATGTCCACCAGCCGCGAATACGGTTGGTCCATGCGGAAGACGTAGCTGCCCTTGGGCAGATTCTGATGGGCCTGATCCAGCAAATGCGTCTCTACGCCGTGCGCCGCCATCAGATTCACCAACGCCGCCGCTTCGGCGGGCCTCGGTCCGTTGGCCGGAATCACCCACGCTGCCGGGCCGTCTGTTGCAGCCTTCGCGATCGACCGCTTACTTTTCAGATAGAAGTTCTCGAGAAACTCTTTGCCGTTCCGCGCCGTGTAGTTCAACGCCAGCAGCGTTCCTGACTGCTGCAGATTGATGTTGTTCCGGTACGACCACATCACTTTTTCGAGCGGCGGATTGGGACGGAACCACTGCCGCGACGTGACGGCGGGGCCCAGAATCCGTTCCCGCGTGCCGGGCCCTCCGTTGCCGAAGGTTTCGTAAAAGCGGCCGATGGAGTTGTGCGTGTTCGCCGTCCAGAACATATAGTTCAGCGCCCAACCGTCGTAGAATCCATGCGTCCAGACGCCGGGGACGCCGCGCTTCGTCATCTCCTCTACTTCGTGATACGCGAGCTTCGACCATTCGTTGATCACCACTGGATCAACCCAGGCGTTGTAGGGACCCATGCCGGTGGATACATACAGGTACGGGACGGATTCATGCAGGTCGTGCAGAACCTGCGGGCGCCAATCGAGAAAAGTCTTGACGACGATGCGGCTAAGGTTTAGCGAAAGCGCCATGCCATCGCGATTGTTGTCGTGCGCGACATACTTGCCCCACCACAGCAGACTGGACGCCTGGCGATTCGGATTCTCGCGTTTCCACGACACCAGATCCACCTGACGGTCCCAGCCGTCCACCTCGACCGCCGGCGTGATCAGGACGACAAGGTTGTCGCGAATGGTTTGGATGAAGGGTGTTTCCGACGCCGCAAGACGGTAGGCCATCTCCATCAGCATCGTCGGCGACCCCATCTCGGTGGAGTGAATCGCGCCGGTTACCCAGTAGATGGGCAGGCCCTCTTCGATCAGCTTTGCGGCTTCGGCGTCGTTCAGCTTGCGGGGGTCTGCCAGCTTCGACGTGATCTCTTTCAGACGGTCCAGCCGTGCGATGTTCTTCTCGCTCGACACCGCCACCAGCATCGTCTCGCGGCTTTCTTCGCTGTAGCCAACGCTCCACGTCTTTACCCGTGGCGACGCTTTTTCCAACTCGCGGTAGTAGGCGTGCATCTCCGCCACCTTCGCAAGCTTGTCCGGCTCCCCGGGCACGAACCCCAGAATCTTCGCAGGCGACGGGATCTTCGCCGACGAAGGAACGGAATCGACGAGTCCGGTAAGGAATTTCGGATCTGTGGTGTACTGCCGGATCTTCGCCGAGTAGTCCTCGTCGATCTGCCCGAACAGCGCTAAGCAGCACAGGAAAAGACCGGGGAAGCGGAGCATGACCGATGATAGCTCCGTGGGCGGAGCGCGGCTACATCTTCAGCAGCGTGCGGAGCTTCTTCGTCTGAACACGGCTAACGGGAATCAGCGTCTGCTTCTTGTCGTCCACTTTCACTTGAAAGCTCGACTTGAACCAGGGCACCACTTCGCGAATCCGGTTGACGTTGACAAGGAAGCTGCGGTGCACGCGCCAGAAAGTCTCGGGGTCTAGATCGGACTGCATCTCCTCGATCGTCCGGTAGTTCGCCAGGCCGTCGAAATCGTCGGTCACCACCGTGATCACGCCATCGTCGATGGTGACGTAGATGATTTTCGACGCATCGACGATCAGGCTCTTCGCCCCGTGGCGAACCAGGATCTTTGTGCGGGCCGGACCGGTCCGTGGGGTCTGCGGCGCCGTGCGGTCTTCCATCTCGCGCTGGCGTTCTTCAATCTCGCGCCGGGCGCGCGTCAGCGTCTGCTCCAGCCGCGATTTCTCGATGGGCTTCAGCAGATAGTCCATCGCCTCCAACTGAAACGCTTCGATGGCGTACTGGTCAAAAGCGGTGGCGAAAACGATGTAGGGCAGCACTAACTGCTTTTCGCGCAGGCGGCGCACCACGCCCATCCCATCCAGGCCGGGCATCTGCACATCGATAAAAACAAGGTCTGGTTCCAGGGACTCAATCAGTTCCAGCGCTTGGATGCCGTTGGACGCCGTTCCGGCTATCTCGATGTCCGGTATGTCCTTGAGAAGATGTGACAATTCGCCCAAAGCCAGGGGCTCGTCGTCCACTAGCAGTGTCGCAATCGTCGCGGTCGCGCGCGCCGACATGAAGTGTTAGTATAACAAGTTACCACCCCAATTCACGGGGCCTGGTTACACACTCGAAAGTAGGAGTCGCTTGCCCGAAAGTCAAGAAAATAAGAGAGAAAAGGTGACGATCGCGCCTGCGGAAGGAAAGCTGGGCGTTCTTATTCCCGGTATCGGCGCGGTCTCGACTACCTTTATCGCAGGCGTTGAAGCCGTGAAGCGCGGCCTCGGTAAACCCGTGGGCTCACTCACGCAGCTTTCGACGATTCGGTTGGGGAAGCGGACCGAGGGACGGTCGCCCAAGATCAACGATTTCGTGCCGCTTGCGAAGCTGGACGACTTGGTTTTCGGTGGCTGGGATATCTTCGAAGACAACGCTTTTGAAGCGGCCAGCCATGCGAAGGTGCTGGATGAGCCGCTGCTCCAGAAAGTGCGCGAACCGCTTGAGAAGATCAAGCCGATGTCCGCCGTCTTCGAGAAGGAGTACGTGAAGCGGATCGACGGTCCCAACGTCAAGAAGGGCTCGAAGAAAGAGCGCGCCGAAGCGCTGATCGACGACATCCGGCAGTTCAAGAAGGACAACAATTGCGCCCGTCTGGCGATGATCTGGTGCGGTTCGACCGAAGTGTTTCACCTGCCCGAGGCGGTGCACGAGACCCTAGAGGCTTTCGAGAAGGGTCTTGAGAAGAACGACCCCGGAATCGCGCCCAGCCAGATTTACGCTTACGCGGCGCTGAAGTCCGGCGTTCCTTTCGCCAATGGCGCACCGAACCTGACGCACGATATTCCGGCGCTTCTCGATCTTGCGCGGGAGAACAACATTCCGGTTTGCGGCAAGGATTTCAAGACCGGACAGACGTTCCTGAAGACGCTTCTCGCCCCCGGTTTCAAGGCGCGGATGCTGGGCGTGAACGGCTGGTTTTCGACGAACATTCTCGGCAACCGCGACGGCGAAGTCCTCGAAGATCCGGGATCATTCAAGACCAAGGAAGAGACCAAGCTTTCGGTCCTCGACCAGATCCTGCAACCCGACCTTTACCCGGACCTATACAAAGACCTCTACCACGCCGTCCGGATCAATTACTATCCGCCGCGCGGGGATCAGAAGGAAGGCTGGGACAACATCGACATCTTCGGGTGGCTGGGCTACCCGATGCAGATCAAGGTGGATTTCCTTTGCCGGGATTCGATCCTCGCCGCGCCACTGGTGTTGGATCTGGTTCTGTTCCTCGATCTCGCTCACCGCGCCGGCATGCGCGGAATCCAGGAATGGCTCAGCTTTTATTTCAAAGCGCCAATGCACGCAAAGGGATTGTATCCGGAGCACGATATCTTCATCCAACTAATGAAGCTGAAGAACACGCTCCGGTGGATGCAGGGCGAAGACCTGATCACCCACCTGGGCAACGAATACTACGACTAAATGAAAGTTCTCGTCATCGGCGGGACGGCATTTACGGGTAAGTTCCTGATACCGCAGTTAGTAAAGCTGGGTCACGAAGTTACCGTACTTCACCGCCGCAACAAACACGGATTTGGCAAGAAGGTCGCAAACCTGCAGGCGGACCGCAACGACCCAGCGGCGCTGAAGCGCGCGCTTACCGGCCAGCGGTTCGAAGCCGTTTACGACAACGTCTACGACTGGGAGCGCGGCACCACCGCGCGCAATGTCGAGGATACGCTCCGCTTTTTGGACGACCGGCTTACCCGCTACATCTTTATGTCCAGCGTTGGCGCCTATGGCGACGGGCTGAACCATCATGAGGCGGACGCGCTTGCGCCGGACGATCACCCCGACGCCTACGTTCGCAACAAGGCGATGACGGAACGGATGCTGTTCCGGATGTACCACCGGCACCGGCTGCCTGTGGTGACGCTGCGGCCCCCGTTTATCTACGGACCGCACAACCCGTTCTACCGCGAACAGTTCTTCTGGGACCGGCTGCGGTCCGGGCGCGCGTTGATCTTGCCGGGTGACGGACGCCGCCTCATGCAGTTCGTGTATGTGAAGGATCTGGTGAATGTGATGGCTCGGGTGCTGGAGGATCCTCAAGCGCTGGGCCAAGCCTTCAATGTTGCCAATCCCCGCCCGGTGACGCAAGAGGAGCTTCTCGAAGCTTTCGCCGGGGCGGCAAAAAAGAAGCTGGAGATCGCGCGTCTGCCGCGCCGTCAGATTCTTCAGGCGGGTGGCAGCGCGATGGGGCCGAAGCTTTATTTCGGCTTCTACTACGACATCCCGGCGATCACGCAGGTGGTGTCGAAGGCTCAGCGCATGTTGAAGTTCAAGCCCGTGGACTTCATGAGCGGGCTGCAGGAGACCTATCGCTGGTACCTGCGCAATCACAAGAAGGGCCGCATCGACTATTCTTTCGAGGAAGAGTTGATGTCGATGCCGTCGATGCCCGCCGTTCTCGTCTAAGGCGCTAAAACTTGTAGTGCAGTCCGAACTGGATGATCCGGGCTTGATTGCCCGGCGCCAGATCGCGGATCGTGCCGAAGTTGGCGTTGCCGCGTTGCTGATTGGGCAGCGCGAAGTTTGCGTGGTTCGTAAAGTTCAACATCTCCGTGCGGAACTGGATGCGATGCCGCTCACCGATGAAGAAGTCTTTCAGAAACGAAAGATCGCTGATGAAGGCTCCGGGACCTATGGCTACCGTGCGGCCTAGGTTCCCGAAGGTAAACTGGCGAGGCGCGGCGAACCCCGAAATATCGAAGTAATTCTCCCCGAGGACGTTGTCCCGAAAGTTCGGGTTCGCCGCATACGGTTTGGTCGCGTCGGAGCGAACGGTAGCGGCCGTCGGATAGATGGCCGCGCCGTTGTTCTCGATCACGCCGAATGGCGAGCCGCTGCGAGCCTCGACGATCGTACTGACGGTCCAGTTTCCGATAAAGGCGCGCAGGAACGCATTGCCGTTGTACCGGCGGCCGCGCCCGTATGGAAGCTCCCACACGACGCTTGCGATCCAGCGGTGGCCGACGTGATTTCCGGCCAAACCGCGGTCGCCTGTGCGGTCGTAGAAGTTCGAGAACGCGTTGTTGCCCGCATTCCCTCCCAGTTCGTTCCTGGACTCGACATCGTCGATCTGCTTCGACCACGTATAGTTCGACGTGAACTGAATCCCGGCGGAGTATCTCTTCTCCAGCCGGAAGTTCACGCCGTGATAGTTGGAGTTGCCGATCGTCGGCTGCAGTACGTTCACTTCCGAGTATTGTGGAAACGGCTTCAACGTCTGCACGTTTCCAGGCCGGATCAGGTCCGGGTGCACTTGGTTCGTAGGGCGGCTTCCGGGAACGGTCAGCTTATGTCCCAGCGTGCCGATATAGCCGATCTCAGCCACCATGTTGTAGCCGAGCTGCCGCTGAATATTGAAGTTGAAAGTTTGCAGATAGGCGACTCGCCGGTTCTCCGTCTCGAAAAACTCCGGCGAAAGCACCGGATTCTGCCCGATCGCAACGGCCCCTAGCTCCGGCACCAGGTCCGCCTCGGACGGATCGGGGATCGGCGGAATTCCGTCCTTTAAAAGGAATGCCGGCGTTCGTCCGGCGTCGGGCGACGTGAAGTCGCCGCGCTTGCCGAATCCGATATTGGCCGACAGCGGCGACGCTTGGTCGTATTGGCCGGCGTAGATGATTGCCGCGCCGCCGCGCACCACCCACCGGTCGGTCGCGCGCCACGCGAAGCCCACCCTTGGGCCGAAATTGTTGTAGTCGAAATTGTGCGCATACTGCGACACGCCGTTTCGCCCGCTCCAAATTAAAGCGCCGGGACAGTTACAGGCCGGATTGATCAGGCCCCGGTCGAACGAGTTCTGCTTGTTATTCACGCCCTCGTGCCGGGGAACGTCGAGATCCCACCGCAGGCCGAGGTTGAGGGTCAGGCGGTTCGTGACGCGCCAGTCCGTTTGCGCGAACAGTCCGTAGGCCGCGGCCAGCGAACGAACCAGCGGAGCCTCCTGCCTCGATGCGTTATTCGTCCAGCCCAGCAGAAGCGCGGCCAGCGCGTCGCCGGTCGCGTTCGGATTAAATCCGAAACTGCCGCCGCCCAAGTTGAACCCTTCGTCGTCGTTCCGGGAATTGCGGAATTCGCCGCCGAACTTCAGAGTGTGTCGGCCTGCGATCTTCGTCACGGTGCCGGTGAGGTGGTCGCCGACGATGGGCTCCTGAATGCGCAAGTGCTGTCCGCGCCCGAAGACCGCGAGTCCGGTAAGCGAAACACGCGGGAAGAAGCGCGTATCCGTTCCCTGGATGCCGGTAGCGGCTGCTGCGCCGGGCTCGATGAAGTGGCCCGAGATCGCGTGGAACTTCCGCCGGTCGCGCGTGTACCTCACTTCAAGGATGGTCGTCGGAGTTAGATTGTGAAGCCCCGTCGCCGACCAGTTGTAGTAGCTATTGTCGTTCTTGAAATGAAAGTCGTCCGTGCCGGGCGTGGGGTACACCGGCGATTCTTCAGTAAAGCCCCAGCTCAACAAGGCGCGCCCGTAAATCCGGGTCTTCGGCGTGATCGAATAGTCGATCCGGCCCACCATCGTATTTCCGGGATTGGTCACTGGCTGATTGGAGCGAAAGTTATTGTTGCGGCTGGCCGCTCCATCGACGTTGGGAGCCGGGTAAAGGTTGGCAATACTGCGGCCAACGGGATCCATGCGGGACACGGGAATCATGTTTCCGGCAAAGGGCTGATTGGTCACGGGGTCGCGAACCACCGGACGCCCGGCGAAATTGCCCGCGATCTCCGCGGGTGTGGGGACGTTCAGAATCCGGGTGTTCTGCCGGCCGATCCGGGTTCCCTCATAGTTGAAGAAGTAGAATGCCTTGTCCTTCGCGATCGGTCCGCCGATACTCGTGCCGAAAAGGTTGTAGCGCAGCTTCGGTCTGGTGGCCGCGGTTGCTCACCTCGACGTTGAATTCTTCCAGCGCTTCAATCGGCGGATCGAAGGTCAGCGTAGCAACTCCCAGCAGAATGTTTTGCGCGTTTCCTCCGTCGATGGTCCAGTTGGAATTGTCGCCTCGACCGCCCGCCATCGTGAAGTTCGATCCGGTGCCGTTCTGCACGACGAAGCCCGATAGCCGCGCCAGTTGCGCCGCTCGGCGGTTGATCAACGGCATGTTGGCAATGCTTCGATTGTCCACTACCAGCCCCACCGAGGAGTTCTCGGTTTTCAGCAGCGGCGCGGACGCCTCGACGGTTACCGCTTCGGTGACGGCGCCTACTTCGAGAGCGATCTCCAGCCCGACGGGAGTTCCGGTTTCAAGCTTCAGTCCCGTCTGTAGAAATCGCTTGAAGCCCTGTGCTTGAACCGCGACATCCCATACGCCGGGCTTGATCAGCGGAATCGTGAACGTCCCACTGCTTCCGGTTTGCGCCGAGAGTTGTTCGCCCGTGGCGGTGTTCGTGATTGCAACCGAAGCCCCCGGCACGACCGCCGACGAGCTATCCGTTACCGTACCGCTGAGCGTAGCGGACTGCTGCGCGAATGCGAGACTGCCCGCGCAAAGCGCGGCGAGAAAATACACCTTCATTGAATACCCCTGCTACGAAAGAAATGGCGCCGGACCGCACCCCTGCGATCCGGCGCTCCTGAGAATCTACTAGAAGTAAAACTTCAGAGCAAGCTGCATCTGCCGGGGATCGTTCAGGAGATCCGCGGAAGAAAGCAACTGCCCGAATTGATTCGACTGCAGGCTGAGAGACCCGGTGCCGAACCGGACCCGGTTGAATGCGTTGAAGAACTCCGCCCGGAAGTCGAACCGGATCTGCTCTTTTATTCGGAAAGCCTTCGCGATTGAGATGTTCTCGTTCAGGTTGTTGAACTGCCGGAAAGCGGGGTTGAACCGCGTTTGGTTGCCCAGAACGTTCGCCTGCTGGGTTGGGAAGAAGCTGGCTGGTTGAACGAAACGGTCGACCGCCGGATCGAATTCACCGCCCGCCTGATTGCCCTGCCAGCCGTCATACGTCGAAATAATGGGCCGGTTGGTGCCAGCGAAGAGAGGCAGGCCGTTCGTGGTCGATAGTCCCAGCGGGAGCCCGGAGTGATACGTCGCGATCCCCGAAACGCGCCATCCGCCCACCAGCAAGTCCAGCGCGCCGCCTGAATTCAGGAACGCCTTTCCTTTGCCGAAGGGAAGATCGTACACCATGCCCAGCTTGAAGTTGTGTGTAACGTCGAACTGTCCGATCGACTTCTCCAAGCCCCGGTTGAAATGGTCCACCGCCGCTCCGCGGTCGGACCAATAGCTGTCCGCATCGGTGAGGATCTTCGAGAACACATAGGAGGTCTGAAACTGGATTCCCGACGCGTAGCGCTTCTCGAGCCGGATCAGGCCTGCGTGGTAAGAGGAGTGCCCGCTGTGATCGCCGCCGCCCGCGCGCGTGTCGATGTTCGCATACTGCGGGAAGGGGCGAAGCGCTTGACGCACCGTTGCCTGTGCGCCCCACAGCCTGCCGAAGTCCGCGAAGGGGGCCCGGATGCCGGCGGCGACGGCCGCTGGCGAGTCGAACCGCGAGTTCAGGATCGCGGCGCCATATCTTTCGAGCGCGCTATACGGCAGCGCGTTGTACGCCAGCAGGCCCGCTTGCAGACTGCTTCCAAGGATGCCGTTATATGAAGTCTCCAGCACCATCGTGCTGGAGAGTTGGCGCTGAATCGAGAAGTTGAAGTTCACGAAAGCTGGCGGCCGCGTAGCCTCGCTGCCCTGAAACCACGGCATGCTGTCGCGGTTCGCAAAGCTGGGATCGACAAACGGCGGAGCCGTCCATGGAGGCAGACCTTCCTTCACCAGGAAGCTCGGCTGGACTCCCTGGCTGTTGTCGGGGAAGCCCAGCGTCAAAGTAAAGCCTCGATTGTGCGTGGAGCCAGTTACGGTAGTGATGTTGCCGTATGTCAGCCCGGCGGAAGCCCGAACGACGGTCTTGTCGTTCAGCGTGTAGGCCATGCCGAAGCGTGGACCGAACGCCCTGTAGTAGCTGTCGGCCAATGTACGGGTGCCTTCGCGGCCGGGCCCTGTTCCGGCGTAGATCAGCGCGCCCGGAATATTGTCGGCGGCGGGATTGGGGCGGTCGGGAGCGAAATCGCTCCAGGCATCATTCTCGCCCGTGGGTGGCAGCGTCGTCTCCCAGCGAAGGCCCAGGTTCAGCATCAGCCTGGGTGTGATGCGCCAATCATCCTGAATGAACGCGGAGACCGATGGCCACTGCTGGCCGATGTAGCGGACCGTGTCGAGTGACCCGTTGTTCGCGTAGCCGAGCAGAGCCGATGCGAACGGATTGCCGCCCGCGGTAGTGAAATTGGTGTCGCCGGGGCGGCCCGTATTCTTGAAGTCGAACGTCATGCAACCCGCGACGCACTGCCGGCCGAAGCCATTGTAGAACTGACGCTGGAACTGTCCGCCCAGCTTGATCGTGTGTCGGCCTTTGATGATCGTAAGGTCGTCGGCAAACATCGTGATGAAGTTCTCGCTGCCGTTGTTCGCGCGGCCGCCCCACTGGCTGTAGCCGTTCGAGAAATTGAAGTTCACCAGGTTCTCGTCGCAATTAGGAACATTTCCAAGACAGAACTGGTCTTTCCAACTCACGCCGCTAAGCACGGTCGCCTGTGGCGGGTCGTGATTCTCTTTCCAGTTGTTGCCGCCGCCATAAAAGTGATTGAAGATCGTGGGCGAAAACGTGTAATCCCACGATCCGCGAAAGACGTCCGAGTTGCGGCGGGTGTCGTTGTAGTTGACGTAAAGCCCAGGGAGATCCGCCGGACCGTTGGCGCCGGGCTGCGCTCCGGAGCGGTTGTATCCCCAATAACCCGAGATGCGGCTTTTCTCGTTGAAAACGTGATCGCCTTTCACGCTGATCTTCTTGTTGGGTGCGATCTGGCTCCCATTGGTCACCAGAAAGTTGTTCTGAACATAGCCAATCGTTCCGGGCGCGGCGCCATTGTTCGGCAGCGGAATAGCGGGCCCGCCCCTAAACACGCCAATTGCCCTCGCCGACTGCGGATCGAACAGCGCCTTCGGAATCTGATTCCCCGCGAACACGTCGCGCACCACTTGGCCGTTTACGGTCCGCTGCGATGTTGGATCGTAGATGGGGATCATCTGGCCTTGGGCGTTTACCCAGTTGCGGAAGTCGCCATCGTACATCTCCGCCGTGGGCACGGTTCGAGTAGCGCCAGTTGCGCCCTCGCGATTCTTGAACTCTTCGTAGCTGAAGAAGAAGAAGGTTCGATTGCGCCCGTTGTAGAGCTTTGGAATCCACACTGGCCCGCCCACCGATCCGCCGAAGTCGTGCTGCTTGTAGATGGGCCGCGCAATGCCTTGAGCGTTGTTGAAAAAGTTATTTGCGTCAAGAGCGTTGTTGCGCAGAAACTCGTACGCCGTGCCATGGAACTCGTTCGTGCCGGACTTGGACGCGAAGCTCATGATGCCTCCGGCGGCCTGTCCGTACTCGGCCTTGAACCCATTCGTATCGACGGTAAACTCCGTCACCGCTTCAATGGAGGGGGCGTTTACAGCCACCCAGCTCTGCGAAAGGGCGCGCGAAGTGTTCGCCGATACGCCATCCAGATTCGTGCCGTAGCCCGCAGCCTGTCCGCCGCCCAGCACGAAGCCGTTGTCGCCACCGACATTCTTCGCCTCCGGCGTGAGAGCTGCCAGGTTGAAGGGGCTCCGTAGCGTGCCGCCGACAACAAGGGGCAATTCATCCACCAGCTTGTTGTTGATGGTGACGCTGGTCTTGGCGTTCTCCGTGGCGATCGTCAACGCACTGGCGGAAACTTCGACGGCCTGCGTCGAGGTTCCGATCTCCAGGGTCGCATCCGCTCGCACCGTCGCCGACGCGTTCAGCACGACGCCCGTGATCGTCGCCGGACGGAAGCCTTCCTTCTCCACACGGATCGTGTAGCTTCCAGCGGCGATCCCAGGCACCGTGAAATTACCTGACTCCGTTGTCGGAATCGTTATCGCGACGCCCGTTGCCGCGTTGGTTACCGATACGCGCGCAGCGGGAATGACAGCCCCCGACGCATCACTCACCGTACCTGTGATTGAGCCTCTTTCGGACTGCGCGAGCAGCGAGGCGCTGAGAAGCAAGGCGGCCATGCCGAACCGGCACAGCTGCACCAGAGTTTGATTCATTTTTTTAATCCCCTTCAGTCGCCCTGTGTTATATCACCAGTCGACATGGGAATCAATAGCGCCGGAACGACATAGCGCCGGAACGATCTTTTTGCTTAGGCGTTCGATAGCATCTCGGTCCGGTACTTTGGAGCCAGCGCTTCCGCCTTCGCCTTTAACGCCGCTTTTTCGGCCTCGTCGAGAGGGGGAGGCGGTGTGGTCCGGCTTCGGACGGGAACGCCGACTTCCTGGAAAAACTTTTCCTGACCGGCCGGCGAGCAAATGCACAGCATCCGGGCGGGATGTGGTGATGAATTGTGAAATTGGTGCGGCGCATTCGCTGGAATGTTTATCGTGGCGCCCGCCCGCACCGAAATTCGCTTGCCGCGAAACGTCACGTCGAGCGCGCCATCGAGAACGGCGAACGTCTCTTCGAAATCATGCCGGTGTGGTGGAGGCCCTCCTCCGTGTGGAACATACATATCGATCAAGCAGAACCGGCCTGCGGTGTCGTCGCCGCTAAGCAGAATCGTATAGGTATCGCCTGCGACGCCGAGATGCGGTACGTTCTCGCCGAAATTCTCGACAAACGCGAGCGTTCGCTGCAGGTTGTCGGCTGGCAGGGCAGCAAGTTTTGCATCGGAGAAGCTTTCGCTGTCGCTCATACTGGGCTCCCTTTTCCAATCCCCACCTACGGCCGGTCCGTAGGCGCCTCTACCGTCGCCGCCGTCGTCTTCTCGACATACGCGCGGCCGCGCTCCATCCACACCGGCTTCGCATCGCCCTTCAGGTAGTAGTCGAAAAACTGCTGCATTCGGACCGTGTAGTCCTTCTGGTTCGGACGCTTCCGCACTCCGTGCGGCTCCCCGTTGTAGTTGAAGAAATACACTTCCTTGCCAAGACGCCGCAGGGCCAGAAAGAACTCGATGCCTTGATACCACGGCACGGCGTCGTCGGCGTCGTTGTGCAGCATCAGCACCGGTGTCTGCACGCGGTCCGCCATGAACACCGGAGAATTCTCGATGAACCGCATCGGGTACTGCCACGGCGTGCCGCCGATCCGGCTCTGCGTCTTCTCGTACTGGAACTGCCGCGGAATGCCCGGACCCCAGCGGATTCCGTCGTAGGCGCTGATCATGTTCGCCACCAGCGCTCCCGGCGCGGCGGCCCGGAACAAATTCGATTGCGTGATCATGTACGCGATCTGGTATCCGCCCCAGGAGTGGCCTTGAATGCCGACCCGCTCCGGGTCGATGAAGCCCAGATTCATGACATGCTGCGTGGCAGGCAGGACGCATTTCAACGCGCTCGCGCCGGGATAGCCGATCGTATAGACGATATCCGGCATCAGCACGACGTAGCCGTTGGATGTGTAGTAGCTGGCGTTGATCCGGTGGCTGGGCGCCGGGTCGACGAAGTTGTGTACGGTGTTCGACAGCTTTTCGTAGATGTAGACCAGCAATGGATACTTCTTCGACGGATCGAACCCTGGTGGCTTGAACAGCGCCGCGGAAAGCAGCTTCCCATCGGCGTTGCGGTACTCAATCAATTCGCTGGTGCCCCATGCGAGATCCGCCTTCTGCGGATTCGCGTTCGTCACTTTCCGGAAATCCTTCATCGCGGAATTGGTGATCTGAATGTCCGGGAAGACATCGAAGTTGCTGGCGGTGAACAGGTAGACGTCGGCCTTCTTCGCCTTCGCCAACACGCGATGATTCGCCGCGCCCATCGACAGTTTCTCGGGCCGCGCGGCTGGGTCCAGGCTGTCCCGGTAGAATCCGCTGTCGCGTGTTTTCAGATTCTCGGCGCGAAGAATCAGCGGAGCCGTTGGATCGATCCCGGGCTGCTTTGGATCATTATCCAGAGAGACGATGCGCAGTTCCAGATTCTCGCGGCGGCCCAGACCGTCGGTGAGATTGCGCGCCATCGATCCGTCGGGCGCAAATTGCCAGATGTCGTGGCGGTCTGGGATCAGCAGAAACTTGCCGTCCCGTGTCCACACCGGCGCGCCGTAGGACGAAGCCGTCTGCGGAGAGTCGTTGTCCTCGCGGTAGAAGTTGCGGCCTGTCAGAGCCGTCAGATTTCGAGATGCGCCAGTTTTCGTATCCCAGCAGATCCAATTCTGATTCGAGAACCCGGCGGCATATCGGCCATCGGGCGAGAGCGTCGGCGTCGATGCGAGTTCCTTCTGGATCAGCTTTCGGTCGCCGGATTTCGTATCGACGAGGTAGAAGTCGCTATAGCCCGTGTCGTACTCGCGAACGCGCCGGTAGGGCCGGTCGTCGATGCCGATCGCAACGCTTCCATGGTGCGCTGGAGTCACCTTCGTAAGTTGGCCGCCGCCAAGCGGCACGACCTTTTTCTCCGCCGTCAGGTACACCGCGCGATCGCTTCGTTCCCGCTCCGACTTGGCACGCACCTGCTGCATCGGCTGGATGTAGTCGTCCTGGTAGTGCCACAAGTCGAAGACCGCTCCGTTGGCTGTAGCCGCAGCCGCTGTCTGTTTGGGCGGCATTCCGAAAAACAACCGGGTCCCGTCGGCAGAAAACCCGAGTGGCGCGTTCGGCGAAATGTCCTTGACGACTGCCGACGCGGCGGGCATCCCGGGCGACCACAGATACAGTTCGTTGGCCCGCGCGAAGGCGAAGTGTTGAGACGATTCATCCTGGGTAAGCCGCGCATACTTGCTTTCGCCTTCCGCCAGCGTGGTTACTTCTCCTTGAGGAAGCGCCACCGCGAAGGCTCCTTTCTTGCCGGTGTAGACGAGAGTTTTTCCGTCGCCGGAAATCTTGTACTCGACGGCGTCGGGGAATGCACGCTCCGGCTGATCGCGAAGGGATCGCACCATCAACTCGCCCGACGACTTCAAGTAAACGACTCGTTCGGGCGACGATTCGGGAACCGCGAAGCTCTTGACGCCGCTGACGCGCGATATCTGTCCGGTGGACAGGTTGACGATCACCAGGTCTCCCTGCGGCATCTCGGCGGGCTTCTTCTTATCCGCTCTGGCTTGCGCAGTCGCCGCAGCAGCGGGATGGGTGCGGTAGATGGCGAAGGCGTTGTCGGAAGTGAAGGCCGATGTCAGTCCGGGCGCCTGCGGCTCCGCCTCCTCGCTGCCGCTGTAGTCAGGCGGTGGTGGCTGCGGCCGTTCGCCGGCGGGTTGGCGAATTTCGGCGTCGGTGTTCAGGTCGCGTATCACGGCCACGCCGTCGCCCGCCTGTGGGAACAGGCCGTAGATCAGGAACCGCCCGTTGTCCGACACGCGCGGCATGACGATGGATTTCCACGAGTCGTAGTCGGCGTGTGAAATGGGCCTTTCGGCCAACGCCGCCAAGGCGAAGCAGCTGAGAAAGAGGAACCGCGTCATTCATCGAGTTTAGCGTCCGCACGGTAAACTGTGAGGTTATGAGTGAGCAGGATTCCGCACTTCCCCCGCCTCCGGCGACCTTTGAGTTTCTCGTTGGATCGCTTCGCTTCCAGGCCGAAGTGGCGATGGGTCTGTTCAAGATGAGCGAGGAAGATCAGCCGGATGTCGAGATGGCCCGTCACCTGATCGACCTTCTCGGCGTGCTTGAAGAAAAGACGCGCGGCAACCTTACGCTCGACGAACAGCGTTTGCTGGAAAACTCGCTGACGGAGCTTCGCTTCCGCTACGTGCAGGCGGCGGGCGAGGCGTCGAAGTCGAGAATCATTACGCCGTAGGACGTCTTGACGGCTCCTACACTACAGATCGAAGTGCTTGGGTCCGGCACCAGTGTGGGCGTGCCCATGATTGGCTGCCAGTGCAGCGTTTGCACGTCGCCCGATCCGCGCGACCGCAGGCTGCGTCCTTCAACACTGATCCGCTATGCGGGCCGCAACATTCTCATCGACTGCGGTCCCGACTTCCGCTATCAGGCTCTGCGCGCGAAGGTCGATCGGATCGATGCGATTCTGTTCACGCACGCCCACGCCGATCACATCATGGGCCTCGACGACGTGCGGCCTTTCAATTTCCGCCAGAAGGCGCCGGTTCCGGTGTGGGGCTCGCGCGAAACCATCGCTACCATCCGGCAAGTGTTCCGCTACATCTTCGAGACGCTCTACACGCAATCGACCATTCCGAAAATCGAGACAAACACTTTCACCGGTCAGCCGTTTGAAGTCGCGGGCCTTACCATCACGCCCGTTCCCGTGCTTCATGGCAGCGACACCGTGCACGGTTTCCGGTTTGGCGCGGCGGCCTACCTTACTGACCACAGTACGATTCCCGAGGAATCGCTCCAACTGCTCGCGGGGCTGGACGTGTTGTTTGTCGATGGCTTGCGGCATCGCGACCATCCAACGCATTCAACAGTGCGGCAGGCGGTGGCGCATCTGGATAAACTGCGCCCGCGCCGCGGATACCTGACGCATATTTGCCACGATCTGCCACACCAGGAAACGCAGCGCAGCCTTCCCGCAAACGCAACGCTGGCGTGGGATGGATTGCAGATCGAGACTTCGGCGCGGACACCTCCGCGCGTCTACCGAAGCCTTTCGGAGATTGACGGATCGTTCGGCCCGTGTGCATTGACCATCGGCAACTTTGACGGTGTGCATCGCGGACATCAGGAACTGATGCGCCGAGTGGCCAACTACGCTGCTTCTCGCGGCTTCAGTTCCGGCGTGCTGACGTTTGATCCGCATCCGGCGCGGATCGTCGCACCTTCGCGAGCGCCGCGTCTGCTGGCCACCGTCGAAGAACGTTGCCGCCTGATGGGCGAAGAAGGCATCGAGCGAATCCTGGTGCTGCCTTTCGACAGGAAGACGTCTGAACTTTCGCCGGCGGAGTTCGTCGAGCGGATTCTTGTGCGGCAACTCGCCGTCCGCCATATCATTGTCGGCGAAGACTTCCGCTTTGGACACGGCCAGGCGGGCAACGCGGCGACGCTGGCCGAGATGGGCCGAAGTCACGGATTCACGATCGAGGCGATTCGAAAGATCGACAGCCACCACCATCAGATCTCCTCAACCAGCGTGCGGCAGCACCTGACCGCTGGCAATGTTTCCGAGGCGCAGCACGAGCTCGGGCGGGCGTACGCGGTTGAGGGAGAAGTCGTCGCCGGGAAGGGAATCGGTGCAACGCAAACGGTCCCGACACTCAATATGTCCTGGACCGCGGAGGTGATTCCCGCAAGCGGCGTGTATGTGACGGAGACTCGTGAAGTGGCTTCGACGCAGACTTGGCCGTCTGTCACCAACGTCGGATTTCGTCCCACGTTTGGCGGAGACGAATTGACGATCGAGACCTTTCTTCTTGAGCCGTTGGACGGGCCTGCGCCGCGTTCAATTCGCGTCGAGTTTCTCTACCGTCTGCGTAGCGAACGGAAGTTTGACGATCCCGGCCTGCTGAAGGCGCAGATTCTTCGCGACGTGGGCCGCGCGCGCTCGTTCCACCGGCGGAAAAAACGATGGGCGGCCACAGGCTCCATTGCTACAATCTGAGGTTAATGTCTCCAGGAAAAATCGCTCACCTAAAGAAACTTTCTACAAAGAATGGCGTGATCGCCGCCGCTGCAATGGATCAACGCGGCAGCCTGAAGAAGTCGATCGCGGCAGCCAAAGGCGTGCCCGAGTCCGGCGTCACCGACGAAATGATGCAGGATTTCAAGACCGCCGTGGCGAAGGTTCTTACTCCCCACGCCAGCGCGATTCTGCTGGACCCGGAGTGGGGACTGCCCGCCGCAAAGGCGCGATCGTCAAACGCCGGTTTGTTGCTTGCGTATGAGCATTCCGGCTACGACAACACACAGCCCGGCCGTCTTCCCGACTTGCTGCCGCACGTTTCCGTCAAGCGCATCAAGGACTGGGGAGCGAACGCCGTAAAGATCCTCATTTACTACACGCCGTTCGACAGCGAAGAGGTGAACGACATCAAGCACGCTTTCATCGAGCGTATTGGCGCGGAGTGCGAGTATCACCAGATTCCGTTCTTCCTAGAATTCATCGGTTATCACCACGAGGGCAAAGGCGAGAAGACGCTTGAGTTCGCGAAGATGAAGCCGAAGATCGTCATCGATTCGATGAAGGAGTTTTCCAAGCCCGAGTACTACGTCGACGTGTTGAAGGTGGAAGTGCCGATCATCGCTGAGTATGTCGAGGGCAGCCGGAGCTTCAAGGGCGAGAAGGCCTACTCGATGAACGAAGCGATGACGCTATTCCGCGATGCGGCGGCGGTCGCCACCAAGCCCTTCATTTATCTGTCAGCGGGCGTAGACAACGCAACGTTTGCTGAGCAGTTGGCAATGGCCACTGAATCCGGAACCGATTTTTCCGGCGTGTTGTGCGGCCGCGCCACCTGGAAGGAAGGCATGTCCATCTTTGGCAAGCAGGGCGCGACAGCTCTTGAAGATTGGCTGTCGGACGAGGGCGTAAAGAACATCGGCAACATCAACGACTCCATCAAAGCGGCGAAGCCGTGGTGGACGAAGCTTGGACTAAGCGCCGAGCCGGCCTAAGGCAGCTCGGCTACCGGGTCCGGCGCATACCCCTTCGGCGTCTGAAACGTGCGGATCAATTTACGTTCCGGGACAGAGACGATGTGCACCGTGTCGATTTCCTCGCTAGCGGCGTAGGCGCGCGCGCCGTCGGGCGACAGATGCAATGAAACCGGTGAGCCCTCCACTTTCAGGACACCAGTTTCTTTGCGCGTTGATGTGGACGCGAAGCCAATCGCATTGTCGTGCAACAGCGCGTAAACCAGCGTTGCGCCATCGGGTGTTATGCCGATACGCACTGGACCCTTTCCGGTTTCAATGTGCCCGGCGACTTCCTTCTTTGCTGTGTCGATGATCGCAATCGATGCCGATTCGCGGTTGGTGACGTACAGCCACGCGCCGTCCGGCGACAGTACGCTTCCCTCGGGACGCTTTCCCGACTCGACGTTCCGGACATCTTTCGACGCAAGATCGACGATGGAGACCGTGCCCGATCCCGCGTTGCTCGCATAGGCGGTTTTACCGTCGCGGCTTACGGTCACCATATGCGTGATGCGGCCGACGCCAGGAATAGTTCCTACGACTTTGCGCTGCGCAGGACTGATTCGCAGCACCTGATCCGGAGCCTCCGACGTCACGATCACATCGCCGCCGGACATGTCGATGCCGTGCGGCCGCCGAAACGATCCCGTCGAGATCGAGGCCACTTTCTTGCGATTCTTCAGATCGACGATCGCGACGGAGTTGCCGCCTGCCGCTAGATTCTCGATGCGCATCGTGCCGTTCTCCGTGATGTAGAGAAACCGGCGGTCGGCGGAAAAAACCATTTCGTGCGGATGTTGTTCCAGCGCGATTTTCTTTTCCAGCTTCCCGTCGAACGTATAGAAGCCCAGCGAGCTATCGCCCTTGTGCAGGACGATCAGCGTGGGGTCCGCCGCGAAACCGCTAAGCGAAAGGACTGCGGCGCATAACGTACGCAACGGCTTCCTCCGGAACTTTGAATTCGCTCATACCCTTGTTGCCCTGGTAGCCGATCTCCGCAATTCCCGCCTTGCTGGTGTAGTACGCGTCCACCGTCATGCGCCGCGCGAGATCGAAGAATCCGATGCCCGGCGCAAGCTCCGGCGAATCGTTTTTGCGGAAAGCGATCTGGTTCAGAAGTTGTGTCTGCGCAGCCGGAGCCGCGTTTGAGAAACTTCCATTCGCGCGTGCATTCAGCCAGGCGATGCCGCCAGTCCAGGCCGCTGCCAGAGCAGGGTTGGCACTGGCGATGGTGTCGATAAACTCCGCGGCGTTTCCACTCGCCGCGCCGGGAACGATCAGTTCGCATAGCACCTGCACCGTCTTCCATTCGGCGGTGGTAAACACTTTTGGCTGATAGGTTCCAGCGGCCTTCTGCGACGCCACGGTCTCATGGACGTGCTGTGCAGCCAACGGGTCCAGCGACCCCACGAGCGCGGTAGCGGCGGCCCCACGTAGCAGGTCGCGGCGGGATTGATCAGACATTGCCTTTCCTCATTTCTTCCGCAAGGTATTCAGCCGTTCGCCACGCCAGCGCGCAGATGGTCAGCGTGGGATTTTTGTCGGGGTTCGACACGAACGGCGCGGCGTCCGCCACGAAAAGGTTCTTCGCATCGTGCGCCTGGCAGTACTTGTTCAGGGCCGATGTCTTCGGGTCCGCGCCCATGCGCGCCGTGCCCAGTTCGTGAATGATCGACCCTCCGGCCGAAATGCCGGAGCCCTCCCGCTCAGGATTTCGCAGCCCGGCCACGCGTCCGCCCAGCGTCTCGATAATCTGCGCGAACGTGTTGTGCATGTGCTTCACCTGCAAATGCTCATACTCGCTCCAGCGCCAGTGGAATCGAAGCACTGGAATGCCAAAACGGTCGACCACCACGGGGTCGATGTCGCAAAAGCTATGCGCGTTGGGAACCATCTCGCCGCGGCCGGACAGGCCGATGTAGCACCCATACTCCGATTGAATGTTCTGCTTCAGCGCTGCTCCGTAGCCTTCGTGCTGCCGGCACTGGCGGTGAAAGCTTCCAACGCCCGGCATCCCGAATCCTCCGCCGATCTCGACGTGATAGCCGCGCGGAAAATCCTTGTTCTTCTTCGCCCACTCCCACCAGGGAATGTAGACGTGCATTCCGCCAAAACCGTCGGAATCGTACTTCGGCATTCCCTCAAGGGCCGGGACATATCCGGTAAGGCCGTAGCCGACGGAATCCGTCAGGTAGCGTCCCACCACTCCCGATGAATTCGCGACGCCGTTCGGGCTGGCGGCGGATTTCGAGTTCAACAGCAGCCGCGCCGTCTCGCACGCGCTGGCCGCCACCACAACCGTGCGGCACCGGATCTGCTTTTCGGTACGCGTAGCTTTGTCGATATAGCTGACCGCCGTTACCCGTCCATCGGCGCCAGTGACCAGTTCTCGGGCCATCGCGTCGTTCATGATCGTCACGCGGCCCGTTTTCATCGCCGGAAAAATATCCACCTGGCTGGACGAATAGTTCGATGCCGTGATGCAGCCGCGTCCGCATTGCCCGCAATAGTGGCAGGCCGCGCGGCCATTGTGATTCTTGGTGATGATCGCCATGCGCGAAGGAATGCAGGGGATGCCCAGCTTGTCGCAGGACTGCTTCACCAAACGCTCATGCACCCGGGGCGCGGCGGGCTTCTGGAACACGCCGTCGGGCGCGCTTCGGATTCCTTCCTTGGTTCCCGTAACGCCGATGAATTCCTCCGCCTTGTCGTAGTACGGCGAAATGTCTTCGTACGTGATGGGCCAATCGTCGCCCAAGCCATCGGTGGAGTACGGTTTGAAATCGTAGTCCGCGAACCGCAGCGAAATTCTGCCGTAGTGATTCGTGCGTCCGCCCAGAATGCGCGAACGAAACCAGCGGAACTCCGTGCCCGGGGCGGACGTGTACGGTTCACCCTCAATGTTCCAGTAGCCGTTGGGAGCGAGAAAATATCCGAACGCGTACTCTTCCCGGCCACCGTACATCAGCCCTGTGCCGGCTCCGCGATGAGGCACCTGATAGGGCCACATGTGCTCCTTGTAGTCGCGCGCGGGATTTACCATCGGGCCCGCTTCGATCAGCGTGACATTGATCCCCATGCCCGCCAGCACTCGCGTAACCGTTCCACCGCCCGCGCCGGACCCGATCACTACGACGTCGGCAACGGTCTGGCGCGGCTGAATCTGAACCATGCCGAAATGATATGACAGTGACGCCGGAGGTCTGCAACGTTTCCGCTAAGAAATGTTTGATACGCTAGGTTATGGCAACCAAGCGCACCAGCAAAACAGACGCCGTACCAGCGAAAGTGGAGCCTGCGGCGGCAGCGCCCGAGACGAAAAGACGCTCAGTCACCCCGCACCGCACCGCGAGAACAAAGAAGACGGTCGTTGAAGCCAACACCGTAGCTTCGCCGGAAACTTTGGACGCGGAGATCGCCGCGGTAGCGTACCAGTTGTGGGTTGAAAGCGGCCATGTCCATGGCAACGATGCCGAGCATTGGGCCCGCGCCGAAGAAAAGGTTCGAACCGGACGCGGAGCCTGAGGCTACCGGTACTTTCGCAGCACGGCCAGCAATTTTCCCTGGACGTCTAGCTCATCGGGGCGGACAAGGATCGGATTCATGGACGCGTTCGCCGGCTGTAGCCGGATCTGTCCGTCTTCCTCGCGGTAGAAGCGCTTCAGCGTCGTCTCCGTGCCCCGCACCAGCGCCACGACGATATCGCCGTCGCGAACGTCTTGCGTCTTGCGAACCAGGACATAGTCGCCGGAGCAGATATGGTCATCGATCATCGAATCGCCGCGCACTTCCAGCGCGTACGTGCCTTCGTCGCCAGTGAAGTCTGAAAATTCGAGTGACGCCGTTCCCGGCACGGCTTCCACCGGAGCGCCCGCCGCAATCCGGCCCATTAGCGGCACCGACAGAGGCATCATCTTCGGCCGCGCGGCGAACAGCTTCTGATCCTGAAAGTAACGCGGCGCGAGTTCGATTGAGCGGGACTGATTAAAGCCGCGATGCAGGTAGTTCTTCAGTTCAAGGGCCTGGATGTGCTTGTGCACGGTGGCGAGCGAGGCCAGCTTCATGCCGGCGGCGATCTCTTCGTAGCTGGGGGAGAATCCGTTGTCTCTAACGAAGTCTGCGATGAAGTCGAGGACTTCTTTCTGACGCCGGGTGAGAGCCATGCCTCATTGTTGGCGAAGAAAAAGAGAAAGTCAAGTCCGGAGTGCCGTCAGAGAACAAGGTCGTTGGTCACGCCGGCGAGCTTTCGTCTGTGTGCCTGAGACTTTCCTCGTGAGACTCGTGCCAAGTCCGCAGGAGCCAAAGCGGCCAACGCGCTATTCCTTCGATTCACCGTCAAACCGCCTTCTTTAACCTTATGGCTTGTTACAATCAACACCGGGAAACCGAATGCGAATTGTTGCGGGAGTAGTACTCGCTCTACTAAGTCTTCCTAGTCAAGCTCAGTACTTAAGCTTGAACCTGAGAGGCGATATCGGACTAAAGTCGGGAACGCTACCGGGCCCTGGATATTACGTCACTCTTCCACTGTTTTATCAGGCCGATTACTCAAGTATCCGGTGTATTCAGAGGCAGAAGGATTTGCCAGTTGCTTGTACATGGTGTTATACTTTTCAATCATCGAAAACGCATAGATGTACGACTTTGCCCCCGTAATCTAACGGACAAAAAGAGCACTTCAATGGGACGGAAGTTGAGTTACCCGATGATCGTAGGGAAGTCTTACTCAGGAAGCTCTACCATCATCTGTAGTCGGGGCAAGGCCGGTCGTCCTTCGCGGCAAGTTGACATAACTCGCTCCCCAGAATTACGCGCCAATGATCGCGATCAGCCCTAAGCCAACCGCGCGGTTCGCCAACCTCAGTTGCGGCCGCAAACGTCCGGCGTGCGGCACATGCCGCCGCCGCAACCGCCCATCGGGGCCGCGTCCTTCGACATTCCATTGCCGCGGGCCGCGAATGTCGACCACTGCTGCGCCACCTTGCCGGAGCAGGACGGGCACTCCGTCACCTCCTCGCTTCGGCGCACCAGCTTCTCGAACTTCGTGCCGCAGGACTCGCAGGCGTACTCAAAAATTGGCATCGTGATTCTTCCTTAGCGGGCGATCTCTAGACAAATCTTATCAATCGCGGTGCGGATGGCGGCAGACGTGTTCGCTCCGTTCACCATGATGGAAAACGCCACCATCCCAAACGTGCGCGACCGGATGTAGCCGGACAGCGCGTTGACGTGGGTCAGCGTTCCCGTCTTCGCCTGCACGACGTTGCCGCGCTTCTTTCCCTCAAACCGAGTCTCCAGCGTCCCATCCAGCCCGCCCACCGGCAGCGACGCCACCCACACGTCGCGAAGCGGCGAATCGTACATGTGCTTCAGCAACTCAATCGTCGTGGCGGGAGTCGTCAGGTTCAACCGCGAGAGGCCGGAGCCGTCGCGGAAGTCATAGTCCTCGTGGTCGACGCCAATCGAGCTCAGCAGAAGCTCCAGCTCCGCAATGCCTTGCTTCGCCGAGCCTTCCTCGCCAATATCCGACCCCACCGCCCGCAACAGGATTTCCGCCATCAGATTCTGGCTTACCTTGTTCACTACCTGCGCGATCTCGGACAACGGGCGGGACTGCCGCCGCGCCAACTCGATCGGCCCCGTTGCGGGTGAGTAAGTTTCACCGGGCAGGCGGTGGCGCACCTCCGGCGTGCCTGCGATTGCAATTCCGCGGCGGGTAAGTTCCTCGGTCAGTGCGTGTGCGACGAAGAAGGCCGGGTCGTCGATAGCGAGATTCTCGGTGCGCTCAGCGGAGCCGACGGGCAGGTGCCCCGTCAGCCGGACCAGCCGTCCGTTGCGCTCCGCATCGATCTGCCGGCGGCCGGCCTGCGTCAGGATGCGATTGTCAATCCAGTAATATTCCAGCGCCGGTACAAGCGACAGGATCGCCGGCTGGCCTTCGGATTCCGCAGCGCGGATTCGCAACTGGATCGTATTCTCGTTGATCGTCAGGGCGCTGACGGGCGCTCCATAGCTCCAGATTGAGTCGTCCAGCGCCCAACCGGCGGGATAAGGCTCCCACGGCCATCGGGTGTCGTCGCCAATGATTGACCCGGTAATGCGGCGGATGCCCTTAGCCGCGATCTGATTCGCCAGATCTTCGATCGCCGACAGCGGTATCTCATTGGTCTCGCCCCGCTCATACGGATAGCGCCGCCAGGACATCGTTGGATCGCCCGTGCCCACCACGCGCACATCGCCGCGAATTTCGCCATCCACCGCGACCGACGAAGTCTCGACGGTTGTCTGAAACCTGTAGTCGGGACCCAGCCGTAGCAGCGCCAAGGCGGTTGTGTAGAGCTTGGTATTCGACGCGGGCGTGAAGTACATGTCCGCATTCTTCTGCGCCAGCACTTGCGTGCCCTTGACAGGCACGACGCGGAAACCCCATTGTGCGCGCCGCGTCTCTGGAGTGCGGTTGATGACGGCCTGAATGCGGATGGCGAGAGTCTGCGCCGGGGCGCCGGCGGCCAACAGCGCCAGGACGAGAACGGTTCGGGCCATTTCTTATTCTGACGGATTTAGCCGGGCCTCAATTCGAATGGCCACCAGCAGCGCCAGAACCAGGATGGTTCCGATGAACGGGATCAGCATTGCGAAGCCCAGTCCCGCGGAATCGGCGACGATGCCGAACAGGAAGGGCGCGAGTAGTCCGCCAGTAAGTGCGAAGGTGAAGATGCCGTTGAAGTAGACCGGATGATAGTAAGAGAACCGCCGCCCGACCACTTCAAGAAGCAGCGGGTAGACGACGGCAAATCCTCCGCCCGCCAGCAGTACCGCAACCGTCGCGCCGGTGCGACTTGTGGTGACGCCCAGAATCAGGCAGGCGAGGGTGGTGGCGGCCGCGCTGGACAGCAGGATCCGCGAATGCCGGAACCGGGGCAGCAGCACCTGCGCCAGCAGGCGGCCCAGCAGCAGCGACACCCAGAACAACGTTAGAAGCAGCAGCGCGCCTTGCGGGCTCATGCCCAGGCGCTGCACCAGCAGAATCGGCAGCCATCCGGCCACGGACCATTCGTTTCCAAACTGGAAGACCAGCACCAGCGTCATCAGGATGGCGGCCGGGCTCCGAAACGCCGAGGAGGCCGATACGCGGTCCGGCGTGGCCAGCGATTCCGGAAAGCTTCCGCGCGCGAACCAGATCGCGAAACAGAATGCCAGTAGAGAGAAGCCGGCCATGGGAAGCCACAAGCGGTAGCCTTCGATGCTTCCGGCCACTACGGCGCTGGTGACAATCGATCCCGCGCAGAACAAAACCGCCGCCAGGTTCGTGGTGCCGGAAGGCGAGCGTCCAAACGCCGGTGCAATCAGGTGGAAGCACGTGGCGTACAGGATGCCGTTGGCGGACCCCAGCGCGAATAGCCCGCCCAGCCGCAGCCAGGGGCCGGCCGGTGGAGCGGCGAACACCAGCGCCAGAAGGGCAAGCGCGGCCAACAGCGTTGCGCCCACTAGGCATAGGCGTGGTGACAGCCGCCGCAGCGCTCTCCGGCCCACCTGCACGGCCAGCAGCGTGCCCCCGTTCATCGACAGGAAGAAGAATCCGATCTGGCTGTAGTCCGACGAAAGGTGGAAGCCCCATGCGGGAAGGATCGCGCCCAGCAGGGAGAACGCAAGACCGGACAACAGGAAGCCCGCCAAACCCCTGCGGGCGCTGGAATCGATCACCGGCAGATTCCGGGCTGGCGCGCTGGCTGGTCCCACCCCGGTATTGTAAGGCTTGATTTCCGTATGCGCCTGCCAGGCATATGCACCACTCCCTATAGCGGTAGTCGGCGCAGAACCACAAAATCTACCACCACATTCACTTTTTCGTTGACAATTTCCGTGGCCAGATCTACTATCGTGGCATCACTGAGAAAGGAGGTGGTCCAGTCCAAGTATGAGTTGTTCTGGTAGTTACAGTAAATACCTGCGTGAGGTGGCCGAACGCTGATTCGGGCACCGGGAAAGTAAGAAGCTTTCGCGGCAGTGACGAAACTCCGGTTCCTGCGACCGGCATCTCACGCTAAGCCGTAACATCGTGTCACGCGATGCAACCGAGGCCCTGGGTGCTAAACTCCTCCGGCACCCAGGGCTTTTTTCGCGCCTTCTGTGCTAATCTAACCTCTATGCAGGCCGGTATCCATCCCGCATATAACGAAGTGAACGTTACGTGCGCTTGCGGGAATAAATTCAAGACCCGTTCTACCCACAAGGGTGATCTTCGCGTGGAAATTTGCTCCAACTGCCACCCCTTCTTTACGGGCAAGCAGAAGCTGGTGGACACCGAAGGACGCGTTGACCGCTTCCAGAAGATGGCCGCCAAATCCAAGGAAATCCAGGAAAAGCGGAAGATCGCCGCGAAGTCGAACTAGGCTTCGGCTACTTGCGGTTTTCCCTCGCGATCCGCTGTTCCTCGCGAATCGTCGCATATTCCTTGTTTTGCTCTTCGTCCAGGATTGCCTGAACCCGGTGGACCTGCGCGTCGTAAATCGCTTTCATCTCCGGACGGTACTTCGACCGCACCTGGTCGAATAGCACCTTCGATTCATCCAGAATCACGTCCAGACGGCCCATCTGATCGGGCGTCAGCTTCACGCGAGTCTGCATCTCTTCGGTGAATTTCTTTCGCCACTCATCGGGCTTCACCGGCCCCGCGGTTGCCGAGACCGGGGACGACGAGTACAGCCGGTGCCCCAAGCCGCCAACGGCCGCTCCACCGGAAAAGATCAGAAACCCGTAAAGCCAGAGTGGCAGGGAATGACGATTCAATTGTTCTCCTTGACGCTGCCGGCCTCCACCAAGACCGAGGAGTCCTGGCTGTCATCCAGCACGTCGACGTACGTCGTATGCGTCGTGCGCCCCGCCTGGAACGCGATCAGCACCACCAGCAGCAGACAGATCACCGCAGCCGCCATTACATAGGCCGAAGCCCAGCCGCGCGCATTCTTCAGAAAGCGCTTTTGCGCCTCGATCCGGCTCCACAGCGACGGCATGAATCCAAGAGTCGCGTCGGGCTCAGGACAGGCCGCTTTATAGTCGGTCATCAGGCGGTCGAATTTAGGGTCTGCGGAATTCATCTTCAACTCGGAATCCGGTCGGGTTCCTCACCCTTCGCGTAGGCCTTCAACACCCGCTGCCGGGCCCGGAACAGGCGGACCTTCAGCGCATTCTCATTCGCGCCGTAGACTTTCTCCAATTCCTTCAATGACAGGCCTTCCACTTCCTTCAACAACAACAGCACCCGGTCTTCCTCCGAGATTTCCGACAGCAAGCCGTGAACAAACTCTCGAATGGTGCTCTTCCGTTGCGCCTCGCGAGTCGCCTCGCCGCTTGCGTCCGCGTCGGCAAGAGTCACTTGAGCCTCGCTGAGATCCGACATCCGCGACTCTTTCCGCCGCTTGTTCTTCCGATGATAATCATACGCCGCATTCACGGTCAGCCGGTACAGCCACGGCTCAAACATATCCGGCGTCCGAAGCTGCTCCATCGAATAGTACAGTCGCAAAAAGACTTCTTGGCCCACATCCTCAACATCTTCAGGACGTCCTATCAGACGGCTGATCGTGCCCAGGATACGTTTCCGGTACGCTTTCACCAGTTCGTCAAAGGCGACCGCGTCGCCTTTGCGCGCGCGGTCTACAACCTCGGGATCTACCAGCATCCGCCGCGCTTCGACGAGGATTCTGGCACAATCCCGCGGAACACCCTCTTACGAAGATGGCGGAAAGGCAAATAGCTAGGTTACAGCGAGAAGGCCTCCGGTGGTTATCCCCGCCGGGTTAGACCTCGATACGGCTGTGCCAAACGGCTGGAATTGCAGGGGGAACCGCCGGTACCCCCTTCGGTGTACGGCCTGAGCAGGCCGAGTACGCTTCCAAACACTGGATCAGATTATTCACGATGGCCCGTCGGGCATGGAGGTACTCCAAACGCTTGGAGAGACTGCCGGCGCGCTGGGCCATGGGGGAGGCTTTTTTTCGCGACATCGGCATCAGTGTAGGGTAGTAGCCACTCGCAATACAATGGGCTAAGTCATTTATCCGATAGGTCTTAAAGGGGGGAACGGCAACCCCCACATGGGGGTATCAGGGAAGTTTGAAAGACTCCTGTTAAACTCAAGTCTGCCCTCCGATGGATCTCCTGAAAGGCCTAAATCCGCAGCAGTCCGAAGCCGTAACTTACGATGGACCGGCATTGCTGATCCTTGCCGGCGCGGGCAGCGGCAAGACCCGGGTGATCACCCACCGTATGGCCCATCTGATTCAAAACAGGGGTGTTGCGGGTCCAGCGATCGTCGCCGTCACCTTCACCAACAAGGCCTCCGGCGAAATGCGGGACCGTGTAATGGAACTGGTGCGGGCGGGCGGCGGAGGCGGCTACGGCCCCATGGTTTCCACCTTCCACTCGTTCTGCGTCCGCTTGCTCCGGCGAGACGGGGCGCCCTTAGCCGCCGTACGCCCGGGCTTCGGCACAAACTTCACGATTTACGACGACGACGACCAGTTGGTGCTGGTAAAGCAGAGCTTTCGCCAGCTTGGGCTGGACGAGCAGTTCATGAAATACCGGGCCGCGCTGTCCCGAATCTCTAGCGCCAAGAACCAGAATCTGGGTCCAGAGGATTTTGCAAAGGAATCCACCGATCCGAAGATGTCGCGGCTGGCGGTGATCTTTGAGCAGTATGAGGACAAGCTGCGGCAGGCCAACGCGCTGGACTTCGACGACCTGCTGCTGGAGTCCGTCCGCCTGCTGCGCACCGACGCGCCCACTCGCGAGGCATGGAACCGCCGCATCCAGCATCTGCTTATCGACGAGTATCAGGACACGAATCGCAGCCAGTATGAACTGATGCGGCTGCTGTCTTCGCGGCAATCCAGCGTCTGCGTCGTTGGCGACGAGGACCAGTCCATCTACGGGTGGCGCGGAGCGGACATCCGCAACATACTCGACTTTGAGAGCGACTACCCGAACGCGCAAGTAATCCGGCTGGAGCAGAACTACCGCTCCACCGGCACGATCCTCCGGAGCGCCAGCGCCGTCGTCGCGCGCAACAAGCAGCGCAAAGGTAAGAACCTGTGGACGGAGTCCGGCGACGGCGACAAGGTCGGACTCTATGAAGCGCCCGACGCGGAGAATGAAGCGCTCTGGATCGCCGACACGATCGAGAGGCACTTGGCGAAGGACCGCGCCACGCGGATCGCGATCCTTTACCGGACCAATTCCCAGTCGCGCCAGATCGAGGAGGCGCTGCGCCGGTACAACCGCAAGTATCTTGTGGTGGGCGGATTCAGTTTCTACCAGCGCGCCGAAGTGAAAGACGCAATGGCTTACCTGAAGCTGCTGCAAAGCGAGGGTGACTCCGTCAGCCTGCTGCGGATTATCAACACGCCGGCGCGGGGAATTGGCAAGTCGACGATGGAGGAAGTGGAGCGGCACGCGGCCAAGAACCGCATGTCGTTGTGGGCGGCTATCGAAGACATGCTGGCCCGGCAGCAATTCTCTCCGCGGGCGACTGCGGCGCTTACCGCATTCGCCGCCATGATGAACGGGCTTCGCGCGGAGTCTCAGGATCTCGGACCGGACCGTGTGCTGAGGCGCGTGCTCGACTTAAGCGGCTATTGGAAGACGATCGAGGAAGATCCGTCTCCGGACGCTGAATCGCGATTGCAGAATCTCTCCGAATTGATCAATGCCGCTTCCGAGGCGTCGGAGCGCGGCGAGAAGCTGGCCGACTTTCTGGATCATGCGGCGCTGGTGGCCGATTCCGATGGGCTGGACGAGCAGGCGCAGATTTCGCTCCTCACGATGCATAACGCCAAGGGTCTGGAATTTCCCGTCGTCTTCGTCGCGGGTCTCGAAGAGGGGTTGTTTCCACACAGCCGGACCCGGGATTCGCCGGACGCGCTGGAGGAGGAACGCCGCCTCTGCTACGTCGCCATGACACGCGCTGAGAAGAAGCTGTATCTAAGCTATGCCCGCTTCCGCCGCCGCTTCGGTTCCGGTGTTCCAGACGCTTCCATCCCGTCCCGGTTCCTGAACGAAGTGCCCTTGGACATGGTGGAAGTGCTGAACGGAAACGCCGCCGGAGCGGATACGGTAGACCTGTTCGGAGAACAAAGTTACGTTCGCGAAACAGCCAAGCGTAATTTGTTCACCGGAAAGACTTATAATTCAGTGGAGAACATCGCGCAGTTCTTCTCGGACAGGGGACTTCCGGTTCCATCCCAGAAAGCGGCGCCTCCGGGGGCCGCGCCTGCCAGTCCTTCCCGCGTGCTGCCTTTCCCCCGCCCCGGTGCGAAGAAGGCGGGTGGCGTCCGGGCCGGTACGGTGATCGACCATCCTAAATATGGGCGGGGAACGGTGCTGCGGAAGGAAGGCGATGGCGACGACGCCAAGCTTACGGTTCAGTTTTCGGGCCACGGCCTGAAGAAGTTAGTTCAGAAATTTGCGGGAATCACGATCAAAGAATGAATACTAAGACCATTACGGACAAAGCCGAACGCAAGACCGCCAAGCGGGTCGCGCGGAAGAAGGCGAAAGAAACCAAGCCGAAAGCGAAACGCGCCCAAGGCGTGGCTCGAGGCTCCATGAAGAAGAAGATCTCCAGGATCTCGAAAGGCCAGCGCAAGCGCTAGTCGGCTGAATGTCCGGACTCCTTCGCACCAAGCCGATCGAAGAACTGATCGAATCCAGCGAGGAGTCCGGGCGGCGCTTGGAGCGGACCATGGGTCTGTGGACCCTGATCGCGCTGGGAATCGGCGCGGTAATCGGCTCCGGCATTTTCATCCTCACCGGCACGGCCGCGGCCGGCCAAACGATGAGCTACACCTCGGTGCTGAACGCGCCGCTGCTGGATCTCATCCGCGAAGGCTCGGCTGCGGTGTCTACGCAAGGGCGCCTGGGCGCGGGCCCGGGCATTTCGGTGTCCTTCCTCCTGGTGGCGGTCGCGTGCGGATTCGCCGCGCTTTGCTATGCCGAACTGGCGTCGATGATTCCCGTCGCCGGCGGCACTTACACCTACGCCTACGCCGCCCTAGGCGAGATCTTCGCGTGGATCATCGGCTGGGATCTGATCCTGGAATACGGCGTGTCCAACATGGCCGTGGCGGTAGGATTTTCGGCGCATGTCAACGATGTGCTGGAACGCTTCGGGTTGGCGTTGCCGCCATCGCTGGCTGAGCCGACATTCATGAACGGGTCCTACACTGGGCACGTCAACGTCGCCGCGCTGCTGGTAATTCTGGCCATCACCTGGGTACTGGCGCGGGGCATTCGCGAAAGCGTCCGCGCCAACAACGTCATGGTGGTTATCAAACTGGCGGTGATCGTCCTGTTCATCGTCGTCGGCGCGCACCACATCGACCCGGCGAACTGGAATCCCTTCTTCCCCAACGGCCTTCCCGGCGTCATGACGGGCGGGGCGATCGTGTTCTTCACCTACATTGGGTTCGACTCCGTTTCGACAGCCGCCGAAGAATGCAAGCGGCCGCAGCGCGATCTGCCCATCGGCATCATTGCCACGCTTGGAATCTGCGCGGTCCTCTACGCACTGGTGGCGGTGGTGTTGACGGGCGTTGCCGACTGGAAGACGCTAGGCAATGCCGCGCCGGTCGTGCGCGTGCTGCGTGATTTGGGCTACGAGAATGTCCGTTGGCTGGTGGCCATCGGCGCGCTTACCGGGATGGTGTCGTCGCTGCTGGTGTTCCAGTACGGCCAGACACGCATCTGGTTCGCGATGTCGCGTGACCGTTTGCTGCCCAGCGCGTTCTCCAAGCTGCATCCGGTGTACAAGAGCCCCTACATCTCCACCTGGGTGGCGGGGTTGATCGTCGGCCTTCCCGCGATGGTGTGGGACATCGGAACGTTCGCCGATCTGTCGAACATCGGAACGCTGTTCGCTTTCGTGGTGGCCAGCGCTGCGGTCATTATTCTGCGCAAGACACAGCCGGACCGCCGCCGCGCCTTCCGCGTTCCCCTGGTTCCGCTGCTGCCGCTGATCTCGATCTTTTCCTGCCTGGCGCTGATGATGAGCCTGCCGCTTCAAACCTGGCTGCTGTTCTTCGTGTGGCTGGGCGTTGGCCTGATTATCTACTTCGTCTATTCCCGCCCGCGCGTTAGCCGGGCTTAGAAGCCGGAGGGCTTTCCATGAACTGGACTCACCTCGTCGCTGACCGCTTTGTTCACGGTCATCCTTCTGATCGCCTCGAACATGTTCATGATCACCGCATAGTACGGCCACCTGAAGCACCGCGACCACTCGCTGTGGACGGCGATTCTTGTCAGCTGGCTGATCGCGCTTCCCGAGTATTGCCTTCAGGTTCCGGCCAACCGCTACGGGTTCGACCGCTTCTCCGCGTTTCAGTTGAAGATCATGCAGGAGGCGATCACTCTGATCGTGTTCGCGGCGTTCGCCTATTGGTACTTGGGCGAAAGCCTTCGCTGGAATTATCTGCTGTCGTTCGGCTTTCTGATCTGCGCGGTCGCCGCCGCGTTCTGGAAGTGATGGGTGCCCGCACTACGGCGCACTCGACCGGACCGGCGGGGCTTCCGGGTTAGACTGGACCCCGATGATGAGCCTGCCGCTACAGACGTGGCTCCCCTGTAGAGATCGCAATAATTGAAAAACTGGGTTCACTTTCGGCTGAGTCCACCCGCAAAGACGGCATCAGCCGGACTGACGTTGGAAGGGCGGTTCCGGGGTGTACATCAGTTTGGTGCACAATGGTGTGATGAAGACGACTGAGAAAGTGGTTCGCCAGAGCGTCAGTCTGCCCCCGAAGCTTGCCAAGCAGGTCGGCAACATGGCGAAGAATCGCAAGTTGAGCACGAATCGAATGTTGGTCGAATTGATCGAAAACGGCATCGACGCAGAGAAGCGAAGACGGGAGGAGTTTTTCGCCCTGGCTGAGCGCTTCCGCAACGAGCGGGACCCGGAAGAGGCCGAACGCCTCGGCGGTGAACTTGGCCGATTGATCTTCAGCGGCGGCTGATGCCACAGCTGGAGCGCTGGGACAACCTGCCCGAAGGGGTGCGGCGACATCTAGTCGAGCGGATGCGTGATCGCGCGATCGGCATTTCGGATCTGAATCAACTTCGCCTTTGGGTTGACACGCGGCCTCATGTCCCGGCGGGCGACTGGCACAAGGACTTCGGCTCTTTCAAGATTTGCGGCAGCGGATCGTACCCAAAAACATTCTTGCTGCGAGGGCAAGCCGCGAAGGGCGAAGCCCTATGATCCCCGCCTGATCGCCGCCGCGGCGCCCGTCCCCTACTCGCGGCCCGGGGTCAATCGGCAGTAGCGTAGTCGAGGGAGGTTCCTCATGACCCACGCGCCACGCCCATCCCGCCGCGCATTCTTCTCGCTGCCGCTAGCAGCCGCCGGAGCGATGGCCGCGCCCCTCCGCGACGAGTACGACCCCGCCAACATCAAGATCGCCACCCGCCTCTACCTCAAGTCCGCCACCGACGCCGACCTCCTCTTCCTCAAACAACTCGGCCTCCGTTGGGTGCACGCCGAATTCGGCCCCGCCGCCTCCTTCGAGCACATCAAAAAGACGCAGGAACGCCTCGACCGATTTGGCCTGAAGATCTACATGGCCGTCATGGACGCCTACCGGTCTTTGAAAGTGCAGCTCGGGCAGCCCGGCCGCGACGAAGAGATCGCCCGCTTCCGCACGTTCCTGTCCGACCTCGGCAAGCTCGGCATCCCCGTAGCCAAGATCGACTTCCACCCCGGCAACACCTACACCACCCGGCAGATCGAAACCCCTCGCGGCTACACCGCGCGCGAGTTCGACCTCGGCACGTTCCGCCAGCAGGAAAAGCAAATGTTCGACCGCGTCTACACCGTCGACGACATCTGGGCGAACTTCCGGTACTTCCTCGACGCCGTCCTCCCCGTCGCCGAGGCGTCGAACGTCAAGCTGGCGCTGCATCCGGACGACCCTCCGCTCGCGACGATGAACGGCGTGGCGAAGATCTTCATCGACTACGCCGGCATCCGCCGCGCCGAGGAAGTCGCGCGCGGCAGCGGCAATTTCGGACTCACGTTCTGTGTCGGCACTTGGTCCGAGGGCGGCGGCAAGATGGGCAAGGATGTCTTCGGCATGATCGAGGACTACGGCAAGCGCCGGAAGATCTTCACCGTCCATCTGCGCAACGTCAGTTCGCCGCTCCCGCGCTTCCACGAGACCTTCCACGACGACGGCTACATGGACATGTACCAGGTCGTGAAGGCTCTCCGGCAGGTGAGCTTCAACGGCTCGATGGTGCCGGACCACACTCCGGTCCTCGATGGCGACGATGCGTTCCGCCGCGCGGGCCACGCGTACACAATTTCCTACATGCGGTCGCTGCTTCGGCGGGCGAACGCAGAAGTCGGCTAGCGGGACCGCACGTTACCCAAATGGAAGCGATGCCGTCGGCGCGTCGATTGAAAACCGTGACAGACCGGGCTATTTGCTTTAGGTGAAAAGGGAAGGAACCGATCCAATGGAAGTGCGTTTCACGCCGGAACAGGAACGGCAGCTTGCGCAAATAGCGGCCAGCACGGGCACCGATCCCGAGGCGCTTGTGAAAGATGCGGCCATGCGTCTATTGCAGGACGATGCGCGTGGCCGCGCCGCTGTCCGCGAAGGTTTGGCGCAAGCCGATCGCGGCGAGTTCATCGAGGAAGAAGAGATGGACGCCCGATTTGAAGAAATGCTCCGCTCTTGAATGCGTATCCGCTGGACGAACGCCGCCGCAGCGGACATGCAGGGCATTGGCGATTATCTGCAAGACCATCGACCACACTACCGGCAGCCAACCATGCGCAAGCTGTATGAGCGTATCCGCGCTCTCAAAGACGCGCCATATATCGGCAGACCCGGACGCGAAGAGGGGGACCCGCGAGATTTTTCTTTCCGCCCATGCCCTATGTGGCTGTTTACCGGGTGCGTGAAAACACAATCGAAATCGTTCGCATCTGGCACACTGCGCGGGACCGGCCTTAACCCGGCGTTTTTTGGCCGGTCAAGCGGCGCGTGAAATCGGGTAACCATCATTCCTATAGATAAATCCTCTAGTCTTCCTGTAGTTGGTCGTCCCCCGACTGTAGAAAACTCACCAGCAGACGTTATGAAAAGCGGATCGGCTGCGCCGGACGTTTTTTAACTTTTCAAAACCCAAACGCCCGCCGCTAGGCAGGGTTGCATGATCTTCATGCAACCCGATCTCAAGCTTAAAAACACCGTGCGTCGTCAAGCCCTTTCCGTCCCATCTTCCGCGTCGGCAAACACCAGCCGGCTTGTGCAGACGGGAACCCTCACGGTCTCGCGTTGCTTGCCCGCAAACAGAAATAGCTCCGTATTGTGATCGCGTGGACCAGAATTGCTAATTCTGTTTCGGCCCGGCCTGTGAACAGAATTCTGCATTCTGTTCGCCGAGCAGCCGGTGAAAGAGGTATGGCAGCCATATGGTGCCTTTTGCCTTTACCGGGAAGTTGACAAAAGTGGTGATTCGACCGGAGTGATGAAGCGACGTACCTAGTGTAGTGCGTCAAAAGTCGTAACATAGTGCATTCGGAAACCGTCTCTACACTCGAAGGAGACGGATCGAATGCGCGTAGCCCCCGCAGTGGTGTTGACCGGCGATGAAACAGCCACCTTGGAGCAGTGGGCGCGAGGACGTTCGCTTCCCGCGCGCCAAGTGGAGCGAGCGCGGATCGTGCTGCTGGCAGCCCACGGGGAGTTGGATGTGGCCATTGCCGCAAAGCTCGGCATCTCGAACCAGAAAGCCGCGCGTTGGCGGAAGCGGTTCCTGATAGCGGGCCTCGCCGGATTGGAGAAGGATGCACCGCGCCCGGGCCGGACGCCGAGTATTCCCGCCGCCACCATCGAGCGCGTGATTCGCCTCACGACGCAGCACAAACCGGCGAACGCCACGCACTGGTCG
>JBGTFZ010000070.1:0-21604 GCA_041746955.1 Bryobacteraceae bacterium
TCGGCGGCCATCTCCAGAGTCGCTCCCGCTTCGATGGCGCGCTGCATCGTTGCGTCAGGATCTTCGTCGTCCAGGAAGAAGTTCGCCGGAGAGGCTCCGTAGGCTTCGATGGCTTTGTAGTCCGGAAACTGGGGACTCTCGCCGCTGACCATCAACGGCGAATCGCCGATCTGCACCTCGGCGTGGATTACCCCGCCCTTGTCGTCGCGGTGGCACGAAATCTCCTTCGCGCCGAAGGCCTCTTTGCAGAACTTCAGGAATCTGTCGGTGTCGCGGACACTGACGTAGGGAGTGACGGTGTGAAAGTTGGCTCTCATGCGTTCATTTTGAGCCACCGCGCCCCCAGAGTCTTGTACGAAATTGACCTCACACCGGAACGTGACCAGCCCAGTCGCCCGGACTAGCGAGATACTCGCCGGGCGTCATCCCCGCGAATGCGCGGAAGTCGCGGTTCAAATGCGCCTGATCGAAGTACCCGCAATCGGCGGCCAGCGCCGCCCACGAGGGCGAATGTCCAGCGCGAAGCTGCTCTAGCGCTTGGCGGAAGCGCCGCACGCGGCAGAACAGCTTCGGCGTCAGACCGACTTCTTCGCTGAAAATTTCGATGAACCGCCGTGGGCTGTAGCCCACTTCCGCCGTTACCGCCGCGATTGACCGTTCACCGGCCTGGCGGCAAAAATGCTTCAGCGCGTACTCCACCGCGGGGTGCACGGGGTTCGCAGGATTCGCCGCCCTCAGCGCAGCCTCCAGCACATCCAGCTTTGACGCCGGCGTCTTCGCTTCCAGCAATCGCTCCCGGACGCGGCTCGCGTTCCGTCCCCAGAGGCATTCCAGCGAAATCTGCCGGTTGCGGGTCTCGTCCACCGGCACGCCAAGAAACTGCCTCGCGCCGCCCGGCCGGAACTGGATTCCCGCGATCCCCTCCAGCGTGGAACTGTCGATGACAATCGACTGGTCGTAAACGCCCGAAACAACCGCGGGCGGCAAGGAATCCGGATGGGTGCCGTCGGGCGGAAACCGGTCGTGCCGCAGCGCGATCACGATCTCGACGCAGCCGTATGGAAGAATCCGCTCGTAGCGATGCGAGCTTGCGGGACGCGCGCAATACCACACCGCCTCCACGAATTCGTGCAGCGGAGGCGCGGGCTGGCGCGTCACGTACAGCATCCTACTTTGTTACCTTAGCCAAGTATGCTCTCACCCACCATCTTCCGCGAGTACGACATCCGGGGCGTCGCGGAGGAGCAGTTGTCCAGCGCGGACGTTGAAGTGCTGGGGCAGGCATTGGCGACGTATCTCATCCGCGAGTCTGGCAAAAAGATCAGCCTGGGCCGCGACACGCGCCTAAGCGGTCCGCGCCTGCATGAGGCATTGCTGAAAGGGCTTCTCGCCGCCGGTGCGGAGGTTACCGACATCGGGATCGTGCCGACGCCGCTGCTGTACTACTCGGTCTACAAGCTGAAGATGGACGGCGGAATCATGATCACCGGAAGCCACAATCCCGCCGAGTTTAACGGCTTCAAGACGATGACCAGCAGCACATCGCTGCATGGCGAAACGATCCAGAAGATTCTCGAAATGATCGAGGCGGGGGACCTCGACACCGGCAGGGGATCTGTGAAAGAGGCCGACGTTGTCACGTCTTACGTGGATGAAATCGCCTCTCAATTCGACTGGAAGCGGCGTATCAAGGTTGCTTTCGACGCGGGAAACGGTGTTGCCGGACCCGTGATGCACCGGCTGGCGAAGAAGCTGAACATCGACGCGGTTGAGCTTTTCTACGAGATGGACGGCAGCTTTCCCAATCATCACCCCGACCCGACCGTCGAAAAGAATCTCGTCCATCTGAAGAAGGCGGTGGCGGAGCACAAGGCCGAACTTGGGATCGCGTTTGACGGCGATTCCGATCGCATTGGCGCTATCGACGAAACCGGGTCGGTGATCTGGGGCGACATCCTGATGTTGATCTATGGCCGAGAGATCCTTACCCGCAAGCCGGGGGCCACGTTCATTGCCGAAGTGAAATGCTCACAACTTCTCTATGACGAACTGAAGCGGTTGGGTGGAAACCCGATCATGTACCGGACGGGCCATTCGCTGATCAAGGCCAAGATGAAAGAAGAAGATGCGGAACTGGCGGGCGAAATGTCCGGCCACATGTTCTTTGGCGACCGCTACTATGGCTTCGACGATGCCCTATATGCCGCGTGCCGGCTGATGGAGATTGTGGCCAACTCCGGCAAGCCACTTTCGGCGCAAACGGCAAACCTTCCCAAGATGTACACCACGCCCGAAATGCGCGTGGACTGCGCCGACGAAGTGAAGTTCGATGTCGTCCAGCGCATGGTGGAGCGGTATCGCAAGACCCACAACGTCGTCGATATCGACGGCGTCCGCGTGCTATTCGACCATGGCTGGGGCTTGGTCCGCGCCTCGAACACGCAGCCCGCGCTGGTGATGCGGTTTGAGGCGTCGTCGCCGGAATTGCTGGCGAAGTACCAGGGCGAAATGGAAGCCGCGCTGGCGGAAGAACAGGCCGCCGTCGCGGGCGCGTAGGCGCTACCGCACGTGCTTGTACATCCATGCCAGCCGGCGCGGATGGACGCCAAGCGTGTAGCCGCCCTGGATCAATACCCATACCGTCAGCGCGTGCAGAAGCCCCGCGTTCTTCCATCGCCGCGGCGAAACAAAAATCCGCTTCGACAGATGCTTCACCGGCCCGGCCTTGAAGAGGCGGCGGGCCATCTCGTAATCCTCCATGATCGGGAAGTCCCGGTAGTGGCCTGTTGAAAGAAAGAACTCGCGCCGCACCCAGATGCCGGAGTCGCCGTAGAAAATTCCATAGGGCAGGCGCGCGCGATAGATGGAGTTGAAGGTGCGGGCCACCCAATCGTCCCCGCCAAAGAACGTGTCGAAGTTGCCGCCGGTAACGACATCGGCTTCGCATGCGGCGCGAAGCTCGTCCATCGCGCCAGCCTCCAGTTCAACGTCGGCGTGCAGGAAAAGAAGCACGTCGCCGGATGCCGCGTCGCCCCCCGCGTTCATCTGCTGGGCACGGCCCCGCGGAGCGTCGACGATACGGCACCTGTGCTTCAACGCGATTTCCCGCGTGCGATCGGTCGACCCGCCATCGGCGACGATCACCTCGTCGGGACGCTGTCCGGCAAGGCTTTCGAGCAGGCGTTCGAGGACCGTCTCCTCATTCAGCGCCGGAACGATGACCGAGATCGTCGGGGTCACGGCTTGGAGCGCGATTTCGGGTTGCGCCCGGCCAGCGGTTTCACCACGCCGGGACCACACACCGCCACGCCCACCTCGCTCAACGCGCCGATCAGGTTGTAGAAGATCGCATACACCGCCTGTTCATTCAGCGGCTGGCGTCCGGGCATCCGGAAGCGCGACGGCAGTTCCTTCATGATCTGCACGCGGACTCCATCGGGGCGGACGCGTCCCGCGCCATCGACGGCGTTGCCAAGGCGAATTGGGGTTTGAAGAACCGCTCCGGTTGAGTCCACATAAAAGTGGCAGCGGGAAAACCAGCCGACGTTCGCCCGGTCGGCCGCGTCGAAAAGCAGCAGCGGAGCCTCCCTCCCTTGAGCCCGCAATTCCAGCGAAAGTACGCGCTGGGTTTCCTCCGCCTGCTGCACGGCGTAGCCTAGTTGGGTCGCGATTCCCGACACCACACCCATTTCTAATTCGAGAAGAAATAGCTTCTCCTCACCAATCTGAAGCACCTGCATGAGTTCCTCTGTTATTTTACGATTGGAACCTTTGTGGCAGAAGCTCTAGTGCTTTTCGACATCGATGGGACGCTGATGCGCAAGGCGGGAACGCTGCATGGGCAGGCGCTGGTGGACGCCGTCAAACTGGTTACCGGTTTGGGCGTGTCGCTGGACGGCGTACCGGTTGCTGGCATGCTGGATGGCGATATTTTGCGCAGCATGATGCAATCGGCGGGCCTGACCGCGCGCGAGATTGCGGCCTACATGCCGGCGATTACCGAGAAGGCACAGTTACTGTATGCGCGGCGCTGCCCCGACCTTAGCCGCCGTGTTTGCCCCGGTGTCCGGAACCTGCTTCCGCGGCTTCAGCGCGGCGGCGCAATCACCGGGCTGGTGACGGGCAACCTCAGTCGTATCGGCTGGAGGAAGGTGGAACGCGCCGGACTCCGGCCTTATTTCCGGTTTGGTGCGTTTGCGGAGATGGGACGCACGCGTGGTGAGCTAGCCAAACTGGCCCGCCGCCGGGCGATAGCGGAAGGATGGGTAACGCGCCGGACGCGCACCGTGCTGATCGGCGATCACCCCAATGACATCGCGGCTGCGAGGGAAGGGAAGTTCGTGTCAATCGCCGTCGCAACCGGAGTGGTTCCCCGGCTGGAACTGGCGCGCCACAATCCCGACATCCTGGTGGACGATCTGCGCGATCTGGACTTTTCGTGGCTTCGATGATGCGGCCGGTCCTGATGGCGGCGGCTCTGTTCGTTTGCGCATGCACTCAACCGGACGGCGCTTCGGTACAGGTCTTGATTGGCGGCGCTCTTGACGACGGACGCGGAGGCGTGTTCGATCATTCCATCGTCGTCGTCGAGAACGGCGCCGTCATCGCAGTGGGACACCAGAGCAGTGTGCCCGTCCCTCGCGGGTCGGCCAAAGTCGACACCAGCGCGGAACGCATCCGGCCCTTGGCTGGCGGCACGATCGAGACCGGGCGCGACGCCAACCTTGAACTTGTGGACGCGTCCGGCAAAGTTACGCGAACCATGCTGAAGGGCAAGTGGCAGTAGATCCCGCAGCGCAGTCGCTGGACGTCAAGCGCGCTGAGGTGGAGTTCCATAGCTTCGCTTCGTTCGGCGAGCCGGAGCGGGCAAGCGAAGTCTACCGGATGGAGAATGGCCGCCGCGAAGGTCTGCTGAACAGCCTGGCGGATTTCATCGGACAGCCGCTGTCGCAGTCGCTGACACCGTTTCTCGAAGTCGGGGCCAATGCCGGACACACCTCGCTGATGTTGATGGATAGCTTCGGGGCGTCGGGTTTCGCGCTGGACATATCCGCCGATTCGCTGCGGCAGGGCTACGCGCTGATGGACCGGTGGGGCGTCAGCAACGGTCCGCTAAGGATGGCCGGCGACGCGCTGCGCCTTCCGTTTCAGGACAACTCGCTGCGGTTCGTGATGGCGTGCCAGATGCTAAGCCAGTTCATGGATATCGAGGCCGTGGTGCTGGAAGTAAAGCGCGTTCTGATGCCGGGCGGAGTGTTCTTCTTCTGCGAGGAACCCATGCGCCGCCTGCTGACGCTTCGGCTGTGGCGCGCGCCGTACTACGAGCAGATGAAGCCGTGGGAACGTCGCCTGTGGAACTGGGGTCTGCTGCCGTTTCTTGTCCGCGATGTCGTCGGCGCGGGACAGGAGGAAAGCTTCGGCATCCGCCAGAACCACCGCATGTATCTTTCCGATTGGGACACCCTGATGAAGCGGCATTTCCAGCCGCACGACTACCGGCTGTTCGTTCCGGAGCGCGGCCCGTGGGAGCGGGGCGTCAAGAATCTGGCCGTCAAGATGGACCCTCACGGATCATCGTGGCGCGCGGCGCGACTGTTGGGCGGCACGCTGGCCGCGGCGGGACGCAAGCCTGGAACTGCGGACGATTCCCCGGCGCTGACGGCCGACAACTGGCAGGATCTGCTGGCGTGTCCGGACTGCGGCGGACGCATGACTCGCGGCGAAGCCGGACAGTTGAGTTGCGCGTCCTGTGCCTATCAGGCCCCGCTGGACGAAGGCGTCTACAACCTGCTTCGGTCCGAGGACAAACGCGAACTCTACCCGGGCGACCGTGGCGACACGGCGGACTTCAGCCGCCCACACCACGACGAGCTGCTTCGCGACGGGTGGCACGAGTGCGAGGGCGTCACGGGCAATCGTTACCGGTGGATCGGCGAGTCCGCTTCGCTTCGCCTGACGAACGTTCGCGGGGGCCCGCAGCGTCTGCGCGTGCGCGGTTTCCGGCCGGAGCGCGAAGGCGCGGCGGAAGTCCGGATCGAGGCCAACGGGAAGCCGCTTGGCGCTTGGCCGCTGGAACGGCCCGGGCTGTTCGTGATCGAGACGCACCTGCCAGCGGAGGACGCCTATGAGATTCGTCTTACGGCTTCGCCGGTCTGGCAGGAGCCTGCGGGCGGCCGGACACTTAGTGTCAACTTCGGGCTGATTCGCCTCCTGCCGCTATAGTTTCGAACTGCCTCACCTTTTTCGCCAACCCAGCCGATATCCCCGTTTGGGACGTGATTTCTCCCATGGATACTCTCGATTCGATCGTCGCCGCCCGCCGCGGCGAGGCGCTTGCGCAAAGGCTTCGTCCCGGCGTCTACGCCCACCTGTTATTGGGCGTTCTGACGTCCTTCGCCACTGATTTCTATCGCGACTATCCGCGATGGCTGGCGGGATTTCTAGTGGCGCTGATCGTGGCGTCGGCCTTCCGTTTTGTCATCGCTTACCGGATCGCTCCACACAGCGCGGCGTGGCGCGGCGGAGGGAACACCATCCTTTTCGCCACCCTCCTGCTCTCTTCGATCGCCTGGGGCGGAGGTCTCGCCTTGGTGCTTTCCAGGTATCCGCTGGAGAACTGGAACTCCGTCTACGCTGTCATCTGCACGATGGCGGTCGCGTCGGCGATTGTCGTGGCGTACTCGACGCATCTGGCGCTTTCCGCGCTGAACGTACTGGTGACCGTGGTGCCGGGCATCGTTGCGATAATGGCTTCGGGAAGCCGGCCGGGGTTGACTCTTGGGGCGGCTACAACGGTCTACGTGATTTTTCTGCTATCCCAGGTGCGGCTATTGTCGCGGCACTACTCCGGCAGCATCCGGAATGAGGAACTGTTGCGGCTGCGGGCCGGCGAACTGGAGCAGGCGAAACTGGCGGCGGAGCAGGCCAGCCTTTCGAAGACTCGCTTTGTCGCGAATATCAGCCACGAGATTCGCACTCCGATGAACGGAGTCCTGGGAATGCTTTCGCTGATTCTCGATTCCAAGCTGGACGCGCGGCAGCGGGACTTCGTGGACACGGCAAAACACTCCGCGGAATCCTTGCTGCACATTCTGAACGATGTCCTCGATTTTTCGAAGATCGAGGTGGGCCGCATGGATCTTCTTATGGAATCCTTCGCCCTGCCGGAACTGCTGGACGATGTGCGCCGGCCGTTCGAGCTTCCAGCGGCATCCAAGGGGCTGGAAATGTCGGTCGAAGTGCCGCAACTCCCTGCCCTGGTTGGAGATCCCGGCAGGCTACGACAGGTGCTGGTCAACCTGATTGGAAACGCGTTGAAGTTTACAGAAAGCGGTGGCATCGCGGTGCGTGTGGCCGAAGAGGGAAAGACGGCGGACACGATCGAACTTCACTTCACCGTCGCCGACACCGGCACGGGAATAGCGCCCGGCAAGCTGGACGCCATCTTCGAGGCATTTGTCCAGGCGGATTCGTCCGGCACGCGCCGCCAGGGTGGAACGGGGCTGGGTTTATCGATCTGCCAGAAGCTGGTTGAGTTGATGGGCGGACGGATCTGGCTTGAAAGCGAAGTCGGCGCGGGGAGTGTCTTTCACTTTACGGTGGCCCTGAAGCGCGCCAGCGAAGAGCATTTTCGTGCCTCGCTGACCGCTTTGGCGCAAGGAACGGTTTCCGCCGAAGGGCTGCGAATTCTGCTTGTCGAGGACAACGCGGTCAATCAGAAGGTTGCCGTGCATCTGCTCGAAAAGTACAAGCACAAGGTGGACGTCGCCCAGGACGGTTTGGAAGCGTTGGCCGCATTCGACGCCAACAAGTACGATCTCGTGCTGATGGACCTTCAAATGCCAAAAATGGATGGGCTGGAGGCGACACGCGCAATTCGCCAGCGGGAACAGGCGAAGCGCCGCCATACACCCATCGTCGGATTGACGGCCAGCGCAATGCGGGAGGATCGCACGCGGTGCCTGGAAGCCGGAATGGACGCCTACCTGGCGAAACCGGTGCGGCCGGAGGAACTGCACGCCACTATTTCGAAGTTCTGCCAGCCGGGTGCGCCCGGCTACTCAATCACCAGCAGCAAGTCCTTAGGTTCCACGCTTTCGCCGGTCTGAACTACTTTTCGCGTCACACGACCGGCCACCGGCGAGTACACCGTCGTCTGCATCTTCATCGCTTCCAGAACCAGCAGCCGCTCTCCAGCCGCGACAGCCTGATTTCGCTCAACGTAGATGGTTGTCACCGCGCCGGGAATCGGCGCCGCAACGTGCCCGGGCTGGCCAGGGTCGGCCTTCTCCTTCGTTACCACTTCGCCCTTCAGCGACTTGTCTTTTACGCGAGCCTCGCGTGGCTGCCCATTCAGCTCGAAGAACACCGTGCGCGTGCCATCGGGCAGCGGATCGCTAATCGTCAGCATCTTGACGATCAGGATCTTGCCGGGCTCCAGTTCAACGGACACTTCCTCGCCCTTCTGCATTCCATAGAAGAACTGGGGTGTCGGCAGCACTTCGACATCGCCATACACCTGCCGGGCTTTCGCGAACTTCGTATAGACGTCGGGGTACATCAGATAGCTCATCAGGTCGGTCCGCGAGAGTTTCGCGCCTGATTTCTTCTCTGCGGCAGCGGCGGCGGCGGCAAGATCCACAGCCGGCAGCGCGGCGCCGGGGCGTCCCTTGATGGGCTTCTTGTCTTTCAGAATCAGCTTTGAAATCTTCCTCGGCCATCCGCCCTCGGGCCGGCCGAGCGAACCCTCGAACATCTCGACGACCGAGTTGGGCAGGGTCAGCGAGTGATTGGCGGGCAGGTTGAGAAACTCAGGCACGGTCATCCCGTGGCCGACGAGGAAGATCGCCATGTCGCCGACCACTTTGCTGGACGGCGTCACCTTGACAATGTCGCCGAAGGCCAGATTGACGTCGGCGTAGGTTCGCGCGATCTCGTTCCAACGGGCCCCCAGGCCCATCGCTTCCGCCTGCTCCCGCAGGTTGGTGTACTGGCCGCCCGGCATCTCGTGCAGATACAGATCCGCCAGCCCGGCGCGCGGAGCCGTGTCGAAGGGCAGATACTGCGCGCGGACCCGTTCCCAATAGTCGGAGCAAATCAGCAGCGCCTCCGGATCCAGCCCCGGATCGCGCCGCGTCGATGCCAGCGCCGCCGCAACGGCGTTCAGGTTGGGCTGGCTTGTGGAACCGGACATTGACGCAATCGCCACATCCACGGCGTCCACACCGGCATCTGAGGCCTTCAGGACGCTGGCCGCGCTGATCCCGCTGGAATCGTGCGTATGGAAGTGGATCGGAATGGCGACCGCGTCGCGCAACGCGCGGACCAGTTTCTCCGCCGCGTAGGGCTTCAGCAGCCCCGCCATGTCCTTGATGGCGAGAATGTGGGCGCCCATGCGCTCCAGCTCTTCGGCCATCTTCACGTAGTAGGCCAGCGTGTATTTGTCGCGCTTCGGATCGAGAATGTCCCCGGTGTAGCAGACGGCGGCCTCGCAAACGCGCCCCGACTTCCGCACCGCCTCCATCGCCACCTTCATGTTCGGCAGCCAGTTCAACGAATCGAACACCCGGAAGATGTCGATGCCCTGCGCGGCCGATTCGGCAATGAACTCGCGGACGACGTTGTCGGGATACGCCGTGTAGCCCACGGCATTCGACGCCCGCAGCAGCATCTGGAAACAGACGTTCGGAATCGCCTCGCGCAGCCGCTGCAGGCGGTGCCAGGGGTCTTCCAGCAGGAACCGCATCGATACATCGAACGTCGCGCCGCCCCACATCTCGATCGAGTACAAGTTCGACAGACGGTGTGAGACGAAGTTCGCGATACCCAGCAGATCGTGCGTGCGGACGCGGGTGGCCATCAGCGATTGATGCGCGTCGCGGAAAGTGGTGTCGGTTAGCAGCAGACGCTTCTGCTCTCGCGTCCAGGCCGCGAATCCTTCGGCGCCCCGCTCTTCGAGAATCTGTTTCGTGCCCGGCGGGGGCGGCGCTGGATCGTGCGGCGGAATCACGGGGGCGCGCGGCGACGCCGGAACGGGCTTGCCGGCCACTTCCGGATTGCCGTTGACTACCACCTCCGCGAGATAGCTCAGCAGCCGCGTGGCGCGGTCCCGCTTCGCGGAAAACTTGAGCAGCGCCGGAGTCTCGTCGATAAACGACGTCGTCGCCTCGCCCGCCTGAAAGCGGCTGTGATTGACGACATTTTCGAGAAACGGAATGTTGGTCTTGACGCCGCGAATCCGGAACTCGCGCAGCGCGCGGTCCATCCGGTGGCAGGCGTCGGGGAACTCGCGTCCCCACGCCGAGATCTTCACCAGCAGCGAATCGTAGAACGGCGTGATCACGGCGCCGCCGTAGGCCGACGCGCCGTCGAGGCGGATTCCGAATCCAGCGGGCGAACGATACGTCTGAATGCGCCCATAGTCCGGCGTAAAGTTATGGCCGGGATCTTCAGTCGTCACGCGGCATTGCAGCGCGTAGCCATTCAGCGGGACGTCGGCCTGTTGCGGCAGCTTCATCACGCCGCCATGCAGGCTGTGCCCCTGCGCGATGTGGATCTGCGACTGCACGATGTCGATACCCGTGACCATTTCGGTGACGGTGTGCTCCACCTGCACTCGCGGATTCACTTCGATGAAGAACCACTCGCCGGTGTCGGTGTCGACAAGAAACTCGACAGTTCCCGCCGAATAGTAGTTCGCCGTCCGCATCAGCGCGACGGACGCTTCGGCCACTTCGCGCCGGATACGCGCGTCCAGATTCACCGCCGGAGCCACCTCAACCACCTTCTGATGCCGCCGCTGTACGGAACAGTCGCGCTCGTACAAATGCAGAATATTTCCCTCGCGGTCGCCGAGAATCTGCACTTCAATGTGGCGGGCGCGGCGGATGTAGCGTTCAAGAAAGACGGCTCCGTTGCCGAACGCCATCGTGGCTTCACGGCGCGCGTCCTCCAGCTTGCCGGAAAACTCGCTTTCTTTGTCGACGACGCGCATGCCGCGTCCACCGCCGCCAAAGGCCGCTTTGACGATCAGCGGAAAACCCACTTGCCGGGCGATCCTGGTGGCGTCGGAGGATTCGGCCACGGCTTCGGCCGTACCGGGCACCGTGGGCACGCCTACTTTGTCCGCGATCTTTCGCGCGGCGGTTTTGTCGCCCAAGGCCACCAGAACATCGGCGGAGGGGCCTACGAAGGTGACTCCAAAACGCGTGCAGGCGCGGGCCAGCGCCGGGTTCTCCGACAGGAAGCCGTAGCCTGGATGGATCGCATCGACGCCCTTCTCCGCCGCCAGCGCCACGATGCCTTCGACGTCGAGGTACGCCTCCACCGGACCCTTTCCCTCGCCGATCTGATAAGCCTCGTCCGCTTTGAACCGGTGAAGGCTGAGGCGGTCCTCCTTCGAATAGATCGCGACCGTCTTCAGGCCTAACTCATTGGCAGCGCGGAAGATGCGAATCGCGATTTCGCCCCGGTTCAACGCCATCAATTTCTTCATAAGAATTTCCCAGTGTAGCCGGAACCTTTCCCGCATCCCGCCGTATACTCCACAAAGGATTCCTAATGACCCGTCAACTGCTCATCGCCGCTGCACTGCTGGCTCCGTCCAGCTTCGCCTGGGAGGACTGGAACCGCGTCAAGGAGGACTTCCGCTACAGCTACGAACTGCGGCCAAACGGCCGTGTCTCCGTCGAGGGCTTCAACGGCTCCATCGAGATCACAAGCTGGGAGCGGAATGAGATCGAAATCACCGGCACGAAGTACGCGTCCAGCGACGACATTCTGAGAGAGATCAAGGTGGACATCACCAACTCGCCCGATGCCGTGACGCTGCGCGCCTACCGCCCGAAGACCGACAGCGGATGGTGGGGCAAAGGCGGCGCGGGAGTGAAGATGACGCTGCGCGTGCCGAAGAAAGTGCAACTGGAGCGCGTCGCGAGTTCCAACGGCGGAATCCGCGTGGAGGCGATCGACGGCAATGCCCGGCTGGTGACCTCCAACGGCACTATCCGCGTGGCTTACCTGAACGGATCGCTGGACGCTTCAACGTCCAACGGCAAACTGGATCTGGCCGACATCAATGGCGGCATGATGCTGCGCACATCGAATGGTTCGATTCAGGCGGAGAACGTCAAGGGCTCGTTCGAAGCCTCTACCTCGAACGGTGCGATCCGCGCGCGGCTGGGTTCGGTGCCGCCCGCTACGCCGATTCGCGCGAACTCATCCAACGGCTCCATCGAACTTGTGCTGGACGCCTACAACAACAATGAGGTGCGCGCGTCCACATCGAACAGCGGGATCACCCTGAAACTGCCCGGGCAGGTGAATGCCGACCTGCGGGCCGTCACTTCAAACTCCAACGTCACCAGCGATCTTGATGTCGCGGTGCGTGGAACGATTTCGAAGAGCCGCCTGGAAGGGCGCATCGGCGGCGGTGGCGCGCTGATCAATCTTACGAGCTCAAACGGCTCGATCCGCATTCAGAAGATTTAGGTCCGTTACTGCGGCTGCTTGACGCAGTGCGTGTCGAACGCTTCCATCAGGCGTTTCGCGATCAAGATCGGGTCGCTGCCCTCAATCTCAGACCGGTGCATGACGTAGACGGCCTTGCCATTCTGGAACAACGCCACCGACGGCGATGACGGCGCAACTCCGCTGAGGTAGTGGTTTCGCAGGCGGTCCAGCGCTTCGACATCGCCACCGGCGAAAACCGTCGCCGCAACGTCGGGGGCGTTGGCCGTATTCTTCAATGCCACGACGATTCCCGGGCGCGCCTTCCCGGCGGCGCAGCCGCAAACGGAATTGGTCACCATCAGCACGTTGCCGCTGTCCGGGCCCAGCATCTGGTCAAGCTGCGCCGGCGTGCGCGCTTCGACGATTCCATGGCGGGTTAGGTCTTCCCGCATCGGCGTGATCAACACTTCGGAGTAAGGCATAGGCTCTCTTACAGGATAAGTCACCACATTGCGTAGTGCCCGTCGCGCTCCGCCACGTGGACGGGAACTCCAAAGAGTTCCGACAGCGTCCCGGAGCGCAGTACTTCATCCTTCGGGCCGTCGCGAAAGACACGGCCTTCCCGAAGGCAGATCACGCGCCCGATCTGCGGAATGATGTCGGGCAGATGATGCGTCACCAGAACGATGGTGATCCCGCGATCGGCCAGCAGCTGCATGGTGCGATGAAGATCGCGAAACGCCTGGATGTCCAGTGAGTTAGTGGGCTCATCCAGAATCAGGGCGGCCGGCTGATGCACCAGCGCACGCGCAATCACGGCGCGCCGCACTTCACCCGACGACATCTCCGTCATCTTGCGCTCCGCAAGCGAAGTCAGCCCGACGAATTCAATTGCCTCATCGGCCTCGCGCCGCATCGTATCCGTCACCTCGTGCCAGGGCCATATTCCCACTGCGGAAAAGAAACCCGATAGGACAATCTCTCGCGCGGTGTACGGCTGCGTGCAGGTGGTGACGAGGTCGTTGGTGACAATGCCCAGCAGCGACCGAAGCTGTTCGACGTGCCAGGTGTCGCGCCCAAGGATGCGCATGGCGGATTCCGGCGGCGGATAGCGGGGATACTCCTCGCGGGTGATCGCCTTGATCAGGGTCGACTTGCCGGACCCGTTCGGGCCCAAAATCGCCGTGTGCTGGCCTTGATCGATGCGAAGGCTTACCCGGTCGAGCGCCGGGTGCAGACCCCGCCATATCGAAACATTCTCCAGTTCCAGAAGTGGCTGTGTATTTTCCAACTCCTCATCATGCCGCAGATGATTAGCCGCGCCGGGGGCGCAGGAAAGTCATCTCAGCCGCTGGGGCTCCATTCAATACCGCAGCCCGTTCCAGCACGCGGCGCGCATACTCGGCCGCAATCCGCACGCGCGATTCGTAAACCTTGTTCGGATTGCGCCGTCCGCCGTTGTACGCGCCCACCGCCAGGGCGATGTCTCCATCGAAGTGGTCCAGCAGATCGCGAAACAGCAGCCCGGCGTAGGTGGTCAACGGCTGGCTGGGCACATCGCGCACGTCGAGCTTCCGGGGTGGAATCAGATGCGCTGGAAGTTGTGAGTAGTCGCGCTTATCTTCGAGGTACAGCTTGTGAACGTACCGCAGCGTTTCCTGCGTGATCTGCCAGACGCCCTGCGCCTGGTTGAGAATCAATACTCCGCGCTTACCCCGCTTCAGAACGATATCGCCGCGCTGTGCGCGCCGCTTCCAGACGGAATGTTCCAGGTCGCCAGTGACGTCCATGAAGTTGTTCTCCATGGCGCCGATGCCGAGAAAGAACTCCAGCGGAAGATCGAAAAACTCGGCGATGGTTACGATGTCGGCGGATAGGCTATTGGCCTCGATCTTGGACAGCGGAATGGGCGCGTCTTGAAGACGGCGCCGCACGCGCGGATCGGTTGACGATTTGAATTTCACCCAACGTTGAACGAAGCTTCCCAGCCTGCGCCGCGGCACCTGGGTAAGGCTGCGTCCGGAGGTCCAGTCGTAGGCTTCGTCCAGCCATTGGCTTTGCTGGCGGTAAGCGTGCAGCACGCGGGGGTCGACAAATCGAACGCGGGGGGCGGCGACGATGCCCGCCGATTCGAGACCCGCAAATTGATCGTAGGCCGTCGGAATGTCCTGTGATCCATGCAGATACATGCGGTAGATGAGTCCATCGGGACGCCGCTCGTAGGTCAACAGTGTCTCGACGCCTCGCCGCGAGGTAACACCGCGAACGTATTCGAATGCGAGGTAGGCCAGCAGTTCGTCGTCGAACTCGCCCGCCTGCGCGACAAGGCGCGTCTGAAAGCTGGATACGCGCACGCCGCTGGAGATGGCTTCAGCTTCGGGTGCGGAGCGCGGCGCTGAAAGATCGAGGGACATACGCGCCAGCGAGAGGTGGAAATGGGTGGCCATTCCAGCCGTCAACGCCAGCGCGCAAATCGAGAAAGCAACGACCTTCATTCTGCGACCGGGTCCGGAATCGCGGCACAGGGTCGCGACCCGGACTTAGAAAGCGTACAGCACAGTGCCGGGCCGTTCGGCCGGAGCGTCGCCCGCCGCGACCAACTCTTCCTCGCCAGCCACCTGCCGGACCATCAGTCCAGCGTCGGACAGGTAGACCTCGAGATTGGCGGGGCGCGGCAACGACCCTTGAATCAGGGCCTCCGATAGCGGGTCCTCGACATACTTCTGCAGAGCCCTGCGGAGGGGCCTGGCGCCATAGCTCCGGTCGCTGAGCGTTTTTTCGAGGATGTACCGCGCGGCCCCCTCGGCCAGCGTAACCGTGATTTCCTTCGGTACCAGATTCAGGTTCAACTGGTCAACCATCAGGTGCACGATCTTCAACAGGTCCTCGTCGTTCAGCGAGGTGAACAGAATCACTTCGTCCAGCCGGTTCAGGAATTCCGGGTTGAAGGCGCGCTTCACCTCGGCGAGGACGCTTTCTTCCACCTTCTGAGGAATGCCGGCGTTCTCAACCGCTGCGAAACCGATATGGCCCTTCTTGTCCAAGAATCGCGCGCCCAGATTGGACGTCATGATGATGATCGTGTTCTTGAAATCGACGGTGTTGCCCAGTCCATCGGTCAACTGGCCATCCTCGAAAACCTGCAGGAGGATGTTGTAGACGTCCGGATGAGCCTTTTCGATTTCATCGAGAAGAATGATCGAATACGGATTGCGCTTCACACGCTCCGTAAGCTGTCCACCCTCCTCGTATCCGACATAGCCGGGAGGCGAGCCGATCAACTTGGCAACCGAATGCTTCTCCATGAACTCCGACATGTCGAAGCGGATCAGAGACTTTTCGCTGCCGAACAGAAACTCCGCCAGCGCCCGGGCGACTTCGGTTTTTCCCACGCCCGTGGGGCCTAAGAACAAGAACGAACCGGAGGGACGCTTCGGCGATTTCAAGCCAGCGCGGGAGCGGCGAATACTTCTTGCCAGCGCGCCGATCGCTTTGTCCTGGCTGATGACGCGGCGGTGCAGTTCTTCCTCAATGCGGATCAGCTTCGAGACTTCTTCTTCCTTGATCGACGTCATCGGAACGCCGGTCCAGCGCGCAACAACGTCTTCGATGTCGTCTTTGGTGACGACGCCGGTTGACGTGTCGTCCAGATTGAATTTCTCGCGCAACTGCCGTAGAGTCTCCCGTTCTTTCCGCTCTTCGTCGGAATAGAAGCGTGCCTTCTCGAACTCATGATTGGCGATCGCATTCTCCATGCGGTGCACGATGAACTTGATTCGCTTCTGAATCTCGGCCACTTCGGGCGGCAGGGTGGTCTGCTTCAGCTTTACGCGAGCACCCGCCTCGTCGATCAGATCGATAGCCTTGTCGGGCAGAAAGCGGTCGGGGATGAATCTCGACGACGCCGACACGGACGATTCGATCGCCTCATCGGTGTATGCGACGGCGTGGAACTTCTCGTAGCGTTCCTTAATGCCGAACATGATCTTGATCGCGTCCGCTTCGTTGGGCGGCGGAACTTTCACTGCCTGAAAGCGCCGTTCGAGGGAACGGTCCTTCTCAATCGACTTGCGATACTCGGCCGGCGTGGTGGCGCCGATGCACTGGATCTCGCCACGGGACAGGGCCGGTTTCAGAATGTTCGCCGCGTCCAATGACCCTTCGGCCGAACCGGCACCAACTAGCGTATGAAGCTCGTCGATAAAGATGATGGCGTTCTGATTCTCCATCAACTCTTTCATGATCGTCTTCAGGCGCTCTTCAAACTGGCCGCGGTACTTCGTGCCCGCGACGATAAGAGACAGGTCAAGCGCGAGGATGCGCTTGTCGGATAGAAAACTCGGCACGTCGCCGTCGGCGATCTTTTGCGCCAAGCCCTCGACGATGGCCGTCTTGCCGACGCCCGGTTCGCCGATCAGCACCGGATTGTTCTTCGTGCGGCGGCACAGAATCTGAATCACGCGCTCCAATTCGTAGTCGCGCCCAATCAGCGGATCCAGGGAGCCGTCCATCGCGGCCTGCGTCAGGTCGCGGCTGAACTCGCTAAGCAGCGACGATTCTTTTGAGCGGCTGGCGGATTGCTTCTCGTTCGTCGAGCGGGCAACTTCCTCGCGAACCTGATTCAAGCGCAGCCCACGCTCATGAAGAATCTCGGCGGCGAAGCTCTTCTCCTCGCGGAGAAGGCCCAGCAATAGATGCTCCGTTCCGATGTGCTTGTGGCTCAGGCGCTCCGCCTCTTCGGCGGCATAGGCCAGCACGCGCTTGCACTCGTGCGACAGGGGCAAATCGACCGAGGTCGAAACTTTTTCCCGGATGGTAGTCTGCGCTTCGATCTGTTTTCGGATCGATTCAATCGCTGCGTGCGAACGCAGGAAACGATTGGCGAGCGCCTTGTCCTCCCGAAGCAAACCCAGAAGGAGGTGCTCCGTTTCGATGTAGGGGCTGCCGAACTGGCTGGCCTCGTAACGGGCGAAAAAGATCACCCGCCGTGCTTTCTCCGTGTAGCGCTCAAACATATGATCTACCTTCCATTTTAAGCCCGCGAATTCGTCCGGTCTCTAGCACAAAAGTACGGTGGCATCGCGCCGCGAACTCCGGGTTGTGCGTCACCAGCACCGATGTCAGACGGTGCCGCGTATGCAACTCCTCCAGTAAATCCATAATCCGCTCGCCGGTGCGCTGGTCCAGGCTGCCGGTCGGCTCGTCCGCCAACAACACTTGCGGCCTCGTCACCAGCGCGCGGGCCAGTGCCACGCGCTGCCGCTCACCACCGGAAAGCTCTCCTGCCCGATGCGTCGCTCGGCCCCGCAAACCCACTTCGTCCAGGCAATCGAGAGCCCTAATTTCCGCTTCGCGACCGTCGCAACCCCGGATTCGCAGTGGCATCGAAACATTCTCCGCGGCGGTGAACTCGGGCAGCAACGAGGACTGCTGCCAAACGAAACCCATCTTCCGATTCCGGAACTCCGCCAACTTGGCGGCCTCTAACAATGTGATGTTCGTCGGGCCATACTCGATGCTTCCGGATGTCGGCCTGTCCAGCCCGCCCAGCAATAGAAGTAACGTAGTTTTGCCCGCCCCGGATTCTCCGGTCAAGGCGACGCGTTCGCCGGTGGCGATCTCGATGGAGACGTTGTCCAGGACGCGAAGCTCCTCCGTTCCCGAACGGAACGCTTTCGTCAGCCCGCGAGCTCGGATAGCCGCATCGCCATCGGAATCCATGGTCCCTGATTCCAAGCTATCACGCGGATCGATTCGAGCAGGCGCTAGTTTGCCACGGGATCGACGCGCACCTGTGCCGATCCGGCGCGCACAAAGTCAAGTTGGGACGCGGCGCGGTGCGCAAGACTGATGACGTAGCCGGACTCCGTGGGAATGCGGCCGTCGATCGTTACGACGACGCTGCGGCCCGTCGAGACATTCGTCACTTTGACGCGCGTGCCGCTGGCGAGGTTGGGTGACGCGGCCACCATTTCGTTGCCGGTTCGCGGACGATACCAGTTGGCGGTGCCCATCGCGGCGCCCGTGCTGAGGTGTATGGGCCGCTTGAAGGGCAGATCACCCTGCTCGGCGGCCTTGGCTTCCAGCAGCAAGGGAAGGTCCTCCTCCCGGCGGAGGCGGATCGACTCAATCGAATCCCACGTGGCTTCCAGCGTGGGCTCGCGGCCCTCAATGAAATACTCGGTGCGCGTTTTCTGGGTGTACGGGCCGGCGAGTTCGCCCGTCGTCGTGTCCACCACCGCGCTGACCAGACCTTTTGGAGCGGGCGGGAACGGTTTCGCATACGCGCCCCCAGCGGTCGCACGTTTCATAAATTCCGCCCACACAGGAAGCGCTGAACGCGCGCCTTCGATATCCAGATCGCGGTTGTCGTCGTAGCCCACCCACACCACGCAGATCAGGCTAGAAGTAAACCCCGCAAACCATCCATCGCGCGACGTTCCCGTCTTGCCCGCGATCGGCGCCTTGACGCCGAAGCTCCACACGCTGCCGCCCGTACCAAACCGGACCACATCCTGCAGCATGTCCAGCATCATCCAGTTGACGCGAGGGTCGAAGGCCGGCTTCCGGACGATCTTGTGCTTATAGATTTCCTTGCCGTCCGCCGACTCAATGGAAGCGAGAAACGTCGGCTGAACATACTCGCCGTTGTTCGGGAAGACGGTGTAGGCGCCAGCGATTTCAAGTGGCGTCGCGTCGTACGCTCCCAACGCGACGGCAGGTGTTCCCTTCACGTTCTCCAGGCCCGCGCGCCGCGCGGTGTCAGCCACGCGCTTGTATCCAACCAACTGCGCCAGGGCTACCGTGGGCACGTTAAGAGAACTGGTTAAGGCGCTGCGCAGCAGCACTGGGCCCCGGAACTGTTTGCCAAAGTTGCCGGGCTCATAGATTTCGTCGCCGAACTTGAACGTGGTCGGCTCGTCACTAAGAATCGTCGCGCCCGTGAAGTACTTGTCCGATTTCCCTAGCTGCGTTTCCAGCGCCGCCGCAAACACGAACGGCTTGAACACCGAGCCGGGCTGCCGTTTCGCCAGGACGCGATTCAACTGGCTTTCGCCGTAGTTTCGTCCTCCAATGGCCGCGCGGACGTAACCGGTTTCCGCTTCGATGGCGACCAACGCAACCTGGGGCAGCGGAGGCCGGTGGCCTTCCTTCTTCGCGAGGATCTTGTCCAGGCGCTCCATGCCCGCCTTCACCGCTTCCGCCGCGTACATCTGAAGCTCCGGGTCGGCGGTGGTAAACAGGTTGACGCTTCCGTTTCGCGCCTCCGCGATCCGCTGCGCGTCGTTCAGCGCGAGGTCGACGAGATAGGGGCCATCGCCGCGGTCGAGGCTTCGCGAGTTGTATTCAAGCGGCGTCTTCAGCGCTTTCACCAGTTGGTCCGCACCGATCATTTCGTTGCGCCCCATCAGCGTCAGGACCAGGTTCCGACGCTCCAACGCGCGATCCGGATGCCGCTCCGGATTGAAGAAGTTCGGGCGCTGGATCATGCCGGCGAGAAGTGCGGCCTGCGTAAGCGTTAATTGGCCGACATCGCGATTGAAGTAGCGCCAGGCGGCCTCGCCGAAGCCATGAATTTCGAAGGAGTCGAGATTGCCGAGATACGCCTCGTTGGCGTAGTACTCAAGGATTTCGTCTTTCGAAAGCTTTAGCTCCAGGATCAGCGCGATGAGAAGTTCGGTGGCCTTGCGGCGCACGGTCTTGTCCTGAGTCAGCCATATGTTACGGGCTAACTGCATCGTCAGGGTGGAGCCGCCCTGTCCCCGCGTGCCCGACCTCAGGTTTGCGAAGACCGCCTTCACGATCCGCGGCAGATCGAATCCGTAGTGGTTGTAGAAGTTCCGGTCTTCAACGGCGAGAAGCGCGTCTTTCAGGACCTTCGGCATGTCGCCGTGGCGGATGAGCCGCCGCCGCTCCCGGACGCTGCCCGACAGATTGCTGAGCAGTTGAGGGTCCAGCGTGTAATCGCGCAACTTCTTCTTGCCGTCGAGAGAGACGATGGACGAAACCTTGCCCTTCTCGAACTCAATTTCGGCGGGCGCGGCTTTCAGCCGGGATTCAGGCCCCGGACGCACTGTGATCGACTTCGCTCCCAGAGCAAAACTCCCGTTTGGGCTGCCGTCCGGTTTATCCGAGTAGCCCGCCCGGCGCAGCATGGCGGCGAGGGTGGCTGTAGTGGAGAGATAGCCGGACCCAATCGTTTTGGGCGCGGAGTAAATGCCGATCGTGTTTGCGAACACCCCATCGGCAAGACGGCTGTCCACCTGTTTCCAAAGGCTGTTGAAGAAGACCGCAGAAGCGATCAGTAGCATTGCCACTGAACCGATCAGCATCGGTATCCGGTGCTTCTTTACGAAACCCGCTGCGGTGGCGAGATGCAACTCCATCGGCGTGATTAGGCTGTACGACGCAGCCGCAACGCCTAGTCTAACCCTAATTCACAGCGGTTACGACGTTGCCCTATTGGGATGACGGGGTGGACTTGGCCAGTTGGTCGAGTGACGCGAGGTCAGCTTCCGCCCCTGCGGTGTCGCCGAGCATTTTCTTGGCGTTCGACCGGTTCTGCAAAGCGTTGATATAGCTGGGCCTTAGACGTATCGCTTCATCAAAGTCCGGCAGCGCCTTCTCCGGCTTGCGGGCCCGAATCCAGGCGTACCCCCGCGCATTCCAGGCTTGGTGGAATTTCGGATTCAGCTCGATGGCTCGGCTGAGGACCTGGATCGCTTCGTCGATCTGGCCCGAGTCCAGCAGACGGCGGCCTTCTTGATTCAGGGCGGATGCGGTGGGCGGCTTGGGAGCCTCGACCGGCGTTGTGACGACAGCGGCGCCTTGCGGCTTAGTTACCGCGGGCTGCGCATTCTCAGCGGCGGGCGGATCGCTGGGAGCAATCTCCTCCGGCTGCGGTGCCGGAGCGGCCGGTTCGGATTTCGAAGCCGTCTTCGATGCTGTTAAGGAATTTAATTGCGCGGTGGCCTGGGTCAGTACCTTTCGCGCGCTCTCCTGGTCCGGGTCCAGTTCCAGACTTTTCTCCAGATCGGCGACTGCCAGCCCCGGCTGGTTCAGCAGGAAGTGGGCATTGCCGCGAGCCATCCACGCCGGCGCGAAGCGGGGATTGAGCTCAATCGCGCGACTGTAGTCGGCCATCCCCTCGTCG
>JBGTFZ010000071.1:0-4838 GCA_041746955.1 Bryobacteraceae bacterium
TTCGCGCCCGGAGCGTGGATGATCAGTGGCGCGCGCATCGACTCGTCGAACAGGCTGCGCTTGTGCCAGCGGTGATGCTCCCCCAAGTGCCAGCCGTGATCGCCCCAGAACACCACGATCGTTCGCCGCCGCTGATTCAAACGGTCGAGATTCTGAAGCACGCGGCCCACCTGCCAATCCATGTACGACATGCTTGCGTAGTAGGCGCGTATCGCCTCCTTCTTCTCCGCCTCGTTCATGCCCATGTCGTTCGCGCGGGTGTTGATCGCGATCTCGCTCGCCATAGGGATGTCGTCGCGGTCGCCTTCGGGATTGGTGGCGGTCTTAATCGTGCTTAACGGATACAGGTCGAAGAAGCGGGCCGGCGCGACATGCGGCAGGTGAGGCCGCAGATAGCCCAGCCCCAGGAACCAGGGCTGATCGCGATGCTTCGCCATCGTCTCTAGCGCGATCTCCGTAGCCCGCTCGTCCGCCTGATCCTTGCCCTCCCCTTTGAAGGCCACCCACTCCCAACGCGCGCCCTTGCGGCCCTCGGTTATGTTTCGGCCTTCGCCCTCCGTGTGCTGTTCGCTGCCCGGCGGGCTGATCGATACATCCCAGCTTGGCGGGTCGTCCCACTTGTTCGTTCCGACAGACCCGGGAACGTCCATGTGATACATCTTTCCCGCGCGAACGGACCGCCATCCCGCATTGCGGAAAAGCTGCGGCAGCGTCACTACACTGGGCATGGTGTCCCGCACGGAGATGTTGTTCTCGAAGATCTTCGTCGAGTCCGGACGCAGCCCTGTCATCAACGACGCGCGACTGGGGCCGCACACCGGGTACTGGCAGTACGCCCGGTCGAAACGAACGCCGGCGACGGCCAGCGCGTCCAGATTCGGCGTCTTCACCACCGGGTGTCCGTAGCAGCCGAGCGCGTTGTTCGCGTCGTCCGACGCAATGAACAGAACGTTAGGCCGCTCGTCTGCGGACTTCTGGCCAAGCAGCAGGGCGGGCGCGGCCATGGCAGCCGAAGAAAGTAGGGAGCGGCGCGTTGGATTGTTCATGGGCTGAAAAATTATGACAGAACATCGGTAACTGTATGCTGTCGGCGCGCGAAGGGGTGTTGTTCACGAAAGCCTACGCCGTCGCTCCTACCTGCACCGCGTTCCGGGGATCGCTGTTGACCGGGCAATGGTTCGCGCGGCTGGAGGAAGGCGCAAACCTGTGGAGTACGCTTCGGCCGAAATTCGACGTCTATCCGGATCTGTTGGAGAAGAATGGCTACCGAGTTGGCTACACCGGCAAGGGATGGGGGCCGGGCGACTGGGCCGCGAGTGGCCGGACGCGAAACCCAGCGGGCCCGGAGTTCAACGGCAAGAAAATCGACCCTCCCACCAGCGCCATGTCGAAGATCGACTACGCGGCGAATTTTCAGGAGTTTCTGACGGGGCGATCCCCGGAGCAGCCGTTCTGTTTCTGGTATGGCGGCATTGAGCCTCATCGAGCCTACGAAGTTGGCTCCGGCCTGAAGTCGGGAAAGCGATTGGCTGACTTCAGGGTTCCATGGTGTCTTCCGGACGCTCCGGAGGTTCGAAGCGATCTGTTGGATTACGCCGCCGAAATCGATTGGTTCGACACTCAACTCGGGCGCATGATTCAGATGCTGGAAGCGGCCGGCGAACTCGACAATACTTTAATCGCAGTGACAGGCGACAACGGGCTTCCGTTTCCACGGTGCAAAGCGAACCTTTACGATTGCGGCACCAACGTGCCGCTGGCCGTTCGATGGGGGAAACAGATTCCCGCCGGCAGAACCGTCACTGACTTCGTCAGCCTGTCCGATCTTGCTCCGACATTCCTCGACGCCGCCAGTGTGAAACGGCCCCCCGGTATGACGGCCCGAAGTCTTGTGCCCGTATTGCAGTCCTCCAAATCCGGCGGGGTGGACCCGCTGCGGAAGCAAGTATTCACGGGGCGGGAGCGGCACACACAGGCGCAGGCGAATTCTCCAGGAGGCTACCCGATGCGCGCCATCCGGACGGCGGACCACCCGTACATACGCAACTATTTGCCGGAACGCGACCCCGCGGGCTCCGCCACCGGGGACCCCAGCACGTTTCGCGATATCGACGCGGGCGAAACCAAAACCTATTTGCTTTCGCACCGGTCCGATCCGGCGGTTGCGAACCTTTTCGAGCTTGCAACGGGAAGGCGCCCTGCCGAGGAACTCTACGATTTGCGGTCCGATCCCGGCGAGATGCGAAACGTGTCTGCTAACCCAAGTTTCGCTGCCGCGAAGAAGCGGCTTGCAGCCGAGCTGGACCGGCAGTTGAAGGAATGGGGCGACCCGCGCGCCACGGGCAGCGCCGAAGCCTTCGACACTTACAAGTATTTCGGAAAGTTCTAAACGTCGCCGGTCCTCGCGTTTTGATATACGCTCAGTACATCAATGGGAGGCATTATGGTTCGCTGGTTCGCTGCGGTATTTGCCGCTTCCTCACTCTTCGCCCAGTCTCAGAGCGGCACAATCGTCGGTACGGTTACCGATCAGGCGGGCGCCGTTGTCACTGGTGTCGAAGTTCGCCTGACCAATGAAGGAACGGGTTTTCAACGCTCCGTCAACACCAACGAAGCCGGCCAGTATGTTGCGTCGTCCGTTCCGACGGGCGGCTACAACATCCAGGTATCGCAGAGCGGCTTTCGAAAGCTGGTTCGCAGCGGCATTCAGCTGACAGCCGCCGACACGCTGACGATCGATCTGCAACTGACGCTTGGCAATGTTCAGGAATCGGTGGAAGTGACAGCGGAAGCGCCGCTGCTTCAATCGCAAACCGCCACGGTTAGTTCGCTGGTGGACAACCAGCGCATTGTTGAGATGCCGTTGAATGGCCGCACGTTCACGCAGCTGTTACGCTTGGCGCCCGGCGCGTACGCCGGGTCCAGCGGCAACCTGACCACTTCGCCTTATGCGATGCGCGGAGACGCGAACATCAGCGTCAACGGCTCCAGCGCGCAGAACAACACATATCTGATCGACGGCATGACCAACCGGAATCTGTGGTTGAGCACATTGATCATGGTTCCAACCATCGATTCGATTCAGGAAATGCGGCTGATGACGTCGAACTATTCAGCGGAGTATGGGGCTGCGGCCGGCGCCGTTACCATCGTCCAGACGAAGTCCGGCACGAACGCATTTCACGGAAGCGCCTACGAGTTTTTCCGTAACAATGTGCTGGATGCGAATACGTTCTTCAACAACCGCTCCGGCGTGGCGCGTCCGGCGTTTCGCCGCAATGAGTATGGCGGGACCGTTGGCGGTCCGATCCGCCGCGATCGCACGTTCTTCTTCGCCGACTATCAGGGGATTCAGGTCCGGCAGCCGTCGAGCTTGGTCTCCACAATCCCGACGGTGGCCCAACGCCAGATGGTCCAGACCGGCGATTTCAGTGGGCTCGGCGTTCAGATTTTCGACCCATTCACTGTCATCGGAGGTCAGCGCGCGCCCTTCGCGGGCAACCGCATTCCGGTGACGCGGCTGGACCCGGCCGCAGGGAGGGTGATCGGGCTTCTGCCCACGCCGACTTCGACCGGAACCACTCGCAACTTTGTTTTCAATCCAACGAATTCCCAGAAGACCGATCAATTCGATGTCCGGATCGACCAGAACATCGGCCAGAGCGACCGGTTCTTTTTCAAGTACAGCTACGATACGACCGACCTGCGGACCGTCGGCGTTCTGCCGTCTCCGGCGAACTCGTCAGTTCCCATCGGACCATTCCTGACAGCTGACGGCGCCGGCACCGCGACCACGGTTCCATTGAAGAACTGGTCCATCACGACGAACTACACCAAGGTGATCGGCTCCAGCACAGTGAATGAGGTTCGTATCGGCGCGGTGCGATGGAATCAGTTCATCAACCCGCTGGGAAACGAATTCAACACGGCGGATGCGGTTGGTATTCCAGGAATCAACATCAACGACAAGTCCGGCGGTCTGCCCGCGCTGACCATTACCGGCTATCAGGTGATCGGCGACAACTCAACGTTTCCCGAGAACAGCCAGACCGTCTCGTTCCAGTTCGAAGACGTACTGACGATGACACGCGGGGCGCACACGCTGAAGTTCGGCGGATCATTCGTCCGTCACCGCTTTAACGGCTTCTCCGCCTTCCCGACGCGCGGCCAGTTTACATTCAATGGACAGTTCACGCGCCAGATCGGCTCAACCGGGGCGGCAACGGCCTTGGCCGACTACGCATTGGGCGCGGAGAATGGCGCAACGCAACATTCTCGCCGGGACGTTTGGCATGCGGAACTGGAACTTCGCGACGTTCGCCGACGATACCTGGCGAGTCTCCAACCGCTTGACCGTGAACATCGGACTCCGGTATGAGATTCTCGCGCCGCCGCTTGAGGTCTACGACCGCTGGTCGAACTTCAATCTGGATACTGGGCTGCTGGAGATCGCAAACCAGAACGGCAACGGCCGCCGGCTTCGCAATTTCGACCTGAATAACCTCGCGCCGCGCACGGGCCTGACTTACATGCTTACCAACGATCGCAAGACGGTTCTGCGCGCGGGCTTTGGCGTTTCGTATGTGGAAGCGGGCCAAGGTGGAGGCCAGTTGTACAAAAACCTTCCCTTCTTTTTCTCGCAGGTGCTGGCGACGGACCAAAACGCCGCGCCGCCTTCCCGGTTAAGCGACGGCCTTCCCACGCCAGTGGCTCCGGACCCGAACGATGCTGTGGCGCTGAGTTCCGGCAGCCCGAACCTGTGGGACTACTCGCTCAACGCGACGAAAGTGATGCAGTGGTCGGCGGGCATTCAACGGGAGATCGTTCAGAACCTTCTC
>JBGTFZ010000072.1:0-38949 GCA_041746955.1 Bryobacteraceae bacterium
CGTATGCCGCCCCTTAACCCAGGTGAAGTTGTCGCTGATATTCGTCACCTTTGACTTCTTGTCTAGCGGAACGTTCCCGAAGCCTGACGGCTGCGCGCCGATCTGCGCATACCCGGTAACCGCAAAGGTTGGAATCGACGAGTCGACGCGAGGCGCAAGCGAACCCGCGATGATCTCATCCCGGGGCAGCGTTGAATCCTGAATCACGCCCGTGAAGTTGTAGGCCACACGAAGCTCGTTCACCATCGCCGGGCTGACGATGCGCGTGTAGCCGATGCTCCAGGACCGCGCGGGGATTGACCGGTCTACTGGCGTCTGCGCCTCCGTAGGTAGAATCGGAAGCCGGGAGAAGGTGCCATCGTCGAAGGAGTACCGGCCGAAGAAGTTATCTTTGTCCGTCAGCCGGAAGTCACCCCGAAATGTGCCGTTGTTAACGCGTGTCGCCTGCAGGGGATTCGCGACGTAGTTGTTTGCCGTTCCGCCGAGGTTGGGTGCCGGGTAACGGGCGGCGATCGACTGGCCCACCGGATCGAACCGGGATGTTGGAATCACGTTGCCAGGGAAGATGTCCCGGATGAAACCGGAGCCATTGGGATTCGGGCGGGTTGTGAACGGGTCGTACACCGGCGCGTTGAAGCGCCCTCCGATCTCGGCGGGCGTCGGCACCGTCTGACGGCCCGTTTCGCCTTCAGACAGATGCGTCCGCTGGAACGCTCCGTGCCACCATGCGCGGTTTCGAATAATCGGCCCGCCCAGCGATCCACCGAACTGGTGCTGTATGAAGAGCGGCTGCTGGCTGGATGCCGGTAGAAAATAGTCGCGCGCATCCAGCGCGTTGTTGCGAAGAAACTCGAACGCTGAGCCGTGAAGTGCGTTGGTGCCCGACTTCGTCACGACGTTTACCACCGCGCCGGCGGAAGCGCCGTACTCCGCGGAGTAGTTGCTGGTTTGCACCTTAAACTCGCTGATTGCCTCGAGCGACGGGCGCATGGCGTCGCGCGCACGGTTGTCCAGCCCGCGAAGATAGTTCTGGTTCCGGGAGCCATCCAATAGGAACGCATTCTGCAATCCGCGGTTGCCATACGCCGAGAATGAGCGGTCTCGAGACCGCGTGCTGGGAACCGCCCCGGCCGTCAGGTTTCCCAGCGATAGATAGTTGCGGCCGTTGAGGGGAAGCTGCTGCATCGACCGGTCGTCGATCACCTGGCCCACGGTGTTCGTTCGTTCCTCCAGCAGTTCAACCGACGCCGAGACCGTAACGGAGTCGGTTACGGTGCCGGGCTCCAGCGTCAGGCGAAGCGTCAGCGTGTCGTCCACACGAAGCACTATGCCGCTGCGGACCAGCCGCTTGAATCCCGTAGCGGAGACTTCAACCGTGTAAGTGGAAGGCCGCAACAGGGGAGCCGAAAATGCGCCGTCGCCTCCGCTGGTAAGTTCGCGGGCCACGTCGCCTGTGTCGGTTCCGATCAGCCGGATTGTCGCCCCGGGAACCACCGCGCCGGAGATGTCGGAGACAACGCCGGTAACCGATCCCGTGGATGTCTGGGCGTGCGCAAAACTCAGCGCAACAAGTAAAAGAAACAGTACGCGAAGCATGTATCCTCCCTCAGGGTGCTTGCAGCGTATCATGCCAGCGCTGGGCCAGCGTCGAAAGTTCGTCGACAAGATTCGGATGCGCCGCGCGGAGATTTCGCGACTCACCCGGGTCGTCATCCAGGTTCGACAGCCACAGGGCGTCCTGGCCGGCCAACGGCTGATTCCCTTCCGGACGGCGGTCGTGCAGCCGGCCGTTGATCACCAGTTTCCACGGCCCTCGCCGGACCGCAAGCTGGCCGGTGTTCGTCCAGAACAACGCTTCATGCGGGCTGGCGGCGCCATCTTTCATTACGTTCAACAGGTTTCCGCCATCCATCTGCGACGGAGCCGGAAGGCCCGCTGCCGCGAGCGCGGTGGGCAGGATGTCCATCGACTGGACCGGTTGAGCGAAATCGCCGCCGCGAATGCGCGCCGGCCAGTGTATGAAGCCGGGAACGTGCATCCCTCCGTCGAACAGGCTGAACTTGAAGCCTCGAAACGGATCGTTCACGCCTGCGGTGGCAAAGTTCTGATTCAGCCCCGCGCGGCGTTCCGTCGTCGCGCCGTTGTCGCCCACGAAGAACAACAGCGTGTTGTCCAACTGGCCATTCTTCCGCAGCGTCGCGGCGATCTGTCCAACCGCGTCGTCCACTGCTGACACCATCGCGTTGTAGATCCGGCGCTCCAGCGGAAGGTTGGCGAAGCGTTGCACATACTTGTCCGGCGCGTGCATCGGATAGTGCGGCGCGTTGAACGCCACATACATCGCGAACGGGTCCTGTGGCGCGCGATTCAGAAACTCCACCGTCTCCTCGCCGATTCGCTCGGTGAAGTAGCGGCCATCCTCCCAGATCTCGGTCCGGTTGCGCCACAGGTCGTGGAAGTTAACCCGCTTCGGGTCGCCCCAATAGAAACGATGCGAATAGAAGTCGATGCAGCCGTTGTGGAAGCCGTAGAACGAGTCGAACCCGTGGCCGTTCGGGCAGGTGCGGTCGTCATCGCCCAAATGCCACTTGCCGACGCACGCGGTGCGGTAGCCGGCTTTTCGGAATTCTGAGCCAAACGTGGGCATCCCCGGCGTCAGAAGTCCGCCGTTGGTGGGAACGCCCGCCCGCGCCGGGAATCTTCCTGAAAGAATCGCCGCACGGGCCGGAGCGCACACCGGCGCATTGGAATACCAGTTGGAGAATCGGGCGGATCGCCGCGCAAGCGCATCAATGTTTGGCGTCTTCTGGTCCGATGCGCCCAGGTACCCCAGGTCCCGGCATCCTAGGTCGTCAAGCACTATCACGATCACGTTGGGCTTTTCGCCCTGCGCGGACAGAAGGGCCGGGGCTGCCACGCCTGCGGCGGTCTTCAGGACGGTCCGGCGGCTTACTGGAAACGGTCGATCCTTAGGCACCTGCCATGTCTATCACGGTCCGGACCGGTTCGCTGCATCGTTCACGTTCCAAACTGAGATTCACGTTTCAAATCGGCGCCGAAATCCTGTCTTGAAACGTGGAGCTAAGGTGTTCGCCCTAGCGTATTCTCTTGTCTTTCAGTAATTTACGGATGTTTGGCGAACTGGGCTTGACCGTGCCTTTACCTCGGCATGTCAGCCAAAGCCGCCCCCGCAAGAATCCCGGTTGCCACCCCGGAGACGGACTACACGAAGCGCGATCAGGTTGTGGTCGAAAATCTGTCGCTGGTCCGTGCGATTGCCATTCGCGTTCACGAGAATCTCCCGGTGCATGTCGATCTGGACGACCTGATTCACGCCGGGGTGCTGGGTCTGATGGAAGCGGCCACGAAGTTCGACGCGGAGAAAGCGGTATCGTTCTCCGCCTACGCCAAGCATCGGATCAAGGGCGCGATCCTCGATAGCCTGCGGCAGTTGGACTGGGCTTCGCGCGATCTACGCCGCCGCCACAAGCATGTCGAAGCGATGACCCGCGAACTGACGGCGGAGCTGCAGCGCGCCCCTACGGAGCAGGAGCTTGCCGACCGCATGGGAGTGACCGTTGCGCGCTGGCGTCAGATGATGCTGGACCTTCGCAACGTCGGGCTGGTTTCGGCCTCCACCCGTCCGCAGGATCAGGAAGATCTGCCGGCCCCGGATTTCCCCTCGCTGCCCGATTCTCAACCGGATTTCATTTGCGGCCGCCGGCAGATCCGGGAGAAGTTAACCACAGCGATGCGCGTGCTGCCGCAGCGGTATCAGATGGTGGTAACGATGTACTACGCCAACGATATGACGATGAAGGAAATTGGCGGGGCGATGGGCATCAATGAAAGCCGGGTTTCGCAGATTCACAAAGCGGCCCTGGAGAAGATGGCGTTTGCCCTCGAAGGCGCGGGAATTTCGTCTCTTCGCGCGCTGGCCTAACGCCGCCGGTTAACATTTCGTGCGGCTGCGCCGTCTCTCCGGCATGCAGGCGCTAACCTTACTTCTGTCGTTGGCCGCCGATCCGGTTCTGGTGCCCATCGCGGGCAAGCCGCAACGTGCCGCAGCCGCCGACATGAACGCGGACGGGCATCTCGACCTAGTGGTGGGCTGCGACCGTGCGATCGCCATCGCTTTGAACGATGGCAAAGGCAACTTCAAAGAGACATTCCGTCTGGACCTGACGGGAACGCCGACGGAGCTGGCGTTCGGCGACTTCAACCAGGACGGCCACATGGATGTCGCTTTCGCCGACCACGACACGCTGGCCGTTGTCGTTCTGGCGGGAGATGGCAAGGGCGGCCTAAAGCGAATCGGCTTGACGCGCGTCCGCCGGACGGGCAGGGCGCACATTCACGGTTTGCTGGCGGGCGACTTTAACGGCGACCGGAAGTCCGATCTCGTTCACTTCAACATTGGCCAAAGCGAAGCTGTCTTTCTGGCAGGCGATGGACGTGGCGAGATGTCACCGGGGGCGGCGCTAAGCGTGAACCACCCGAATAATCCGGTGGTTGCCGATGTGAACCGCGATGGACTCGCCGATCTGGTGGTACCCAGCACGGAGCGCGCGGAACTAAATGTCTTCCTGGGAGACGGCAAGGGGAACTTTGTGGCGGCGCCGGGCTCTCCGTATCGCGTGGCGCAGCGCCCCTATTATGCCGCTGCCGGTGACCTGAATGGCGACGGCTTCCTCGACGTAGCGCTGACCCACGACGATATTGAGGAGATGACGGTGATGCTGGGCGACGGCTCTGGGCGGTTCCGGCCGATGCCCGGCAGTCCGATGAAGCTGGGGACTACGGTTTGGGGGCTCGAGATCGCCGACCTCAACCGGGACCGTCGGATGGATATCGTGGCGGCCAGCGGCTCCGGATTTGTGGTGGTCCTGCAGACGCCCGAAGGGCGGCTTTCGCAGCCCAGGAAGATTTCAAAGCCTCCGACGGATAACTGGCGCGTCGTCGCCGCGGATCTGAATGGCGACGGCGACATCGACCTGATCGATATCGACTCAAAGACCCCGGCGCTGCGCATCTTCCGCGGACCGCAATAGCTCTAGTTCAGGTCGATGCTGAACGGCATGATCCGCATCATTCCGCCGCGCAGCATCACGGTGGACTCGACGGGTATGCCCCGATCCTTCAGCCACGTGCGCGCTGCGCGGACAGCCGATGCCTGTGGCGGGGAGCCGAAGAACTTTGCGAATAGGCTCTCGCGCGGTGGATAGGGAATTAGGCGGATCTCTTCGTCCTTCGTCATCTTAGCCTTTTCCCGCAGCAGTTCAAGCGCCTTGTCGAACCCGCCCAGCTCATCCACCAGCTTCCGCTCATGCCCTTGCGAGCCCAGCCACGCCCGGCCCTGCGCATACGGCTCAATCGCTTCAACCGTGGTCTGGCGGCCATCGGCGACCCGCTTCAGAAAACCGCTATAGGTAGCCGCGATTCCTTCGCGCAGCTTGGCGCGGGCTGTGGGCGACATCGGGCCGTAGATGTTGTCGATCCCCGCATTCTGGCCGCGCGAAATAGACTCCTGCGTGAATCCCATCTTGTCGTAAAGCCCCTTTACGTTGGGCTTAGTAAATACGACGCCGATCGAACCCGTGATCGTATTCGGATACGCCACCACGGGGTCCCGCGTCATCGCGATAAAGTACCCGCCCGACGCCGCAACGTCGGACATCGAAATCACTACCGGCTTCTTCTGGCTAAGCAGCTTCATCTCCCGCAGAATGTCGTCGCTGGCGATGGCGTCGCCGCCCGGCGAATCGATCCGGACGATTGCGCCGTCAAGAGAGCTGTCTTCGCGGACGCGCCGCAGCAGCTTGGCGAAGTCTTCCGACAGGATCATCTGATCCCCGAGTAAACTGTCGGAGGAGCCGCGCAGGATCGCCCCCTCGCCGGTGATCAGCGCCACCTTCGTGCCCTTCTGGGACGACAGCGCGTCGGCGATATAGGTCCGCATCGCAAGCTTCTTCAGCTCACCGGAATTGGCGGACTTGTTGACCTGCTCGAAGTACTCGTCCTCGTAAAGAAGGCCGTCGATCAGCCCGGCGCTCAACGCCTTCGGCGCGAGGAACGGACCCTCGTCCACCAGCGCCCGCACCTCTGCCACCGTCTTCTTGCGCGACTTCGCCACCGCTTCGAGGAAGGTTCCATAAACGCCGTCGAGGATCGAACCGACCACTTCCCTCGTCTCGGGCGTGGGGGTGGTTCGCGAAAGCTGGTCCGCCGCGTCTTTGTACTTTCCGGCGTGCTCCACTTCCATTTCGATTCCCAGTTTGTCCAGCGTATTCTTGACGAACGTCAGGTCGGCCCGCAGACCCTTGACGTAGACCAGATCTTCCTCGGCGAGATAGATCTGATCCGCCGCCAGCGCCAGATAATATTCGCGCATCCCGGGCGTCCGCAGCCACGCGACGACGGGCTTTCCGCTCTTGCGGAATTCCTCAAGAGCCATCCGGATTTCGTCCAGCTTGGCCCAGCCCGCGCCGACACCGCGCGGCATTAGCGCAATGGCCTTGATTCGCGGGTCCTTCGCAGCGGCGCGAATGGACGTCCAGAGTTCGTGGACCGTCACTGTCGAATCGGCGCCGGGGAAAGGAAAAGGAAACTCCGGCTGAGCGGCTTCGCCGACCGGGCCTTCCAGCCGCAGAACGAGGAGCGATTTGTCCTCAATAGACGGGAGCCGCGGGCCGCCCAGGCGGACCATTGCAAAGCCCAGAACCACGACGCTCAGCACGGCCAAAACCAGCCCACAGAGAATACCGAGTAGGAACTTTCTCACGGTCTCAGGCTCCTTCGAGAATCAGATCGACGCGATGCGCGACGTCTTTCAAATAGGCCGCGTCTCCGCGAGTCAGTTCGACGGTCGCAAAGCCGCTCCAGCCGATGTCCGCAAGCGCACGGTGGACCGCCTTCCAATCCAACTCACCGTCGCGCAGGTTGACGAATTCGGCCTGGCGCTTCACGAATCGAAAATCTTTGAAGTGAAGCTTGGCGATCCGCTGCTTGCCCAAAGTCTGAATCCAGTCCTGCGGGAAGCCGAACAGCAGCATGTTGCCGACGTCTAGATAAGTCCGGATCCACGGCGACTGGAACTGATCGACGTAGGTCTTCATCTCCAACGGCGATAGCAGGAACTTGTTCCAGACGTTCTCGACGGCGATGACGACGCCCGCCTTTTCCGCGTGCGGCACCAGCTCCCGGATGCGGGCCTGGCTTCGCTTCCAGGCGTCTTCGTACCGGATCTCCGGGCTGACGACGGCGGGTACCAGAAGAACGGTTGAGGCGCCCCACATTTTCGCTTGGTCCAGGCTCATCTTCATGCTGTCGAGCGTCCGCTGGGCGACGGCGTCGTCCGGCGAAGAGAGGGGGCTCTTCCAGTGCTCCATGTTCATCACGCCATGGATGGGCAGCTTAGAGGAGCGTGACGCGGCGGCGATTTCTTCGGCGGCCTTCATGTCGCCGACGTTCCCGACTTCCATCGCGTCAAACCCGGCATCCCGCGCGATCTCGAATTTCTCAAGGACCGTCGAGCCGGGCTCGATCATCGAGAGTAGCACCGCCTTGCGGATCGGAAGCCGCTTGCCCGTTTGGGCGGCGGCGACAGCGGCGGAGGTCTGTACGAAGGTTCTACGGGTCATGCGAAAGTCACTCCTGCCTGTGACGCCATCGATCGAATGTGGCGCGCTCCCTCTTCATACTCTTCAGCGGTCTTGAGATGTTCCATCATCAGCGGCGCGTCCACCGGCAACCCGGCCAGCGCCGAAAGAATCGGCCGGTAATCCACTTCGCCACGTCCGGGAACTACCTCGACGAAATGAACGTTCATCTCGGGAAGCCAGGCAAGATCCTTGGCGTGGCACGAAACGATATGGGGGCCAAGCTTGCGAAAGCACTCCTTCGAGTAGTCGGCGTTCTGGTAGAACTTTTCGGGGCTGTTGATGCCGTTACAGATGTCCAGATGCACTCCAAACGCCTTACGGTCTATCGCCTTCATGAGACGAAGGTAGGAATCCGGACCGTCGGGCAGGCTCCATCCCATGATTTCAAGCGAGAAAACGGTGCGCTTCGGGTTAACGGCGTCGATGACCGTTCGGCAATTCTCGACGGTGGCGGATAAGAACTCGTCGGTAAGATTTTTGGGATGCGGGCCGTACCAGACGGTGGGGTTGAACGAACCCGCGATGTCAACGCAGCAGCGGGCGCCCACCTCGTCGGCCAAGGCAAGCCGCTCCTGAACGTAAGCCATGTTTTTGGCGCGTTTGGCGTCGTCCGGGTCCAGCATGTTGACCCATGCGCCGACTTCGGCAATGACGACTTTCTCTTGCTGGAATGCCTTCTCGATGGCGCGGATCGCCGCCGCGTCTTTCGATTCGACCTTGGGACAGTAGGCGGCCGAGTAGCCGAGCCGGCGGTGCTCCCGCGCGAGTTCGACCGGATCGGCGGACTGAAGGAAGACCGGACCGCCGAAGCGAACCGGACGGCCCGTGGACGCAGCCAGCAGCGGCGCGCCCGCGGCGAGAAGGGCCTGACGGCGAGTCACGCCCTCAATTGTATGTCTGAAAGGTTCGCGCGGCTTACGCCATCACCTGAAGCTGAATGATCTTCTTCTGAATCGCGTACTGGACCAGTTGCGCTTTGTTGTGAATGTCCAGCTTGCGCATCAGGTTGAACTTGTGGGCTTCAATCGTCTTGACGCTGAGGTTCAGATCCCCTGCGATCTCCTTCACTGAGCTTCCTTCGGCCAGCATCTTCAGCACCTCGCGTTCACGAGGCGTTAGCGTGGCGAACCGCGGAGTGCGCACATTTGTGCGGACGCGGCTGCGGAAATCGTCAACCAGCTGCGACAGCATGCGTGGGCTGAGGAAGCTGCCGCCACGATGCACGTCGCGCACGGCGGAGGATAGCTGGGGCGCCGGAGAGTCCTTCAGAACATAGCCGGAGGCGCCGACTTCCATCGCCTCGATCAGATAGTCTTCGTCGTCGTACATCGTCAGATAGAGGACTTTCGTGTCGGGACGGGCCTTGCGAATCTGGCGGGTAGCCTCAAAGCAACTCATCCCCGGCATGCTGATGTCCATGACAACGACATCGGGGCGCAGTTCGGCGGCCTGCTCAATCGCTTCCGCGCCGTTGGCGGCCTCGCCGACGACGTCCAGGTCCGGCTCCGAACTCAGGAGGGTTCTTACTCCCTGGCGGAACAGCGTGTGGTCGTCAACAAGCAACAGTCGAATCATGGGCATGTGTAGTTCCTATCGGGAGTTCAATTTTGATGGCGGTACCGCCGCGGGACCGGGAGCGGGCGGCCGGATTCCGCAGCCGGCTTTCAATCTTCATTTGGCCCCCAAGCAGCGACACCCTTTCCTGCATTCCGGAAAGGCCGAATGTCCCCGGCTTGGCCATGGCCTGACTTAGGTCAAAGCCTTTCCCGTCGTCCTGAATTCGCAGCCTGAGTACTTTATCGGCGGCGTCTACGCTAACTTTTACCGTTTTTGCCTCCGCGTGCTTCGCCGCGTTGGAGAGACACTCCTGGGCCAGACGGTATACGACAAGCGGCAGCCGGTCCGGAAGTTCCGGCAGGGCGCCAACATCGACCCGCACAGCCGCCGCGGCGACGTTGCGAAACCGGGTGGCCAGCTGCCGGAGAGCCGCCGCCAACCCCAACTTCTCAATCGCCTCCGGATTCAAAGCCGCAATGATGCGGCGAATCTCATCGACGGTTCTTTCGGCAAGATGCCGTGTGGCGCGCAGGCGAACACGCATCTCGTCGTCTTCGGACGCAACCATCTCCAGCATTTCCAGGTTCAGCCGGATGCACAGCAGCGATTGGCCGGTTTCGTCGTGGATCTCCTGGCTGATCCGCCGCCGCTCCACCTCTTCGATATGCATCATTCGCTGGCTTAGACGGCGTACTTCGGCCTCGCGCTCGGAAAGATCGTCCACCAGCCGTGCCTTCGCGGCTGCGGCCAGACAGCGGTCCGCCGCGATGTTCAGCAGCTCTTTCTCGCGGTGCAGCCAAGGGTAGTGTTTGCTAAAGCCCAATTGCAGAACGCCCTGCTTGCCCAGCGGGACAGACCAGCATGTGGCCACGTTCCAGGAGGGGTCCAGCAGCCGCTTGTCGGCAGCCTTGGGAGGAAAGCACATTCCGCGCCGCAGGTTCGCCGGAACCTCAAAAGGGAACCACAGTCGAGCCTGATCGGCCTTCGCGTAGCTCCGAAGCGCCAGCGTAAACCGGTGCAGCGTGGCCGTCAGCGTGGGCGAATCGTGTTCGGCCCGGAACAACTCTTCAAGAACCGCCGCTTCCGCGTCGCGTATCTCGTGATAACAACGATTTACGATTCCGGCTGCCTCGCGATAGTCCACGGCCGGCATTCCGTTCTCCGCCAAGGCGTCGAGCACTTCCGATGCCGGAACACCCATTTTGGCCAGCCTGCGGCTGTGATACTCGGTCTGTTCCACGCGTTTCGGGTCCAGATACTTCAGGCGTTTACGATCGGCTGGATGCACGTTCGCTGTATCGGCATGAATCGGGAGCCGCTTTAGCCGGGCCTAGTGCATTTCACCGGGATTTTGTAAGAGCGGTGGCGATCCCGCCATGGCCCGCAGCCGCCGCCAGATCCGCAGGCGTCTGTCCGGCCTTGTTCCGGCGCTTCAGATCGGCGTGCCGCTCCAGCAGGAGGTCCACCACGTCCGCGCGGCCCCAGCTTGCGGCATGATGCAGCGGCGTCGCGCCGGACTCGGTCTCGGCGGCATTCGGGTCCGCTCCCCTATCCAGCAGCAGCCGCGCGACATTCGCTTTACCGGCCAGCGCCGCATCGTGCAGCGGAGTACCCCCCGCCGGATTTCGCGCGTCCACCTTCGCCCCCGCCGCGATCAGGATTTCCGCCACGTCCAGATGTCCCTTCAGCGCCGCGTCATGCAGGTACGTCCCACCGGCAGGCGTTTTGCCGTTCGGATCGGCCCCCCGCTCCACCAGCAACTTCACGATGTCCGCCTGACCCTTCAGCACGGCATCGGAAAGCTGTCGGCCGCCCTTCTCCCCGGGAAGCTTCGCGCCCCGGCTTAGCAGCAGGTCGATCACGCGAGCGTGCTTCTGGCGGATGGCTTCGTCCAGGGGCGTGCTGCCCGCTGAATCCACCGCTTCCGGATCAGCGCCCGCGTCCAGCAGAAGGCCAACCACATCGGCGTGGCCCTTGAGAGACGCCTCGTGAAGCGGCGTAGCGCCAGTGTCGGCGTTTCGCGCTTTGGGGTTGGCTCCGTTGGCCAGAAGAAGGCGCACCATCGCGGTCTGGCCTTTCCAGGCCGCTTCGTCCAGAGGCGCCGACTGCTGTTCGTCGCGCGCGTTCACCTCCGCGCCCTTTTCGATCAGGAGCCTCGCGATCTCCTCGTGCCCCCGGCTGGCCGCCAGATGCAGCGCGGTCGAGCCGCCGCGATACCGGGTCTTCACGTCCGCGCCGCGCTCAATCAGCAGTTTCACGATCTCCATATGGTTGGTGAGAATCGCGTAGTGCAAGGGTGTGGAGCCGCCTTCCGAGTGCGGCGCATTGGGATCTGCCCCGGAGGCGATCAGAATCCAGGCGATGTTGCGGTCACCGTTCCAGGCGGCTTCATGCAAAGCGGTCCCGCCCAACGCATCCCGCTCGTTGACGCTTGCGCCGGAGTCCAGCACCGCCCTCACCCGGACCGGATCGCCCGCGCGAACGGCCTGATGCAGTTCGCCAGCCCAAGCGGCGGCACATACTGCGATCGCGGCGGCAAGGCGCATCGGGATCAAAAGGTCAACCTATCATGGCCGCCAACGCCGCCTCGTAGGGCGCGCGGGCAATGCCTTTTTCGGTGATGATGGCCGTGACGTAGCGCGCTGGAGTAATGTCGAAGGCCGGGTTGCGGACGCCAATGCCGGCGGGCGCGACACCCGGAGTGTACATGTCCGTTACCTCGGCGGCGGGCCGCTCCTCAATCGGAATCTCCGCGCCCGACTTCAGCGTCAGATCCAGCGTCGATACCGGAGCCGCCACGTAGAACGGCACCGCGTTTTCCTTCGCCAGCACCGCAACTGAATAAGTGCCGATCTTGTTGGCGACGTCGCCGTTGGCGGCGATACGGTCCGCACCCACCACTACGCAGCCGATGCGGCCCTGCTGAAGGAACCATCCCGCCATGCTGTCGGTGATGATCGTCGTCGGAATCCCGGACTGTTGCAGTTCCCACGCAGTCAGGCGGGAGCCTTGCAGGAACGGGCGCGTTTCGTCCGCGAACACGTCGATGGTCTTGCCCATCTCGACAGCGGCGCGAATGACGCCCAGCGCAGTCCCATAGCCCGCCGTCGCCAGCGCCCCTGCGTTGCAGTGCGTCAGCACGGTGCGGCCGTCCGGAACCAGGTCCGCGCCATTCCGCCCGATCGCACGATTGATGGCGATGTCGTCGGCGTGAATTTGCACAGCCTCGGCTTCAAGAGACGCCCGAATCTCCGCATCGGGCAGCCCTGCGGCAGACGCGTAGCATCGCTTCATCCGGCTGATGGCCCAAAAGAGGTTGACTGCCGTTGGGCGCGTAGCAGCCAGATGGTCACAGATGGCGGGAAACTCTTCGCTTAGATTCGACGCGTGCCGCGCACCCAACGCGACGCCCATCGCGGCGGCGACGCCGATTGCGGGCGCTCCGCGAATCGTCATGTCGCGAATCGCAGTTGCGACGTCCTGATAGGTCCGGCAGGTGACGAACACCTGCTGCTGCGGCAGACGCGTCTGGTCGATCATCACCACGCCGTCCGCCGTCCACTTGATTGTTTCAACCATGAAGTTTTTCCCAGAAGTACGCGCCCACCAGGGCGCTGTTGTATGCGGCGTGCATTCCGGCGGCGGCCAGCGTCGATCCGGAGATGTGCCGCGCCAGCCCGAAAGCCGATCCGGCGGCGATGACCAGCGCCACCTGATGCCACTGCCCGCGCGCCTGCGGCAGATGCAGCAAGCCGAAAGCCGCAGCCGTGAGGAGAATCCCCGCGGCGCGGCCCGAAGCCTTCACCATAAGCGGTTGTGCAAAGCCACGAAAGAACAATTCTTCCGCCAGCGGCCCGGCCAAGGCGACTGCGGCCAGGGCCAGCGGCAGCGTCGTGGGGTCTTCAAGCAGCGCCCGGATAGGAGACTCCGCGCCTTTCAGACTCAGCGCGCGCATCAGCGTAACCAGCGCCACCATCAACACAGCGCCCGCCGGAACCGCCCACACCAGCGTACGGGGCCGCGTCCACGCGAGTGACTTCCAGAATCCACGGCCATACTTCAAGCGGAAAAGCGCGGCCATTATCGCGAACCAGACGGCGTACGCCGCCAGTTGGGCCGCCAACCGCGCGCCGGGACGCGAACCCGAAAGCGTCAGAGCGATGGTGGAAACCGGAATGTAGGCAAGCAGGAGAAAAACCAGATCGCCAAATGTCCAGAAAGGACTCATTCGCGTTCGATCAAGGCCGCCGCCAGCAGCGGAATCATGATCTCGTGATGGCCCGTAATGGCGTAGCCGCTTCCGCCCGCGCCGGCATGTGGACGCTTCACGACATTGGTGACGGGCCGGTAGTGCTGCAGAAAGTCGAAGTTAACCGTCGTGAACTTGCGCAGCGTGTGTCCCAGATTGCGGACGATGCTGACGGCCTTCAGGAACACCTCCGGAAGCAGGACTGCTGAGCCGGTGTTCAAATACACGCCACCTTCATTGAGTTCCCGCACCAGCGCGCACACCAGTTGAAAGTCCATGAACGTCGTTGCGCCCACCGCCGCTCCATCGGTCTGCGGAAACGTGTGTGGGGTGTCGGTGCCGATGGCGACATGGACGGTAACGGGAACTCCGGCGCGATACGCGGCCACCAGGACGCTGGAATCAGCCGCCGCCAACTCGCAGGTGTCGAGATAGCTTCCGAGGCTTTCGCCCATCCCAAGATTGGCCGCCGCGCCAGCCATGATTGCCTGGTTCATCCCCTCGCCGGTTTCCTTGGCCGATCCAAAGCGCCCGTCCGGCAGAACGCTTTCAACATCCTCGCTGGTGTGGCCCGCCAGCGCGATCTCAAAGTCATGGATCGAAGCTGCGCCATTCATCACAAAGCCGGAGGCAAATCCGCGGTGCATCAGGTCGATTAACACAGGCGCCAGCCCGCACTTGATCACGTGCCCGCCGATCCCCCAAAGCACCGGCTTGCCCGCAGCCCGCGCCGCCAGAATCGCGTCCACCACCGCGCGGAACGAATCGGCCGCCAGGATGTGCGGGAGACTGTCGAGGAGACCATCAACCCCGCTGCCTTTTTTGTAAGGCGTGGCGAATAACCCGGTATTTACTTTTCCGCCGCGGCCCAGAAGGGATACGGTGTGCTGGCCTTCGAACGAAAGCGGTTTCTGGCGGTATCTGCTCACTTCATCGCCTTTGCCAGCGCGCGCGCGGTATGGCTGCGTTTGCTTTTCAGAATCTGCTCCGGGGTTCCGGCTGCCACCACTTCGCCGCCCGCGTCTCCGCCTTCCGGACCGAGGTCGATCACCCAGTCGGCGGCTTTGATGATATCCAGTTGATGCTCAATCACCAGGACGGTATTTCCCAGGTCCACCAGCTTCTGCAAAACGTCCAGCAGCTTGCGCACATCGTCGAAATGGAGGCCGGTGGTGGGCTCATCCAGAATGTAGAACGTCTTGCCCGTCTGGCGGCGGCTTAGCTCACGGGCCAGTTTGATTCGCTGTGCTTCCCCGCCGGATAGCGTCGTGGACGACTGTCCCAGATGCAGGTAGCCCAAGCCAACATCCACCAGCGTTTGAAGCTTGGGGTAGATCTGGGGGATGCTCTTCAGGATCACCGCCGCATCCTCCACGGTAGTGTCCAGAAGATCGGCGATGGAGAGCCCCTTGAAGCGGACCTGCAACGTCTCATGGTTGTACCGGCGGCCGCGGCAGACGTCGCACGTCACAAACACGTCCGGCAGAAAGTTCATCTCGATCCGCTTCAGGCCATCGCCCTGGCAAGCCTCGCAACGCCCGCCCTTCACGTTGAAGCTGAACCGCCCCATCTTGTAGCCGCGCTCACGCGACTCCGGAAGCATGGCGTACAGTTCACGGATCGGCGTAAACGTGCCGGTGTAAGTCGCGGGATTCGAACGCGGCGTGCGGCCGATGGCCGACTGATCGATCTCAATCACTTTGTCGATCGCGTCCAGCCCTTCGATTTTCGTGTGCGCGCCGGGCTCTGCTTTGGACTTGTAGATGTGCCGGGCGAGGACCCGGTACAAGATGTCGTTGATCAGCGTCGATTTCCCCGACCCGGAGACGCCGGAGACCGCAATCAGCGTGCCCAGCGGCAGATCGACATCGACATTCTTGAGGTTGTGCTCCCGCGCCCCGCGAATTCGCAGCATCGTGCCCTTGCCACTGCGGCGAACCTTCGGAACCGGAATAGACAACGCCCCGGAGAGATACTGGCCGGTTAGGGAAGCGGGGGACTCGCGAATCTGGGTGGGCGTTCCCTGCGCGACCACTCCGCCGCCCAGACGGCCGGCGCCGGGTCCAAGGTCGACGACATAGTCGGCACGATCGATGGTGTCGGCGTCATGCTCCACCACCAGAACCGTGTTGCCCTGATCGCGCAGCCGCGAAAGTGTTTCAAGCAGCCGGTCGTTATCGCGCGGGTGCAGGCCAATCGACGGTTCATCCAGCACGTACAGCACGCCGCGCAGCTTCGACCCGATCTGCGTCGCCAGCCGGATGCGCTGTGCCTCCCCTCCGGAAAGCGTCGTGGCGGAGCGGTCCAGGCTGAGATAGTCGAGGCCCACGGCCAGCAGAAAATCCAGGCGGTTGGTGATCTCTTCGAGAATGCGGGCCGCGATGCGGCGCTCCCGCTCTGTCAGCACCCAGGTGCGGGCAAGCGCCAACGCGCGCGTGATCGACAGGGCGGTAAAGTCTGCGATGCCCACGTCCCGCACGCGCACCGCAAGCGACGCGGGTTGAAGCCGCTTGCCGCCACAGTCGCCGCACGCAGTGGCCGACATGAAGTCCGAAAGCCACTCGCGATAGCCCGGCCCCGTGCTGTCGTAGGTGTCCTGGAGGGTCCCCAGAATTCCCACGAAGCTGCCCTTGCCATTCAGAAGCGTCTCCTGGTCCTTCGGCGGCAGCTGTCCGAACGGCCGGCCGATATCGATTTTCAGACGCCAGGACGCTTCCGCCAGCCGCTGGCCCATCATGTTCGAACTTGCGCCGGGTCCCAGCCCGCCGTCCAGCAGCGGACGCCCCGGGTCCACGATTACCTTGTCCGGATCGAAGGACCACCGGCTTCCCAGGCCGTGGCACGCCTCGCATGCGCCATAGGGACTGTTGAAGGAGAACGACCGCGGCTCAATCACCGGAACGCTGGTGCCGCAATCCGGGCAGCCCAGGCGCTGGGAGTAGAGCTTCTCCCCATCCGGCCCCTCGCGGCCGACGACACTGACGACGACGAGGCCATTCGCCATCTTCGCCGCCGTTTCGATGGACGCCTCCAGCCGCTTCTCCACTCCCGCTTTCACCACCAGCCGGTCCACTACGACGTCGATCGTGTGGTTCTTCCGCTTGTCGAGCAGGATCTCTTCTTCCAGGCCCCGAAGTTCGCCATCGATCCGCGCGCGCACGAAACCCTGGCGGGCCAGCTTCTCCAGCTCTTTCTTGTACTCGCCCTTGCGCCCCCGGACGATGGGAGCAAGGATCATCATCTTCTGATCCTGCTCACTCGCCAGAATCTGCTCCAGGATCTGCGCCGTGGTCTGGCGCGAGATGGGCGCGCCGCATTGCGGGCAGTGTGGAATGCCAGTCGAGGAGTACAGCAGCCGGAGGTAATCGTAAATCTCGGTGATCGTGCCGACGGTGGAACGCGGGCTTCGCGACGTGGTCTTCTGCTCAATGGAGATGGCGGGGCTTAGCCCGTCGATGGAATCCACCTCCGGCCGTTCCATCTGGTCGAGGAACTGGCGCGCGTAGGGCGACAGCGTTTCGACGTACCGCCGCTGTCCTTCGGCATAGATGGTGTCGAACGCCAGCGACGATTTTCCGCTGCCGCTAAGCCCGGTGATTACGGTAAGGCTGTTGCGCGGGATATCGACATCGATGTTGCGTAGGTTATGCTGGCGGGCGCCATGCACACGGATGCGATCCAGCATTCTGGGGGAAATCCCAGTGTAGCGCCTACGGCTTCAAGACTATCTTTCTACTTGCCCACGCGCGACATAGATTGCCGTCTTGCCCTCGTGGCTGGAATAGTACGAAACCCACAGCGCGTTGCCCTGCACCACGATTCCCGCGTAGCTGGAATCTCCGCTCGACGGCAGCCGTTCCAGCTCGTCGATCGTCGCGTTCTCCAGATCCAGGCGGCAGATCGATGTCCGCTGCTGCCCATCGTAGAGACGCACAACCGCGATAGCCTTCCCGCCGTCGAGAATCTGGAACTCCGGCCCACCGATTCGCCGTCCGAGATCCTTCCATGTCCAGTCGCGATACGGTGGCTTGCTGGTTCCAAGAAGCCCATTCGCGGATGCGCCCGGCGCACCTTTCCATGGGTCGCGGCGAAGCAGGCAGTAGGCCGTTCCGTCCGGCGTGAAGCGAATCGCCGATTCGTTCGGATAGCCCTCAATTCCAAGGTTGTCGACAATCGCGCGGAACTTCGCATCCGGCCCCGCCGCGTAGAGGCGAACGCCTCGCTGATCCGGCAGCGTTTGGTACGCGACACCCAGGGCCGTATCCTTGAACCAGCTCACCCGCCACAGCCAGAAATCCGGGTCGGCAACGGTTGTTGCCGCTGTCCACTCCCGGCCATCGCGGGAGAACCACACCAGCGATTGGTGCCGCGCCGGCGAGCCTTCCGGATACGCCACCGCGCCCGACAACATCAGCCGCGAATCAGGCGTCACCGAAATCTTTGCGTCGCGCAGGTCGCCGTCCGGCGACTCGATCAGCGCGGCGGATTCCCACTTCATTCCATCGACGGACACCAGCACGCGCAGCTTGCCGTCGGGAGACACGTGCCGGCTGCCCTCGCGAAACACGCAGTAGAAACGCTCATCGTGATAAATCAGATCCGTGAAGGCGTTGTGCGGCGCTTGGCCCCAAATGCGGTGTACGCCCAGCAGTTTCACTTCCTGCGCCGGGAGTACTTGGCCGGCGGCGACCGCTAAGAGCAGAAATCGAACCATTCAGACGGATTCTATCGTCTGTACGGAGCGCTGGTACGATGCTTGTGCCATGACGTCCTTCTTCCAGAGACCATGGTTCCCCCGCCACCCCCAGTGGCGCAGCCTTCCGTTGCTGATCACTCGCGCGGCGGTTCTTGGCGCGGTTACCGGTCCTTTCATCGCACTCTTCCTGGGATGGCTGCTGGGCGCGCCCGAAGGCGCCATCACGAACCATCCGGCGAAATGGCTGATGTACTCCTGCGCGATCGGTGCGATTTTCAGTGTGTCCTTCTACGCGACCTGCGCGGTGCCGATGCCGTGGGTGGGCCACTGGCTACGCGGGCAGTCGAAGTGGGTGCTCTGGCCTGCGTTAACCGCCGCCGCGATGCTGGGCGGTTCGGCGGGCTGCGTGGTGTCCATTCTTGCGGTGCGGACGCTGCTGGCCCTCAACATCGTCACGCCCGTCTCGCTGTCCCGGCTGGCGGTTGTCGACGCGCTGATCGCCGCCGTGATCGCGATCGTTATCGGCCTTTACACACAGAAGGAACTACAGGCGAAGAAGCAATCCGAGGCCGCCGCGCGCGCGCAAGCCTACGCGCTACAGGCGCAGATCAATCCGCATTTCTTCTTCAACACGCTGAACACCATCTCCACCCTGATTCCGTCGGACGCCGCGGCGGCGCAACGAATGGTGGGACGTCTGGCGGAAATGTTCCGCTATACGCTGTCGTGCGGCAAAGGTGAGCTGGTGCCGCTGGAGCGCGAGTTGGAGTTTGTACGGAACTACCTGGAGCTCGAGAAGGAACGCTACCGCCAGCGGCTGGAGTTCCGGCTGCCAAGTGCGCCGGAAGCCGGCGGCGTTCTGCTGCCCGGGCTGACCCTGCAACCGTTGGTGGAGAACGCGGTTCGCCACGGCATCGCCAAGCGTCTGGATGGCGGCCAAGTAAACGTTTCGGTTTCGAAAAGCAATGGAGCGGCGGTGGTGTCGGTGAGGAACCAGACCGAAGGGCACGCCGGCATCCACGAGGACCCCGGCCATGCGCTGGCCAACGTCCGGAGCCGGCTGCGGCTAGCGTTCGGAGACCACTCCACACTCAGTTGGTCCAACCAGGATGGCAACTGGATTTCGGTTGAGATTCGGGTGCCCTCTTCATGATTCGCGTGTTGATCGTCGATGACGAGGATCGCGCGCGGGAGAGCCTGAGAACCGCGCTGGCCCGGCACCACGACGTGGAGATTGCCGGCGAAGCGGCCAATGGCCTGGAGGCGCTGGAGCGAATCGCCGAGGTGCGGCCCGACGCCGTGCTGCTGGATATTGAGATGCCCGGAATGAATGACCTCGACGTCGTGCGGAATCTCGCTTCGCCGCCGCTGGTGATTTTTGCAACCGCTTACGACCAGTACGCCGTCGCCGCGTTCGACGCCCACGCGGTGGACTACATTCTGAAACCATTGGATCCGGCGAGGCTCGATCAGGCGGTCGAGCGGCTGCGTTTGGCAATGTTGTCTGGAGCGCAGAACGCGGCGGAGGCGTTGCGGTCGCTGCTCGAAAAGATCCGCCCGAACATTCCCCAGAAAGTGGCTGGGCATCGCGGGAAGAAGATCGTTCTGCTTAGCCCGAAAGAAATCCTGCGCATTGGAATCGACGACAAGCTGGTGTTTTTCCATACGGCGTCGGAACGGTTCCTGACGGACCGCACGATCGCGGAACTGGAGGCGCTGCTGGCGCCCGCCGGATTCTTTCGAATCTCGCGCGGCGATCTGGTCAATCTGGAATTTGTCCGCGAGTTGATTCCGTGGTTTTCCGGCACGGCGCGCGTGAGGCTGTCCGATGGGCAGGAACTGGACGTCAGCCGGGAGCGCGCGCGGGAGCTAAGATCGGCCATGGGAATCTAGTTCGCAAGTGGCCAAACTGTTCTGCGGTACATCGGGTTTCGCTTATCCAACATGGTCGCCCGAGTTTTATCCGGCGAAACTGCCGCAGAAGAAGTTTCTGTCGCACTACGCCACGAAGCTGAACGCGGTTGAGATCAACTATACGTTCCACCGGCTGCCGTCCGCCTCGACGATCGAGAAGTGGCTTGACGAAACGCCGCCGGAGTTCGTCTTTGTGCTTAAGGCGCACCAGAGGCTGACTCATTTGAACCGGCTGAAACGCAGCGATTTCACCGCGCTGTTTTTTCAGGCCATCGACGTGCTTCGCGTGCAGCAACGTCTGGGCCCGGTTCTGTTTCAGCTTCCGCCGAATCTGACGTGCGATTTGGAAAAGCTGACCGAATTTCTGATCGATGTTCCCGAGGGGACGCGCTGCGCATTCGAGTTCCGGCACGAGTCGTGGTTCACCGATGAGGTCTACGCGGTGCTGGAAAGCCGCGGCATTGCGCTGTGCCAGGCGGAATCGGACAAGCTGACCGTTCCCGAACGGGTAACGGCCAACTACGTTTACTTCCGCCTCCGCAAAACGGAGTACACGCCGGAGGAACGCGCGGAGATCGGCGCAAAAGTGCGGCGGCTGCTGGACGGCGGGAAGGACGTCTTCGTTTTCTTCAAGCACGAGGATTCGCCCGCCGGCGCACTCTATGCGATGGAGTTGCTAGACATGCATCAAGACGGCGCGCGCGGGTAGTCCGGTTTGCTGGCTTAGCGCGTACGCGTACCAGGCCACTTGATACTCAAACTGCGTGTCGAGTTCGCCGGTCTTGAAATCGATCACTACCCACACATCGTTGTGCACGTAGGCCAAATCGACAACGCCGTCGAGAAGCAGCTTACCGTCGATCGGATAAGTAAGCGGAACTTCGCGAATCGACCTCGGCGATTCGCGCGACTGCACCAGCAGCGGATGCTTCAGCACGCGTTCAGCGGCGTCGGTGGCGGCAAGAATCTCTTCCCCGGACGCCCCCAGGATTCGCCCTTGCATGGCCGCGATGTCATGAACGCGTCCCGGCATGGCCAAACGAAGGGCCGCATGAAGCAGCAGACCGAACCTGCGGCTGGCGGGCCGGTCCGGATTCTTCGGCACGAAAACGCTGTCCACCGTTATCGAGCTTGGCGGCGGTTCACGCAGCAGGCTGGGCGTGATCAGATTTAGCTTCGGTTCGGCTCCCAGTTTCAGCAGGGCCGCGCGATCATCCCGCCACTCGCCGTAGCCGGACTGTGCGCCGCCGCCACTCGACAGCAGATCCGCGTTCTTCCAGCTTTCCGCAGGTTCGCGCGTTTCGTCCAGCACGCGGCGATCGAACCAGCACGTCCGGTATTCGGCGAAGCGCGCCGTGCGGTCAAGCGGCGCTAGCCACCAATCGGGATTCGACCGTTCGCGAATTGCGGGCAGCACCAGCAGATCGCGTGCGCGGGTGGCTGCGACGTAGGCCACTCGAATCGCCTCTGCGCGATTGCGCGCCAGTTCCGCTTCCGCATTGTCGGACAATTCCCCCGGCATACATCCCAACAGCTTGATCGCCGCCATGCGCCGGTCGATATCGACAAACTGGTCGGGCTCCCGGTGCGTGAGATTTGTCGTGATGTCCGCGAGTATGACCACAGGAAATTCCAGTCCCTTCGCCTTGTGCGTATTCATGATGCGAATTCCGTCGGCGCCCTCTTCCACCTTTGGCGACTCGTCGGTGTCCGCCGCCGCGGCCTGATCTTCAAGCACGGACAGAAACGCCCGGAACGAAGTACGGCTGCCCGATTCGAAATTACGGGCCAGATCCAGCACGCGGCCCACATTGCCCAGAACCTGCCCGCCACCAGGGCGCATTGAAAACACCGCCTGCGCGCGAACAGCTTCCAACAACAGCGAGATGGTTGTCACTACTGGACGGCGGTTCCTCAACTTGTGCAGCTCCGCCAGCAGCTTCAGCGCCACGGTGATCTCTCCAAAGATCGGACTGCCACCTTCCGGCCTAGGTGCGAAGGGATGAAGGCTGCCGCCGGATTCGCGGTACTCGAAAAGATCGGCATCGGCGAATCCGAACAGTGGCCCCCGCAGAGTGGCGTACACATTCAGCGCGTCCTCCGGCCATTCGATCGCCGCCGCCGCCGCCCGCAGCGCCATGATCTCCTCGCGCTCATAAAACGACTTGGAGCCAATCAGAACGTGCGGAATGCCGCGCTGTTCCAGTTCCAAGGCGTAGTCGCGGGAGGTGTCGCCGGTCCAACTCTGCATTCTGCGGAAGAGGATGCAGATGTGCCGCCACTGCACCGGCACCAGGTCTTTCCCTTCGCGAACTTTCCAGCCGCTGCCATTCTTCAACCAATCGACGAAAGCGGCCACGGCCTTTGGCTGGGCGGCGTTGATGTCCTCACTTCGCGGGAATCTCTGGTCTGGGCTGCCGGACAGCACGGGCAACAAAAGGACGGATGGCTGATCTCCAATGGCGTCGGCATGCTTCTGCAGCGGCACGTAGTGCGCCTGCGACGATTCAGCATCACCCGTCATCTCGGCGGAGAACGCGTCGTTGACGAACTCCTGAATCGCGGGCACCGCGCGGTAGCTTCGGCTAAGCCTTACCACTCCCGCCCCGCCTTCTTCCATCTGCATCAGGATTCGCTGATACTGCTGAACGTCCGCGCGCCGGAAGCGATAGATCGACTGTTTCGGATCGCCCACCAGGAACAGCCGTCCCGGGGCCGGGCGAACGCGCCGCCAGTCGCGCTCTGCCGGATCGTCGGCGGCCAGCAGCAGAAACAACTCCGCCTGCAACGGATCGGTGTCCTGAAACTCATCAATGAAGAAATGCGAGAAGCGTCCGCGAAGAAAATCGCGAACGGCGGTGTTGTCCCTCACCAGATCGCGAGCCTTGATCAGCAGGTCGAGGAAATCGAGACGTCCGGACTTGCGCTTCAGCGTGGCGTACCCAGCCAGCAGCCCCTCCATTTCATCCTTCAACAGCGGCGCAAGATCGCGATCGGCAGCCGTACGGAACCTCTCCAGACGCCATTCCAGCGTGTCCAGCTTCGCGCGGGACCGGCGCAGTTCCTGGCGAAGCTGAATCAGCTTCGCTTCGAGAACATCGTAGTTGCGCCGCTGCACCTGCTCCAGCCGGGTCATCCATCGGACGAAGTCGTGGACGGGTTGATGTTCGCGCTTCGTGTTCAGCGCGGCGCCCTGCTCTTCGATCAGCCGGAGCAGATCGTCGATCTCCACCTCCCGGTCCCATGTGGGCCGCTGCCATGGCGCATCCAGATCTCGCCATTCCTTCAGCGAAACTCCGGCGGTCTTCAGCCGGTCGGTGGTCGATGCACGGCTTCCAGGGGGCACGGGCCGAAGCAGCGCCCGTCGCAGCACCGGAGAATCGACGCCCAACCGCTCCTCAAACCACTGTCGGAAAGCTTGCGCGAAAAGCTGCGATTCCTCAGGCCCGGAAAGTTCCTGGAACATCGGATCTACGGCGGCCTCAACAGGTCGTTCCCGCAGAATCTGAGCGCAGAAGCCGTGGATTGTTCCGATGAAAGCTTCTTCCATGCGTTCGAGCGATCGCTCGATGTGCGGCCGGCCCTCGCGGCCGGTCTCCTGCAAGCGCTGATCCAGTTCCTGCCGCAGGCGCAGCTTCATCTCGCCCGCCGCCTTGTGAGAGAACGTGACGGCGACAATGCTGTCGATGGCCGCGCGGCCGCTTTCGAGGAGATTCGCAATTCGCCGGACGAGAACCGTCGTCTTGCCCGTGCCTGCCGCCGCTTCAACGACGAGACTCTCGTCCAACGAATGCAGAGCCCTCTCACGCGCCGCGGCGTCATCCCCGGGCTCCGGACGGATGGAGACGACGTTCGTGCTCATCGCTGGCCCCTCACCTTGGCAAGCCCGGCAAGTTCGTGCATGGGCTTGTCCGCCGTCCGCCGTTCCTCGTAAGGACCGCAGACCGTCCGGTAGTCGCAGAAAAGGCAAGCGTCCTTTCGTGGGGCTGCCGGAAGACTTCCTTCCCTGACGGAGCGATCCACCGCTTCCAGCACCTGATAAGCGCGGTCTCGCGCCAGATCCGAAATCGACACCGCACGGTGGTCGTAGCCTCCGGTCTGCGTGCAGTAGAACAGATCTCCGCTTCGCACCGCCGCGTTCAGCAGCCTTTCCGCAGCCAGCGAGTAGAGCACCGGCTGAAGCACTTCGCCGCGTCCCGTCGCCAGCAGCGGACTTTCCCTGTCGTCCAGTACGCGTCCGGTTTTGTGATCCACTACCCGCAGCGTTTCGTCTTCGCGGTTTCGCTCAACCAAATCGATCGAGCCTCGCAACCGGTATCCGCCTTGCACTACAACCTCATCTTGCGTGCTGGCCGGATCGCAACTGTCGTTCGGCGCAAGGCCGAAGCGAAGTTCGAAATGCGCAGGCGTCCACCGGCCGTCTTCCAAAGCGACATCGCGAAGCCACCCGCGAAGATCCGTCCGCATCGACTCAATCTCACTTCCCCACACTGGCGGGATCGCGGGGCACAGCAACTCGCGATACTCCGCCGCCGCTTCGTCCAGCGCCCGGTCGGCCACTGATTGAGCCGCGTCCAGGCTCGATCGGGTGACGGGCAGCGCGCCCTCGTCGCGAAGCGTCGTAAGAATGCGGAACTGTACCGCGTGAAAGATCTCGCCGCGTGTTGCGGGGTCCATCTGTTCGATCGCCGCCGCTTCACCGCGCTCTTTTAGCCGAAGAATTGAATGCAGGTAGAAACGGTACGGACATGCTGCCCACGCTTGCAACGACGTAGGCGAGTAGGCGGCTTGTGTAAGCCCGCGCCGCTGCAACGTGGCCAGCGTCTCCGGCTGCGGCGCCCAAAGGCCATCGTTGGTTGTCCAGGCGTGCTTCGTGTCCCAGCGGCGGTAGCGCGCGCGCAGCGACCGCGCGGCATGCGGATTGTCGAGGAGGTACGCCATGCGTCCCCGGACCTGTTCCGGCGTATCGCCGGGGTGAAGGCTTCCGCGAACGGCAAGGTCATACTCTGTGTTGTCGATCGCCTCTTTCGCATCTTCCGGCGCGGGCCAGCCCAGGCGCGCGCTCGCTCCCATGCGCCAGCGCCGCTCGAATTCTTCAAGGCTCGACAAAACGCCCTTCGCCGCGCGCTCGACTTCCAGGGCGTAGAGCGAAGGAACGCGTCCGCGGCCGAGAGCCGTGTCCATCGCGGGGTAGGAGAACACTACTCGCGCGGATGCGCCCGCTGCGATTTCGAGCAACAGACGTTCACGATCCGTTAGCGCCTGCCGAACCGTAAGCGCGGGGTCAACCGCATGGCGAACGGAATCCAGCAGCAGCGGATCTTCCAGGATCTTCTTCGGGAACAGACCTTCGGCAAGGCCGGGTACGAAGGCGATCTCGAAATGGCGGCCGCGCGCCTCTTCAATGCTTCCTACAAAAACCGCGCCGAACCGGCGGCCCAGTGGCTCTACTCGAAGCGTCGAGAGACGGCTGGAGAGGACATCGCGAACTTCCGTGACGGACACCGGTCCAACGCCGTCGAGCGGCTGCATCTCCGCCAGCAGCGAGAGAACGCCCGACGGGTAGCGCAGCGTCAGCCGCGCAAGAGACGCAAGAGCTGCAAGCCAGCCGTCCCATGTGGCGCGCCGTGGCAATTCGTCCAACGCCTGAACCACTGGCAGCGCGAACCGTTGCAGACTCGCAAGCTGGTTCAGCCGCTGTTGAAGATGTTCGCGATGGCCGTCATCTTCGGCGATGGCCTGCAACTGGAGTTGAAGTTCCGCGGCAGCGCCCGCCAGACGGCGGCGCCAACGGTCCGCACCGCCGATCACCGCCGCATCCACCAGCAATTTTTCCCAGCTGGATGGCGCGGGAGGTGTGCGAACGGGCGCGGCGCTTTCCTGGGGCGGCGGCTGTTGGCCGACGAGACCTGCGGCAAACTCGTCTACGGGAAGATCCACCGGCGAAGCTGCCGGAACCGGAGCCCCGTCGTCCGATAAGTCCGGCACCTGCGCCAGCGACAGGTACTCGGCGAAGCGGGAGGCCGACAGATTCTCCGCCGCACAGGAAAGCAGGGTAAGAAACGCGCGGCCCGCGGGATCGGGCCTACGCACTCCGCGGGAGAAATACGCGGGAATATCCGCGCGTCGAAGAGCGTCCTCCAACAGGGGCTGGTATCGATCCGGCTGCCGAAGCAGCACGGCAATCTCGTCGAACTTCCCGCCGCTTCTCGCGGCGTTGTGGATGCGACGGGCAATCTCGACGCATTCCATGTTCTCGCCCGGTGAGGAGAAGAACTGAACGGACTCGTCGTCCGCAAGACTCTCCGGCCGCGCGGAGAATAGCTGCGCGCGGAGGCCGTTCAGCTGGCCGCCGTTCGCCACCGGCGGCTCCTCGGAAGGAATGCCCAGCAGACTACGCCACGCGGCGTCGGTCTCGCGATCGCCAGCCATCACCGTCACGACTACTGCGGGCGACCGCTTCAGAAGGTGGCCGAAGAAAGCCGCGGCGGCTTGCGAAAGCAGAGGCGCATCCAGAACCAGCAGTGGCAGTCCGCCGAACGGCTGATCGTCCGCCATTGCGGCCAGCGCAAGAACGTGCGCCTCATCGGCCAATTGGAATTTCTCGCACAGCGCGGTCCAGCGGCGCAGCAGCAACGAGAGATCGCGCGCGGCCGGGCCACGGCGCGAGAGCTTAGCGGGACTGACGAGTGCAACGCGTAGCTCGCGGATCGTTCGCGCCGCCGCTTGAACGAATCCAGGAGTGTCGGCGACAGGCGAAAAGTAGGTCAGCTTACCCTTGGCTTCGTGAATCGCGCGGGCCGCGATGGCCTCGCCGGCCAATGGCGAAAGCGGAACCAGACCGCCCGCCGCCATGGGACCCGCCGCCATTTCAACGGCCAACTGATTCAAAGTCCGGCGGTGAAGACCCAGAGTGCCGCCGCCGGCCGACCACACCAACTCATCCGCCGCCGCCTTCGTTGTTGCGAGAACTACGGCTTCAGGAAAGTCGCGAAGATAGGGCAGCAGAAGCTGCCGGGACTCCTCACCGGATCGCACGCGGCAGATTCGCCGGATCATCGGAAGCTGAGCTTAACCGCCTTTGGCGGAGGCCCGGCGGCGCCGTTTCGGAGCGTCGATTTCCACCGCTTCTCCGGAGACCGCAGGCGGTTTCTTCAGCGATGCAAGTGAGGACTTCAGCGCTTCCATGATGTCGATCACCGGGGCAAGTTCCACTTCATGCGGCGCGGCGACAACATCCTCTCCCGCGATCTTGGCGTCGATCATTCCGCGCAGCGTCTCCCTGTAGGTGTCCCGGTACTTCTCGTGGTCGAATTCGGCGGATAGCGCCTGAATCAGGCTCTCCGCCATCTTCAGCTCTTTTTCTGACAGACCTTCGGTGGTGGTGCGGAACTCGTCAGTGGCGCGAATCTCGTCGCGATAGTACATCGTGTGCAGGATCATGCCATGCTTGCCGGGCCGCAGAATCACGACGTGCTCGCGGTTGTGCATGGTTAGTTTCGCCACGGCGCTGTGGTTCGACCGGCGCATGGCCTCAAACAGAAGCGAGTACGGCTTCTCGCCCGCTTCGTCCGGCTGAATGTAGTAGGAGCTTTCGAGGATGATCGCGTCCATATCGTTGGAGTCGATGAACTCGATGATCTCCATCACCTTCGCCGTTTTCGGCTGGATCTTCTTCATGTCCTCGTCTTCAATGACGACGTAGCGATCCTTCTCGTACTCGTAGCCCTTCACCAGTTCGCTGCGGGGCACCGGTTTGTCCTCGGCGATGCAGTACAGAACCTGCTTCACCCGGGAGTTGTCGGACTTGTGAAGCTGGTTGAAACTGATCGTCTCGCTGCGGGCCGCAGCCAGCAGTTTCACCGGCAGCGATACTAGGCCGAAAGTGATGTGGCCCTTCCAGATGGTGGAAGCCATTGGCGCACTCCTCCTATCATGGAGAGCGTAACAAAAACGAATGGGAATGTTTCATGGCGCTTGACCGCTATCGAAAAAAACGAAGTTTTGACCGGACGCCGGAACCGGCTGGCGAGCGCGCGCCGGAAGCGGCGGAAACCGTTTTCTGCATCCAGCGCCACGACGCAAGCCGTCTGCACTACGACCTGCGAATTGAAGTGGACGGGACTTTGAAGTCGTGGGCGGTGCCCAAGGGGCCGTCGTTAGACCCCGCCGTGAAGCAGCTTGCGGTGCATGTGGAGGATCATCCGCTGGAGTACGCCACCTTCGAGGGCAACATTCCCAAGGGCAACTATGGCGCGGGCAGCATGATGCTTTGGGACGCGGGCCCATACCAGTTGCTGGGGACGGGCACGGCCGCACAACAGTTGGAACGCGGCGACTTCAAGTTCCAATTGAACGGCGAGAAACTGCGCGGCGAATTTGCCTTGGTGCGTATGAAGGATCGCAAGACGGGCGGCGAATCGAACGAGTGGCTGCTGCTGAAGAAGCGCGACATCTACGCTCGGCCGGGCTACGACGTGGAGCATTCGGAGTGGAGCGTCAAATCCGGACGCACGCAGCACGAGATCGCAATGGACGTAAAGCCCCGCGCGGTTCAGCCCATGCCCGGCAAGATTGTTCCGATGCTGGCGCATCTTTCCACTGAAGTGCCCGCCGGTGCGGGTTGGACCTACGAGATCAAATGGGACGGCGTGCGGGCGTTTGCCTTCGCGACGGAATCGGGCGTGCGGTTGGCTGGCCGGAAGGGCAACGACATCTCGGCGCAGTATCCGGAACTTGCTGCCATCCGCCTCTTGACCGGCGCGCGAACGGCGATTCTGGACGGCGAAATTGCGGTGTTGGACGACAAGGGCCGGCCCAGCTTCGAACGGATTCAGCCGCGGATCATGGCCTCCGGGACGCACGCCATCGCGAAGATGGCACAGTCGCGCCCCGCTGTCTTTTTCGCCTTCGACCTTCTCTATCTGGATGGATGGGACCTTCGCGGAGTTCCCTTGGCCGAGAGGAAGCGCTGGTTGCGGTCCGTCGTCACGGAATCGCCAGTGCTGCGAATTTCGGAATCGTTTGAGGACAACGGCGAGGAACTGCTTGCCGCCGCGCGAAAACAGGGCCTCGAAGGCATCGTCGCCAAGAGGGCCGCCAGTTTCTATGAGTCCACGCGAAGCCGCGATTGGATCAAGGTTAAGGCGGTCTCCGAACAGGACCTGGTCCTGTGCGGCTTCACGAAAGGGGAGCGGGAGTATTTCGGAGCGCTGCTGCTGGGCGTGTTCGACGAAGGCCATCTACGTTTTGCCGGCAATGTCGGCACCGGGTTCGACCAGAAGATGATCAAGCATCTTCACGGCCTTCTGCTTCCCTTGGCGACGAAGAAATCTCCATTCGAGGAAAAGGTGCGGCTTCCGCAGCCCGTCACGTGGGTGCGGCCGGAACTGGTGGCGCGCGTGAAGTTTCTCGAATGGACAAACGAGGGGAGGCTTCGCGCCCCTGTGTTTGTTGGGCTGCGCGACGATGTCGACCCAGAGGACTGTGTGCGCACTTCCGGCGTCGCGGCGCCTCCGCAAGAATTGATTTCAGACGGAGCCGCGCAGGCAACGGTCGATGTGGCCAACCGGCGCTTCGTCATCCGCAATCTGAATAAGGTCTTCTACCCCGCGCAGGCCTACACCAAACGCGACGTCATCAACTACTACGATGCGGTGGCGGAGCTTTTGATCCCGCACTGGCGGGACCGTCCGCTGTCGCTTCGACGATACCCCGATGGAATCGCCACTGAGGGATTTTTCCAGAAGAACGTCGAGGGTCTGCCGGATTGGATTCGAACCGCCAAGATCCGTGAAGGCGACCAGCCAGCGGTGCGAGTGATCGGGGACGACCGGGCCCAACTGGTATATCTCGCGCAACTCGGTTGCATCGACCAGAACCCCTGGATGAGCCGTATCGATTCGCTGGACAATCCGGATTTCCTGCTGGTGGATCTTGATCCGCAGGAATGCTCGTACGACCGGATCGTTGAAGCCGCGCATTCAGTCCGAAAGAAACTGGAAGCGTGCGGTCTGGTCGGTTATCCAAAAACGACTGGCGGCGATGGCATGCACATCTATGTGCCTTTGGAACCCGTGTTCTCCTACGATCAGTCGAAGGCTTTCGCGGAGATTCTTGCGCGGATCTGCGCGGCGGAGCGCCCCGATCTATTCACGACGCCGAGGGCCGTATCCAAACGCAACAAGGATCGAGTCTATTTCGACTATCTGCAAAATGGGCGCGGGAAAACAATCTCGGCACCTTATGTTCTTCGCGCATACGACGGTGCGCCGGTAGCAACGCCGCTCGATTGGAGCGAAGTGAAACCCGGACTGCGGCCGCAACAGTTCCATCTACGGAACGCGATGGACCGCTTCCGGCGGACGGGCGATCTGTTTGCCGGCGTGCTGCGAAGACCGCAGCGGATGGAAGACGCGCTGGAGAAACTGTCCGCGCTGGCCGCTTCTCTACTGCGCTAGCGGGCTCACTCCTAAACATCAGGCTCAACGATAAGGCGCGAGCCGCCCTGCTTCGTGAAGTACGTCCACGCCCATTGGGTTAGAACGCGAAAGCGGTTCTCGTAATCGGCGAGGTAGGCGATGTGCACGAAGGCCCACGCCAGCCATGCGGCGTAACCGCTAAGCCGGATGCCGCCGCGCTCAAGAATCGCAAAGTTGCGGCCGATGACGGCCATGTTTCCAAAGTCGAAGTATTCGAAAGGGCCAAGCGCGGGACGGTTCAACAGGCGGCTGTAGATTAGCTTTCCGGCGTAGCGGCCCTGCTGCAGCGCCACCTGCGCCACTCCGGGAAGCGGTCCCGTTCCGGTTTCGAAGTACGCGGTGTCGCCGAGGACAAAGATGTTCGGAAAGCCGGGCACGCTGCAATCTGGCATCACTCTCACGCGACCGCTGCGGTCGGCCTCGACATTCAGCCATTTGGCCGCCGGGGAGGGCTCGACACCGGCTGTCCAGATGATCGTGTGCGCCCCAAGCGTCTCGCCGGAGAGGACAATATGCTCCGGGCCTACATCGGCAACGGGATTGCCGACCCGCACTTCGACGCCCAACCGTTGCAGCCGCTGGAGCGCCTTCTGCGACAACGTCTCGTGAAAAGAGCCGAGAACGCGCGGCGACGCTTCGACAAGAAGAATGCGCGCAAGCGTGGGGTCGATATTGCGAAATTCGTGGCGCAGCGTGTAACGCCGAAGCTCCGCGATCGCACCCGCCATCTCCACTCCTGTGGGTCCCGCTCCGATCAGCACGAAGGTCAACAAGAGCTTCCGGCGAGCCTCGTCCGGCTCGGTCTCCGCCAACTCGAACGCCTTCAAGACTCGTGCGCGAATCGAAGTTGCGTCGGCCAGCGCCTTCAGCCCCGGTGCATAGCGTGAATATTCGCTGTGGCCGAAATAGCTGTGCCTCGCTCCCGTCGCGATCACCAAAGAATCGAAGGAAACGGTGTGCCGCTTTCCGGATGGAAGATGGACCGCAAGCGTTCGATTCTCGGGGTCCACACCCTCGACATCGGCGAGAACAACCGTGGCGTTCTTCTGCTGCGCGAGTACTTTCCGAATTGGAGAAGCGATGTCGCCCGGCGCAAGAGTCGCGGTGGCCACCTGGTACAACAGCGGTTGAAAAAGATGGTGATTCGTCCGGTCGACCACGACGATCTCCGCCTCGGCATCGCGCAGTTTCCTGGCCGCCGCCAATCCGGCGAATCCCCCGCCAACGATGACAATCCGGGGAAGATCGCGACGTGCGGAACGGCCTTCCATACTCCATTGTTATCGATTGCACGGGCGATTTGGTTACAGAACTGATACGCTTCGCGCCCGTTGCTACACTGACGCTATAGCTTCGCCGTGTCTCCCGATCGCCTCCGCAAAGCACGCGACCTGATGACCGCTGCGCTCTCGATGGGCGCGGAGGATCGTGAGGGCTATCTACTGCGCGAAACGGAAGGCGACGGCGAGTTGCTGGAAGAAACGCTGGTCTTGATGGAGGAAGTGGACGACGACGCAACGCAAGTGATTGCGGAGGGCATCCGGCGCCCGCAACACTTCGACGACGCGTACCTCGCGGGACGCAAACAGATCGGCAACTACCGGCTGATCCGGCGAATCGGACAGGGCGGCATGGGCATGGTCTACGCGGCCTGCATGGTGGCGGAAGATTTTCAACGCCAAGTGGCGTTGAAGCTGGTAAAACCGTCGCTGGCGAGTTCGCATATCCTGCGCAGGTTCCGTATGGAGCGGCAGTTGCTGGCAGCGCTGGATCACCCGAACATCGGCCGGCTGCTGGACGCCGGCACGACCGACGAGGGCGCGCCGTTTCTGGTGATGGAGTATGTCGAAGGACTTCCCATCGACCGGTATTGCGAGACGAAACACCTCGGCATCGCCGAACGCATTCGCTTGTTTTTGACGGTGTGCGATGCGGTTCAGTATGCGCATCAGAATCTGATCATCCACCGTGATATCAAACCGTCGAACATTCTGGTTTCGACTGATGGCAGTCCGAAGCTTCTCGATTTCGGAATCGCGAAGCTGATCCGGCCCGAAGCTAGCGTCGAATCCGCCGACCTTCGACTTACCGCCACCGATTCGCGCCCGATGTCGCCGCACTATGCCAGCCCGGAGCAGGCTCGCGGCGAAGCGATCACAACCGCAAGCGATGTCTATTCGCTGGGCGTGCTGCTGTACGAACTTCTCACCGGATGCCTGCCCTACCAATTCAAGACGCGGACGGCGGCGGGAATCGAGAAGACGATCTGCGAAGAGATCCCCACGCTCCCCAGCGAACTCCAACTTCGCGGCACCGTGCCGGAGGGCAGCGAGAAGGCGCGCCGCCGGCTGCGGGGCGATCTCGACATGATCCTGATGATGGCCCTGCGAAAGGAGGCCGCACGGCGCTATCCGTCGGTGCAGCAGTTCGCGGACGACTTGCGGCGCCATCTCGATGGGATGCCCGTCACGGCGCAGAACGATACCGTCCGGTACCGGTTCCACAAGTTCGTTACGCGGCATCGTGCCGGCGTGGCCGCGGCGTCGCTGGCAGTGCTGGCGCTGCTGACCGCCACCATCGTCTCAGTACATTTCGCGCAGGTGGCAACGCAGGAAAAACGGATCGCGGAGCGGCGCTTTGAGGATACGCGTCAACTGGCGCTATTCTTCATCACCGACTTCGATAACAAGATCCGCACATCGCAGACGGAGGCCCGCCGGGCTCTCGTCGCAAAAGGTGTCGAGTACTTGCAGCGTTTGTCCACCGAAGTGGCGGACGATCCCGTGCTGCTGCGGCAGGTGGTGATGGGCTACCTGAAGACCGGAGACGTCCAGGGCAACATGTTCCTGGCGAATCTGGGAGACCGCGAAGGCGCGGTAAAAAGCTACGAAGAGGCGCTGCGGCTGGCGGAGCAATATCGCGGCACAGAGGATTTTTCCGCCGAGATTCAGCAGGCGAAGATTCGGATTGCCGATACGGAGGCCCTCCGCGATGGCCGCAAAGCGTTGCGCACTTACGATGCCGCCCTCGCGAAGCTGACTGGCGTCGAGGAAGCGAAGGTCCGCAGCCGCGCGGCCTTCGTTCAGGCCACTCTTGGTGACACTCGGAAGGCGCTGGAGAATTACGGCCGGGCTGTCGAGGTATTGCGGCAGGAACTTCCGAAGTCGCCCGGCAGCACCGATCTTCGGGGCAGCTACGCCTTCGCTTTGCAAGGCGCCGGAAACCTGTTGGCGCAGCGGCAGGATGCCGCCAGTATCGGGGGCGCAATCGAAACGCTGACGGAAGCTTTGCAGACCTACGACCAGTTGGGCCTCCGCAGTTCGAAACTGAAATCCTCGCTGGTGCTGGCCGATGCGTTGTCGCGAGCCCACCGGTACGTGGAGGCGGAGATCCGTCACCGCGAAAACATCGAAACGGCGGAAGGGCTGTTGAAAGACGATCCGACGAATCGCCAGACGCGACGCGACTATATCGCTTCCTTGAACCGCTTGGCCGAGTTTCTGGAGGCGCGAGGGAAAAAGCAGGCCGAACAGCGCGCGCTAACCGCGAAAGCTCTTAGTGAACTTCGCCCGCTAGTCGAGCAGCCGGAGGCAGGAACGTACGAACTGCAGCTGGCGTCGTGGATCCTGCTAAACACGCCGTTTCAGGAACTCCGGCGGCCCGCCGATGCCCTGAAGTACGCGGAGCGCTGGTTGAATCAAACGGGAACCGGCAACCCTCAAGCGCTGGACGCCGTCGCCTGCGCGCACTTTGCATTGGGCGAAAGGGATCGTGCGATCGCCCTCGAAAAGAAGGCGATCGAACTGATCGTGGACGAAGACGCGGATTCCGGTCTACGCGCTGAGTTCGCGCGAAACCTAAAGCGCTTTCAAGCGGCGCCGGCGGTGAAGCAGTCCCAGCGCCAGTAGGCCAGCGCCCGCAAGCAGGTAGCTGCCCGGTTCCGGCGTGAGAAGTGCGCGCGTGCGGAAGCCGTCCACTTGGGAGGTGCCGCCGTTCGCGTTCAGTTCGAGGACTGTGCGGACATCGACGACATTGGTTAGCGGGAAGCTTACCGATTCAAACAGCTTCTTGTTGCCCGGTGAACCGTTGTCAAACGTCTCCAGACGGAACAGTGCGTCCTCGAACGTGGATTCACAGCCGTTTTCGTCTACCGGCCCGCCCGACAGAATCAGGTTGATATTGAAGTCCCGCGCGAAGCTGCCCCCTGCGCAAATGTCGGTCGTCGCTTTCGCGAAACCGGGCGCAACCGGGGAGAACGAATCCAGGAAGAATTCGAAGCCGGGAATGATCGGCGGCGGCGGATCGATGAAGTAGTTAAAGGCGTAGGCGACGTGCTGGAAGCCCTTGATGTCGAACAGGCTAGAGGAGAATGCAAACCCCTTCCAAAGCTCCTGTGGCGTGATCAGAATCTGGTCCGCCGTAACCAGAACCGACGGGTCGGCCAAGTTCAGATCTTTCGCTTCGAAATAGAAGTTCTTGGCGAAGAATCCTCCGCCCAATGAACACGTTGTGCCCAGGTATGAACTCAGCGGACCTTCAACGCAGGGCATGATCGTCTCCGCCGAAGCGGCGCTTGAAAACAGCAGGCCTGCGCCTGTCAGCAGCATAGTTGTTATTCGCATGGGAGCCTCCGAATCACATGCAGAATAACATGCGACGGCATTACGTCCCTGTGAATTTGTTACTGAGTATGGTTCAGGACGTCTAGTACCGCTGCCGCTCCGTTTCGCAGGAAAGCCGCGTCAAGGCCCACCGTAACGTAGCGAACGCCAGCGTCAATCCAGCGCCTCGCCGTTTCGGGGCGGTCTACGTAAGTTCCGATGGCCACCCGGCCAGCCGATTGCCTGACGGCATTGAGTATCGTTTGCTCGATCCGCGGATCGTCCACTTTTCCCGGAACGCCAAAGGCCTGCGACAGATCGTACGGTCCCAGAAACGCCACGTCGATCCCATCAAGCGCAAGAATCTGGTCGAGGTCGTCCACGCCTCCCTGCCCTTCGATGTGAATCACGTTCAGCACCTGCTGGTTGGACTGCGCAAGGTAGTCCGCAGTGGGATAGGTTCGAAAGCTGGCCGCCCGGACGTACGGCTGCATCCCGCGATTGCCTTCGGGAAAGAATCGCGTTGAGCGGGCCGATGTCCGGGCCATTTCGAGCGACTCCACTTGCGGCACGTGAATCCCCACCGCGCCCATGTCCAGCGGCAGCCGGATCGATACCGGATCGCATTGCGGGACGCGGACAATCGGACTGATGTCCGTCGTTGCGGCGGCGCGAATCAGCTCCTCCACACGTTCCGGTCCGATGGCCCCGTGCTCACAATCGATCACGACGAAATCGAATCCCGCCAGTCCGAGAATCTCGACCACCTGCGGCGACGCGATCTCGAGGAACGTGCCGATCACATACGGCTTTTCGGCGAGCTTCGGCTTTAGCCAATTCTGCTTCAGCGGCGTCATGTGGCGCCGTTATGGCAGGACCTTGACACCAACATTGCGGTAGCGGTGATACCCGCCGGGCACCCACCGGCCGCCATCCGCGCCGGAGCGGTGCACTTGCAGGGCGATCATCCCGCTGGTGGCGTCCTCGGGAAGGAAATTCTTTGCCGCGGTCCAATCGACTACTTGCGTTCCGTTCAGCCACACCTGTATGTGCGGCACGTCGCCTTCGATCCGTGCCCGCAGGGAATTCCATTGCTTTTCCTTCCAATGCGTCCGCCATTCCGGGTCCAGCTTCTTGCCGCTTCCGGAATCCGGCTTGTTCATTTCCGGAAGACGCTCCCCATAGAGTCCGCTGACATTGCCGGTCTCCAGGAAATCGATCATCACCTGGTAGGCTTCGCCCTTCTCGGTGGAGCGCAGGAACAGGCCGCCATCGCACCCGAAGTCTGGATTGATCTCCGCATAGACCTCGAAGTTCTTGTACTTTTTGTCGGTAAGCAGAATGCCGCCAACCCGTGGAGGGTCCTGTGTGGAAGTGACGATTCCATTCTCGATTTTCCAGGATTTGGTGTTGCCATGGTGGTTGGTTTCGCTGACATGCCAGCCGGCAAGGTCACGCCCGTTGAAGAGGGGAACGAATCCTTGCGGCAGCTCCGCAAATCCAAGCGCCGGCAGAAGCACAGAAACCAGCAGACGATACATGCGGGTGATTATATGGCATCGGTCACGGTATCATGTGCCCCAAGGAGAGTTTCAATGAAATCCCTATTGGTTGTTGGCATGACCGCCGCAATGATGCTTTTTTCCGGCTGCGGTTCGGATATGAAGGACAAGGCCGAAGACGCGGGCGAGTCGGCCAAGGAAGCGGCTGACGAGGCGGGCGACAAGATAAAGGAAGCCGCCGAAGATACGAAGGACGCCATGAAGGAAGGCGCCGACAAAGTAAAGAAAAAGATCGACTAGTTAGCGATCAGAAAGCGGGCGTCACAGATCGCTGAGGACCAGTTAATGACGGTCTTGTGTGATGCCCGCAAACTACCGGCAATCCGTACCCGCTTCGCGTCAGGAGTGGTATGTGTAGATACATGAACCGGGCTTCGACGCCTTCACCGCGCTGCGTTTGCGCCACACTGCGGAAAGCCACGCGCTCCGTAACTCAATACTTCGACAACACGCTTCGTCCCAGCGGACTGCGCGCGACGCAGTTCAACATTTTGGCGGAGATCCATGGAGTTGGCGAAGCCACAGTCACGGAATTGACGGAAATCCTGGTGATGGACCAGACGACGCTTACCCGTAGCCTCGCTTTGTTGGAGCGTGGCGGACTGCTGCGAACCGTTCCAAAACCCGACGGCCGCGTAAAGGCGGTTCAATTGACGAAAAAAGGCCAACGGGCTTTGCAAACTGCCTATCCCTTGTGGGTTGGAGCGCAGAAAAAGATGCTGAAGGCGATAGGCCCGGAGGCGTGGGCGGTGCTGGACGTCGAGCTCGACCGGTTGGCCCGCACGAAGGGCTCGTAATATTTCGTCGTCGACAGCTCTGGGTTGCGGTGATAACATGCATATACATATATGCGCCGTTCACCCATTCTCTTCGCTCTGGCCGTGCTTGGCGTCTGTCCCGATCCGGCTCCGGCACAGACTCCCGCGTCGCCCATGATGGCTGGCCCTACAACCCGCGTGCTGGCCATTGGCCGCATGGCCGCGGGAACCACCCGCGAGAAAGTGATGCCCATCATGCCGCAGGAGGTTCGCGACACGGTGCGTCTCTACTTGTCCGGGAAGCTGGACCAATGGTTCGTCCGGCGGGATCAGAATGGCGTCGTTTTCCTGTTGAACGTATCGACGGTTGACGAGGCCAGGACCCTGCTGGACAAGCTGCCCTTGGGAGAAGCGAAGCTAATGGAGTTCGACCTGATTCCCGTAGGTCCGCTAACTCCGCTTGGCCTGCTGTTGCAGGAACCGGCAAGCGCGCCCAAATAGTCTTCAGCGTCTACTGGCCAATTGTCCGGCGCGGAAAGATGGTGAATCGCGCCAACGGCAGCCGTTGCGGCTTGCCTGCCATCCGCCGGAGTGCATCCTGAAGTTCCAACAGATCGCCTCGCCGCAGTTCAAGCGGAGCCTCGTCCGGCTGATAAACGGTGCGCACCACGTAGTCCATGAAGGGCGTGCGCCGCTGCTCAATGTGCGTGCCCAAAATGTGGGCCACGGGGCGGGACTGTGTAAAATCCACCAGCCGGTCGATGCTGCGAACGTACTCGGCGAAGTCGGTTATGTACAGCCGGCCTGGATAGAGAGTGTCGCCAGAGAAAAGGATGCCGGTCCGCGCATCGTAAAGCGCCAGGTCCACTGAATCGTGGCCCGGAATCGGGATCGCCTGGATGATGCGTCCACCGAGGTCGATTGAACCGATGCCGTTCGGCCAGTCGGAGATCTTAAAGGCTTCGATCAACGCCTTGCGCTCGGCTGCGATCACCGTCGCGCCCAGAATGCTGGCGATCGCGGCATCGCCCGCCGTGTGGTCGCCATGAGAGTGGGAATGGACGACAATCAGGCGCGGAACTTCCTTGCCTCGCGATGCGGCCCATTGCTTCAGCAGACGCGATATCAGACCCGCCACATCGGTCTTGCCCGCCCCGGTGTCCTGAAGGAGTGCGTGGCCGTCTCCAAACAGGAGATAGAGGAACGGCTTCTCATAATTCGAGCAGCCCGGCTCACGAAGAATGTAGAGGTCCTGGTTGTATTGATGGACCTGCCAATCGGGAATGCCGCTTGAACAATCGGGGCCACTAATGTTCCAGGACCTGGGCAGACTGCCTTCGACCACCGTCCCCTGGCCGAAGGCCGCGTGGCACAACACCGTGACCATCACGAAGCGGTAGTGTTTCATCAGGCAGACCGGAATGATCCAGGATAGCGGCCTTCTGCGTGCCATCGAACCACGGTTATCCT
>JBGTFZ010000073.1:0-169726 GCA_041746955.1 Bryobacteraceae bacterium
TTCGGCGTGGCCTACGTGATTGCCTCCAAGATGCTGTTTGCCTCGCACTATTTCCGCAGTGCGGTGGAGCTCCGCTACGTAATCCCCGGCCAGGATCAGAAGAAGGGTGGAATGCACTACCTGATCACGGTGCAGCGCAGCTACGTCGATGGGCTGACGGGACTGAAGGGCCACGTGCTAAAGCCGATCGTGTTGCGGAAGTCGCAGGAGTCGATGGAGCGCTACATTGGCAGCGTCAAGGACCGCCTGGAAGAGGCCGCCAAAAAATCGCAACCCGGAGAGTGACTTCTGGTGCCGGGCTGGCGTCCGTAGGTTCTGTTTGCTGAGAGGATCGATGCGAGCATCGCTGTTGGCCACATACTAGTGGGTCCGCACGGTTCGACCCCGGTCTCGCGCTCCATTCCCGAAGTTCCTTACCTAGGCAACCGGTCCGCAGCCCTTTGACGGCCCATGATCGCCGTGTCGGGAAAGTCAGAGAAGACACCGTCGACTCCCAGGAGGAAGTACTGCACGTATTCATTCGCTGGGTCGCCATGATAATCGGCGGCAAGCGTGCGCGTCTCGTTCCGGAATGTGTAGGCGTGAACGAACAGGCCCGCGCGGTGCGCGGCCTCGATGAGTGCCGTAGGCGGAACGGCGGCCTTATCGGTGTCGTTCACCAAACCATCCTGATTCACGTCGTCCGCGTTGCCATCTCCGTTCACGTCGGCGCCACGGACGCTTACGATATATCGCTTCCACGGACCGATGCCGTCGGCGTACTCCTTAACTTCCGCGAGCCCCGTTGGCTGCACTAAATCGGGGAAGCGCCTGGGATCGCCAGTTACTGCATTGTTGTATGGCTTGTCGTAAGGAGCCGTGAAGTCCAGCGTCCCATCGAGATTGACATCGTTCGCATCGATTAGCTGCACCAGCCGCACTCGCGTCCGCGTTCGTAGATACCGCAGATTGGCCGATTCGAAAGACTGAATGATCACCGGCGAGTACTGCTCCGTCCACCCATTGCGGGCAAGAGTGCGGAGAAGTTCCTCCTCCAGCGGCAGCCCGAGCGCGTAGTGGAAAGTCGGGTGTTTGGTCTCAGGATAAATTCCGATCATACGGCCACGGCTTTGACTCTCATGCCGGACCAGTGTGATGATTTCATCCAGCGTGGGAATAAGGTAAAAGCCGTCGAAGTCCTTCGGCCTGGCTCCGTTCGGCTGTATGGTGCGAAGCTGGCGAATCTCCTGAAGGGTGAAGTCGCTTGCGTAGAAGCCCGTCGTTTCGACGCCGTCAAGCATCTTCGTACTCTTCTTGGACGCGAACTCGTTACGAGACGTGACGTCCGTGGTGCCGTCGAGCAGAGGCTCGTGTCGAGCGATAAGTACGCCGTCTTTGGTCATGACCAAATCCGGCTCGACGAAGTCGGCGCCTTGCTCGATTGCCCGTCGATACGAAACAATCGTGTGCTCGGGGAGGTACCCGGACGCGCCCCGGTGTCCAATCACGAGTGGGCGCTGTCCGTTCAGCGTCTTCCATTGCTGGGCGGAGATCGAGGCGGAGCCGGCGAGCAAGCAAAAGACAAAGGTTAGGTTGGGAAGGCGTGTCAGCATATGCGTGGAGCATGACGATATCACTTACTTGTGAACGCACTATGACGGCAGTATGCCGATCTAACGACTGCCGGACAGGGCCCATAAGAAGTTTTGCGGCTGTGGGGCAAAACTTCCCCTTGATCAATGCACAATAGAACGGATGAATCCTAACAAAGCGTTGTGGGAAAAGGGCGACTTCACCGAGATCGCCGCTTTTATTGCGGCACTCGGGCGACGCGTTCGTTCAATCGCTTTCGCTAACGCTACCGTGGCGGGTGCTGCATTCGGTTGCGGAGACGGAACATCCGCGCTTCCTTTGGCAAAGATGGGAGCGGACGTCCTTGGGATCGATATCGCAAGGAACCTTGTAGAGGCAGGGAACCGGCGGGCTGCGGACGCCGGACTGAGCGGGCTGAAATTCCAAGAGGGAGATGCGTGCGATTTGGCGGGCGCTTTCTATGGATGGAGGTTTTTGCACCGGCGCCGACATTAGTCGTGCTGCAATGACCACGGATCTGGGCAGCCTCCTGGTCGATAGTCCCGGATACTATGCGTTTCCGTGGACGGTTTCAGAACGTCTTGACAGAAACGCGGCGGAGCACACCCACGATGCCCTGATCCGGTTTCTTGAGACGGGTCGGCCAGCTACCGGCAATATCATTGCTTGGGAACGCAGAGCGAATGTCCCTAAACAGCAAGGAAACTGGTCCGATTTCGTAAACGCTAAAGTGCAAATTGCTGAGGGGTTGGATGCTGACCCTGCCGACATCAGCGGGGCGGTCAAGACATTCCGCTCCGTAAGCCACAACCTTGACGCTGAAGTGCGCCGGACGTTTGCTCGACGCTTGGCGAAAGCTATGGAGCGGACTATCGGTATGCGTTCCTACAGCCGATGTTATCCTAAAGCTTCCCCCGAACTTTCAATGCTCAAGAACGTCAAGAGCGTACTCCGCCCGGCCGTCGCCGCCTGGCGGGAGAACACCGAAAAACGCCGCTGGGACGGGTTCTATCGCGAATCGGCAGAGGATCTGGACGTTGAGCTCCATCTTCGGGAGGCGGCTGGATGGCTGGCGCGCGCGCAGGATGCCGGCGCCGATCGCGGCGTAGCTTACGGCACCCGGTTCGGCGAAGCATTCGACCACAGCTACCCGGAAACCACCGGATATATCATCCCCACCTACTTACAGCTCGCCGACTACTGGAGGGACGAATCCTGGCGGCAAAGGGCGATTGAAGCGGGCGACTGGGAAATCGCGATCCAGATGCCCAGCGGGGCGGTGATGGGTGGGAAGATCAACCCCAACCCGACGCCGGCGATCTTCAACACGGGAATGGTCCTGTTGGGCTGGGCGGCGCTGGCGCAGGACACCGGTGAGGAGCGCTTTCGAGCCGCCGCAAAACGGGCCAGCGATTGGATGGTGGAGATGCAGGACCCGGATGGGAACTGGTTCCGTGGCAACTCCGAGTTCGCCCAAAAGACGGCCACCATCTACAACGTGAAAGCCGCGTGGGGGCTCTGCGAGGCGGGGAAGGCGTGTTCCGGCGATGCCGCCGTCCAGGCCGCCATCCGGAACGCGGAGTTCTGTCTTTCGCGGCAGTTGCCGAATGGCTGGTTCTCCGACTGCTGTCTTACTGATCCGGTCCACCCGCTGCTGCACACCATCGCGTACTCGGCCCAGGGTCTGCTGGGAATCGGCTTGCTCACCGGACGCCAGGACTTCATCGACGGCGCCAGACGCACCGCGGAATCGGTGATGGGCCTGATGGCTTCGAACGGATTTATTCCCGGCCGCTTCGACTCCTCGTTCCAGGGTTCCGTGAACTGGTGCTGCCTGACGGGCAGCGCGCAGATTTCGATCGTCTGGGCCAAGCTGTTCGAGCTCACGAACATGGAAATTTTCCGCGAGTCGTGCCGGACCGTCAATCGATACCTGATGCAGCGTCACGACATCGCCCATCAGGACGCAGCCATCCGGGGCGGGGTTCCCGGCTCCTGGCCCACCAGCGGAGGCTATGGCCGGCACACCGTCCTGAACTGGGCCACCAACTTCTTCGCCGAGGCGCTTCTTGCGGAGCGCCGAATTTTCCCCGAAACTGCCTGAGTTCGCCCGGCCTCCGGCTGCGTCAAAATAGAAGTATGCGGTTCCTGCTGGCGCTGACCCTGTTCACTGCGGCCTCCTGGGGACAGATGAAGATGACCGTCGCCCAGCTTGAGGCGTTCGTGCGGTCTTCAATCCAGTTGAAGCACGACGACGGCAAGGTGGCCGGCTATCTGAAGAAGGTTCAGTTGACCGAACGCCTGGACGATCGCTCCGTCGAGGGGTTGATCGGCGACGGCGCCGGAGCCCGCACCGTGAATGCGCTTCGCGAGCTGCGCGATCAATCGGCCACACTGGCGGTGAGGGCGCCGGTTGTGCCGAAAGCGGCTCCCGCGACCATACCCGCTCCCCCAGCGAAACACCAGCAGGAGATTCTCGACAAGGTCCGGCAATACGCCATGGATTACGACAAGCGCCTTCCGGACTTTATCTGCGCCCAGGTCACGCGCCGGTACTACGACCCTACGGGCCTTGAATTCTGGAGCGCCGCCGACACCATCACCGCCAAGCTGACTTACTTCCAGAACAAGGAAGAGAAGAAGGTGATGATGATCAACGGCAAGTACCTGGACATGGACTACGACAAGCTGGGTGGCGCGACATCCACCGGCGAGTTCGGCAGCCTGTTGAAAGAAGTCTTCGCTCCGGAATCCCATGCCACTTTCCATTGGGAGCGGTGGGCGACGCTTCGCGGCAAGCGCATGTACGTTTTCTCGTACCGGGTTCCGCGCGCCTATTCCAAGTGGAAATTGCTGTACGAGAGAACGCTTGAAGACACGCCCGGTTACGGCGGATTGGTCTATATCGACCGCGAGACGGATCAGGTGATGCGGGTGACGCTGGTGGCGGAAGATATTCCTCCGTCGTTCCCGATTCAAGCGGCCACCACGAAGCTGGACTACGACTATGAAAGCATCAGCGGCTCGCCGTTTCTTTTGCCCTTGCGGTCGGAAATGCGGATGCGAAGCGGGAAGGCGCTGGTGAAAAATGAGGTGGAATTCCGCATGTACCGGAAGTTTGGCGCGGATACCAGCATCACGTTCGACGCGGCAATCGACGCGCTGCCGGCCGATCAATTCGAGGAAAAGCCTCCCACAATTCAGCCGTAGCGGAAATTGCTGGCTTGACAATTGCTATCTTCTTCCCAAGGAGGAGATATGCGAATTGCTAGCGCTATCATCGGTATTTTCTTTTGCGGTTCCGCAGCCGCAGCGCCCGTCGGATTTGGCCATCTCGATCCGTCGTTAACGCTTGAAATCCGGCGCCTGATTGTCGCCGCCGGAGACATTCCAGCGATCAACAACCCACCCTTCACGTTCCCTCGCGGAATCGGCCTGGACGGCACCGCCGGACTGCTGATCAGTACCAGTATGGGCGGACGCCTTTGCTCAGGGGCGCTGCTTAGCAGTTCTTTCGTTCTGACCGCAGCCCATTGCCTGGCCGACGACACCGGCAAGCTGATTACATCGCAGGTGGACACGTTTCTGTTTCCGGCTCCGGCTGGAACGGAAATCATCTCGACAGCCAAGACATCGCGGTTCTACATTCACCCGCTGTACGACGGCAGCGTCATCAGCGACTATGATGTCGCGCTGATTCACCTGGACGGCGAGGCCTCGCCCGGCATCGACACTTACGACATCTTCGACGGCATCGTGCCCACGGACCCGTACACCGTCGTCGGCTTCGGAGTTCGCGGCGCTGGAAGCACCGGCGGTACGCTTCCCAGCGGTTCGCGCCGCCGCGGGTTCAACCAGTTCGATTTCTTCATTTCGGCCGGTGTTCTTCTCTCCGATTTCGACAACGGAAAGACGGAGAATGACGCCACATGTTTCCTGCTGGGCGGGCCGTTTTGCTCTGCGGCAGGGCTGGGATTGGGACAGTTCGAATCGAACACCGGGCCGGGCGACTCCGGTGGGCCGGTCTTCCTTGATGGAGAGATTGTTGCCATTTCCTCCTTCGGCGTCCGCGTGGCGGACCCGGTAACCGGGGAGTCGCCCGACATCGATGGAGCGCTGAATTCTTCCTTCGGCGAGTTCTCCGGCTTCACTTATGCCGGATTCAATCGCGCCTGGATTCGGGAAACGATGGCCCCGGAGCCGTCGTCTTGGCTGGCTTGCCTGGGCGGTCTGGCCTTGCTGGCCGGTATGGTACGGCGAAGGCGTTAAGTTCCTTTTCTCTTCCGCCGCCGCTTCATTCCGTGGACAATCGAAGAATGAAGAAGCGTTTACTGGCGCTGGCTTTGACGATGGCCCCGCTCGCTGTCGCCGATGTCAGCCACACGACCACGTCGCAGGTAACCGGCGGCGGACTGTTGAAGCTGGCGTCGATTCCCATGGTGGGCGGCAAGATCCGCGAAGCGCTGAAGCCGCAAACCACGCAGACGGCACTGAAGGGGAATCGGCTGGCAACTCGCGGTGCCACGTCCGGGAATATCATCGATCTCGACGCCGAGACGATGACCAACATCAACTTCGACGCCAAGACCTACAGCGTTATGACCTTCAAGGAATTTGAAGAGCGCATGGAGAAGGCGATGTCCAACGTGAAGACGAAGTCGGGCGACGCAGGCGGCAAGCCGTCCGACGCGAAGATGGAACTGGATTTCGATGTCAAGGAAACCGGGCGTACCCAGACGATCGACGGCTTCAACTGCCGCGAGATGATCGTGGTTACGAAGATGACCGGCACCGATCCCCAGACAGGACAGTCCGGCGAGTACCGGATACGGAACGTCATGTGGATGACCAAGACCCTTCCCGGCACCGAAGAGGCGCGCGACTTCTATATGAAGATGGCGCAGAAGATGAAGTTTCAGCCCGGGGCCACGATGGACGCTCTCCCGGGATTCGGCGTGGGCCTCGCCGAGTTGAAGAAGAAGGCAAGCCTGATGGAGGGCACCGCGATCGTCAGCACCGTCACGATTGGCGGCGAGCCCGATAGCCCACCGGAGGATGTCGCCACGACTACGGCGGCGATCCGCCAAGCCGACGAGGCAAGGATGACGCAGAAGCAGTCGGCAGGTTCGTCGTCAATGTCGGGAAGCCAGGCTGCCGCGGCTGCGATCGGTGCGGCCATACCCGGCTTTGGAGGGTTCGGGCGAAAGAAGAAGGATGCTCCGCCGCCACCGCCTGCGGATTCGCCGGCAGTCGCGGGTTCCGCCGCCGACAGCGTGCTGATGAGCATGCGTACGACAGACTATGACTTCTCAACCAGCAGCGCTGACGCGTCGATGTTCGAAGTGCCCGCTGGCTTTAAGAAAGTGGATTCGAAGTAAGGCAAGAAATGAAAAGGCGCCGGATAACACCGGCGCCATGTGAACTACTCTGTATCTCGCGGTCGCCTTTTACGGTTCCGCTTGCGGGCTAGGGCCTGCTTTACACGCTTTTTCTCGCCAGGCTTCAGGTAGTAGGAGTGTTTCTTGATCTCCTTGATAATGTCTTCCTGTTGGACCTTGCGCTTAAATCTGCGTAACGCGGCTTCTAGTGTTTCCCCTTCTTGGAGAACAACTTCAGCCAAGCTGTAACTCACCCCCTGCCTTCGAAAGCTTCGTAAAGATAAAGTGTAGCAAGCGCTAGGGCAGCGCCACAATCCGAAGGTTCCGGAAGTCCAGGTTCGTGGTCGGGTCATGCGCCTGAAGCGCGATGGTCCCGCTCCGAAGAACGGATTCCTTGTTGCGGACGCTGGCGCCCTCCGGATGGGGGTCTCGCCAACTGGACACCAGATAGCCGTTTACCCAGATGGCGATTTGCGGTCCGGACGCCAGGATCGTTTTCGCAAAAAACTCATTGTCCTTCGCCACGACACGGCGCGCCGGATTGTTGAAGTAGATTCCGCCAGTGCCCATGTCGACGGGTTGTGTGGGATCGCCATCCTTGAACTCATTGCGAATCTGAGCTTCGTATCCGCTCCACCAGGTTTTCGGCTCGCCCCGGAAGAAGACGCCTGAGTTAGGATGCTTCGCTGGATCGGTCGCGTTGGCGCGAACCTCCAACTGGAAGATGAAATTCTGCCACATGGCCTGCGTTTCCAATTGGCCGGGGCCGTGCTCCACGTGGATGGCGCTGTCGCGAACGCTCCAGACGGCGGGCTCTTTCGCGGGCTTCGCCGGTTGAACTTCTTCCCAGCCCGATAGTGTCTTCCCGTTGAAGACGGCCTGCAGGCCCAGCGGCCGCAGCGCGACATTCCGAAACTCGATCTTCTTGCCTGTGTTGTGTTGCAGGCCGATGTGCCCCGCGGCAGACTTGCTATCGCGGCCATCGGCGATCTGTTTGCCATCCAGCTTGATGATGAAGCGGTCTCCCTGGTTCGTAATCTCGTACCGGTGCCATTCGCCCGGCGCGGGACTTACCGCCTGTGCCTTCAGATGATTCACCAGCGATCCGGTGGGGAACTGCGGATGCGTATCGAACATCTGAAGCTCATAACCCGTGACGTGTGGCTGGCCCTCCCTTGCGGAGCGCAGAAACACACCCGAGTTTCCATCTGCCGCCTGCCGGTATTCCAGCCGGAGCTCATAATCGGCAAACGGCATGTCGGAGCGCAGCCATCCGTACTCGCCGGCGTCGGATATCAGCGTGCCTCCCTCGACGCGCCACTCCGCCTTGCCTTCCGGTGTCCATCCGTACAGCGTCTCGCCGTCGAACAGCGAGACCCATCCCTGTGCAATCTCCTGCGGCGTAAGCTTGGTCTGCGCCGTTAACGCGCCCGCGACGAGAATCGTAAGAAAATACTTCATCGGTTAAATGCTATCAATCACCGTGATCTCACCGGGGCCGTGGGGCCGCCATCGCTGCCGGAATCTGTCATTGATGGCTCCCGTGAACCACACCGTTAGGGGTACGCCGGCCGCCGCCGCAACGTGCTGCCCGGCGGAATCATAGCCGTAGTAGTGGTTGGACGATTGGATCGCACCGGCAAAAGCGGCGAAGCTTCCTTCCCATTGCCGGACAACCAGACCTGCGGAAGCGCAGTCCACTCGATCCGCTTCCTCGGCCGCTGCGCCGCGGTCAACGATCACCGATCCTCCGGATGCAAGGCGCTGCATCAGGGCACGCTCGAATTCGGCGCCCATCGCTTTACGCGGATTTCCGCCCGTTCCCAGGCTTACTGCCGCGTCCGCTCCTGGAATGCCGGACTGTGGTGCGACGTATGCCTTCGCCCCTTCGATACCGAATACTTGACGGCACCATTGCGCGGTCAGCGCGGGAAGCGCTTCCGCCGTGTCTTCCCCATAAGTGCGCGACTCAAAAAAATAGTAGTCACGCTCCAGGCAAACGGGAACCAGCCCCAGCTGCGTGATCCGCGAATCCGGATCGACGACCAGCGCGCCTTCGGGAAGCGAAAGGCGTTGCGCCGCGCCGATACGATCTAATAGTGAGCCTTGTCGAGGATAGTCGAAGGGCAGGTGCAGGATGCGTTCGTCGGCGGCGAACAGTTCAAAATTCTTCTGCGGGCCGGCCAGCCAGATCCGCGCCATGGGAAACCGCCGCTTGACGCAATCCAGCACGACGCTGGAGACCGCGACGTCGGCGCCCAACGTCACTCGTGAAAGGACGACAACATCCGCGGCATCGGCAATGCAGACGCGCGGTTGACGAACTCTTTGGAACCGCCAGTAGTCGCAGCCGGGAACGTTTCGGAAGATCGACGCGTACTCATCCACGGCCCGGCGGTCGAAGACATCGGACAGCGGCTCCACCACGTCGCGAAAGAAGTGGGACGCGGCGGCGGGATCCTCAAGCGCGCGGGATATATCGGCCGATGAGGAGCTCAAGTTTGTCGTACGTGTCTTGGCGTATGGTTTTCGGATCGGTCATCAGCGCATTTTTTAATGCGGAATGCGCCTTGAACTCGGCGGCGGTGTTAATCGCCCCGACCACTTCCTGGACAACCTTCGCCGCATTCTCTGCGTTCTGATTCAGAACGCGGATGATGTCGGCCACGGTGACGGCTTCGTGTTCCGGATGCCAGCAATCGTAGTCGGTAACCATCGCAACCGTCGTATATGCGATCTCCGCCTCCCGCGCCAGCTTCGCCTCCTGCAGATTCGTCATGCCAATGACGTCCATTCCCCAGGACCGGTAGAGGTTCGATTCAGCGACGGTGGAGAACGCCGGACCCTCCATGCAGAGATACGTCCCGCCGTCCTTCGCCGCGACTCCCGCTTTGCGGCAGCCTTCCAGAGTCAGCTTCCGCAACTCTTCCGACACCGGATGCGCGAAGCTGATGTGGGCCACCATGCCGTCTCCAAAGAAGGTCGAGACCCTGCCGAGAGTGCGGTCGACAAACTGGTCGATGAGGACGAAGTCGCCCGGAGCATGCTCCTCCTTCAATGAACCGACTGCGCTTAGCGACACGATGAAACGCACGCCCATCTTTTTCATCGCGTAGATGTTCGCGCGGAAATTCAGTTCGGTGGGCAGCAGGCGGTGCCCGCGCCCATGCCGCGCCAGAAACGCCACTCGTTTTCCCGCCAGCGCGCCGGTGATGAAGTGGTCGCTGGGCGCGCCGAAGGGTGTTGCCACCTCCACTTCCTGCGTGTCTATCAGGCCCGGCATGGCGTAAAGGCCGGACCCTCCGATGATTCCGATATCCGCTTTCAATGAGACTCCTCGATCAGTTCTAACAACACACCTCCCGCCGATGAGGGATGCACAAACACGTAGAGATGCCCGCCCGCGCCGGGCCTTGGCTCGTTCAGAATTCTTGAGCCCGTTGCCTTCAGCCTCGCAACGGCCATCGCAAGGTTGGGGACTCGAAGGGCCACGTGATGAATTCCTTCGCCGCGTTTTTCGACGAATCGCGCGATCACGGTGTCGGCTGCCGTGCCTTCGAGAAGCTCGATCCGGCTAGTGCCGGCGGGCAGCATCGCGACGTTCACGCCCTCCGCCTCCACCGTCTCCCGCGAGCTAACTTCCAGGCCCAGTTGATCGCGCCAAAACCGCAGCGCTTCGTCGAGCGATCGCACTGCGATCCCGAGGTGATCAATCGCGAAGCCGCTCTCCGAAATGCCGGTCGATAAACTCATGGACGATTGAATAGGGATCTCGACGGCGCTGGCTGACTTCTTCCGCCGCGGAATCCAACTCCTTCAAGGATAGCCGCTCCATCAAACGCTCGCGAATCATTTCAGCCAGCCGGCGCTTCCATCGTTCAGCCGTAAGCTTGCGCTGCGGAAGCGCGGCGATGGCGGCCCGCAATTCGTCGATCCCGCGGCCTTCGCTGGCGACCGTCTTTACTACAGGCGTCGAAAACTCGGCCTGATGCAGCTCGCGCTCCAGCCGCTCCGCGCCGTCCTGATCGGCCTTGTTGATGACGAACAGGTCCGCAATCTCAAGAAGCCCCGCTTTGATCGCCTGAACGTCGTCGCCCATGCCGGGAACCAACACCACGACGCTTACCGGGGCGATTCGCGCGATTTCAACTTCATCCTGCCCGACACCCACCGTCTCGATGATGACGATGTCGAAGCCCGCCGCGTCGAGAAGCAGCGCCATATCGCTTGTCGCCGCCGCCAAGCCGCCCAGCGTGCCGCGCGTCGCCATCGACCGGATGAATACTTCAGGATCGTCATGATGCCGCAGCATGCGGATTCTGTCGCCAAGGATCGCGCCACCCGAAAAAGGACTCGACGGATCGATCGCGACAATCGCCACCGTCTTTCCGTCCGCGCGATATCCCAGCGTTAGTTGATCTACGAGTGTCGATTTTCCGGCGCCCGGAGGCCCCGTTATTCCCAGCACTTGCGCCCGGCCAGAGTGTGGAAACAACTGCTTCAAGAGATCGTCGGCTTCACGATTCTCAACTCGCGTGGCCGCCCGGGCCAGTGCCAGCCGGTTTCCGGAGACGATCTCCTCGACGGTCATGCGTCTTTCAGCAGATGCCGGGCGATCACCATTTTCTGAATCTCGCTGGTCCCCTCGCCGATCGTCATCAGCTTCACGTCGCGATAAAACTTCTCCACCGGGTAGTCCTTGATGAACCCGTAGCCGCCGTGAATCTGCACCGCCTCATTGCAAACTCGAACGGCGATTTCACTGGCGAAAAGTTTTGCCATTGCCGACTCTTTCGTCACTCGTTTGTTCAGGTCTTTGCTGGCCGCCGCCCGGTACGTCAGCAATCGCGCGGCCTCAATCTCCGTTGCCATGTCGGCCAGCTTGTGCTGGATCGCTTGAAACTCCGAGATCGGCCGCCCAAACTGTTTGCGCGCCTTCGAATAGCGCAGAGCCGCGTCGAAAGCGCCTTGCGCAATGCCCACCGATAATGCGGCGATTGAGATTCGTCCGCCATCCAGAATGCGGAGGCTATCCACAAATCCTTCGCCGAGCTTCCCTAAGCGCTGCGAATCCGGCAGGCGAAGATTCTCAAACAGCACCTCGCCCGTGGCTGACGCGCGCATGCCCAGCTTGTTCTCTTTTTTTCCAAGCCGGAAGCCGGGCGTGTCCTGTTCGATGATGAATGCCGAAACGCCGTGCTGCGAAGCCGTGCGGTCAGTCACCGCCATGGCGACGCACACTTGCGCGTAGTGGGCATTCGTCGTGAATGTTTTGCCGCCATTCAGGACCCAGTCATCACCGTTGCGGACCGCTAGGCTGCGCGTCCCGCCGGCGTCCGAACCCGCCTCCGGCTCCGTCAACGACCAGCATCCGATCCATTCGCCGGTGGTGAGTTTCGGAAGATACCGGGATTTCTGATCGTCGTTACCGGCGATGAAAATGTGGTTACTGCAAAGGGAATTATGCGCGGCGACGATCAAGGCGACCGACGGATCGACGCGCGCCAGCTCTTCGACGATGATCGAGTAATCGACATACCCTAAGCCCGCGCCGCCGTACTCTTCCGGGAAGATCACGCCCAGATAACCCAGCTCCCCGCACTTCTTCACAACATCCAGCGGGAAGATGTTGCCCTCGTCCCACTCCATCACGTGCGGGCCGATTTCAGACTCGGCGAACTCGCGGACAGCCTTGCGGAGAGAGACCTGTTCCCCGGACAGCGCGAAATCCATGCTCTCAGTATGCGGGAGACCGCGCGTCCCGCGAGATCAGGATTCTATTTCGAGGCCTTCATGCGAAAGCTCAAGAGTTTCAATCGCCACGTCGTTGCCGTTCGCGCGAAACTCAGGACCCTGATACCTCGTTGGGAAGGCGTTGCGGGCCCGCCACGTCATCACGGGTTCCCGCCGCTCGTTCAGCAATTGAATGCGGCCGTTCGCGCGGACGACATTTCCTTCCAGGATCTGCCGCATCCAGTTCCACAGCGTCAGGTCCTGTGTGATGCCGCGCTTCAGCACGATGTTCGAATACCGGGCGAGGCCGGGCAGTTTGTGCGCGGTTAGCGACCCTCCAGCGCGGTACTCGATGACGGCTACTTCCGCGCCTAGACCTGTTACCTCACAGAAGGAAATCGGCGAATCGATGACTCCGTCGAAGACGACGGAGAAGTGCGAAACGGTGTGCGGTTCAGGCCGGGCGGGCATCTAGACAATCTCCTCTCGCGAACTATCCCAACTAATGGTGCGGCCTTGCCGGTAGCTTTCGACAGCCATTCGGGAGGCGATCGAGGTTCGATATCCCACCTCGAACGGGCAATTCACCGCGACGCCCGCGCGGATCGCATCGAGGAAATTCGCCATGTGCGCGTTCGGCGGAGTCTTGGCGGAGCCGATCATTTCAAGGCCCTGTGGGCGGTTCACTTTCTCTGGCGTGTAGCGAATCTGCTGTGCCTTTGAGATCGTGCCGTCTGTTCCCAGCACGCTCTCACCCGAGCCAAGGTGGCCGTTGCCGAACCCTGACACCCACGAGAAAAGCATGTCCTCCGGCTGCTGCATCGAAACGGACATGGTGTCGGGCACTTCGCGTCCGTCGTTCCACAGATAAATTCCTCCAACCATCGTGACGGCCTTCGGAATTTGAAGATTCAACGCGCGATACCAGAACGCCACCTGATGGCACATGTTCTCGTACACATTGCCGCCGGAATAATCCCAAAAGAAGCGCCAATTGACGAAGCGGTTCGCGTCGAATTCCCTGTCGGGCGCCTGCCCCAGAAAACTCTTCCAGATAATGTTTTCCGTCGTCGCGTCGGGCAGCACGGGGCGAGACCACTGCGGTTTTCCGTGCGGGGAGTTTCGATACATCACGGAATGGATCGCCGTGATCTTGCCCACGCGCCCACCGTCCAGCATGGTCAGCGCGTCGGTCATCAATCCAGAGGAACAGGATTGATGCCCGATCTGAACCACGCGCTTCCCCTTCGCTCCGCCCGCGCGTTCGTATGCCGCCCGCATTTGCTTCGCGTGATCCACCGTGAACGCCATCGTCTTTTCCTGGTAGACGTGCTTGCCGGCGTCCATTGACGCAACGAAATGCTCGGCGTGCAAATGCTGCGGCGTCGCGATCAGGACGGCGTCGATGTTTTTGTCTTCCAGCAGGTAGCGATAGTCGAGATAGGTCTTCGCGCCGGGCGCCACCACCTTGGCCGCCTCCAGCCGTCGCGTGTAGACATCGGCGAAGCCGGCGAACTCGGTGTTGGGACAGTTCAGCGCCTCGCGGACCAACTGCATGCCGCGATCGCCCGGCCCGATGATGCCCAGCCGGATACGGTCGTTGGCGCCCAGCACCGTCGTCGGCGCCAGCGCGGATGCCACGCCGGTAGCGACATGGCCGATGAAGTTACGTCGGGAATTGCTCACAACTGATCCCATATTATTACCCTAAGCGCGTGCACCTTGCGATTCCAGCCATACTGGCAGCACTCTCTTCCGGCCAGTTGATGGGTCCGCCGGACCGGATCATCCGGCTGGACGCGGTTCTGGATCATCCGCAGGGAATCGATACCGACGGCGAGATGCTGTGGGTTTCGGAGGTCGATCGCAAGCGGCGGAAGGGCTTCGTCCACCAATTCGAACTCAACACGGGAAGGAAAGTCAGGACGCGCGACGTTACGCAAGGTGAGAGATTCCACCCGGGCGGAATCGCTTTGGATAAGGACTTCCTCTGGGTGCCAGTTGCGGAGTACAAGCCGAAAAGTTCCAGCACCATTCTGCGGCTAAGGAAGAGCGACCTCTCGCCGGAATCGCAGTTCGAAGTGCGCGACCACATCGGAGCAATTGCCTTATGGCAACGCCGTATCTTCGGCGCGAACTGGGATGCCGAAACGATCCGCGAGCTTCCGGACGGCCCCGCGCATCCGAACCCGACGGGCACCCGCTATCAGGACATGAAGGTCGATCTTGGCATGCTGGTGGGCTCCGGACTGCGCGAGAAAGGTGGAGCGGTCGAATGGCTGCGGCTGCCGGGCTTCGAACTTCTCCGGCGGCTGGATGCCGGCATGACGGATCGGGGCGTTGCACTGACGCATGAAGGCATGGCGATCTACGGTGGAAAGATCTACTTTCTTGCCGAGGACGGACCCGCGCGTTTGTTTGTCTTCACCCTACCCGAATAGACTAGTGAGTTCGATGTTGACTCCCGATTCGCCGGAGGCCGTTGCCTCCGCGCTGGCCGACGCGATGTCCGCCGGCAGTGAAATCCGCATGGGCGGAAACTTTTCAAAGGACGCCCTGGGCGGTCCGGCAGGCCCATTCGATGTCGAGATCTCGACGCGATCCCTCCGCCGGGTGCTGCAGTTTGAGCCGAAGGACCTGACGATCAGCGTGGAGGCGGGGCTGCCCTTCGCGGAACTGACGCGGCTGTTGGACGATCGCGGCATGATGGTGCCGCTTGATCCGCCTTTCGCCGCCGGCTCCACTGTTGGCGGTGTCGTCGCGGCGAATCTCAGTGGGCCGCGCAGGCGGCTGTACGGCGCGGCGCGTGACCTGGTGATCGGGATGAGGTTCGCGACGCTTGAAGGTAAGCTCGTGCAGTCGGGCGGGATGGTAGTGAAGAATGTCGCCGGTCTCGACATGGGGAAACTGCTGATCGGCAGTTTCGGAACGCTGGCGGCGATGGTTAGCGTCAACTTCAAGCTGATCCCACGGCCCGCAAGCACGCGCACTTTTCGAATCCACGCCGCGTCCTGCGAAGAGGCCGTTGCCGCTCGCGACCGTATCCTGCGAAGCGTTTTGCAGCCCATGGCCATCGACCTGTTGAATCCGGACGCCGCTGCGAGAGTGGGCCTGGGAGGTTGGACGCTGCTGCTGGAGGCGGGAGGCAACGACCGCGTGCTGGCTCGATACCAGAAAGAGCTTGACGTGGCCGATGTCGTCGATGGTGCGGTTTGGGAAAAGATTCGCGGGTTCACCAGCGACTATCTGGCTGAGTTGCCCGGACGGTGGGTGTCGTCGAAATCGCACGCGCTGACGGGGCTTCGCGCGGCAATCGAATCGTGGCCCGGACCCGCAGTCGCGCGCGCGGCCAGCGGCATCACATATCTATACGGTGAGAATGGGACACGCCCGGACATTTGGTCCGGAGAGGGAAGCGATTTCGAATTGATGCGTCGAGTGAAGAACCTGTTTGATCCAAAGGGTGTGTTGAACCGCGGGAGGCTGCATGGACGCATCTGAACATTCCGCAACTACAGCGTCGCGCCCGGTGCTGGAGAACCGGCACCCCGACGCGCCGACGCAGCAGGATCTCGATCGATGCGTTCATTGCGGGCTTTGTTTGAACTCCTGCCCGACGTACCGCGAGTTGGGAATCGAGATGGATTCTCCGCGCGGGCGTATCTACCAGATGGTGCAGGTGGCGACAGGCGCGGCTCCGGTTACCAGCGAGTCCTATCTGGAGCATCTCGGGCTTTGCCTTGCCTGCCGCGGTTGCGAAACGGCGTGCCCTTCCGGCGTACAGTACGGCCGCCTGATCGAAGCGGCGCGCACGGAAATACAGGCACGTGTGCCGAAGCCGTGGCACGTGCGATCTATCGAATGGCTGGTGTTCCGGCAGATTTTGCAGAAGCCGTTTCTGTTGAAGAGCACCGGACTCTCCCTTTGGCTCTACCAAAAAAGCGGGCTTCAAACCCTGATCCGCGCATCCGGCATTCTTCAACTGTTCGGAGCGTTGGGGCGCGCGGAACAACTGGCGCCGTCGGCGGAGCTTCCAACCTTTTACGGCAGCGTCGGAAAAGTGTTCCCGGCGGAAGGCCCAGTCAAGCATCGCGTCGCTTTCATCGCCGGGTGCATGGCGAACATCTTCTTCGCGCGCCTGAACGAAGCCACCGTGCGGGTGCTGCAAAAGAACGGTTGCGAAGTGCACATCCCCAAGGGCCAGAACTGCTGCGGTGCGCTGCATGCGCATCAGGGTCTGCGGGAAGACGCGCGGAAGCTGGCGCGCCAGAACATCGACGCGATTCTCGGCGGTGGATTCGACGCGATCTTAAACAACGCCGGAGGCTGCGGCTCTGTGCTGAAGGAATACGGCGAGATCCTGGAGGCCGATCCGGACTATGCGGCGAAGGCGCATCAATGGTCGGGCTTAGTGAAAGACGTGAATGAATTCCTGGCGTCGGTCCCGTTGAATCAAAACTTCGGGAACGTTTCGATGAAGGTGACCTATCAGGACTCCTGCCATTTGGCGCATGGCCAGAAAGTCCGCTCCGCTCCGCGCCAGTTGTTGAAGTCCGTTCCCGGCGTGACGCTGGTGGAGATGGCGGCGGCGGACGTCTGCTGCGGATCGGCCGGCATCTACAACGTCGTTCAAAACGAGATGTCGATGCGCATTCTGGAATCGAAGATGGCGAACGTCAACGCGACGGGCGCGGACGTAATTGCCACGGCTAACACCGGCTGTCTGCTGCAAATGCGCGCCGGTGTCGAACAGCATGGCCGGGGCCAGCGGGCGTTCCACGTGATGGAAATTCTCGATCAGGCCTACTCGCGGTTCAAAGCCTGAAATAGCGCGAACACGGCTCCTTGCGGATCGTGCAGGACGAAGCTACTCCGGAGAACATCATACAATCGGGCATGTTCCGTTTGCTTCCCCTGCTTTTCGCAATCGCGGCGGCCGCCCTCGCCCAGGATTGGCCGAAAGTCGAGTCCGAAACCGTCGAGCATTTCGTTCAACTGCTGAAGCTGGACACGACGAACCCTCCCGGCAACGAAACCATTGCCGCCGAGTATCTGAAGAAAGTGCTCGACGCCGAAGGCATCGAAACCAAAATGCTAATCGCGGAGCCGGACCGCGCGAACCTGATGGCGCGCATCCGGGGCAGCGGCGCACGAAAGCCGATCCTTATCATGGGACACACGGATGTGGTCGGCGTACAGCGTGAGAAGTGGACATTCGAACCGTTTGCGGGAATCCGCAAGGACGGCTACATCTTCGGCAGGGGAACGCTGGACGACAAGGACAACGTCGTTGCTTGCCTGATGACTATGCTGTTGTTGAAGCGCAACGCCGTCAAGCTGGACCGCGATGTGATCTTTGTCGCGGAGTCCGGTGAAGAAGGCGGCGCGCTTGCCGGCTTTCAGCACGTGGTGGCGAAGCACTGGGACGAGATCAACCCCGACTTCGTCCTCGCCGAAGGCGGTGGCGGAACCCTCCGCGACGGCCAGCCTTTCACGGTTACCGTGGCGGCTGCGGAGAAGGTGCCACGACGGATGAAGCTGGTGGCAAAGGGTGTGGCGGGTCACGGCAGCGTTCCGCGGCCTGACAATTCGATTGCCCATCTGGCAACCGCTGTCGGCAAGGTTGCCGCGTGGACGCCTCCGGTGAAGCTGAACGACATCACCCGGACTTATTTCGAACGTCTGGCAACGATCAGCTCACCCGAGGCTCGCGACCGTTACAACTCACTGTTCGACGAGTCCCGCCGGTCAGCGGCGGAAAGCTATCTGGCCGCGCACGAGTTTCGCCACAACTCGATGTTGAGAACATCGATTTCGCCGACGGTAATCAAGGGTGGCTTCCGCGTGAACGTCATCCCTTCGGACGCCGAAGCGGACCTTGATGTTCGCGCGCTTCCCGGCGAAGACATGCCCGCGTTTGTCGAAGCGATGAAGAAGATCATCGGTGACGAGTCGGTGGAGATTCGCCAGCAGGCCGTGTACCGGCCGGCGCCACCGGCGTCGCGGCTGGATACGGAGATGTTCAGGATTCTTGAGAGCACCGCGAAGAAAATCTATCCTGGCGCCGTTGTCCTGCCGACGATGCTTACCGGCGCCACCGACATGTCCTATGCGCGGTACAAAGGCGTCGACAGCTACGGCATCGGCCCGCTGATCGACCAGAAGGATGCCGAATCTGGCGGCGGAGCGCATGGGGACGACGAGAAGATTTCGGAAAAGTCGCTCCACAACTTCGTGCGTTTCCAGTACGAAGCCGTGATTGCAGCCGCAGCCCGCCGCTAACGTTTCCTGGCTGGAGCGGGCGTCAGCATCTCGGCCAGCGTGCGCTCCACCATTGGAGCCATTGCACGATAACCGGCGGGATTCGGATGCAGCCCATCGTCGGCAAAGTCTTTTCGCAGTGCGCCGCTTGAATCGGCCACTGCCGGGAAATAGTCCAGATACGTGTAGCCCCGGTTGGCGGCGAAGGATCTCAACCACGCATTCATGTTGCGGATGGAATCCGGTGGACGCAGCTTCGTTCGTTCGAAGGCGGGATTCACGTTCAGGTTGTAGTCGTGCACGGGCAGTATCGACGAGATCACCACGCGAATCTTTGCGTTGTCGGCAAGATCGCACATCGCCGTGATGTTGTTCTGTATTGTCTGAAGGGAAGTTCCGCGCGCCAGATCGTTCGTGCCGGCAAGCAGCACCATCGCCTCCGGCCTCAGGTTCAAGACATCGGGTTTCATGCGCGCAAGCATCTCGGACGTCACTTGGCCGCCGATCCCGCGATTGACGTAGTTCTTGCCTGGGAAGTACTCGTTCAAGGGCCATCCATCGGTGATCGAGTCGCCCATGAAAACGATTCGTGGATTCGCGGCCGAGGCCGGCGGCAGAGTCATGTTCGCTTCCGCATATCGTCCCACCTTGTTGGGGTCCGCTGGTCGCAGCGCGGCCTCCTGCTCGACAAGCAGCGCGCGAAAATGGACATCCAGCCGCGAGTTCGCTTCGCGCAATTCAGCGAACTGGCGCTGGCCAACTTCCGGAAATGGGTACGGGCGCGGCATCGCCTCCGCGATGGCCAGAAACTTGCGCGACCGTTCCATGAACTCGTAAGTCGCAACGGGATTCCGGGGAGCGCGATCCAACGCGCCTTTCGACGATTTCATTTGCTCCAGCAGGGGCAACGCCGCACGCGGAAGGTCGGGAACCACCAGCGATACCGACTCCATCAGTTGAATCATGCGAATCGAAAGGTCGGCGACTTCTTTGTTCGACAGCAATGCCTGCTGTGCGCACAGCGCAGTCAACGTCAGCACTCCGGCGAGAAGTTTCAATTCTTTTCCTCCTTCGTCAACTGCAGCGTAATCGTGCCGATCAGCAATTGAAGCCGGACGCGAATCTGCACTGGCAGCTTTCTTTCGTCGTCCGCGAACCACACCAGAAGCCGCCCTTTCCGTCCGTAGACCACATTGTTCAGCAGGAAAACCTCGCAGCGAATGGCTGGGATCCGTCCCAGCGGAGTTTCAACGATTTCCTTCGCCTGAACGGCCACGTCTACATGCGCGAACTTCTTCCCATCGCTAATGGGAATGGTGAACTTCGTACCCGGTTCCAGCTTTTTTCCACGCAGCGCCATCAGCCCGCCCATGACGTCGTGCACGCAATCCACCGGAAGATCCACTTCGGCTTCCTTCAGAATCTTGTTGGTGGTTAGATCGCGTTCGAGATAATAGCCCTTGTTCCGAGCCGAATCGTAGGTATGCACCGTCTCCCGCAGGCGGGCGCCTTCCTCGATCTTCATCGCGCCGCCCAACGCGCAGAAGCCTTCCGACATGCGCATGTAGTAGGAGTTCTCCACCTTGTAGAGCCGCGCCACCATCCCGGAAGATGCCACCTTTAACTGCGCCACGCCAGCCGTTGGCGATCCTTCCGGCTCCCACGACAAGGAGACTTTGCCGGCCTCGATCAAGCGCCACTCAACCGAATAGTGCAGCGTCGTGCCGGCGGACGCGGCCAGCGACGCAAGGCCCACCAGGACGCGAAAGCCTACCAATACAACACCAGTTCAGGGAATCGTCTCATTCAGAATTCGATCGACGTCAATAGTTCGGAAGGCTTCTTGTCGAAGGCCCGGCTGATCGCCAGCAGGCTTTCAATGGAAGGCAGGTTCGCACCACGTTCGATCGAACTGATCTGCGATACCGACAGCTTGGCTGAGTTTGCGAGATCTTTCAGTGACCAGTCACGCTCCACACGCAGCATCTTGATCCGGTGTCCCAGTCGCTCCCGCAGAAGGTCCTGTGGCGCGCGCCCCAGCCCGAAGGCTTCGATCGCGTTCAACAGCGTCTGCCGAAGCTGCGCAATCGAGAACGGCTTCGCCAGATAGTCGAACGCCTTTTGCTTAAACGTGGCGCGCATGTCTTCAAGCGACGGATATCCCGTAACCACGATCACGCACACGTTCGGCCACTTGGCCAGCAGTTGTTCCATCACGCGGTCGCCCCGGAAGTCGCCGCCCTTCATGTCCAGCAGAACGATGTCCGGGGGCTTGTGTTCGCCGGCGTCGAACAGGCGGTCTGGATGCTCGTACGTTCGGACGGCGTAGGGGCTCTCGTCGCGAAGGACGTCTTCGATGTAGTTTCGGAAATCGAGATCGTCGTCGAGCACAGCCACTTCGACGGGTCGAAGCCCATCCAGTTCAGTGTTCGTCTCGGGATTTGCCATTGCCGATTTTTATGCCGCTGGAAGCTTCACTTCCAACCTCGCCCCACCGCCGTCGCAGTTGGATGCGGTAATGATGCCGCCATGCTGCGACACGATGCCTTCGGCGACGGTCAAACCAAGTCCGGTTCCGCGCGCGTCCAGCCGCGTCGTCACGAACGCCTCAAAGATGTCTGGCAGAACATCGGCCGGTATGCCCACGCCGTTATCTTCCACCGAAACCGAAACCCAATCCTTGCCGTTTTCAATCCCACGCTTTGAGGCGACGGTAATAATTCCCTCCGAGTTTACCGCGTTCAACGAATTTCGCAGAAGATTGACGAACACCTGAATCAGCCGGTCCGCATTGCCGAACGCGCGCGCGCCCTCGTCCACACGGTTTCGGAAGCGCACATGGGACGACTTTTCGTCGATCGCCACCAGGCTCCACGCCTCGTCGATCAGCGTATGCAGCGTTACCTGCTCCATCTGCTGTTTACGCTGCCGCGCGAAGTCCACCAGACTCTCGCTGATGCGCTTCAATCGCTGCGCCACCCTGCGCATTCGGGCAAGACGGTCCTGCGCCGCCGGATCGCCCACCGTCTCCGAAAGCTTTTCGATCGACCCCAGCAGAACGGCCAGCGGAGTATTCAACTCGTGCGCCACGGAGGCCGACAGCAGTCCAAGGCTGGCAAGACGGTCCTGCTCCATCAGGCTTAGCCGCGCCGCCTCCAATTGTTCGTTCTTCGTCTTCAACTCTTCCGCCGTCACTTCCAGCGCCTCCAGGGCCTCCTCCAAGTGCCGCTCCTGCTTTCGCAATTCCTCGACGGTCGCGTTGCGGGATTGCATAATTCGCCCCACCTCGTCCCCATAGATCACCCGCTCCGGAATCAATTCCGCATGCCGGTCGCCCCGCTGGATGGCGTCGTCGGCGGCCAGGAATCGTTGTATTGGCCCGTACACGTACTTCGGCATGATCAGCAGTTCCAGCAGCAGAATGGCCAGCGCGTACGCGGTACCCAGAACGACAAACAGCGTCAGCTTTGCCCGCTGAACCACCTCGTCGTAAATGACGTTGGGGGCGTCCAGACTCCGGAACTGTCCAGTGGCGGCCACCAGCCGGTAGATCCGGTCGGACCCGTCTTCTTTGTAGACTTGGCCGGGATGAAGCTCCAGCCAGTTCAGAACATCCGGCCGGATCTCCAGCGCCGCCGCCGAGCCTTCCCGGTAGTTGTACACCTCAAGACCCGGGACGGGCACCGGCTGATCCTCCAGAATCAGTTTGATGAGAAGCGACAGTTCCCGAGCTTTCGCAATCGAAATCCGGGCCTCAAATAGCGGAATGAGCGAGAAATAAACGCTGGCGGTCAACACTAAGAAGAACAAGTTGTGCAGAACCATGAACTTCGGGCGAACATTGAGGTTCCCGAACGCCCGAAACAGCCGGTACTTGGCTTCGGGGGCCTCAGAGTCGCCAATTTTGCGGTCTGACAAGAATTATTTCTCCTGTTGCGTAAATTCTACGGTCATGCTAGAAAAAGTAGAGGTCTACGGTGTGTCCAGACTGATGCGGTGTACCTGAAGAGATGCCTCTTTTTAGCAAGAAACACGACCTGATTGCGCGCGGCCTTACGGCCCTGGTTGCATTGGGAGCCTTGGGCGGTGCGGCGGCATACACCTTTATCTCTCATCCCAGCAATCTCGACGTAGGCTACCAGCCGGAGCAGCCGATTCCCTACAGCCACAAGCTGCATGCCGGCGGGCTGGGCATGGACTGCTACTACTGCCACAGCACGGTCGAGAAAGCGGCGCACGCGGCCATTCCGTCCACCGAAACCTGCATGAACTGCCACGTCCGGGTGAAGCCGCAGAGCCCCTACATGGTGAAGCTGAAGGAAAGTTACGATTCCGGCAAGCCGCTGGAGTGGGTGAAGGTGCATAAGCTGCCGGACTACGTTTATTTCAACCACTCCGCGCATATTAGCGCGGGCGTGAGTTGCGTTTCCTGCCACGGGCGGATCGACCAGATGATCGAGGTGAAGCAGGTGGAGCCGATGTCGATGGCCTGGTGTCTCGATTGCCATCGAAATCCCGCCGCGCGCTTGCGGCCCGTCGAACTGGTAACCAACCTCTCCTGGCAACCGGACCGCGACCCCGCAGAGATCGGCCGGGAAATCATTGCGCAAAAGCATATCGCTCCTCCCGTGAATTGTTCCGGGTGCCACCGGTAAAGAAGGAACGGATGTCATTAGTCCAGATCAACAACCTCGCAAGCAAAAGCGGAGCGCAATACTGGCGCAGCCTAAACGAACTGGCCGGAAAGCCGGAATTCATGAAGTGGGTTGCGGAGGAGTTCCCCGGCGGCACGGACCTTCTTGCGGGCGACAGCCGCCGGAACGTCTTGAAGTTGATGGCCGCCTCCTTTGGGCTCGCGGGCCTTGCGGGATGCAGGCGTCCGGTGGAGAAAATCGTTCCGATGTCGAAGGGCGTCGAGGACCTGATTCCGGGCAAGCCGGTCTACTACAACACTGTTTTCACCCAGGGTCCGAATGTCTTCGGCGTGACGATCGAATCGCATGACGGACGCCCGACCAAACTCGAAGGAAATCCCAACCATCCGCTTTCGATGGGCGCTTCGACTGCGCACGCGCAGGCTTCGATCCTGAATCTTTACGATCCGGACCGCACCACGGAATTGCTCTACGACGGCAAGGCGGCGGTGTGGGACACGTGGGACCGGTTTGCGGATTCCACATTCGCTGCAGGCGGTGGTGACGGGCTCCGCATCTTAAGCGAATCCATCGTTTCGCCTTCCATGATGGAAATGCGGAAAGCGCTGCTCGCAAAGTTCCCGGCGGCGAAGTGGGTGGAGCACGAGCCGTTCTCCGATGCAAACGCTCTGGAGGGTGCGCGGCTGGTCTTCGGCCAGCCCAATCAGGTTCACTACCGGTACGACCGCGCGGACGTAGTCGTCGCTCTGGATTCCGATTTTCTGGGCGCGGAGGCGGGGTCGCCGCTGCCGGTTAAGCTTTTCTCGAAGCGCCGCCGCAACGATCAACCGTCCGATTCGCTGAACCGGTTGTACGCGATTGAGAGCCAGTTTTCCTCAACCGGCGCGATGGCGGACCACCGCCTGCGCATCAAGGCGTCAGACATTGATGGATTCGCGTCATCGCTGGCGCGCGAGTTGAAGGTCGCTTCAGAACTGGCCGTTCTTTCGCCTGCGGACGCGTCGCAGAAGATGTTGATGGCGATTGTTCGCGATCTTGAAAAGAGCCGTGGAAAATCCATTGTCGTCGCCGGTCCGCGCCAACCCGCCCGGGTGCACGCGATGGCGCTGTTGATCAATCAGGCGCTGGGGAATATCGGGACCACCGTCGCCATCACGCAGGCCGTGGCGGTTCCTGGTGAGCAGACGATGGCCGGCCTGATTGCCGAAGCGGAATCGGGCGCTGTCAGTACGCTTGTCGTGCTGGGTGGAAATCCGGCTTTCACCGCCCCACGGCTTGCCGAGGCGGCCAAGAAAATTCGCACGGTCATTTTTGCCGGGGAGCGCAACGAAACGTCGGTGCTGGCCCAGTGGCATCTCCCGGCTACCCACTACCTTGAGGCTTGGGGCGATGCGCGCGCCGCTGACGGAACCGTAAGCATCCAGCAGCCGCTGATCATGCCCCTGAACGGGGGCCGTTCGTACCTGGAAATTGCGGCGCAGGTCGCCGGATCGAAGGATCGCAAGGGTTACGACATCGTCAAAAACTATTGGACGTCGCAGTGGGCCGCCACCGGCCGCGATGCCATGTGGCGGAAGGCTCTGCACGACGGCATTGTTCCGGGTACGCAGTTCGCCGAGACCAAGGCCGCCGCCGGTCTCAAAGCCGCCGCGCTTCCGGCGCGAGCCGAAGCCGGCAGCGGGATGGAAGTGGTCTTCACGCCGAGCTGGGCCGTTTATGACGGGCGCTTCGCCAACAACGGCTGGATGCAGGAAATGCCGGACCCGATGACCAAACTCGTCTGGGATAATGCCGCGCTAATCTCGCCCGCCACCGCCCGTGAGCTATCGGTGGCCGACGGCGGCATGCTGCGAATCACGGTCGGCTCTGCGTCGGCGGAATTTGCCGCGATGATTCAGCCAGGGCAAGCCGACAATTCCGTAACTGTCTCGCTGGGCTACGGTCGAAAGGAAGTGGGCCGGGTGGGGCGCGGAACGGGATTCAACGGGTACGGTATCCGCCCCGCCAACGGACAGGACTTCGCCGCCTGCAAAGTGGAGAAGACCGGTGGCCAGTACACCCTCGTCACCACGCAGGAACACCATTCGATGGAAGGCCGCGCGATCGTTCGCGAAGCTTCGATCGATCACTACCGCAAAGAGCCGGAGTTCGCCAAGGAAATGGTGGAGGCTCCCGACGAGTCGATCTACGGATGGTGGGACTATTCGAAGGGCAACCAGTGGGGCATGGCCGTCGACCTTAGCGCCTGCACAGGATGCAACGCGTGTCTGGTGGCGTGCCAAGCCGAAAACAACATCCCCATCGTCGGCAAGGATCAGGTTTCGCGGGGCCGCGAAATGCATTGGATCCGCCTGGACCGTTACTACACCGGCAGCGAGGAAGATCCCCAAGCGGTGCTTCAGCCGCTTCCCTGCCAGCAATGCGAGAACGCACCCTGCGAGTCCGTCTGCCCGGTGGCGGCGACGGTGCATTCGCCGGAGGGCCTGAACGAAATGGCGTACAACCGCTGCGTCGGCACCCGCTATTGCCTTAATAATTGCCCCTACAAGGTTCGACGGTTCAACTTCCTGAACTACCACATCGACATGGAAGAGGTGGAGAAGATGGCGTCGAACCCGGACGTCACCGTCCGCATGCGGGGCGTCATGGAAAAGTGCACGTACTGCGTACAGCGCATCCAGGAAAAGAAGATTCTCGCCAAGACCGAAGGCCGCCGTCCGATCGCTGACGGCGAGATCAAAACTGCATGCCAGCAGACCTGTCCTGCGGATGCGATCGTGTTCGGCAACATCAACGATCCTGAATCGGCCGTGTCGAAAAGCAAAGCGCAGCCGAGAAACTACTGGCTGCTGGCGGAAGTGAACACGCGGCCCCGGACGACTTACCTCGCCAAGCTACGGAACCCCAATCCGGAACTGGCGGGCGAGAGTGCGGCCTCGAAGGAGCATCATGGCTGATCTGGCGATCAAACCTCCTGAAATGGTGGACGCGGTAACGCCGCGGCTGGTCCAGGGCGACTCCACTTTTCACTCGATAACGAACGACGTCAGCGGGATCATCGAAGGCCGGGTTCCGCGCGAGTGGTGGTTTGCGTTCCTGGCGTCGGCAGGCGTCATGACGATGATGTTCGGGATGCTGGGGTATCTTGTCGTCCGCGGTATCGGAGCTTGGGGAAACAACGCGCCGGTCGGTTGGGCGTGGGACATCACGAACTTTGTCTGGTGGATTGGTATCGGCCACGCGGGCACATTGATCTCCGCCATCCTGTTCCTGTTCCGCCAGAAGTGGCGGACTTCCATCAACCGCGCCGCCGAGGCAATGACGCTGTTCGCCGTCGCCTGCGCCGCGCAGTATCCGTTGTTCCACACCGGCCGGCCCTGGCGCGCGATCTACTGGCTTTTCCCGCTGCCGAACACCGATCTTGCAATGTGGCAGAACTTCCGCAGCCCGCTGGAGTGGGACGTATTCGCCGTCTCCACTTACGGAACGGTTTCTCTGCTGTTCTGGTACGTCGGCCTGGTTCCCGATCTTGCCACGATTCGCGACCGCGCCACCGGCTTGCGGGCGTACATCTACGGTGCTCTAGCGCTGGGATGGCGCGGCGCCGCCCGGCACTGGCGGCACTATGAGATGGCCTACCTGATTCTGGCCGGCCTTTCGACGCCTCTCGTTCTCTCCGTCCACACCATCGTTTCGTTCGACTTCGCCGTCTCCATCCTTCCCGGCTGGCACACGACGATCTTCCCGCCGTACTTTGTCGCGGGCGCCATCTTCTCCGGCTTCGCAATGGTGGTGACGCTGATGACCGTCGCCCGGTGGTCGCTCCGGCTGGAGCATTTGATTACCACCCGCCACCTGGAGAACATGTGCAAGGTGATGCTGGCCACGGGCATGATCGTCGGCTACGCTTACGGAACCGAGTTCTTCATCGCCTGGTACTCCGGCAATCCGTACGAGCAGTTCGCCTTCATCAACAGGGCCACCGGGCCATATTGGTGGGCCTACTGGTCCATGATCAGCTGCAACGTGCTTGTGCCGCAGATTTTCTGGTTCAAGAAGTGCCGCACCTCGGTCCCGATCATGTTTGTCGCCTCCATCCTGATCAACATCGGAATGTGGTTCGAAAGGTTCGTGATTATCGCCACCAGTCTGCACCGCGACTACTTGCCCTCCAGCTGGGGTTACTTCCAGCCGACGTACGTCGATATCTGCACCTTTGTGGGCACGATGGGGCTGTTTATGACGCTGTTCCTTCTGTTCATACGCTTCCTTCCGGTAATCGCGATCAGCGAAGTGAAGGGCGTGCTGGCGCAGGAGAAGCACGTGGCCGCGCACGGCCATGGGGTGCACCACTAATGGAAAAAGAACTGCACGGAGTTGCGGCGTCGTTCAACGGTCCCTCCGAGCTTCTCCACGCGGCAAAGGAACTGCGCAAGGCGGGCTACACGCGCGTGGAGGCGTACACGCCATTTCCGGTGCACGGCATCGACGACGTTCTCGAGATTCCGAAATCGAAGCTGGGATATTTCGTCCTTGCCGGCGGACTTGTGGGCATGTCCCTGGCGCTGTTGCTGCAATGGTGGTCGGGCGCGGGCGATCCAAATTTGTTCCCGACATGGACAGGCCTTAGCGCGTATCCGCTGATTATCGGCGGCAAGCCCCTGTTTGCCTTCGAACCCTCCATCCCCATCACATTTGAGCTGACGGTGCTGCTGGCGTCTTTCACCGCCGTGTTCGGAATGTTCGCCTTGAACGGCTTGCCGCGGCTGTATCATCCCGTGTTCAACTATCGTGGCGCGCCTCGGATTACCGACGACCAGTTTGTATTGATGATCGAAAAGACAGATCCGCGGTTCGACGTGCTGGAGGCATCGCGCCTGATGCGCTCGCTCGATGCGGATTCGGTGGAGGTTGTTGAGGAATGAGACCGAACGTTCACAGCGCGCTTCTGATTCTGGCGGTGATCGCGCTGGCTGGGTGCGCCGGTCCGCAACGCGTTCCTCCGCTGGAAGTCTGGCCCGACATGGATCGGCAGGAAAAGTACAAAGCCCAGACGATGAGCCCGCTTTTCAACGACGGACGATCCAACCGCCGCCCCATTGAGGGAACCGTGGCAATAGGCCAGTTGAAGGAAGACAGCGTTCTGAACACGGGTGTCCAGAACGGAATGTGGGTTGGCAAGGGTCCCGTCGCCATTACGCCGGAGCTCGTGCGCCGCGGACAGCAGCGTTTCAACATCTATTGCACGCCCTGCCACGACCGCACCGGGCAGGGGAAGGGCATCGTGCCTAAAAAGGCGATCTGGATTCCCACCAATCTGATGGAAGATCGCGTTCAGACGATGGCCGATGGCGAGATCTTTTCCGTGATTTCCGAGGGCCGCCGCTCCATGCCGTCTTACCGCTATCAGATTCCGGAGCAGGACCGTTGGGCGATCATCGCGTATGTTCGCGCGCTTCAGAGATCGACGCGGGGCACGGTGGCGGATGTTCCACCGGCTCTGGTTTCGGAGTTGCGGTAGGAGAAAAAGATGAGTCAGCACGCAACTCTCGAACAAGCTCGCGAATCCTGGCGGTTGGACGGGGCCTCCTGGCTGCGCGTCCGCAACGTGATCGCATTTGCCTTTCTGCTGTCGTGGGTCGGGGCGCTAACTGCCTACTTCCTGGACCCGGGCCGGTTCTTTCAGTCCTACCTCGTTGGCTTTGTCAACATCACGGTCGTCGGCGTCGGCTGCCTGTTTTTCCTGATGGTGATGTACCTGACAGGCTCGGCATGGAGCGTCACTATGCGGCGCATCTTTGAAACGATCGCCGCCACACTGCCTGTCGCCGCCATCCTGGTGATCCCGGTTCTGCTGGGAATTCACGAGCTCTATGAGTGGTCGCATGCCGACCATGTCGCGCACGACAAACTGCTTCAGGGCAAGTCCCCGTGGTTGAACGAATCGGCGTTCACCATCCGCGCGTTCGTCTACATCGGAATCTGGTCGTTCCTGGCGCTGAAGCTCTATCGAAATTCCACCCGGCAGGACGAGACGCGCTCGGTGGAGTTCATGAACTCCTCGTCGCGATGGTCTGCGCCGGGCTTGCTGCTGGCCTTCCTCAGCGTGTCCGCGGCGGCGTTCGATTGGGTGATGTCGCTCAATCCGCATTGGTATTCCACCATCTTCGGCATCTACATCTATGCCGGAGGCGGCGTCGCGTGCATGGCTACCGTCACCCTGATCTGCATCGCCTTCCGCCGCTTTGGAATCCTGCGCGAATCGATCACCATCGAGCATTATCACGATCTCGGAAAGTGGATGTTCGCGCTGACGGTGTTCTGGACGTACATCGCATTTTCGCAGTACCTGCTGATCTGGTACGCCAACCTTGCCGAAGAGACGATTTTCTATCAGGTGCGGTTCGGGGGAAACTGGAAATGGATGAGTCTGGCGCTGCTGCTGGGACACTTCGTCGTTCCCTTCTTCGTCCTCATCTCGCGCGCGGCAAAGAGAAACCTGAACGTGCTTACCTTCGCCGCGATCTGGATTCTGGTTTTCTGCTACATCGATATCTATTGGCTGGTGATGCCGAACTTCCACAAGGAAGGCATTGCCTTCGGCTGGCAGGATGTTGTTGGGTGGGCCGCGCCCATCACTACCTTTGCCCTTGGTTTCTGGTTCCGGCTGCGGAAACATTCCCTGGTTCCAGAGGGGGATTTCAGGCTCGAACAGTCGTTGGCGCACATCAATATATAGGAAGAGCGAATGGACGAACACGTATTACGCCAACTTGGCCCTGAACAGCTCGAAAGACTCCAGAAGGAAGGCTTCGACCGCTCCGACCCCAGCGGTCCGTGGGTGGTTGGTTTCACGGTTGGCATCGTCGTCACGCTGGTCGTCGTGGTGATGGCCGTCCACTACCTGTATGAAGCCACACTGCAGAATAAGGAATTCGAGCAGGTGCTGTCGGTGGACTCAACGGAGTTGCGCGAGATTCGCACCGCAGAAGCGGAGCAGTTGAATCACTATCGCTATGTCGACAAGCAGAAGGGAATCGTCCGTCTGCCGATCGACCGCGCCATCGACTTGTTCGCGGCGGAGGCTGCGCAAGGCAAGCTGTTCTACCCGGCGCAGGCGACGCGTGTGAAAACGGCGGAAGAACTGGCGGCGGCGGCAGGGGCGGATGGCGCCGCAGTGCCAGCCGCGGGAGCGGGAGTTGCGAAGAATTAGGTCAATCCAGACGTTGGCGGCGGTGGCCCTCGTCCTGGGCGCGTCCGCCGCATTCGGCGCGGACCCCGTCTTGCCCAGGGAACTGGAAGGCGTCGGCGTTGACGAGAAGCTGGGAGAGTACATCGACCTGAACCTTGAGTTCATGGGCACCGATGGGTATCCGAAGGCGCTGTCGTCCTACTTCAACCAGGGCCGTCCGGTGATATTGAATCTGGTCTATTACACCTGCCCCATGCTCTGCAATCTGGTTCTGAACGGGCAGGTCTCGGTGCTTCGCGAAATCCCATGGACCCCCGGCAAGGAGTACGACGTCGTCACCATCTCCATCGATCCAACGGAAACGTGGAACCTTGCGATCGACAAGCGCGCCACCATTCTGTCCAGCTATGGACGTCCCGCACCCGGCTGGAGGTTCTTCACGGACTTCAACGGCAACGTGAAGAAACTTGCCGACCAGGTGGGCTGGCGCTACAAATTCGACGAGCGTGGAAAGCAGTACGCGCATTCGTCGGCGGTGATCGTGCTGACACCCCAGGGGAAGGTATCGCGATACCTCTACGGCATCCACTACCGGCCCCGCGACGTCCGTCTTGCGCTGGCGGAAGCGTCGGAGGAAAAGACGGGCATGACCGTGGAGCGCTTTCTGCTGATGTGTTTCCATTACGACCCGGCCGCCGGCTCGTACGTAGTATTTGCGACAAATGTCATGAAGCTTGGCGGCGTACTGACCATGGCCGCCATCGGTTTTTTTCTGTATCGAATGTGGAAGGGGGACCGGCGCAGGTCGACCGCTCCCCTGAACGCCAGCTAGCGGGGAAACGATGAACTGGATTCGAAACTTGATGCTGCCCGCGCAGGGCTCCACGCTTGCCCCGGCAATCGATGACCTGTACATGTTCATCTTCTGGGTCAGCGTCTTCTTCTTCGTACTCATCGCGGGACTGATCGGGCTTTTCGTCTTTCGCTACCGCCGCCGCAGCGAATTGGATCGCACGCCGAACATCACGCACAATCTGACGCTGGAGCTGCTCTGGAGCATACTGCCGCTATTCCTTTGCCTCGGAATTTTCTTCTGGGGATTTAAGGACTACATGACGGCCACCGTCGCGCCCGGCGAGTCGATGGAAATCAACATCACGGCCGAAAAGTGGATCTGGACGTTCGAGTATCCCGACGGTATGCGCTCGTTGGGTGAACTCTACGTTCCGGTAAGCCGGCCCGTGAAGCTGATCATGCAGTCGAAAGACGTGCTGCACAGTTTCTACATTCCCGGATTCAGGACGAAGATGGACGTCCTGCCAAACCGCTATACGGAGCAGTGGTTCCAATCGGACGTTCCTGGCGAGTATCAGGTCCAGTGCACGGAATATTGCGGCAAGGGCCACTCGCAGATGAACGCGAAGATCATCGTCATGACGCCCGAGGAGTATCAGGATTATCTCGAAAACGGTCCGAAGAACCTGCGTGACATGCCGTTGGCCGAACTCGGAAAGCTGCTCTACGAGACGCGTGGCTGCGCCACCTGTCATTCGCTCGACGGTTCCCGCGGACAGGGTCCAAGCTGGAAAGGCATCTTCGGGCAGGAGCATAAGATGGGCGACGGACGGGCGGCGAAAGTGGACGAGAACTACGTCCGGACGTCGATTTTGGAGCCGCAGTCCATGATCGTCCAGGGCTACGAGGGAATCATGCCGACTTATCAGGGCCTGCTTCGCGACCGCGAAATTCTCGCCCTGATTGAGTTCATCAAGGTGCAGAAGTAAAGGGATACTGAGGGAAGAGGAAGCGAGAATGGCGACACTTACCACACCGCGAATTCAACAGGAGGATTCGGCGCACAGCCCGAATTACCTGGACGAACAAAAAGGCATTTGGAGCTGGCTTACCACGGTTGATCACAAACGCATCGGACTGATGTACCTGTGGAGCGTACTTGGCGCTTTCTTCCTGGGCGGAATCTTCGCCCTGCTGGTGCGCCTGGAACTTCTGACGCCGGAACAGGACATCATGACTGCGGAGCAGTACAACCAAGCATTCACACTGCACGGCGCGATCATGGTGTTCCTGTTCATCATTCCAGCAATTCCGGCGGCCCTGGGCAATTTCGTTCTGCCGCTGATGCTGGGCGCCAAGGACGTCGCGTTTCCCCGCTTGAATCTGGCAAGCTATTACATCTACGTCACCGGCGCGATCATGGCCGTCACCGCGATCATCACCGGCGGTGTCGATACCGGCTGGACGTTCTACACGCCTTACTCAACCACCACCGATGGCTCCGTCGCGATGATGACTTTGGCCGTTTTTGTTCTGGGCTTCTCCTCCATCTTTACCGGCATCAATTTCATCGCCACCGTTCATAAGCTCCGCGCGCCCGGCATGGGCTGGTTCGAAATGCCGCTGTTCGTTTGGGGGACGTATGCCACCGCGATCATTCAGGTGCTGGCGACGCCGGTGCTGGCGATCACCCTGCTGCTCCTTGTGATGGAGCGCGCATTTCAGATCGGCATCTTCGACGCGCGCATCGGCGGCGACCCGGTTTTGTTCCAGCACTTTTTTTGGTTCTACTCGCACCCGGCGGTATACATCATGATTCTTCCCGGCATGGCGATCATCTCGGAAGTGATTCCCACAATGTGCCGCAAGCACATCTTCGGGTACCGGGCCATCGCGTTCAGCTCAGTCGCCATTGCGCTGATCAGCTTCGTCGTGTGGGGCCATCACATGTTCACCTCCGGCCAGTCGCAGTTGGCCGTGGCCATCTTTTCGTTCCTCACGTTCCTGGTCGCGATTCCCTCCGGCATCAAGGTCTTCAACTGGGTGGCGACGATGTACCGCGCGTCGATCGACCTTCGCGCGCCGATGCTCTATGCGATCAGCTTTCTTCTGCTGTTCACCATCGGCGGCTTAACCGGGATTTTTCTCGGCGCGGTCTCCGTGGATGTCCATCTGCACGACACGTACTTCATCGTGGCCCACTTTCATTACGTAATGATGGGCGGCACCGTCATCGCTTTCATGGCAGGGCTGCACTACTGGTGGCCGAAAATGTTTGGCCGCATGTACAACGAGAGGTGGGCCGCCATCGGGTGTGCGCTGGTCTTCGTCGGCTTCAACATGACCTTCCTCACGCAATTCTTCATGGGTTCGCAGGGCATGCCCCGCCGCTACTACACGTATCTTGACCAGTTCCAGCCGCTGCATGCCTTCTCCACCGTTGGCAGTTGGGTGCTGGGTCTCGGTCTCGTCATCGCCGCCGTGACGCTGTTCGCCTCGTTGCGCAAGAAGATGGACGCGCCGATGAATCCGTGGGGCGCGCGCACGCTGGAATGGGACACACAGTCGCCGCCCATTACGCATAACTTCCACCACACGCCCGTTCTTTCGCACGGGCCGTACGACTACAACGCTCCGGTGCGCGACCACCACTCGGCCTAAGGAAAAGAATGTCTACGCAATCCCTTACCGTTGAGAGCCACGGGCCTGAACATGGCCATCACGATCCGAATCTGCAGCACCATTTTGTTGAGATGGAGCAGCAGTTCGACGCGGCGAAGCTCGGGATGTGGCTGTTCCTGGCAACCGAAGTTCTAATGTTCGGCGGGCTCTTCGTCGGCTTCGGCCTGCAACAGGCCAAGTTCCCCGAAGCTTTCAAGGCGGCTCACCATCATCTTGACCGCAATCTCGGCGCGCTCAACACCGTTGTCCTGCTGATCTCCAGCTTCACGATGGTGCTGGCGGTCTGGTCTGCCCAGATGGGCAAGCGCAAGGCGCTGATCATCAATCTTGCTCTTACGCTGATGTGCGCGGGAACGTTCCTAGTCGTGAAGTTTTTCGAGTACAGCCACAAGTTCCACGACGGGCTGCTGCCGGGCAAGTTCTTTCACTACGCCCAGGGCCAGCCGAACGAATACATTTTCTTCAGCTTCTATTTCATGATGACGGGCCTGCACGGATCGCACGTCATTCTGGGAATGATCGGTATTTCATGGCTGCTGGTGCGCGCGGTCCGGGGCGATTTCGGACCCGGCTATTACACGCCAGTGGATCTGATTGGCCTGTTCTGGCATCTGGTCGATTTGATCTGGATCTATCTCTTCCCGCTGCTGTATCTGATCGGATAAGGAATTACGAATGAGCGAACACTCGCATGCGCATGCCCACGGCGGACCCAACGATTGGAAGCTATATCTCGCAATCCTGGTGACGCTGCTGTTTTTTACCTTTATTACGGTCTTCGTCGCCGGCTTCGACTTCGGCTCGATGAATTTGATAGTCGCCATGGGCATCGCCACGGTGAAGGCATCGCTGGTCGCGTTGGTGTTCATGCACCTCCGGCACGACAAGCCGCTGAACAGTATCATTTTCTTGTCGGCGCTTCTATTCCTGTCCATCCTCCTAATCACGTGCATGATCGACGTCAACAGCCGCATAGAGCCGAAGCCGTACAACTGGAAGGGTCCGGACCCTGGCGTGGTCAGCCCGGCGCAGTTGGAGAAGCTTCCCGTTCCTGGAGCCACACCTGGAGCAGCGCCCGCCGCCACACCGGAAGCCGCCGCACCGGCAGCGCAGCCAGCGCCGCAGCACTAGTCCTTCTCGCGGCGTCCTGCGGCAAGGCGCCGGAACTGCCGCCTCTGCCCGAAGTCTCGACGGCTGGATTTCTTCCGGCGGTTCGTAATTCTGTTGATAGCGCCTATCGACACGCGAAAGAGAATCCCGCTGATGACGCGGCCAATGGACGATACGGCATGGTCCTTCACGCGCACGATCAACTGGCGGCGGCGCGAACGGCCTACCAGCGCGCTTCGCTTCTAGACCCGAAGGCCTTCGACTGGCTCTACTACCAGGGCGCTTCGAGCACTGGCGCAGATGCGGTTGCGCCCCTCAGAAGAGCGCTGGATGTCCGCGACTACCTGCCTGCGAAGATCAGGCTCAGTGAAGCTTTGCTGGCCGCGGGAGACTCCCCGGCTGCGGCGGGAGTCCTGCGGGGAATCGATCATCCCGTCGCGCTCTTCGTTTACGGCCGCGCCGCCGGTGACCCCAAATACTTCGAGAAGGCGATCGAGAAGTTTCCTCAGTATGGCGGCGCGATGTTCGCTCTGGCGCAGCACTACCAGCGAACGGGCCGCGCAGCGGACGCTTCCCGCTTGATGGAACAGTACGCAAAGTTCAAGACCGTCGTCCCTCCAATCGACGACCCTCTGATGGACGCCGTCTACGCCTTGAATCAGGGCGCCACCGCACTGCTGAGGCAAGCCATGTCTTTGGAACAAGCGGGACGGTTGGCGGAAGCGGCGGCACTCAACGAGCGGGCCCTGGAACTGGACCCCACAATGATTCAGGCGCATATCAATCTTCTATCCGCCTACGGCAGGCTGGATCGTTTCGACGACGCGGAGGCGCACTACCGCGCGGCCGTCGCCATCAACTCGTCCGATCCCGAGGCGCACTACAACTTTGGAGTGCTGTGCTACCAGACCGGCAGAATGCCGCAGGCCCAGCGAGCTTTTGAGCAAGCGATCGCGGCCGATCCGAACTACGTGGACGCGCACAACAACCTCGGCGTGATTCTGGAGCGCGAAGGGCGCATCGCGGACGCCGCCAAACATTTCGCGCGCGCGGTGGAACTGCGGCCGTCTCACCGGCTGGCCCGGTTTCACCTCGGCCGGATCTACGCGAATCAACGCAACTACCCAGCCGCCATCACACAGTTTCGCGAGATTGTCACGGTGGACGACGAATCTACACCGGGGTATCTGTACGCGCTGGGCGCGACCTACGCACGCTCTGGCGACCGCGCCGCGGCCCGCTCGACATTGTCCGCCGCGTACGAAAAGGCCAGCGCCCAAGGTCAGTCACAGCTCGCGGATTCCATCCGCCGCGATCTGTCACGCTTACAACAATGAAGGGTCTTCCCGTTTTATTGCTGGTCCTCGCCGCCTGCTCGCGTCCGAAGCCGGCTGAATCCACTCGCGCGGGCATATTCACGGATGTCACGGCGGAAGCCGGGCTGGACTTCACGCACGCCAGCGGGGCAGCCGGCGAGTTCTACATGCCCGAGATCATGGGCGCCGGTGTCGCGCTCCTCGACTATGACGGCGACGGCGATCTGGATGTGTTCTTCGTGCAGAGCAAGGGCGCGGGCAAACTCTTCCGCAACGACGTGGCGTCCGGCACACCCCTGCGCTTCAAAGATGTCACCGAAGCCTCCGGCATCGCGTACGACGGCTACGGGATGGGCGCAGCCACCGGCGATTTCGATGGCGACGGAAAACCCGACCTGCTGATCACGGGCTGGGGCAAGACACAGCTCTACCGGAATCTGGGTGGGCGCTTCGAGCTTGTACCCGCCAACTTCCCGGATGCCTGGTCCACCAGCGCCGCGTTCTTCGACTACGACCGCGACAATCAGGCGGACCTCGTCATCCTCAGCTACGTGAACTTTTCGACGGCGATCAACAAGAAGTGCCAGGCACCGACAGGCGAACCGGACTACTGCACGCCGCGCGTCTACTCGCCCGTGTCGGCCCGGCTGTATCACAACGACGGAAACGGAAAGTTCACCGATATCACGGTGACGGCCGGAATCAACCGCGCACTGGGCCCGGGGCTTGGAGTAACCGCTCTCGACCTGAACGAAGACGGGTGGCAGGACTTGTTTGTGGCAAACGACACGGCGCAGAACCACGTCTGGATCAACCAGAAGGATGGAACATTCCGGGAGATGGGAATTGAATCGGGCGCCGGATATTCCGAAGACGGCTTGGCGAAGGCGGGCATGGGTGTCGCGGCGGGAGACTACGACGGCGATGGAGACTTCGATCTCTTCGTGCTAAACCTGATGCGCGAGGGCGCGACGCTGTTCCGCAACGAAGGCGCTTCGCCGCAAGGTTGGCCGATGTTCCTGGATGTGACACGCTCTTCGGGCCTGTTCCAATCGACGTTCGCCTACACCGGCTTCGGCACGGGCTGGATCGACTTCGACAACGATGGCCGGCTGGATCTTTTTCTCGCAAACGGAGCCGTCACTCTGCGCGAGGAGCAGCGCGGCCAGCCCCAACCCTTCAAGGAGAAGAACCTGCTTCTTCGAAACGAGGGCAGCGGCAAGTTCATCGACTACTCGGCGAGGGCGGGGAAGCCATTCGACCTGAACGAAGTCACGCGGGGCGCGGCATTCGGCGACATCGATAACGACGGCGACATCGACATCGTGATTGCGAACAATGACGGTCCGGCGCGTCTGCTGCGCAACGACTCACCCGCCACCGGCTTCGTCCTGGTGGACGCCCAGGCGCCCCAGGCGTTGGGAGCGGTCGTGACGCTCTACCGGGAGGATCTGCAGCCGCTCATCCGGCGGGTCCATACAGACTCAAGCTATTGCTCGGCCAGCGACGCGCGCGTTCATTTCGGACTCGGCGACAAGCCCGTCATCGGCGCCATCGAAGTTCTGTGGCCCGACGGAAAACGGGAGACTTGGACCGCCCCACCCAACAACGGCATTTTCGTCGCTCGAAAAGGCACAGGCACGCGAGGGGACGCGAGGGATTGACCCCCAGCGCCCGTCCTGATAGCCTGTCTGCCTTGGGCAAGGAGGCCCTGACATGGCAGTTAACGGACTTTGGGTGGCCAGTATGTTCGGCATCAACGGTGCTGGCACCATCAATACGACCCACACTTTCACGAAAGTTCAGACCTTTTCTTCGCCAAAGAATATCGTCGCCATCCCGTTCCTGCAGATGATTCAGGAGACGGACGACGAAACCACCGCCAGTTGCTACGTGAAGGAGTACGTGGATAACGGTGTTACGAAGAAGGGCCCGTTCACGGCGGTTGCCGCGAGTAAGTGCACTAAGATTGTGTGGGCGCTTTATACCCGCGATTGTGTCGCCCGGCCGATGCGGTTGATCTTTTTCCTCTAAAGGAGGCTGATATGGCAACAAGACAACTACCCAAGCTTGACTTTCCGGAGGCGGAGCGGGCAGTGGTGATCGTGCTGTACTCACCCACAACGGGAGAGATTGTTCACGTACACTCCTGTTCGGCGGACGAAGACTCCGAGATGCCGTCTGTGGCTGAGTTGGAGCGGCACGCCAGGGAAAGCGCGGAGATCCATGACCGTGGTGCCGGGCCTTCGACTGCGCTACTGCACTTGTCGGGACGCGACTTCGATTTGAACGCCAAACTGAAAGTCGATCCGAAAACGCGCAAATTGGCTCGTGTCACGACGAGAGCGCCGCAGAAGGCCGCTGCCAAGAAGACGGTTGCCAAGAAGGCGAAACGCTAGGCCACTTGACGCAGAGGTACGGATTGCGATAACCATGGCAATCCATGCCGGCTACCTATGATGTGCCCGTCACCCGCCGGGGCTTCGGGGAAACGAAGCGCCCCGACGCCTGGTGGGTGACGCCTGCTGCGGTGTTTTGCGTACTTACCGCTTTCCTTGTCTACGCGACATGGGCGGCCTTTCAGAACGCTTATTACACTTACGGACCGTATCTTTCGCCATTCTACTCACCTGAGATCTGGGGGTCGTCCCCCCACGCGATTTTCGGTCCCAAACCGGCTTGGTTTCCGGGATGGCTGCCGTTTTCCCCCGCGCTTCTGATCCTGGGCGTGCCCGCCGGGTTTCGCTTCACCTGTTACTACTACCGCGGCGCTTACTACAAGGCCTTTTGGGCCGACCCTCCGTCGTGCGCGGTAGGCGAACCCCGCAAGAGTTATCTCGGTGAGCGGACGTTCCCGTTAGTTATGCAGAACTTTCACCGCTACTTCTTATACCTCTCTATTCTTTTCGTGTGCGTGCTGTGGTATGACGCGGTGAAGGCTTTCTTCTTCGCCGACGGCTTTGGTATCGGCGTCGGGTCGGTTCTGCTGTTGACGAACGTCGTGCTGCTGTCCTGCTACACGTTCGGGTGCCATTCGCTGCGCCATCTGGTCGGCGGCTTTCGCAACCGTCTATCCCAATCCCCGGCGAGTCAGACCGCTTATCAGTGCGTCAGCAGCCTCAACTGCCGGCATATGCGCTTCGCTTGGTCCAGCCTGTTCACGGTCGCCTTTTCCGATCTGTACGTGCGCATGTGTTCGATGGGCATCTGGTCCGATTGGAGAATCCTCTAGCCAATGCAGACTTTTGAAACGCGGGAGCATGATGTTCTCATCATCGGCGCCGGAGGTGCGGGCCTACGTGCCGCTGTTGAAGCCTCGGCTGCCGGTGTGCGTGTAGCGGTGTTGTCGAAGTCCCTCCTGGGAAAAGCGCACACGGTGATGGCCGAAGGTGGTGTCGCCGCCGCGATGGGCAATGTGGACGACCGCGACAGTTGGCGCGTCCACTTCACCGACACCATGCGCGGCGGCCAGTATCTCAACAACCCCCGCATGGCGGAGCTGCATGCGAAAGAGGCTCCGGACCGAGTGCGGGAGTTGGAAGCTTGGGGCGCGCTGTTCGACCGCACGAAGGATGGAAGAATCCTCCAGCGGAATTTCGGCGGACACAAGTATCCCCGGCTGGCCCATGTTGGCGACCGGACGGGATTGGAGATGATCCGCACGCTGCAGGATCATGGCATCCATCAGGGCATCGACTTCCACATGGAGCACACCGTCGTCACGCTGCTGAAGGACAGCGGGCGCGTGGCGGGCGCGTTTACATACGACCGCGAACGCGGGCGCTTCAAAGTGTTTCGCGCGAAGGCTGTGGTGCTGGCTACGGGCGGCGTAGGGCGTGCGTTCAAGATCACGTCGAACTCGTGGGAATACACGGCCGATGGGCATGCACTGGCGTATCGCGCAGGCGCCACCTTGATGGATATGGAGTTCGTACAGTTCCATCCCACCGGCATGGTGTGGCCGCCCAGTGTTCGCGGCATTCTGGTGACTGAGGGCGTGCGCGGCGAAGGCGGCGTGCTGTTGAACAAAGACGGCCGCCGGTTCATGTTCGACGACATTCCGGACAACTATAAGTCCCAGACCGCCGACAGCGAGGAGGAAGGCTGGCGCTACACGCAGGGCGACAAGAACGCGCGCCGGCCACCGGAGCTTCTCACCCGAGACCACGTTGCCCGCTGCATCGTCCGGGAAGTGCGCGAAGGCCGCGGCAGTCCGCATGGTGGAGTGTTTCTCGACATCGCTTGGATCAAGAAGCATATCCCGAACGCCGCGGAGCACATCAAGAAAAAGCTGCCCAGCATGTATCACCAGTTCAAGCAGCTTGCCGACCTGGACATCACGGCCACGCCGATGGAAGTGGGTCCGACGACGCACTACATGATGGGCGGCGTCCGGGTGGACGCCGAAACGCAGATGTCGGATGTTCCGGGACTCTTCGCCGCCGGGGAGTGCGCGGCGGGTCTGCATGGCGCGAATCGCCTGGGTGGAAATTCGCTGTCCGATCTGCTGGTGTTTGGCAAACGCGCCGGTGAGAATGCTGCGGAGTTCGCCCGTTCTCAACCGCAGCCCGCTATTGACGATGGCCAGTTGGGGAACGCGTCGGCTTACGCTCTGTCGCCCTTCGAACGCGAAACGGGCGAGAACCCCTACCACGTCCAACATGCCCTGCAGGAGCATATGCAGAACCTTGTGGGCATCGTGCGCCGCGAAGACGAGATGAAGCAAGCGATCGATCATGTCGCAAAGCTTCGTGTGGCGGCGTCGAATGCCAGCGTCCGCGGCAATCGCGAGTACAATCCCGGCTGGCACACGGCGCTAGATCTCGACAACCTGCTGATCGTTTCGGAGGCCATCGCCCGCGCCGCCCTGCTGCGCCAGGAAAGCCGTGGCGCGCACTTCCGCGAGGATTTTCCGGACAAGGACGCCGAATGGGCCAAGTACAATATCGCGATCCGCAGCGATGGCTACCAAGGCGGCATGGCAGTTGAGCGCGTACCGGTGGCGCCGCAGTCGGACGAACACCGCGCAATGATCGAGGAGATGAAATGAGCGAGACGGCGACCTTCCGGATCTGGCGCGGCGTTGGCACCGGAGGCTCCTTCAGCGACTATGTCACGGAGATTTCCCCGGGGATGGTGGTGCTGGACGCGGTTCATCAGATTCAGGCCTCGCAGGCGACGGATCTCGCCGCGCGCTGGAATTGCAAGGCGGGAAAGTGCGGCTCCTGTTCGGCTGAGATCAACGGCATGCCGCGCCTGATGTGCATGACGCGCTTGAATCAGCTTCCGCTGGATAAGCCCGTCACCATCGAGCCGATGCGCGCGTTCCCGGTGATCCGCGATCTCGTCACCGACGTCAGTTGGAACTACGAGGTGAAGAAACGGATCCGGAAGTTCAAACCGCGCAAGCCGGACGCGGCGGACGGCACTTGGCGAATGGCCCAGGAGGATTCGGACAGGGTTCAGGAATTTCGAAAGTGCATCGAGTGTTTTCTCTGCCAGGATGTTTGCCACGTGCTGCGGGACCACGGCAAGTTCGACGAGTTTATCGGCCCGCGATTCTTCACCTATACCGCCGCGCTGGAGATGCATCCGCTGGACGAGGATGACCGCGTGGAGGATCTGAAGACGCGCGACGCCATCGGTTTCTGCAACATCACGAAGTGCTGCACCAACGTCTGTCCGGAAGGGATTACGATAACGGACAACGCAATCATTCCGCTGAAGGAACGTGTGGTGGACCGCTTCTTCGACCCACTCACGCGGCTCTTCCGGATGTTTCGATAAGGAGGCTCCATCATGTCGTGGACGCTGAAACCGATTTCGCCGGACGCCATCCCGGCTGCGCTCGAGAAGGCGCGGCACTACCGGTTGCTGAATGAGCCGTCGCAGGCTGAAAGCATCTGCCAGGACGTACTCGCGATCGAGAAGGAAAATCAGCAGGCTTTGATCACATTGATTCTCGCGCAGACCGATCAGTTCGGACGCGGCCTGCATCCTCCAGAAGCGCGAGAAACCGTGGCACGCCTGCAGAGCGAGTATGAACGCGAATACTATCTCGGGATCGTGGAGGAGCGAACGGCGCGATCGCAGCTTCGCCTCGGGGCCCCGGGCGCGCGCTTTGACGCTTACGATCTGTTGCGGAAAGCGATGACGCACTACCAGCGTGCCGAAGCGCTACGGCCGCCGGGTAATGACGATGCGCTGCTACGCTGGAACACGTGCGCCCGCTACCTGGAACGCCATCCGGAGCTGGAATCGCGCCCCGAGGAATCGTTCGAGCCGATTCTGAGCGAATAATCTCGCTCGCCCGCGAGAGTGGCTTCGATCTTGCCGGCATCGCGCCGGCGGAGCCTCTTGCGGACTTCGCGTTCTTTGACGACTGGGTTCAGCGGGGACGCGCGGCGTCGATGGACTATCTTACCGGCCACCGTCGTGAAGCGCGACGCGATCCACGGCGCCTTCTTCCCTCTGCACGGTCGATCCTGGTTTGCGGCGTTCTCTACAACGCTCCCGCTCCGTGTCGGGCTCAGGTGAGCGACGACACTCGTGGGTGGATCTCGCGCTACGCGTGGGGACGCGACTATCACGAAGTGCTGCGGGAGCGTTTCGCGAAACTGATTCCGCGGCTGCCGCAATGCGAGTATCGCGTCTGTGTCGACACCGCGCCCCTGCTGGAGCGGTCGTACGCGCAACGCGCGGGTATCGGCTGGATCGGTAAGAACACGTGCCTGATCAATCAGCGGCAAGGTTCCTGGTTCTTTCTGGGTGCGCTGCTTCTGTCACTGGAGTTGTCTCCGGGAAATCCTCCGCCGGAGCGATGCGGCTCCTGCACGCGCTGCATTGATGCGTGTCCAACGGCGGCCATCGTGCCGACAGGCCGCGACCGTCCAGCGTGGGAGATGGATTCGTCGCGCTGCATCAGTTACCACACGATCGAATCGCGCACGGAGACTCCGGCGGAGCTTCGCGCGCTACACGGCAACCATGTCTTCGGATGCGACATCTGCCAGGACGTGTGCCCGTGGAACCGGCGCGCCCCGTTTACTGACGACCCCGCGTTTCACCCGGACGCGGTTGCCCCGCCACTGGCCGAACTCGCGTCGCTAAGCGAGGAAGAGTTTCGACAGCGATACCGCCGGTCGCCGTTGTGGCGAACGAAGCATCGCGGCTTCCTTAGGAACGCCGCCATGGCGATGGGCAACGCACGCCGCGAAGAGTATCGCCAGCCGTTGCAGCGGTTGGCCGGCCACGGCGACCCGGCAGTCGCCAGTCATGCGAAATGGGCTCTGTCACAATTGAGAGAGCATGGCGCCGATCAAACCGAGGAAGAACGTTCTGGGGGGGCCGTTGGAGACGTGCTCGAGTAAGCCGACCACCGGATTCTTCCGAAACGGCTGCTGCGACACGAATGATGACGACCTGGGGTCCCACACCGTCTGCACGCAGGTGACGAAGGATTTTCTGGAGTTCTCTGTCTCCTGTGGCAACGACCTCGTAACGCCGATGCCGCAGTTCAACTTTCCCGGCCTGAAGCCCGGAGACCGCTGGTGTGTCTGCGCCGCGCGCTGGAAGGAAGCCTACGACGCGGGCAAGGCTGCGCCGGTGTACCTTGCAGGCACCCACGAAGGCTGTCTGGAGCACGTGCCGTTTGAGGCTCTTGTCGAGTTTGCGCTCGACAAGCAGTAGCTACTTCTTGCGGACGTAGATCTTGCCGTTCATCGTCTGAAGGCGAATCTCGGGGCCGCCGCCGTTGATGTCGGCGACGATCGTGCTTTCACTTTTCCATCCCCGCCGGGACTTCGATTCGACACGTTCCGAACGGACATTCACTTCGAAATCGCTGTAGATGTCTCCATTGTCTGACCGCATTCGAAGGGTCGCCTTCAGGTCCGAAGGCAGCGTCACGTCGATCGCGCCGTTTAGCGTCGTGAACGCCATCGGCTTGTCCGGAAACGCTTTCGTCAACGTGCATTCGATCTTGCCGTTCAAAGTATTCGCGACGACTGAACCGGCAACGTTTGTCAGCTTAATGCTGCCGTTGACGTTCTCGGCCTCGATCTCGCCTTCGACGTTGTCGATCTGAATCGATCCGCTGTTGACCGTTTCCAATTTCAGCGCCGTCTTCGCCGGAACCTGAATGCTAAGGTCCTGGTTGGTGTGGCCTTCGGCTTCGACGCGGATGACGTTGCGGCTCTCGCGGACCGTCACCTCGCCGCCACCGCCGCCAATGCGCCGCATTCCGGCGGGCGCTTCGGAATCGCGGCGTGTGCGCGCCGGAGACCCCTTTACCTCGACGACGACGTCGCTGCCCGCCGTGCCGGAAACCGTGATGCTGCCGCTAACGATCTCGACTCGCACGGTTCCCGGCGCGCTAGGGTCGGAGAAAGCGGTCCGGATCTGGCCCACTAATGCGAGGGGCATCAAAAGAAAAAGTGTGAGTCTCATTGTTCTAAACGCTCCAGGGCAAATCTTGCCCGTTCCTTTACCGATTTATCGACTTCCGTCGAAGCGCCCAGACGGCGCAATGCCGGGGCGGCGCTACGGTCCTGCATCTCCACCAGCGCGTCGATTAGCGCGATCTGCACGAGGGGAGAATCGCCGGTGCTCAGCGATCCCGCGAAATTCGCCCGCACTGTCTGATCGCCGCTGAAGCGCCGTAGCGCATCGATCGCGGCCAGGCGCACGTTGACGTTCGCGTCGCGCCGCACCGTGTCGATCAATGCCGCCGTAACGTCGGCATCCGGGCGGTTCAGGGAAGCCGACGTCAGCACGCCCTTCAGCCGGTCCGACGCCGATTCCTGGCGCAGCATCGACACAATCACGGTCTCGCGCAGCGTGCGCACTTCCTGCCGCAGAGCCGCCACATCCTCCGGAGGCTGTACGGGCACGATGCGGCCTGCGAAGAATCCGCCGGCGAAAATTGCCGCCGCCATGGCCCACGGGATCCAACGCACGTGGGAATGCGTCTCACTCTTCAACAGCTGCTGGAACCGTTGCTTCACCAGCGGCGAGGGCTGGTCTGCCGGCAGATCCGCCAGACGCTCCCATAAATCCACTGCGGAGCGGTCGTCGGAATCCATGTGCCGCTCAAACTCCAGCGTCTCTTCGCGCGTCATCCGGCCGGCCAGATAGTCGGCGAACTGTTCGTCACGCGGTGTGCCAGGCATTTGGCCTCCTGAGTTCGAAATAGATATCGCGAAGCTGCTTGATCGCGCGATGGACCCGCGTCTTCACGGTGCCCACTTCGATCCCCAGCATTTCCGCAATCTGCTCGTAGGGCAGCTGCTCGAAACGCGCCAGGGCCAGGATTTCGCGATGCTGCTCCGGGAGGCGCGTCAACGCGCGCCGCAGCAAGGCCACTTCCTGACCGGTCTCCAGGGCGTTTGAAGGCGGCACCGGCAATTCCACCGGCAGCTCGGTCTGCACTTCATGACGCCGCTTGCGCGCCTGATCGATATAGGCGTTTCGGGCGATGCGGTAAGCCCAAGTCATAAACAGATTGCCGTCGCGAAACGTGTCGCGGTATCGGAGGACACGCACGAATATTTCCTGGACAAGATCCTCGCTCCACTCCCGCCTTCCCGTCATTCGCATGCCGTACCGGAACAGCGCCGCATGGTGGCGGTCGAAAAGCAGGCTGAGTTGGCGCACATCGCCCTCGCGCACGGCTCTCATCACTTCCTCGTCGGTCGGAGAATGCAATCGCTTTCTTTCTCGCCTTCCCTGCCTTGTATTACCTCACCATTGCCCGAAGGTTACAGCGAAAATAGCGGATATGCCGTCATGCCCTTGGGCAAAGAACCCGCTTCATCTCGCCTATCACGACCGTGAGTGGGGCGTTGCGCAGCATGACGACCGGATGCTGTTCGAACTGCTGATTCTTGAAGGCGCGCAGGCGGGGCTTAGCTGGGATACGATTCTCCGCAAGCGCCAGTCGTATCGCGACGCGTTCGACAACTTCGACGCTGCGAAGGTGGCCCGCTATGGTGCGGCGCGCGCTGCGAAGCTGATGGCGAATCCGGGAATCGTGCGGAATAAGCTGAAGATCGCCGCCGCGACCGTCAATGCGAAATGTTTCCTTGCCGTGCAGCGGGAGTTCGGCACGTTCGACCGCTACATCTGGAGCTTTACCGGCAACCGCCCGCGACGCAACGCCTGGAAGACGCAAGCTGAAGTTCCAGCCCGAACCGCAGAGTCCGACGCTATGAGCAAAGACCTGGCGAAACGCGGCTTCAAGTTCGTCGGCTCAACGATCTGCTACGCCTATATGCAGGCGACGGGGATGGTGAATGATCACCTGATCGACTGCCCGCAGTGGGCGCCCGCCGACCGCGCGGCGTCACTCGTACCGTAGCGCGATCATCGGATCAATCGATGCCGCCCGCCGCGCGGGAATGACACCCGCGAACGCCGACACGACGACCAACAGCAGGATCGCGATGCCCGCGATGACTGGATCGTGGGGCACGATTCCGTGCAGGTTCAGTTTCGACGCCACCAAACGTCCAGCCGCCAAGGCCGCTGGGATGCCGATGGCTAGCCCGATCCCCACCAGCAGCAGAACCTCCCGCATCACCAGCCAGATTACGGAACTCCGCTTTGCGCCCAGTGCCATGCGGAGGCCGATCTCTTTCGTGCGGCGCGCGACGACAAAGGCCATCACACCGTAGAGCCCGATCGCTGCCAGCAATGTAGCCAAGCCACCAAAGCCGGCCGACAGCAGCGCAATCAGGCGTTCGGTAAGCAGCGTCTGATCCAGTTGGCCGCCCAGCGTCTTTAACCCGTAAACCGGCATGGACCCGTCCAGCTTCTTCACTTCGGCCCGCATGGCGGTGAAGAGAGCCGGGGAGCCCAGCCCAGCGCGAACGTAGAAGTTTGTACCGCCGTTGCCATACTTCGGAACGAACACCTGCCGCCGCACGCCTTCCCGCGGCCCTTCGTACAGCGTGTCCTCGGTGACGCCGATGATCTCAATATCCAGCTTCATCTTGGGGCCGCGCCCCTGCCCGAGGTGGCGGCCAATCGCGCTCTGATCTTTGAAGAAGTGCCGCGCAAACTTCTGGTTCACGATGCATACCTTGGAGTTTTCTTTAAGGTCCCGCCAGTCGAAGTCGCGGCCCTCCACCAAGCGGACGCCCATCGCGTCGAAGTAGCCCGGCGACAACGCGTTCATAAACGCCTGCATGTCCTCACCGTCCTTGGCCTGGTGCCCTTCGACGGACATTCCGCTATCCCACTCGTTTCCGGAAAGAACTTCCACCGACGCATGTCCCGCGCCTACGACGCCGGGGGCGGAGCGGACATTCTCAAGCAAATCCCGCAAGAACTGGGTGGCCCGTTCATTGGTGTAGCCGTTCTTGGAGGGATCCACCGCGAACGTCACGAGATTGTGTATGTCGCGAAAGCCAGTATCGGTGTCCTTCAGATTCTGAAGGCTTCGAACGAAAAGACCCGCGCCAAACAGCAGCAGAAAGCTCAAGGCCACCTGCGCCGACACCAGGCCCTTGCGCAACATTACCGATCCGCCTGCGCCGGCAATTGATCCCACAGCGTCTTTCAGCGTGCCCCACAAATCGGGACGGCTGGCCTTCAGGGCGGGCACCAAGCCAAACACGATGCTGGTCAGGAATGTCAGGCCCAGGGTGAACAGCAGGATTCGCATGTCGGGCTCCGGCCGAAGCAGCAAGGGATTCTCACCTACTGGAATCATTGCCAGAAGTCCGCGCGTCATCCATAACGACAGCAGAACGCCCAGCACCGCCCCGGCGAACGACAGAAGCACACTCTCAACCAGAAGCTGCCGCACCAACTGTCCGCGCGACGCGCCCAGCGAAAGCCGCACGGCGATCTCTTTCTGACGCGCCACAGCCCGCGCGATCAGCAAATTTGCGACATTGGCGCAGGCGATCAACAGCACCAGCCCCACCATCACCATCAGCACGACCAGGGCGGTGGAGAAACTGCGGCGCAGGTAGGAAAATCCGGTGGCGGCGCTCTCCAGATGCAGCGTGCCCTTCATAAATCGTTCGCGATTGAACTGGCTCCAGTCGGCGGCGCCTTTCAGCGTCATTTCGAAACGCCGGATCTGCAGGAACAGGCCCTGCATCGGAGCTGCGGCGGATTCCAGCGTGTAGCCGGGTTTCAGCCGTCCGAACACCTGAACCCAGCGTGTGCGGGGATCGCCCGAATGAACCCAGGTCCAGGACGGCATCATGATGGGCTGCATCTGAACGGGCACTCGAATTTGGGGCGATTGCGACGGGTCCAACCCGTAGAATCCCGCGGCGGAAACGCCCACGATGGTCATCGGGTAATTGTTCACCAGGATCTTCTGCCCGACAGCGTCCGCGCGTCCGCCGAAGCGGGTCATCCAGTAGTCGTAGGAAAGGACCACCACCGGGTGGCCTTTGTGCACCTGATCGTCTTCCTTGGAATTGAACACCCGGCCCGCCGCGGCACCCACACCCAAGGCGGAAAAGTAGTTGCCTGAGACCAGTTCCGCATCCACGCGCTCTGTTTGAGTGCCGATGCTCAAGGACGCGTCGGAGCCGCGCCGGCAGAAGACGTCGGTCAAAGGCTCGGACTTATTTTGAAAGTCCTGATACATCGGGTAAGAGTGCATTCGGTAGCCCATGTTGCTGCCGTTATGCGGGCCCTCCTGGTACAGCATCACCAGATTTTCAGGATTCTTCACCGGGAGGACACGCAGCATCAACTGGTCCATCAGCGTGAAGATGGCCGTGTTCGCGCCGATACCCAGAGACAGCGAGACAATCGCAACCGCTGTGAAAAGGGGACTTCGGCGAAGCGTGCGCAGGGCGAATCGAAGATCGGAGAGCAGGCCGGTCATGGAACCTACTACGGGCATAAGCCCGAAAGGTTCCGCTTTGGATGAACTTTAGAGTGCGACGCAGCCCCAGACGGCCAGCGAGGAGGCAACGGCGCAGGCCAGATAGAGTACAAGAACGGCGCGCTTGTGCGTGAAGCCAAGATCCAGAAGGCGGTGGTGCAGGTGGCCACGGTCAGCAAGGAAGATAGGGCGCCGCGCCGCGAGTCTCCGGACGATGGACAAAGTAAGGTCGGCCAAAGGGACGGACACCGCAAGCAGGGGAACGGTGACGCTAAGAAGCGTCGCCGTTTTCTGGCACCAGGCTAAGCCGAAACAGCCCAGCAGAAATCCGATCAGCAGCGCGCCGGAATCGCCAAGGAAGACGCTGGCCGGGTTGAAGTTGAAGATCAGGAACCCGGCCAGAGCCGCAGCCAAGGGTAGCGTCGCGATGGCCAGGGATTGATCGCCCAGAAGAATCGCGGCGCAGAATAGCGTCCCGGCGCTAAGTAGGCCGACGCCGGCGCACAGCCCGTCCAGACCGTCGATCAGGTTTAGGGCGTTCATCGTCAGCAGCAGCCAGAGGATCGTTAAAGGGAGCTGCATAGGGTAGGGAACTGCCCATCCGGCCACCGAATCCAGCCGGAGCCCGCAGGCGAATGCGGTGGACGCGGCAAGCACCTGCCCGGCCAGCTTGTTCAAGGGAGCAAGGCCTCGCAGATCGTCCATCAGTCCGATGGCGAGAATCACCACGACGCCGGGAATAAGACGCCATACTAAGTCCCGGCCGTCGAAGGCGCCTTGAATCGACAGCAGCGCGCTGACATAGGCGATCGCGACGGGCACTCCGCCGATACGCGGCACCGGCGTGTCATGGATCTTGCGTCCACCGGGCAGGTCCACGAAGCCCCACTCCCGGCAAAGATTACGAAACAGAGGCGTAAGCGCGCCGGCGACGGCAAACGCGATCATGGCGTTCCGGAGGATGAGATTGTCCAGGCCTGAATTCATCCAAGGCTCCCACGTAGACCCTTATCGGCGTGGAATACTGGAGTTGGATGGCATTTCTCGAGAACCAGTTTGAGCGCAACATCGTCACCACTTCGGTCGACTATGTTTTCAACTGGGCGAGAAAAAGCTCAGTCTGGCCGCTGAGCTTTGGCTTAGCCTGCTGCGCCATTGAAATGATCGCTTCCTCGACGGCGCGTTTCGATATCGCCCGCTTCGGAAGCGAGGTCTTCCGCCCCAGCCCACGGCAAAGCGACCTGATGATTGTGGCCGGAACGGTAACGCTGAAGATGGCTCCCGTGCTCCGGCGAATCTACGAACAGATGTCCGCGCCGAAATGGGTGATCTCCATGGGCGCTTGTTCCAGCGTCGGCGGGCCTTTCAATACCTATTCCGTACTACAAGGCGTTGACCGAATCGTTCCCGTTGACGTATATGTTACCGGGTGCCCGCCCAGGCCGGAGAATTTGTTCTACGCGTTGCTGAAGCTGCAAGACAAGATCGACGCCACTCCCAACTTGATTAAAAAACCTACGGAAGTTCGTCTGGACGAGTCTATGCTGCAGGAGTTCCAGCGGCAGGTGATGATTTCCCAGATCCAAAACCCGGTGGCATGATCCTCCGCGTGCCCGCCTGGGAGGGCTACGCGTGGCTGGAACATGGTTTTGGAACGCGCCATTCGGAGAATTGGACGCACCAGCCCCGGCGCACCTGGGTAAATCAGACCCACTCCGACATCGTAATCTCCGCCGCAGAGCCTGGCTTTCTCGGCGAAGGCGACGCCCTGATTACCGCGCAACCGGGGTTGCTGCTTGAGATTCGTACAGCGGACTGCGTGCCCGTTCTCCTCGTTGATCCCTCCCGCAGGGTGATCGCCGCCGTTCACGCGGGCTGGCGAGGCACCGCGGCAAGCATTTTAGAAAAGACGGTGTCCGCAATGATCGCGAACTTTGGCGCCGCTCCGGGTAATCTCTTCGCCGCGATTGGACCGGCCATCGAACGATGCTGCTACGAAGTCGGGCCGGAAGTGGCCGAGAAGTTCGGAGTTGTAGGGCGCACGCATCTCGATTTGATCTCACTCAACCGGCAGCAACTGACTACGTCGGGAGTTCCGGACGGGCAGATTTTCCGGGTGGGTGGCTGTTCCCGCTGCGGGAACGAGACATTTCATTCGTACCGCCGGGATGGAACTGCTGCCGGTCGTATGGCTTCGGCGATAGCGATCCGGGGTTAGATAGGCGGGCTAGGCACGAAAAAAGGACGCGGCCTGAAGAGCGCGCGTCCTTAAAAATGTGGAGAAGACCGTTGGGATTAAGCCGCGTTGACCAGGACGTCTTCCAGGTCTTCCGACTCGGTCACTTGGTGACGATCAGCCAGTTCCTGGCAGTTGATGCAATACGCAGCCCAGGGCACGGCCTGCAGGCGTTTCGGCGAGATATCTTCGTCGCAGTGGACGCAGACGCCGTAAGCGTTGTCGGACATGCGCCGCAACGCGCCCCGAACCTGCCGCAGAAGCTGCGACTCACGATCCAGGTTTCGAATTGCCAGCTCCCGCTCGGATGCGTGCTGGACTTCGTCAATAGCGTCCGGACTTTTCTCGATCGCGATTCCTTCCCGGTTCCGCACGACGGCGGAGAGATCGGTCTGGCGCGTTTCCAGAATTTGCCGGTATTTATTCAGTTCTTGCTTTGTCATGGCGACTTCTCCAGTTTTACTGTTGTTTTTCTATTCCTTTACTCTCGACTAGCTTAGACGATAATTTTTTGGAAAGGTTTCAGGAATCGGAGGTCGATCTGAGTGGAGCCCGCTAAAATCATCTGCGTGCAGTTCATAGACCCATCCTCCTCTCTTCGCCTTTCATTCATCTCGCCGTAGCATACCACAGCTGTCAAGCAATTTCCGGGCCATTCCTTAATCCAATCGCCCGCTAATCCAGTCGCTGCGGCGCCGGATCTCCCCCGGCCTTCCGCCGCGATGTTTCCCTATCGGTACTCCCTACGCTTCTCAATAGCCTTCATCGAACTTCTCAGACGATTTATTCTACGTAGTCGTTTCATTTTCCGGTTTGCAAAGTCTTCTCACGGCGGTGGCGATCCTTCCGGCCCATAGACAACGCGCGAAGTGCAGACAAAAAGTATCTCTGGCGTCCCGTTTCGATCTTGCGGTAGAATTCTTCCCATGATCAAAGGGATCTTTCTCTCGGGGCTGCTCTGCCTCGGTCTGTCTTCGGCCTCCAGGGCCGACGAACATGAGATGCACGAAAACATGTCAAAGGTGGGAAAGGCGATGGGCACTCTGCGCAAAGCCGTGCCTGCCAAATCCATGGCTGACGTGTCAGCCGCGGCCGCCATTATGGCGGAAGCGTTTCCCAAGACCATCTCCGACTGGGAAAGCCGGAACATGGCCGACGCCGTGACGTGGACGAAGGAAGCTGAAGCGCTATCGAAGGAACTGAAGATGGCCGCCGACGCGGGCCACGAGGATCACGTTGGCGCGGTATTCAGCAAGCTGGGCGGCACCTGCAAGAGCTGCCACACGGCGCACCGCGAAGAGATTCCCGGCACCGATCCGAAGAAGTACAAGATCAAATAGCGCTCGCCGCTTTCCAGAAGAGGAACACCGCCGCCACCAGAAATGCGAGGGCGGCCTTGTACTCCTCGTTCTTAAAATAGAGCTCCCACCGAAATGGCCGGTCCGGCGGATTCTCCGGATACAGCGGGCGAAACATGCGCACTCGCGTGGCGTATTCCTCAAACGCCGGGAACAGCTTCCGCAGGTGCTGTTCCTCCAGATGGACTACCGGCAGGTACACGAGATAGAAGACCAGGAAGAACAGCCACGCCAGAAGCGGCCGCTTCGCTCCCACGGCCAGCCCCAGCGCGGTAATCAGGGAGCCAACGTAGAGCGGATTCCTGACCCACGCATAGGGTCCGGACTCCACCAGCCTCTGGTTCTTCTCCAGGTGGCCCGCCGCCCATCCGCGCAGCCACAAGCCCATTCCGCCCAACGGCACGCCCCATAGAACGCTTCGCAGGGTCGGTTGGGCGAAGATTACGAAAGCGGCCAACAGGAGGAAGCCCATCGGGACGCGCAGCTTGGCCACGCGGTCCGAATAGGTCTTTGAGAAGCGGCTCATAAGAGGGGCGACAATTCCCGCGCGACGGCCTCGGGCGTGATGGCCAGCATCGACGCGTCGAAGGTATCGCCGCGGCGGTAGGTGGTTGCGGCCCCGGGTTGGCGCAGCACTTTGATCGACCCGCCATAGGGGCCATGCCGCGCGGGGTCCGTAGGCCCGTAAATCGCCACTCCCGGTACGCCGATCGCCGCCGCGAGATGCAGGGGTCCGCTATCGACGCCCACAACGGCTGCGGCCCGCCGCGTGGCATCGATCAATCCCGGAATTGCAGACTCATGATCCAGGCCCGACCCCGGCGGACCGGTCAACACCAGTGGCGCCGGAAGCAGTTCCGCAAGGCGGCGGTAGTTCTCAAGCGGCCATTGCTTGCCCTTCCATCCAGCCAGCGGACACGCCAGCACGAAGCGTCCTTCGGGAAGCTGACCCTCACGCTCCCCGGGGGGCAACCAGAACTGCGCGCGTCCGCCGCCCGCCAGACTAAGGTTCTGATCGACGATGTGCGCCCCTTGGCGCGGCTGCCGCTTCGAGTAGAACCAAGCGGCCGGGGCTTCGCGCGGATCTTCAAAGCCAATCACCTTGCCTGAGCCCACGCGCGCCATCAGCGCCGACTTGATCAGCCCCTGAAAGTCATAAGCCGTATCGAACCTGCGTCCCGGCATCGACGTGACGATCTCCGCCACCGCCGGATTGCCCTCCAGCAGCGGAGCCCATTTCGGCTTCACCAGCCACGCGACGCGCCCCAGCGCCGCCGCCGCGGGAAGCGTGTGAATGATGTCGCCCATCGCGCCCATGCGGACCAGCAGGATGCCGTCACCGGCCATGCTTGTTGCGGATCACCTGCATCAGTTGCTGCCGGTCTTCGTCCAGCACCCGCCCGGTCAGCGTCCCGCCAATCACGACGGCGTCCACCACGCGCAGGGCGGCCACCAGTTCGGCGCGCGCCCGGGCGTCCAGCAGCGGCTGCTCAGGCTCCCGGATTACAGCCACCAGTGGCTTGGCGGACTTCATCGCCTCCAACTGCTCCGCATGCGAGGCCAGCAGGGGATCGAAGAAGCCTTCGGCCACATCCGCGTCCTTCGGGAATGCGGCGGCGATCTTTGAGCGCGTATCCATCGCCGCTATTTCAGCAATTCCAGGGCGGTCTCCGCAACGCGGCCCGCGCTTACCCGCGTCATGCAGCGGTGATCGATGGGACACTCGCGCTTCAGGCACGGGCTGCATTCGACAGGCTCCCGCACGACACGCGACAACGGCCCGGTGGGCCCCGTAGTGATGGGATTCGTCGCGCCAAACACCACCACCGTCGGAACGCCCAGTGCCGAGGCGATGTGCATCGACCCGGAATCGTTGGTCAGCATCACGCGGCACTTGGCCACCTCGTCAATGAAGGCGCTTAGCGACGTCGCCCCGGCCAGGTTGGTAGCGGCAATTCCAGATGCGCGCACGGCGGCGGCAACCTGTTCGCATACCGCATGCTCGGATGCCGTGCCGAGAACGATCACCTCGCTTGAAGTCTCGCGCGCCACCTCGACAGCCGCTTCGGCGAAGCGTTCCGGCAGCCATCGTTTCGCGGGTCCGTAGGCCGCACCGGGGCTGACGCCGACGCGCGCCTCCGTCACCGTGCCGCGGCTCGACAGGCGAATCAGCGGCTCAACCGGCAGCGGTGCGTCGATGATCCGGGCGCGCCGCAGCAGTTCCAGGTAGTAGTAGCTTTCATGCGGCGGGATCTCACCGGGTTGTGGAACGGCAATCGCGTCGGTCAGCAGCCATCCGCGCCCATCGCGGTTGTAGCCGACGCGCCGGGGAATGCCCGCCATCCGTACGGTGGCCGCCGCGCCAAAGGCGTTCTGAAGCAGAATGGCGCAGTCGAACCCACGTCCGCGGATCTGTTGAATCGTTTCCCATCGATAGCCGCGCCACGGGATCAGTTCGTCGCAAAAGGGCTCGCGGCCATACAGGTCGGCCACCCAGGGTCGCGCAAGAATCGTCAACTTCGCCGACGGGCAGGCTTCGCGCAGCGCCCGAAGCGCGGGTAAAGACATTACGGCGTCGCCCACCCAGTTGGTGGTGCGAATCAGGATGTTCTGCAACGGCACCTCAGTACAATGGTGTCGGAATGCTGTCGGAAGAGCAACGCCGCGAGATTGACCAATCGGGCTATCTCGTTCTTGAAGGCTACATGGGCCCGGACCTGCTCCGGGAGGTTCGCGAGCGCGTAGAGGCGCTTTTTGAGAGTGAGGGGGAAAATGCGGGCGCGGAGTTTAAGCAGGAGCCGGGCGCGCGACGGCTGGCGAACCTGGTGGACAAAGGCGCAGTGTTTGCCCGCTGCGTCGCGATGCCGGAGATCCTTGACGGAACCGGAGCCGTGCTGGGCCGGGACTTCAAGCTGTCCAGCCTGAACGTCAGGTCGGCAAATCCGCATACGGAAGACCCGCAGCCGTTGCACTGCGATATGGGCGCGATCTCCGACGAGACCGGATACTGGGTGTCGAACACCGTTTGGATGCTGGACGAGTTCACCACGGAAAACGGAGCGATTCGCGTCGTGCCGGGTACCCACCGCCTGCGGAAGCTGCCACAGGACGTGCTGGATGATCCGCGCGCGCCACACCCGGACGAGATTCTGGTCACCGGGCCCGCGGGAACCGTCGTGATCATGAACGCGCACTGCTGGCACGGCGGCACCGCCAACCGCACAGCGAAGCACCGGCGGGCGATGCACAGCTTCTATTGCCGTTCCGACAAGCCGCAGCAGCAGTGGCAGAAGAAACTGCTTCGTCCGGAAACGCAGGCCCTGCTCGATCCCGCGCTGCGAAAACTGTTGGCGTTGGACGACGCCGGGAACGACCGGCTGAGTTCGGCCAATGTTGTCAGAAGCGGGTTCCTGAAGTGATCGTTTCCGACCGCGGCCAACTGGTGGCGCGGCGCCGTCAATGGAAAGACCAGGGAAAGAAGGTGGTCTTCACCAACGGCTGTTATGACATCCTTCACCCCGGGCACATCCGGCTTCTTGAAAGCGCCCGCGCGTTGGGAGACGTGCTGATTCTCGCGCTGAACACCGACGCCAGCGTGCAGCGGTTGAAGGGTCCGATGCGGCCGATGATTTCAGAAGACGCGCGCGCCCGGTTGGCGGCGTCGCTCTCCGCTGTCGATTGCGTCACATTTTTCGACGAGGACACGCCGCGTGAACTGATCGCGGACGTGCTGCCGGACGTGCTGGTGAAGGGCGCCGATTGGGCACATTTTATTGCGGGCAGGGAGGAAGTGGAGGCGGCGGGCGGATCGGTAATGGCCCTGCCGCTGGAGCCCGGATACTCCACGACAAATCTCGTCGACATCGTACTGTCGCGTCCCTTGTGACTTCAGCCGAACTACGGGACCTGCTGCGCGAGCTGACGCGAGCCTCCGGGTTTCGCCAACTGCTGGGCCGGCTTCTCAGCGGCGAATCCCTTTCGGTGAGTGGCCTGTCGCAGGCGGCGAAAGCGATTCACTACGTCCTGCTTCAACAGGCGCTCGGCCGGCCTCTGCTGATCGTTACCGAGGGCAGCAAGGCGGTAGAGGAACTCGCGGAACCGGTGCGCGCCTTCCAGGAGCTTCTCGAAGATGGCGATCCTTCGCCTCTCGCGCTTCTGCCCGCGTTCGACGTGCTGCCGCACCAGCAATTGGCTCCGCATGCCGAGATCGCCGAACAGCGCGCGGTCAGCCTGTGGAGGCTGTCGGGTAAGCGCGCACCTATCCTGGTCGCACCCGTCGCCGGTGCTCTATTCCGAATCCGCAGCGCGGCCCACTATCGCAGGTTGGCCCTGACGCTGCGGGCCGGAGAGGAGATTCCGCTGGACGACCTGATTTCGCATCTCGCGCAGATTGGGTACGAGCGACGGGAGCCCGTCGAGATGCCGGGCGAGTTTTCGCTCCGCGGTGGCATCGTCGACGTTTTTCCGCCCGAGACCCCGCAGCCCCTGCGGATCGAGTTCTTCGGCGACACTCTCGAATCCATTCGCCGCTTCGACCCCGAGACGCAGCGCAGCACCACCCGTACGGATCACGCCACCCTGCTGCCGCTGGTCGAAGAGCCCGGAGGCCGTTTCTTTCCCGAAGAGGGCGAGGCGGCGGCGGGAAGCGTCTTCGACCTGGACCCGGATGCGTTGATCGTCTGGGATGAGCCGGAGCAGATTCGCGGCGCGGCAGAGCGGTACTGGAAGCGCCTGGAACAATCCGAGCCCTCGCTGTCTGCGGCGGAGCGCCACATCTTCCGGCTAAGCGAAATCGAGTCCCACGTCACGGAGCGGCAGTCCGTTGCCGTTCGCGAACTGGGCCTCGATAGTGGCGACATCGCGATTCGCAGCCGTCCCATCGCCGCGTTCCAGGGAAATTTACAGCGGACCGCGGCGGAGATCCGGTCTCTGCTGGACAAAGGAACGCGCGTGCTGGTGTTCGCTCCGGCTTCCGGCGAACTGGACCGGCTGAAGGAACTCTCGCGCGAGTACAAGCTGGCGGGGCTGATGCTGGCGAAAGGCGGAGTGCGCCGTGGCGCGGCTTTCGAAGATCCCCCGCTGGCCATCCTTGGCTGGGACGATCTGTTCGACATGCCGGCCGTGGCCGAACGGCAGCCGCGCATACAAACCAACCTGAAGGCCTTCGCCGCCGACATCTCCGATTTGCAGCCGGGAGATTTCGTGGTCCATCAGGTCCACGGCATCGCGAAGTTTCTGGGTGTGCGGGAGCTTGGGCAGGAAGGGATGCAGGGTGAGTACCTGCTGTTGGAGTATGCGGGCGAATCGAAGCTCTACGTCCCGTTGACGCGGCTGGACCTGATCCAGAAGTTTCGTGGCGCTGGCGATGCCGCCCCGGCGCTCGACCGGATGGGCGGGGCCACGTGGGACCGCACGAAGAAGCGCGTCCGCGCGAAGATGCGTGACATGGCGGATGAGCTGTTGAAGCTCTACGCCCAACGGAAAGTCACGGATGGATTCTCCTACTCGGCCGATTCCGGCTGGCAGCGCGAGTTTGAAGACTCCTTCGAATACACGCCGACAAAGGACCAGATCACCGCCGTTGCGGACATCAAGCGCGACATGGAATCGCCGCAACCGATGGACCGCCTGTTATGCGGAGACGTCGGCTTCGGCAAGACGGAAGTGGCCATGCGCGCCGCGTTCAAGGCCCTGGGCGATGGCCGGCAGGTGGCGGTGCTGGTGCCGACGACGGTGCTGGCCTTCCAGCATTTCGAGACTTTCAAACGCCGCTTCGCTTCGTTTCCCGCCCGCATCGAACTGCTCAGCCGTTTCCGGTCTGCCAAGGAAGTGAAGGAGACTCTCGCCGATCTCGCCACCGGCAAGGTTGATGTCGTCATCGGCACTCACCGCCTGCTGTCGAAAGATGTCGAGTTCCGTGACCTTGGATTGATGGTCGTCGATGAGGAGCAGCGTTTCGGTGTCCGCCACAAGGAGCGTCTGAAGCAGATCCGCCGCAATGTGGACGCGCTGGCCATGAGCGCGACACCCATCCCGCGCACTCTACACATGTCCCTGCTGGGCCTCCGCGATATGAGCGTGATCGAGACTCCGCCGAAGGACCGCCTTGCCATCCATACCGTGGTCTCGCACTTCGACCTGGAGTTGATCCGCACCGCCATCGATCAGGAGCTTCAGCGCGGCGGCCAAGTCTACTTCATCCACAACCGCGTGGACTCCATCTTTTCCCGGGCGGCGTCGATTCAGGAACTGGTGCCCGATGCCCGGATCGGCGTCGGACACGGCCAGATGCCGGAGAACCAGTTAGAGAAAGTCCTGCTGGGGGTCATGCGCCACGAGTTCGATGTCTTCGTCTCGACGACCATCATCGAGAACGGAATCGATATCTCGCTGGCGAACACGATCATCATCGAGAACGCCCAGAACTATGGCCTGTCGGAGCTGTATCAGTTGCGCGGGCGCGTCGGCCGCTCCAACCGCCGAGCCTATGCGTATTTGCTGGTTCCGCAGGACTCGACGTTAACCGATGTCGCCAGAAAACGTCTAGCGGCGCTGAAGGAGTTCAGCGATCTAGGCGCAGGGTTCAAGATCGCCGCTCTCGATCTGGAACTTCGCGGCGCCGGCAACATTTTGGGTGGGGAGCAGCACGGCCACATCGCCGATGTCGGCTTCGACATGTATGTCAGGATGCTGGACGAGGCGGTGCGCGAGATGAAGGGCGAGGAGATTCCTCCCGAAGTAAACTCCACGCTGAATCTGGGACTGGACATCCGCATCCCCGCCGACTACATTGCCGACGATCAACAGCGGTTGCGTGCGTACAAGCGCATCGCAGATCTTAAAGGCCGCCCTGAAGCCGACGCGCTGTTTGCGGAGTTTGCCGACCGCTACGGCCCCGCGCCCGATGCGCTGAAATTGCTTGTCGAGTTCGCGCTGGTGAAAGATCAGGCGGAGCGATTGGGAATTGAGCTGATCGAACGGCGATCGGGAATGGCGAACATCAAATTCCACAAGGAATCGAAGGTTGACCCGCTGCGGCTGCTGGAGTTCGTCTCCGCCACGACGGGTGTGCAGTTCAGCCCCGCCGGTGTGCTGCGCGTGCCGCTGGAAGGCGACATCCTCGCGCGCCTCCGCGATACGCTGCAAGGGTTGGCCTAAGCGGCTTCGCGCTCCAGCTCGGGCACGCGGTTCAGGTCCACGCCTTCCCATCTCGCCACCACCGCGCTGGCCAGACAGTTGCCCAAAAGATTGACGCTGGTTCGCGCCATGTCCATAAACGCGTCCACACCCAAAATCAGCGTCACGCCCTCCATGGGCAGGTTGAAGCTGGCCACAGTCGCCGTGAGAATCACGAGGCTGGCGCGGGGGACGGCGGCCACGCCTTTCGACGTCAGCATCAGCGTCAGCATCATGAACAGCTGCGTCGATAGCGGCATGTCGATACCGGCTGCCTGGGCCACGAAAATGCTTGCCAAAGCGAGATAAAGTGTCGAGCCGTCGAGATTGAAGCTATAACCCAAAGGCAACACGAACGTGACGATATGTTTCGGCACGCCGAACTTCTCCATGCGCTCCAGCGCGTCTGGCAGCGCGGCCTCGCTGGACGCTGTGGAGAAGGCGAGGATGAATGGCTCCCTTACGGCACGGATGAACCGCCCAAAAGGAATCTTGAACAGGATCATCACCGCGCCAAGGACAACGACGACGAAGACGATGAGGGCGAGGTAGAGAGTCAGGACAAGCTTCAGCAGCGGCAGCAGCGCCTGCAGGCCGGACTTGCCAACGGTTACCGCTATCGCCGCGCCCGCGCCAATAGGGGCGAGATAGATCACATACTCCGTGTACTTGAACATCACCTCCATCACCGATTCGCACCACCCGACAACCGGTTTGGCCCGCTCTCCCAGCGCCGTGCAGGCGATGCCGAACAACAGGCTGAAGATCACGATCTGCAAAACATCGCCGTTTGCCATCGATTCGATGATGCTTTTCGGAAACATCTTCTCGATGGTTTCGGACATCGTCGGCGGGGTGACGACTATTTGTGTGGTGGTCTGATCGGGCAGCGTAATGCCGTCGCCGGGACGGAAGATGTTGACGGCCAGCAGCCCGATCACCAAGGCCAGCGACGTCGCGCTAAGAAAGTACGTCATCGCCTTTGCCCCGATGCGGCCCATTGCCCCCACGGAGCCGGACTTCGCGATGCCGTAGACCAGCGACGTAAAGATCAGCGGCGCGATGATCGATTTGATCAGCCGAAGGAAAACGTTTGAGAGGAACCCGAGGCCCTTCGCGAAATCCGGCGCCAGCGCGCCCACAATCACTCCCGCGATCGTCGCAATGACGATCCATCCGGTCAGCGAGATTCGTTTCATCGTTCACCCCATTTCAGCTTTTCGCGAAGTACGTCGAAGAACATCAGTTTTGGCGGCCGGATCAATTGAATGGCATGATCGGACCGACGGCAGACTACATGGTCGTCCTTTCGAAGAGGTTCGCCTACCTGTCCGTCAACGGTCAGCCAGGCGTCGCCATCGGCGGCGAGATTAAGCAGATCGATCTCAAACGTCTCCGGCACAATCACGGGCCGGTTGGTCAACATGTGCGGGCAGATCGGCGTCAGCGAAAAGCACGCGACGCTGGGAAAAATAATCGGTCCACCGGCGGATAGTGAGTAAGCGGTGGAACCCGTCGGCGTGGCGACGATCAACCCGTCCGCCTTATAGCGGCAGACAAAATGCTGATCCACCCGCGCCACGAGATCGATCATGCGCGCAAGCGATGCCTTGGTGACGACGATGTCATTCAAGGCCAAAAAGCTGGAAACGATGGCGCCAGACCGCCGAAGCTCGCAATGCAGCATTCTGCGCGGCGAGACGCGGTACTCGCCCCGAAGCGCGCGTTCCAGTTCCGGATAAAGATGCGGAACGCTGATCGCGGTAAGGAAGCCCAGGCCGCCGAGATTGACGGGGAATAGCGGAATCTCCCGTTCGCCCACGGCTCTCGCCGCGGACAGCAGGGTTCCATCTCCGCCAAGGACGATCACCAGATCAACGCCATCGGGAACTTCGGCGCGCGACATACCTTCCACGCCGTCCACGTAGGTTGCCGTCTCGTGATCGCAGCGGACTTCTATTTCGCGCTGGCGCAGCCAGTCCATCAGGCCGGGCACGACTTCCGCCGCCTGATCCACTCCGGGTTTCGAAATCAGCCCGGCGCGCTTAACGACGTCCATGAAGCAGGAACTCGCGGTTTCCTTCCGCGCCGCAAATCGGAGACTCTATTAGGTCCGTCGCGAATCCCAGGCTTTCGACAGCGCGGCGGACTTTCGCGCAAGCGTCGAGATGAAGTTGGGGGTCGCGCACGATGCCGCCGTTTCCCACGTTTTCGCGCCCCACCTCGAACTGGGGTTTCACCAGAACTAGCATTTGTCCAGTTGGAGCGAGTAAAGCGGCCATCGCGGGAATTATTAGCGTAGCCGAGATGAAGGACACGTCGCACACAGCCAGGTCCACCGGTTCTTGAATCGTCGCCGCGTCGAGAAAACGCGCGTTCGTGTGGTCGTGCACCACCACGCGTTCGTCGGTTTGAATCTTCCAATCCAGTTGCGAGGGCCCGACATCGATGGTGTGTACCCGCGCCGCGCCGCGCTGAAGCAGACAGTCGGTAAAGCCGCCAGTGGAAGCCCCGACATCGAGGCACGTCCATCCCGCCGGATCGACTGACCAATGGTCAAGAGCACCGGCCAGCTTCACACCGCCACGGCTGACGAACGGCGTCTGGTGCAGCAGATCCACCTGGATTGCGTCGTCGTAGCTGTGCCCGGCTTTGGTTGCCTTCTGTCCTTCCACCAGGACGTGCCCGGCGAGAATCAGCGCCTGCGCTTTCTCCCGGGAACCGCTAAGGCCGCGGTCGACCAGAATCTGATCGAGGCGGCGCTTCACGCCTATGCCTTGCGCTCGACAATCAGCCGTGCGAGCTCGCGCAGACGATCCGCCCGGCAGCCAAAGGGTTCAAGCGCCGAGAGTGCGGCCAGTTTTCTGGACTCAGCCATTTCCTTCGATCGCGTCAGCCCATACACTGCCGGAAAGGTTACCTTCTGCTGGGCCGCGTCTTTTCCCGCTGTCTTGCCGAGCACTTCGGAGGACTGCTCCACATCAAGGATGTCGTCGACGATCTGAAACGCCAGGCCGATCTCCTCACCGAAGCGCGTCAGCGATTCCAGTTGCGGCGCCGACGCTCCAGCGTAGATCGCGCCCATCCGAACGCTGGCGCGAAGCAGCGCGCCCGTCTTCGCGCGATGGATCGTCTCCAGGAGATGGGCGTCGGGCGTCTGACGCTCACTCTCGATGTCGTGAACTTGTCCGGCGATCATGCCGCCCTCGGTGCCCGCTGCGGCGGCGACTTCCTCGATCAGCGCGCACCGCGCGTCCGGAGTTACTTCACTTAGCGACGCCAGCACTCGAAAGGCCAGCGTGCATAGCGCGTCACCCGCCAGAATCGCAATCGCGCTGCCGAAGACTTTGTGGCACGTCGGACGCCCGCGCCGGAAATCGTCGTTGTCCATATCCGGCAGGTCGTCATGGATCAGCGAATAGGTGTGGATCAACTCCAGCGTCGAAGCGGCGTCTTCAATCCCGGACTGCGTTTCCGATACCGCCGCACCGGCGGCCATCGCCAGCAGAGGCCGGATTCTTTTGCCTCCGGCAAACACGCTGTACCGCATCGCCTGATGAATGGATGACGGCGGACGGTCACCGGCGGGCAGCCACCGTTCAAGGGCGGCGTCGACTCTGGCAATGCACTCGGTCATTCGTTAGAAAGGAACGTTGACGTCGGTTTCGCCCTGCTTGACCAGCGTCTCCACTTTGGTCTCCGCAGCTTCCAACTGCTTCCGGCAGGACGCCGAAAGTGCCATCCCCTGCTCAAATAACGCCAGAGATTTATCCAGCGGGAGGTCTCCGCCCTCCAGCTGCTTTACGATCTCTTCCAGCGTCTCCAGTCCCTTTTCGAAGGACAACTCGCTCTTCGGGTTGTCGGCCATGCGACTCCTGTTTTAACACGCGTACCTCGCGTGCCGTCAGTTCGCGGTACTTGCCGATGTCCAGGCCGCCGATCTCGATCGTTCCGATGCGCGTCCTCACCAGTTTCAGAACCCTGGAGCCGACGGCCTCGATCATGCGCCGCACTTGACGGTTCCGGCCTTCCGTCAGGACGACCTCCACAACCGTGCGGGCCGCAGTGTCGCGAAGACGGCTTACACGCGCGGGAAGAGTGGGCCCGTCGTCCAGCGCGACGCCACGCCGCAGCATGTCCAGACTCTCGTCGCTAAGCAGCGAAGCGCACTTCACCAGATATGCCTTCTCGACATGGTGCTGTGGATTCGTCAACTGTTCGGCGAACTGCGAATCGTTGGTAAGGATCAGCAATCCGCTGGTGTCCAGATCCAACCGTCCGACAGGCGCAACGAACTGATCGATGCCCCGGATCAGGTCGTAAACCGTCAGCCGCCCCTCGGGATCTTTGTACGTGGTGACGTAGCCCTTGGGCTTGTAGAGAAGAACGTAAAGGCGCTTCGCGGCTTCGAGCGGCTTTCCGTCGAAGGCCACGCGATCGCGCCCAAACTGAACCCAGTGGTCGGGATTCTCGACCACCTTTCCGTTCACCGTGACGCGGCGCGCATGGATCCAGCTCCGCGCATCCGTGCGGGAGCCTAGCCCGGCCTTCGACAGGACGCGCTCCAGAGTCTTCAGTTGTGGCGGTGTGGACGGTTTGCGCGGCAAACCTATATCATCGCGTGTATGTTTGATCGGACCGAGTGAATCGACTGCTGGTTCGAGGCGCCAGGCAACTGCTGACGCTTCGCGGCCCGACCTCGCCCCGCCGTGGAAATCAACTGAAAGAACTGGCCGTCATTGAGGACGGCGCCCTGCTTGCGGAAAATGGGCAGATTGTCGAAGCCGGTCCGACACGACGGCTGGAGCATCTGGTCACAGCCCGAAACGCGCGCGTGATCGACGCCTCCGGATGCATCGTGCTGCCCGGATTCGTGGACGCTTCGGCGGACATTCTGCCGTTTGCAAGGCTGGGCCACCGGTCTTTGACGCGTACTCGACTAGTGGAGGAGGCGCAGCGGAAGGTGCCCTTCCTGGCGCGCCAGGGAACCACCAGCGCCTACGCGCGCGTCGCCAGCACGAAGGATGTTCGCGTGATTGAGGCGTTGGGTGCCGTTGCCGCCCACTTCATCCCAGGAGTGGTAGAGCCCGACGCGGACCTGCTTCCGGATTTCCTCCCGCTGGTTCGATTCGTCGAAACGATTTGCGGCGCCGACGGTCTCGACGTACGCCAGCAACTGTTGGTGTCTGCCGCCAAGCGCCTGGGATACAGCCTTCGCGTCACCGGACCCGGTGCATTGCACGTCGCCCTCAGCGCTGGCGCTTCTGTGATCGAAAACCCGGATCTTCGAAAGCGCGCGGAGGTGGAGCAGATGGCGGGCTCGGCCGCGTTGGTCGTGCTGACGCCGGTGTCGGCCCGCGGGCTTTTGCTGGATCCCAAGCTTGCGCGGCGGCTGATCGACGCCGGAGCCGCGCTGGTCTTCGGCACCGGCTTGGAGGCGTCGCCGCCCAGGACAACAAGCCTTGCGCTGGTGCTTGCGTGGGCCGTTCATCAGATGGGCCTCACTGCGGAGGAAGCGATCACCACCGCCACCGCGAACGCTTCGCACGCGCTGGGGGTGTCGCGCACAGTGGGCACGCTGGAGGCCGGCAAGAGCGCCGATTTCGTCGTGATGGATTGCCCGGACTACCGCGAGCTCGCCTCCAGCCCGGGCATCAATCTGGTATCCATGGTCGTGAAGAAAGGCCGGATCGTCCATCAGGAGCCGCCATGGGAAGTCCGCTGATTGAGATTGTTCCCAACTTTTCGAATGGCGTTGACGAAAAGGTTCTTCAGTACATTGCCGAGCCCGCGCTGGCCGTCAAGGGCGTATCCCTGCTGGATCGACACTCCGATGCCGACCACAACCGCACCGTCTTCACGATTGCCGGATCGCCGCAGCCAGTGTGGGAAGTGGCAATCGCGATGGTGGGCCGGGCAGCGGAGCGAATCGATTTGCGCGTTCATCGCGGCGTGCATCCGCGTCTGGGGGCGTGCGACGTCCTGCCCTTTGTTCCCGTATCCGGTGTGACGCTGGATGAATGCCGCGCCTTGGCGCACTCCGCTGGCCAGGAGGTCTGGCGGCGGTTCGGCGTCCCCGTTTATTTCTACGAAGCTGCCGCACTGTCGCCGCAGCGAGTGAATCTGGAAGATGTCCGGCGGGGTGGATTCGAATCGCCGTTGGGAGATCCCGATGTTGGCGAGGGGACTCATCCCTCCGCCGGCGCGACAGCCATCGGGGCGCGAAAGTTTCTGATCGCCTACAACATCAACCTGGATACAGACGATGTCTCTGCGGCCCGGGAGATCGCAAGGACAATTCGTACTTCGTCGGGTGGCCTTCCCAACGTCAAAGCCCTCGGCTTGTTTCTGGAATCGCGCAGGCTGGCACAGGTGTCGATGAACCTGACGGATTACGAAGTCACGTCGATCGACCGCGTCTTTAAGACCGTCGCGGCAGAGGCTGCGCTGCGTGAAATCGAAATCGCTTCGAGCGAGTTGATCGGCCTGCTGCCGCGCAGCGCCGTGCCGCGAATGGACGTGCGCTGGGAGAACTTCGACGAAAACAAGATTCTGGAGAACCGTTTGGACGCCGCGATACAATCGGAGTAGATGTTGGTAAACATCTCTTCCCCGCGCCCGTCACGCCCGGAATGGCTGCGCGCCCCCGCACCCGTGGGAGACAACTTCAGGGAACTGAAGGAACTGGTCACCAGTTTGCGATTGCACACCGTGTGCGAATCCGCGGCGTGCCCCAACATTGGCGATTGCTGGAACCGGCGCACGGCGACATTCATGATTCTCGGAAATTTCTGCACACGCCGCTGCGGTTTCTGCGCGGTGCAGAAAGGCGTGCCGCTGGACGTGGATTGGGATGAGCCCCGCCGCGTCGCGGAAGCCGTACAGGCGATGGGTCTGCGGTTTGCGGTGGTCACCAGCGTCAACCGCGACGATCTGGCGGACGGTGGCGCAAGCCTGTTCGCGATGACGATTCGCGAGATTCGCGCGCGAGTGGAAGGTTGCGGTGTCGAAGTGCTGGTCCCCGATTTTCAGGGGTCGCATGCCGCCATGGACATCGTCCTGGACGCATCGCCCAACATTCTCAACCACAATATTGAGACCGTGCCGCGCCTCTACAAGCAGGTCCGCCTGGGTGCGCGGTATCAACGGTCGCTGGAGATGCTGCAATACGTCAAGCAGCGCCGGCCGGACATCCCCGCGAAATCCGGGCTGATGCTGGGCCTGGGCGAGACGATCGAAGAAGTACAGGAGACCCTGCGCGATCTGCGGCGGCATTCCGTCGACATCGTGACGCTGGGCCAGTATCTTCGCCCGTCTCCCAAACACTTGCCCATCATTCGCTATGTTGGCGTGGACGAGTTCGCCGCGCTGAAGCGGTTCGGAATGGAACTGGGCTTCCGGCACGTTGAGGCGGGCCCGCTGGTCCGCAGCAGCTATCACGCCGACGAAGCGCTGGCGCCAGCGGCGCACTGCTAGGGTCGTGGAGGATCTGCGGGCGCAGTTGGAGGCGCTCCGGGCGCGCATCCGCCAGATTGAGTCCCAACCCAAGCTTGCGCCGGTGGAACCACTTCCGGGCATTGAGGTGGAAACTCCGAAGGGACGCCACCTGGAGATGCGGACCATCGTCGCCACGCATGGCGATTTTCATTTCTCGCGTCTCGACGAGATTTCACCCGACGCGCTTCACGCCCTGACCGACGGTCTGGTCGCGAACGTCGCGCCGGACCGCATTGCGTTTCTGGACACAGAGACGACAGGCTTGGCCGGAGGGTCGGGCACCGTGGCGTTCCTCACCGGAATCGGACGGCTTACCCGCGAAGGCTTTCTGGTGCGCCAGTATTTCATGCGGGACTTCAGTGAAGAGGCCAGCATGCTGCACGCGGTTACTGCCGATCTTGAGGACGCCGAACTTTTGGTGACGTACAACGGGCGGGCGTATGATGAGCCGCTGCTGGCGTCGCGATACACGATGGCGCGAATGAAGCCGCCATTTGGCCGCCTGCCGCATGTTGACCTGCTCTACGGATCGCGCCGGCTCTGGAAGCTGCGTTTCGATTCGTGCAGGCTGGTGGAGTTGGAGGCGCAGATTCTCGGCCATCTGCGCGAGGGTGACGTGCCGGGTGGCCTGATTCCACAAATCTATTTCGAGTTCCTTAGAACCGGGCGTCCCGGCCATCTGCACGCGGTGCTGCACCACAACGCGCTGGACATCCGGAGCCTGGCCGCGCTGACGGCAATTCTGCCGGTTCGATTTTCCAACGTCGGCTCGGCAGTGCATGCGGCTGAACTGGTGGGGCTGGGCCGGTGGCTGATCTCAAAGGGCGACCGCGAGGAAGCGGCGTCGCTGTACGAGCGGGCCATTGCGACGATCGAGTTCGACCGGCTGCCGCAGGCCCGCCGGCGCGACGTCTACGTTCATCTGGCAAAGCATTTCGAACATCGCGCAAAAGACACTCGCCGGGCGCTGGATATGGCGATGGAGGTTCTGCTGCTGGACGAAGCTGCCCCGCATCACCGGCGCGTCGCCCGGCTGCGCCACAAGATCAGCCAAGGCACGCTGACGCCCTAGGGGGAGCCCTGCGTCTCGACCACTTCCACGCCCTGCGGCGGCTTGAACTGAAACAACGCGTCGTTGACGGCCACATTGCGGCGTTGATCGCGAAACTGGAATTCCATTACCGACGCGTCCTGTCCGGTTACACGGACCCTCGTGATCGCGCCTCCGGCATCGGCCGTAAACCGTACTTCGCGGTAAGGCGAATTTGCGGACTTGGGAACCGCGACGATTTCTCCATCCTCCTCTCGAACGGTTTGAAATAGCTTCTTGAAGTCCAGCCTTCCGAGGAGGAACGCCAGTGGTGCGCGCAAGTCTTCGGACTCCTTGACGGCTGAATACTCGGCGCGATTGGCGGCGGGCTGATAGAACCAGATCTTCTTGCCGTCGGTGACGAAGATCTTTCCGTTGCCGTAGTCCCATCGCATGCGGCCCGGTTTTCGCAAGGTCAGCGTGCCGCTCTCCACACGCTCCCGGCCGCCGGTCGAATAGCGCTGCTCAAACTGTGCCTCCAGCGTGTTTGCGGAGTTGTAGAACCTTTCCACCGCCTCCGGGCTGACGGCCATGATGGCCAGCAGAAGGATCACGGACCAAGCCGCCGCCGCGTCCAGACGCCGTTCGACCGCTCGTACAGAAGCCGGTCGTGCAGGCGGTTCCGGCGTCCCTGCCAGAACTCCACTTCGTCCGGTATCAGGCGGTAGCCGCCCCAGAATTCTGGCAGTGGCACGTCGCCTTCGGCAAAGGCGCGCTCCAACTTTGCAAACTCATCCTCCAGTTCCTGACGATTGGCGACAGTGTGCGATTGCCGTGACGACGATGCGCCCAACTGGCTGCCGCGTGGCCGCGAGTGGAAATACTGCTGGGCTTCCTCGCGAGATGTGCGCTCCACACTGCCTCGAATTCTCACCTGGCGCTCCATCTCCTTCCAGTGGAAGCAGAGCGCGGCCCAAGGGTTGTGTTCCAGATCCCGGGCCTTGGCGCTGTCGTAGTTGGTGAAGAATAGAAACCCGTCGTCAACGCCCTTCAGAAGCACCGTGCGAACATCGGGGCGGCCTTCCGAGTTTGCTGTGGCCAGCGCCATCGAGTTCGCTTCACGAATCTGCAAAGCCTGCGCTTCGTCGAACCAAAGTCGAAACTGTTCAAAGGGGTCGGGCTTCGCTGTCGATTCCAGAAGTTCGGAAAGCGTGTACTGCTCACGAAGACCGGCGAGGCCGTCCATATGACTCTAGGATGCCTGAGCTGGGTTGACGATGTATCCATCGCGGCGGTTGCCCAGCACCATGGCGCGGGCCGCGCCATAAGTCCACCAGTGCCATCCAATGTACGCGCACATCGCAGCGTCCAATTGATCTTCGACAAGCTTCAGCGCACTGCCGCCCGCCGGGATCTGCGGAAGCGCCACCGCCATTCGCTGGGAAAGCAGGTCTCGATAGCGGTTCATTTCGACGATACGATCGCCAACCCGGCCCTTCTTGTACTTCAGAATCCGGCTCAGGCCGAACAGATTTACCGCGGCCGCATGCGGGTATACCTCGATCTGGTAGCGTCCGGCTTTTTTCGACGTGATCCGGTCTGCATGACGGAATCCACGGAGCGCCAGCGACTCACTGAAAGCCGTCACCCGTTCCGCGAACGCCAGGCCGCGATTCGCGGGATAGCAGCCCGCGTGGAATCTGCCGAAGTGGACGTGAGTCAATCGGTCGGCCTCCCGCATGCCAGCCGCGTTTGAAATCACCAGCGGCGCATCGACGGCGATCATCGCGGGCTCCGCACCTGCCTCGCGGTCAACCCAGTCGAGAATCGCCTCGGACCCGCTCAGCCGGTTGAGTGTCACGGACCGCTTGCCGTCCCACACCGCCAGGCCCGAAGGCTTTCCGTGCCAGCCGAGGTCAATCCCCAGAAATCGCACGGCGCATCCGGTCCAGCCACTGCGGCGGAATCTGTGCTTTCCCGTTGTCGCCGTAGCCCAGGCGAACACCCGGCTTCACGTCGCCATGAAAGTCCGAACCGCCAGTGGTCAATAGATCCAGCTTTGCCGCCAGACTCTCGTACCGCTGCATCTCCCGCACGCCGTGATCGCTGTGGACCGCCTCCACGCCGCCAAGGTCCGCTGCCGCCATGCGCTGCAGAAACGCCAGATCGTCGGCCAGCCGGTACCGCCCCGGATGCGCGATCACTGGAAATCCTCCGCTCCGGCGCAGCCGCGCGATCGCTTCCTCCACCGGAGGATCGTCCACCTCGACGTAGCCGGGGGCGTCCTCGCCCAGATATCTTCGGAACGCCTCCTGAATCGACTGCACATAGCCCTTGCGGATCATCACGTAGGCAAAGTGAACGCGTCCGGTGACGGACCGCCCGAGCTGGTTCGCCTCCTCCACTTGCACAGGGACGCCCAACCGTTCCAGACGTTCCGCCAGAAGAATGTTGCGCGCCTGCCGCCGGCCGCCCAGACCGGTCAGCCACGACAGGAACTCCGCATCGGGCTCCGGGCCGAGAAAGTATCCCAGCAGATGGATAGGACGCTTTCCATCCCGCGTGCTGAGTTCGATACCGCGAATCAGGTCAAGCCCGGCGCGCTCAGCGAACTCCCGCGCCTTCGAATACCCGTTGAACGTGTCGTGGTCCGTAATGGCAAGCGATTGAAGTCCCGCCGCAGTTGCCGCGCGAATCAACTCCTCCGGCGTGTACGAGCCGTCTGACTCGTTGGTGTGAGTATGAAGGTCGATCACGATCTCTTATGGAGTCGGACCGGCGTCTGGAAACTCAAAAACTTCGCCTGCGGCGCGAACGGTCAACGCTCCGCCGCCGAGAGGGCGGCTGTCCACGTCGAAGAAAATCGCTCCATCCGTGGATTTGCCTGGAGCAAGCTTGGCCGCGACGTAAACGACAGCTGAAGCCGCAGCCGCCGCTTTCAACTTGGCGGACGTAACCTCAGCCAGCGCCTGCCGCCGCCGCTCCTCATAGCCCGCCGTCGAGTTCAAACGGCTTAACCCGTAGAGGCCCAGCTCGTAGGTGGAGACCAGTTTGATCACTTCCCCGCGACCGGCGCTGCGCAGCATCCGGTCCACCACCGTGCGCGGCGGCAGCGGCGCTGTGCGGGAGCCGTCGGCACGTTGAAACTCGAAGTCCTCCGGCTTTACCGTCCACGAAACTTGCGAGCCGTTCGACAGCGCCACCTGCATCACCGAGTACTTCTTCAGTTGCAGCGGCAAATGGGTGAACATGATCGTCAAGCCATTCTTGGTGAGGGTTTGGTAGCGGAGGCCATTCTGCTCAAACTCAATCACCTGGGCGGGCACGGGAACCGCTACGGCGAGTGCGATCGCGGCCAAGACCCGCAGCGGCTCTGTCATAACCCCATGATAAACTTCGAAATTCGGCAAAATATGGCCACCGCGAAGAATGAAGTTCTGCGCGCCCTTGGGTTAACCAACCTCGGCAGCGTTTACAGGAATCTGGGTCCGTCGCAATTGATCGAACGGGCCATTTCCGAAGGCGACGGACTGCTATCGGCGGAAGGCGCTTTGGTTGCCCGCACCGGCCAGTTTACGGGCCGTTCGCCGAAAGACAAGTTCGTCGTGCGCGACGCATCGACGGAGAGCACCGTCAAATGGGGCGCGGTCAATCAACCGATGCCGCCGGAGAATTTCGACCGGCTTTTCGCGAAAGTGCAAAGTTACTATCAGGGCCGGGACGCATATATCCTTGACGCGCAGGCGGGCGCGGACCCCGCATACACGCTGCCCATACAGATTGTCGGGCAGAAGGCGTGGCACATACTGTTCTGCCACAATCTTTTTCTACGGCTGACGGCGGATCAGTTGGCGTCGCACCAGCCGCAATTCACCATCATCTCCGCGCCGGAATTTCATACGGACCCGGCGGCGGACGGCACGAATTCCGAGACGGCAATCGTCGTCAACTTCGCGAAGAAAGTCGTCCTCATTTGCGGCACGCTGTACGCGGGAGAGATGAAGAAGTCCATCTTCACGATCCTCAATTACCTTTTGCCGGACAAGGGCGTCCTGCCGATGCATTGTTCGATCAATCTCGGATCAGATGGCGGTACGGCCGTGTTCTTCGGCCTCTCCGGTACGGGCAAGACCACTCTCTCCGCCGATCCGTCGCGGCGTCTGGTGGGGGACGACGAACACGGATGGTCCGCAGAAGGAACGTTCAATTTTGAGGGCGGATGCTATGCAAAGTGCATCCGGCTTTCGCAGGATAAAGAGCCGGAAATCTGGAGCGCCATTCGCTACGGCACGGTTCTGGAGAATGTCGTGATGGACGCGGAGACGCGCCGTCTGGATTTCGATTCGGCGCTGTATACCGAGAACACCCGCGCCGCGTACCCGATCGACTTTATCGACAACGCGGTGATCCCGGGAGTCGCGGGACATCCGTCGACTGTTCTATTTCTTACCGCGGATGCATTCGGCGTGCTGCCACCGATCTCGCGTCTTACGAACGAGCAGGCGATGTACCACTTCCTGTCCGGCTACACGGCCAAGGTGGCGGGAACGGAGCGCGGTCTGGGCAATGAACCGCAGGCGGCGTTCAGCGAATGTTTTGGCGCTCCCTTCCTGCCGCGCGCTCCGGAAGTGTACGCGAAAATGCTGGGCGAGAAACTGGCCAAGCACAAGTCCGCCGTCTATCTCGTCAATACTGGCTGGGTGGGCGGAGCGTTCGGAACGGGAAAGCGCATGGACCTGAAGTATACGCGCGCCATGGTGAACGCGGCGATCGAAGGGAAGTTAAACACGGCTGCGTCCGAAGCGCATCCGGTGTTCCGCGTGCTGATTCCGCGGGAATGCCCAGGGGTGCCCGCCGAACTGCTGGACCCGCGCGCGCAGTGGTCCGACAAGGCGGCGTACGACAAAGCCGCCGCCGATCTGGCGCTTCTGTTCAAGAAGAATTTTGCAAAGTTTGGCGACGTCGATCCGGCGATCACCGCCGCAGGGCCCGCCTGAGCTAGATCCGGTTGAATTTCGCGATCGCCTGCGTCAGCGACTTGAACTGCTGGATGAACGGCACCATGGCGCTTTCGCGCTTGTCGATCTCCTGCGCGGCTTTCAGCACTTCGGCGGCCCGGTCCTGCGGAACCACGACAACGCCGTCCTCACCGGCCACGATGATGTCGCCGGGGCGCACCTTAACGCCCGCGCACTCCACTTCCGTATCCCTGCTGACGCTGGCGTAGCGGCTTACCGCCGTTGCCGGAGACGCGCTGCGGGCATAGATGGGCAGCCCCAGGCCGCGAAGTTCCGCGATGTCGCGAACGGCGCCATCAAGAATCATGCCCGCCATGCCACGAGCCTTCGCGGCAGTGCCCATCAGACCGCCAATGGCCGCCACGTCGAGTGAGCCTTCCATCACGATCACGCCCACCTCCCCCGGTTTAGCCGAGTCGATCATTTCGACGGAATGCTTCACGGCCAGGGCGGGGGAGGCGGCCTCCGCAGTGGCGGGCCGTACCAGCGACGTGCGGGCGCGTCCCACGACTTTGCCCGGGACGAAGGGCCGCACGCTGTGCGACAGGTACCCGCGTTTGCCAGTGACCGTGTCGACGGCATCCGATACCGATGCCACTGTTGTTTTCTGAAATCCCGCGACGATAGGGTCGGCAGAGACCGCCGTTCCGCTTCTCTGGAATCCGGCCACTGCGCACGCGCCAATAACGATGAGGGTTTTGGTTGTCCGGGTCATACGTGACGGCCATGGTATCAGCGCGCCACGTTTGGCTGCGGCGCGGCGGTCAGTCTGTGGCGTCGTGCCGCATCTTCGCCAGTTCCCCTTGGACGGCGGGATTGCCCGGATAGGTCTTCGCCAACTCCTGCAGGTGCCTGCGAGAATCTTCGGGCCGCTTTTCCCGGAGGTAGAACATGGCAAGCAGCATTCTCGCGAACGGGCGCAGGTAGCGGCCGCGCGCGGCGGCGGTTTCCAGTTCGCGCAGGCCCTTCTCCTTGTCGCCTTCGACGCCGTCAAGCTTCATGAACCAGCGGGCAAAGAACGGAAGGCTGCCGACCAGGTACTCGCTGAACCCGAATGTGAAGTACGCATCGTATTGCGTCGGATCGGCCACGATCAGACGCCGCGCGAACTGCTGCGACTCCTTGGCGTAGTCCAGGCTGGCGCGAAGCCGCTTGTCGATCAGCGCCGCGTAGTCGCGCTCCATGCCGGAGATCATTGTCATCGCCAACAGCGCGTTCGCGTCCGTAGGGTCGCGTTCGAGAAGGGCCAGCGCCAACTCGCGGGTTGCGCCCGCGGACTTCTGGAACTCCGCCCGTACGAGTTCCTTTGACGCCTCCGTACCCTTGGACTTGATCCGGTCGTCGGACGTCATGAATTCCTTGCCGAGGAGATTCATCCGGTGCAGTTCGCTGAACAAGAAACCCGCGGCACGCGCCGCATGGCCGACAGGGTCGCCCGGCCTTTGCTCCGTATAGCCTTGCGCCACCCGGCGGCTGCCCGCAAAGTCGAAGTTATAGAGTCGAAAAAACGCATCGTCCAACGTGGGCGATGCGGACGCTGAAAGGCACAGCACTGCGCCCATAAGGATTCGAAAATTCTTCATCGTCAGATTGCTTATCGGCCCGAACGGATCAACTCCCGGACCTTCTTGAGTTCCTTCTGGAAAAGTGGGTTTTCGGGGAACTCTTTTGCGAGCTCTGTAAGTAGACGTTCACAATCTTCCGGACGTTTCTCACGGAGATAAATGACGCTCAACAATATTCTCGCAAATGGACCCAGGTAACGGCCAGTGGCGGCCACCTTTTTCAGGTTGGTTTCCGCCAGCGATTTGTCGCCCTGCGCGTTGTCGAACCGCAGCAGCCAGCGCACGAAGAAGGGCACGCTGCCCAGCAGATACTCGGTTAGACCGGTGGTCATGTAGGCGTCCGTGAACGTTGGGTCCAGCGCCAGCAGCTTCACCGCGTAGTTGTGCGATTCCTTGGCATACTGCAAGCTGCCCAACTGGCGCTTTTCGATCAGGCCGACGTAATCCGTCACCAAGCCGGCCGTAATGCACATCGTGAAGATGCTGTCGAGATCCTTGGAGTCGGACGCCAGGCGATGCTGCGCGCGGCGGCGGGCCATTTCGATGTACTCATAGAACTGCTTCTTCAACGCGGGATCGGCGTGAAGTGACTTCTTCTCGATCAGGCGCTTGTCGTCTGCGAAGAACTCACCTTCGAGAATCTGCAAACGGTCGAGTTCCTGGAACAGAAGCGAGGCCGCGCGGAACGTGTAGGCGGTGGGGTCCCCGGGGTTCGTACGAATCTCCGCGTCGAGAATGCGGTTCGCCGCCGGAAAGTCCGTGTTGTACATGCGATTCAAAGCGGAGCGCACGGCTGGCGACGCAGGCTCGGCTGCGAAGGCGCAGACGGGCAATGCCACAAGGGCAAGCCACCTACGCCGCGAACAAACGTTCAAAACATTCTCTCGTTCGGGTTTGAATCTGCGCCAGCTCCGAAGCCAGCGTCTGATCGTGTAGATGCGCGGGTGTCCAGCGCCGGATCATTTCCATCAATTGCTTTAGACGCGCCGAAGACACGGGCAGTTTCCCCGCCGCATGACCCGTCTGCAACCGGATTCCATGATCGATAGCGCGAAAGAAGGTTGCGGCGTCGCGAAGGAAGTTGGCGTCGGCCCGTTCCAAATGGCCCATCTGTTCCACGATGTCGATTCGCTGGGGAGTGTTCAGCGCCTTGTAGAAAATTCCCGCGCCGCGGAGCCGCAAATACATCAGCGCGAAATCGATATCGTAGTAGCCGCCCGGGCCCGCCTTCAATGGATTCGCCGCGCCCTGTTCCTTCTCGATACGCACGCGCATTTGCGCAAGCTGCTGGCGGCTGCGGCCGCTTTGACCGTACTGCCGCCAGTCCAGACGCTGCAACTCCGTCAGAAACGACGTCGCGCGCTGAAGATCTCCGGCGACGCCTCTCGCCTTCATGTAAGCGATGCCTTCCCAGGCTTCGGCGCGCGTTGCGAAGTAGTCCTGATAAGACCGCTCCAGTTGAACCAGCGTTCCGTCGCGGCCGCCGGCGCGTAGACGCGTGTCCACCGCGAACACGGTTCCGTCGCCAGTGTAGGCGGACAAAACGTCGATCAGCCGTTCGGCCACGCGCGTCCAGAAGTCCAGTTCGCCTTCGTCCCTGTCGGGCAGAACGAAGATCAGATCGGCGTCGGACGCCAGGTCGAACTCCAGCATGCCCAGGCGCCCCAGCGCGATCACCATCATCTGGTTGTGCGGCTTATATCCGTCGCGCGGCGGGGACGACGCTTGCACGTAGTGGACTGCTGTCCGGTAGGATGCCTCGATCGCGGCATCCGCCAACGCCGAAGTCTTCAACAGCGTCTCGAAGATTGGGCGCTGAAGACACAGGCTCTCGGCCATGATTCGGAAGACGCCCGCGTGGAAGTGCTGCCGCATGGCGCTGGGACTGCGTGCCGCGCTCCACATCGGCGCCCGGACGTCGCGTCCGCGGTCGAGATCGCGAAGGGCAAGCGCAGATTCGGGATTGCGGTTTAGCGCGTCGGCCAGCCATTGGCTGTGCTCGAAAATATCCATCACGTGCATGGCCGCGGTTGAGTCTGCCGAGAGTGCCTGCAACTGCGCGGGGCTCCGCGCCATTTCGTGAAGGAACCGCTCGAACAGAGGTCCATTGCGTTGCAGGGGACGCTGCGCAACCACCGCAGCCAGATCGGGCGCGGTCTGGTCGAGAAACCTCACCAGGTTGCTGCTGACAGGCGTGACTTCGTCGGGCTCGGCAGACGGCAGGATCTCCTGCAAGTCTTCGCCGTCGACCAGAAGGCCGTAGTACACCGGCCGTTGCGCGTGAATCACCCGCTCGTAGAGCTGCCGGACCCGTGCCAGCATCCCCTTCGTGTGCTCCAGCAGTTGCGCGGCGGACGGAACACCGGCCACTTCGTAGGCGCCCATGCGGCGGGCAAGCACGTCCAGATCACTGGAGCTTGACGGCAGCGCGTGAGTCTGACGGTCGTCCACCAGTTGAAGGCGATGCTCCAGATGGCGGAGAAACTCGTAGGCCGACGCAAGCTCAGAGTACTCGCCTGGCGATAGCAGTTTCTTGTCGCTCAAACGCGCCAGTGCCAGCAGAGTGCCGCCGTGACGCACCCACGGCTCCCGGCCGCCGTGAAGCCGCTGAAGGCACTGCACAAGAAACTCAATGTCGCGGATACCGCCGGGCAGCAGCTTGACGTCGAAACTGCCGGTTTTCTTCAAAGCCTTCTCGTGGATTCGCAGACGCGCTTCGGACACACCCTCGACCGCCTTGAAATCAAGCGTTGTCGAGTAGATCAGCGGCTCGACGAAATCGAGAACTTGCTGCCCGGGATTCTTCTCACCGGCGGCCACCCGCGCCTTGATCAACATCTGAAGTTCCCAGTCGCGGGCGCGATGCCGGTAGTAGTGGCGCGCACCTTCCAGCGAGATCGCCACTTCGCCCAGACGCCCTTCCGGCCTTAAGCGAAGATCGACGCGGTAACAGAGCCCGTCCGCCGTGTGCGCGGACAGCAGAGCCGTATAGGCGTTCGCCAGCTTCTTGAAGAATTCCTTGTTGGAGATAACCTCCGGACCCGAAGTATCTCCGTTACCGGAGTACACAAACATCAGGTCGATATCCGACGAGTAGTTCAGTTCCTCCCCGCCGAGCTTGCCCAGCGCCAACACCGACATCCCGCACGCGCCGCCCACGGCGTCATCTAGTCGCGGACTGCCATGCCGCACCTCAAGCTCCGCGCGAATCCTGCAATAGGCAGCGTCGAGAATCGCGTCGGCCACATGCGAAAGCTCGGCCGTGGTTTCGGCGAGCGCCGTTTTTCCCGTGACGTCGCGAAGCAGGATGCGCAGATACTGGCGTCTTCGAAAAGCCGCCAATGCTTGGGCCAGATCCGAAGTGGGAAGCGAATCCACGGCGCGCGATAGCAGAATCCGGCAAAGCTCCGGCGTGAGAGGAGCCTCAAGCCCTGGATCGTGCAGCATTGCTTCCAGAAGTTCAGGGTGCTGGCAGAGGTCACGGGCAAGGAAGGAGCTATGGGAAAAGACAGTAACGTAGTTTTGCAGCAGCAGTGGCCGCCTGCTGATGCGATGGAAAGCTTCAGGCTTGTCGCGGGCGAGATTGCTTATCCAGTGCAGCGCGCCGTCGGGGTGGGCCGACGCCGAAATCTGACGTTGAAGCCGCTGCAGAATGCCCGGCGGAACCAAGGTGCGGAGGTGTTCGAATTCAATGCCGGCGCGGGCAGAATTGCGAAAGGTAGTTTCATCAGCCAGACCCGCCATTAGTCGCTAGACGGCTTGGTCCAGCAATACAATCATATCGCCCGTCCGGATTCCGCCGGATTTCAGGACAGACGCATAGAAGCCAGAAAAGCCCCACTTCGGTGACGACGGGTCCTCATCTTTAGCCGCCTGATCGAAGATCGCTTTCTGAATTCCCCGGCCATACGGGTTCAGCGTCTGGCAGGGATGACGGATTCGAGTAATTTCGATCAGCGCCTCACCGGCGGAGAAGCGCTGCCCGATACGAATCTTCTTGAAGTCGAGGCCGCTGATGGTCAGGTTCTCTCCCAGCGCGCCGGGAAACAGCGGCCAGCCTTCGGCGCGAAGCGTATCGAGGTTTTCCGAAGACACCAGCAGCAGAGCCTTCTCCACCCCTCCATGAAACTGCGGATGCGCGTGTCCATCGCCTTCAAGACCCAACGGTCCCGCCAAGGCTTCCCGGATGGCGTAGTTTGGCACCCCGCCGGGAGACACCGATACCTGGACAACGTGGCCCTGCATGGAATGACTTCAGTATCCTATGAACCATGTTGACGAGACGCGCCTTTGTCGGGGCAACCGCGGGGATGCTGGCTGCCGCGCCGGCGAAACCGAACATCCTCATTTTTCTTACCGACGATTTGGGTGCGGGTGATATCGGCCCCTACGGAGTTCCCGACATTCGAACGCCACATCTCGACCGCTTTGCGCGGCAGGGTGTGCGCTTCACGAATAGCTACTCGAACGGTCCCGTCTGCACGCCCACGCGGTGCGCGTTGATGACTGGCCGGTATCAGCAGCGCTATGGCCTGGAATGGGCCTTGATGCCGACGCAGCGCGAGATGGGCCTGTCCGCCGGCGTACCCACGCTTCCCCGGCTGTTGAAGCAGGCTGGCTATCGCACTGCGATGTTCGGCAAGTGGCACCTTGGCGGCAGCCTGCCGATGATGCCCGTGGCGCATGGCTTCGATTCCTTCTACGGCATCACCGGAGGCAACGTGGATTTTTACTCGCACGAGAACGTCAACCGTTTTCACGATCTTTGGGAAAACGAAACGAACGTTCGCGAGGAAGGCTATTTGACGGAGCTGCTGACGAAGCGGACGGTGGCGTACCTTGACGCGCATGCGAAGCAGCATCGCGACGATCCGTTCTTTGTATACGTTCCCTACAATGCCGTTCACTGGCCGTTTCAGGCTCCGCGCAGGCCCGCCGATGTGCGCGATGCGAAAACCTGGTTCGACGGCAACCGGGCGGACTATAAGGAAATGGTGGAGGCAGTGGACGACAGTGTCGGCGCGATTCTCGGCACGCTGGATCGCAATAAACTCGACAACACGCTGGTGATCTTCACCAACGACAACGGAGGGGAGCGGCTGTCGCGCAACCTGCCTTACTTCCACCACAAGCAGACGCTTTGGGAAGGCGGCATCCGAGTGCCCACCCTGGTCCGGTGGACCGGCAAGCTGCCCGCCAACCGGGATTGCGATCAGCCGATGATGACGATGGACCTGACGGCGACCGCGCTGAAGGCGGCCGGCGTGGACGCCCCGTCGAATCTGGACGGCACGGATCTGGGCCCGTTCATGACAGGCAAACAACCGGTGGCGGAGCGGACGTTCTATTGGCGGATCGATCGCGCAGGGCGCAAGCAGCAGGCAGTCCGGCGGGGAAACCTGAAATGGATCAACGATGGGGCGGTGGATATGCTGTTCGATCTTGAAAGAGATCCGGGCGAGAGGACCGATATCTTTACGCGCTTGCCGGAGAAGGCTGACGAACTGAGGAAAGCTTACCGGGAATGGGAGGCGGATATAGGGAAGAATCCGCCTCCGTTTGTCGTGAAGTAAGGGTGCTTAGAGCGCCGATTCGCCGCGGTCGCCGTTGCGAATGCGGACTGCCTCGGTCACATCGTAGACGAAGATTTTTCCGTCGCCGATTTTGCCCGTGCGCGCCGCGTTGGAGAGAGTAGTCAGAACCTCCTCCAGGCGCGCAGTGGGAATCACCATCTCAACCTTCGTCTTGGTCAGCAGGTCTACCTTGTACTCCTGGCCGCGGTAAACTTCCGTGTGGCCCTTCTGGCGGCCATGGCCGCGGACTTCAGTGACGGTCATACCGTCGATGCCGATTCCCTTCAAGGCTTCCTTAACTTCCTCGAGCTTGAACGGCTGGATAATCGCTTCCAATTTTTTCATGTGCTTGTTCCTTCTCGTTTCTACGCTTCGAGGTTATATCCTTCTTCGCCGTGCTGACTCAGGTCGAGACCCTCAGTCTCCTCGTCGGCATTCACCCGCACGCCACCGCAGACGACATCGCAGATCTTGAGAATGATCAGCGTTCCCACAATCGCGAGTCCCCACGCCACCGCTGAGCCCAGCAGTTGGTTCACAATCTGGCCGGCGTTGCCGTCGACCAATCCGCCTTTTCCATCTTCAATCGCGCTGTTGACCAATTTCGTGGCGAACACGCCTGTAAGAAGCGCACCCAGAGTACCGCCCGCGCCGTGCACGCCGAAGGCGTCCAACGAATCGTCGTATCCCAGCTTGGCTTTCAGCTTCACCACCATGAAGTAGCAAACGATGCCGGCGGCCAGGCCGATCAGCATCGCCGGGCCGGGCTTAACGAAACCGGAAGCCGGCGTGATCGCAACCAGACCCGCGACCGCGCCGGAGATTCCACCCAGCACGCTGGGCTTGGCGTGCAGCCATTCCATCAGCACCCAGCCGATAGCCGCAGCAGCCGCGCCCAGATGAGTGGCGACGAATGCGCTGGAGGCCAGCGATCCGGCAGAGAGTGCGGAGCCCGCGTTGAAGCCGAACCAGCCCACCCACAGAAGGCAGGCGCCGATAAAGCTAAGCACCAGCGAGTGCGGCTTCATGGGTTCCGTCCCGAAGCCTTTTCTCTTGCCGAGGTAAATGGCGCAGACCAGCGCCGAAACGCCGGAGGTGATGTGGACGACGGTCCCGCCCGCGAAGTCATAGCAGGGAATCGCGCCGCCGGAGAATGCGTTCAAGAGTCCGCCGGTGCCCCAGACCATGTGGGCCATCGGATAGTAGACCAGGAACGACCACAAGATCATAAAGAGGCACATCGCGCTGAACTTCATTCGTTCGGCGAACGCGCCTGAAATCAGTGCCGGAGTGATGATCGCGAACATCATCTGGAAGACCATCCACGTCAGATGAGGCAGCGTTGGAGCGTAACCGCTGGGCTCCTGGCCGACGCCGTCCAGCATCAGATAGCGAAGGTCACCGATGAACGACGAGCCTTCTCCGAACGCCAAGCTGTATCCCACGACGGCCCACATGATGGTGGCCAGCGCCATCAATGTGAAGCTCTGCATCATCGTCGCGAGTACGTTCTTCTTGCGGACCAGTCCGCCGTAGAAGAGCGCGAGGCCCGGGCCCGTCATCATCAGGACCAGTGCGGAACTGGTCATGATCCAGGCATTATCGGCAGACAATTGCGCGGCGTCGATCGCCGCTTTCAACTCTTCCGGCGTGGGCGGCGCATCCTGTCCCATCATCGTCGCCGCGGCCCCAAGGCCGATCGGGATAAGTGAGCTGATTCTCTTCATGAGTCTCCTGTCTATTTCAGTCCAGCGCATCTAACGCGGTGAGCCAGAGTAGCATGACACCCCGCCTTTTAGTGGCGAATTGTATCTATCATGCCGGGACTTACGATTTCAATGGAAGTGAAAATTTTGGATTGACCGCATTGAAACAATCTATTGGCTCTTCGGGAGTTGCCGCCCTTACACTCAGGGCTCATCATGGTTTTTTCAAAACCCAACTCACCAACCTCAGCCCGCTTGGTCCTCCGGATCGCCTTGATCGGCCTTGCGTCGCTTACGCCCGCGGCATACGCGCAGCAGACCGCGGCGGCCGGTGCGCCGGCGCCTCCGTGGGCCATCGGACCGGTCAACTTCAGTGGCATGGTCGATGCCTATTACAACTACACCCCGAACCATCCCGGCTCGCGATTCCTGCTCTACCGGAACTTCGATGTGCGCGCCAACGCGTTCAGCCTCAACATGGCGCAATTTCAACTTGCGATGGACCCTCAACCCGTCGGCTTCACGCTGACGCTTGGCGCCGGTCGCGCGTGGGATCTGTTTAACTTCGCCGACACGGCGAACGGATTCGACAATATGCGGTATATCCCGCAGGCGTACATTTCCTACAAGCCGGGTGGTCTCGGAGGAGCGCAGTTCGACTTCGGAAAGTTCTACACGTCGGCTGGCGCAGAGCTGACGGAAACGCACCTGGCGTGGAACTACTCACGCTCGCTGATGTACGCCAACGGCCCCTATTACCACTTTGGCTTACGCACATCGGTGCCCATTGGTGAGCATTTCACCGCTGGATTCCAACTGGTGAACGGCTGGAACAACGTCGAGGACAACAACAGCGGCAAGACGGTCGGTGTCGCCACCGGAGTGACTTTCGACAAGTTCTCGTGGTTCAACACCTACTATGCGGGGCCGGAGACGAGTTCCGTGAACGAGGGGTTCCGCAACTTCAACAGCTCCGTGGTGAACCTGACGCCCAGCGAAAAAGTCAGCATTTACGGACAGTTTGACTACGGCACGGAGAAGGTGCGCACCGGCGGCAGCTTCGACTGGATCGCGGTCGGCGGCGCGGCAAAGTTTCAGCTGGCAGAAAAGTTCGCGGTCATTCCACGCTTCGAGTATTACTACGACAAGGACGGCTTCATCACGGGCGTCGATCAGAAGCTGAAAGAGTTCACGATCACGGGAGAGTACAAGTTCCGCGAGAACTTCTTCACGCGCCTCGAGTACCGGCGGGACTGGTCGAACCAGTTTGTCTTTGAACGCGGCGATATCCCCGGGGACGTGCAAAATCAGGACACGTTTGCAATCGGTTTCGTGGCATATTTCCCGCCACCGGATAAATAAACTTTCCCTCCAGACACCTGTGGGCGCTCCTCGACAGTGGGAGCGCCCTTTTTTTGTCCTGGGCGAAACGATCTACGGAAGATCGGCGAGGCGCGTTGCGAATCGAGCGGCGGCCGTGCGACTCGGCGGGTGGGCGGGCGTCAGATTTTCGCGGAGGACGACCTTGCCCGTCCGTGCGTCTCTAGCTACCAGGCTTTTCGCATCCCGCCGTCCGAATTTTTCCCGGTACAAAATCTGCGAATAGTCGGGTCCGCGTTCGTCGAGAGAGAGAACGAGATCGGCCTCACTACGCGTTTCCGAGAGGTGGAGCATTGGGCCTTGTGCGGAGATCGCTTCACGAAGAGTCTCGTGATAGTCTCCAACTTTTTCAATCCAAAGCGCTTTGTGCTTAACGGCCGACGATTGCTGTGCCACGAGTCCTAGCAAGAACGTGGCCAGGAGACATGCTTTCTTCATATCCTGATTTTGCCACTCCGGAGCATCTCCGTCAAGCGATTTTCGCCGTAAGCGTTTGATAGTAATGCTGTTAGGTGTGATTAGAACAACTTAACCCTAGTTTTATGAATGACTTAGATAGAAAATTTCTATATAGATCCGCTGGCCGAATTTGCTACCCGATCCAACCTCATCAGTTCCCTGTATTTATCCTATAAAAAGTTCGATTCCGCTGCGCACCGAACGGCTCGCCAAACAACCCCCTGCGGCCCTTATAATCATACTTCGGCTGCAACACGTTGCGAAAGCCACGGCTTGCAGACCGGCCAGCCCAAAAAGACGAGGATATTGATGTCGAACGACCTAAGAAATTTTCTGCAGCTTTCCTACGGTGAACTGGAAGATCTAAACCTGAAAGCCAAGGAGCAGCGGAAGAACCGCGTGCCGGCGGGTCAGATTCAGGAAGAACGGCTGAAGTACCTGGCCGACGAAAAGTCGATCAAGGCCGTGACCCTTCTGTTTAGCGATCTCGAAGGCCGGCTGCACATGCTGGACTACGACAAGAAGTTCCTGATCAACAGTTGGAATAACCTCACGTTCGACGGATCGTCCATTCGCGGATTTACCGCGCAGCGCGAAAGCGACCTTCGTCTTGGGATCGACTGGTCGGCATTCTACTGGGCGCCGGCCGACTATTTCGGTTCGGGCAAAGTTCTCGTCTTCGGCGAGGTGATCGACAAGGATGGCAGTCCTTACGTCGGCGATATTCGCGGAGTGTTGAAAAGCTACGCCACGGACCTTCACGCCAAGCACGGATACACGCTGAACGCGGCGAATGAGATTGAAGGCTTCCTGTTCCGCGGCACCGATGCGGAGCGGCGCTATCACGAAACCGGCAGCTTCGATTACGTCAACACCGGCGGCTATTACCACTCGCTGCCCGGCGACACGCTGCGCACGTTCATCGACACAACGGCGGAAGTCCAGCGGGCCATGGGCTTCGAGAACGAAAAGGACCATCCGGAAGTTGCCCCTTCGCAATTCGAAATCAACTATGGCTACGGCGAAGTGGTGGCCGCGGCGGACCAGATCCAGATCTACAAGCTGATCTGCCGTCAGGTGGCCACCAACATGGGCCTTACCGCCAGCTTCCTGCCCAAGCCCGTCGTCGGCGTCAACGGCAGCGGCATGCACACCAACGTCTCCATTTCGAAGAACGGAAAGAACATTTTCTGGGACCCGAAGGGAGAAGAGAATCTCAGCAAGCAAGCTTGGCAGTTTGTCGACCGCATTCTCAGCCACGGAAACGATATCTGCCTGATGTTGAACTCCAGCGTCAACGCCTACCGCCGTTTAGACCCGCACTTCGAAGCGCCAAACCAGATCATCGCTTCGGCGGTTGATCGCGGTTCCATGGTCCGAATTCCAATCGGCAACGAGAAGAGCTCGCGCGTCGAAGTCCGTTCGGTTGCGCCCGACGCGAATCCATACATGGTGATGCTGTCGGTATTCAAGACCGGCCTCGACGGCAATATCTCGAAGGTGAAGAACCTCCGTCAAGCGGAGCGTTATTTGCCCGACAACATCTACACGGCGCTCGCGAACTTCCGTGAGGCTGCGTGGACGACGGAACTTCTTGGCGCCGACATCAAGGCGCGCTACGCCGATCTGAAGCAGGCGTCGGCGGATCGCTGCTCGCGGCTTCTGGGTACAGTCGTCAAAGCGCCCGAAGTGCAATTCCACCACGAGGTCTACAACCAGTACCTCTGGAATCAGTTCTAGAGAACTGCGCTAGATGTCGTAGTAAAGCGAGAACTCATAGGGGTGGGGGCGAAGCCGGATCGCCTCCGCCTCGTTTCTGCGTTTGTACTCGATGAAGGTCTCTATCAGATCTTCCGTGAAGACATCGCCCTTCAGCAGAAACCCGTGGTCTTCGGCAAGGCACGTCAGCGCCTCGTCCAGCGAAGCCGGCATCGAAGGCACGGAACGAATCTCCTCCGGCGACAGGTCGTAGATGTCCTTGTCCAACGACGCGCCCGGATCGACACGATTCAGGATTCCATCCAAGCCAGCCATCAGCATCGCCGCGAACGCGAGGTAAGGATTGCAGGCCGGGTCTGGCGGACGGAACTCCACGCGCTTCGCTTTGGGCGACGCGGAGTACATCGGAATCCTCACCGCTGCCGAGCGGTTGCGCCGCGAGTAAGCCAGATTCACCGGCGCCTCGTAGCCCGGCACCAGCCGCTTGTAGCTGTTGGTCGTCGGCGCGATCAAAGCCGACAATGCGCGCGCGTGCTTCAGCAATCCGCCGATATAGTGCAGCGCCATTTCGGATAGCCCGGCGTACCCGTCGCCCGCGAACAGCGGCTTGCCTTCCTTCCACAACGACTGATGGGTGTGCATGCCGCTGCCGTTGTCTCCATAGATGGGCTTCGGCATAAACGTCACCGTCTTGTTGTGGCGGTAGGCGACATTGCGCACGATGTACTTGTACAGCATCATGTTGTCGGCGGACTTCACCAAGGTGTCGAAACGCTGGTCGATTTCGCACTGTCCACCGGAAGCCACCTCGTGGTGATGGCACTCGATGTGGAGTCCGCAGTCGATCATGACCTCCACCATGGCGGCCCGTAAATCCATGTAGTGATCGGTGGGCGGGACCGGGAAATAACCTTCCTTGTAGCGCGGCCGGTAGCCGAGATTGTTCTCTGCACGCCCGGTGTTCCAGCGGCCTTCCTCAGCGTCGATAAAGTAGAAACCCGAATGCGCGTTCTGGTCGAAACGGATGTTGTCGAAGATGAAGAACTCGGCCTCCGCACCGAAAAATGCGGTGTCGGCCAAGCCGGAGTTTTGCAGATACAGCTCCGCCTTTTGCGCGATCCAGCGGGGGTCGCGCTCATAATGCTGCCGCGTGATGGGGTCGATTACGTTGCCGTTCATCACAAGCGTTGGCGTCTCGCGAAATGGATCTAGGTACGCTGTGGCCGGGTCGGGAATCAGCAGCATGTCCGATTCGTTGATTGCCGCCCATCCACGGATGGAGCTTCCATCAATGCCGAATCCCTCTTCAAAAGACTTCTCGTCGAGCTCCGACAACGGGTAGCTGATGTGATGCGACAGGCCGGGAATATCGGTGAACCGTAAGTCGATCTGCCGAACGTGCTTGTCCGCGGCAAGCGTCAGGACATCTTGGGGGCTCATATAAACCTGAAGCATACCAAGGCGCCGCCAGCCGCAACATTTTTTGCTCCAGGGAGTTTAAGTAGGCAGGAGCGATATGAAGAACCTAATGACGAGACGATTCGGAATAGCGGCATTCGCGCTGATGCTTGCGGTTCCCGCGGTGGCGCAGGGTCCACGCCGGTTTAGTGCCGGAGGCGCAAGCGGCGGCCGTGGCGAACGAGTGGACTATCTTGCAGGCTACTTAAACTTGACCGATTCGCAGAAGACGCAGGCGGAGGCGATCTTCGATGCGGCAAAGACAGAATCGGCTGGCGTGCGCGGGCAGCTGGCCGGCGCGCGGGAGGCTTTGCAGGACGCGGTGAAAGCGGGCGCGGCAGACGCCCGGATCGACACGCTTGCGGCATCGGTGGGCACAGCCAGCGGCCAGCTTCTGGCGATCGGCTCGAAGGCGGCGTCGAAGTTTCGCGCGCTGCTGACGCCGGAGCAGATAGAAAAGCTGGACTCGCGCGAGAGTCGGCGGCGCGGACCCCGCGGCGCGGAATAGTTCCAACACAGCACTTCCTGTCGGGTCCAGCGGCTACGCCAGGCCCCTTTTTTTTATGCCAGAAGCTGTTTCGTAAACTCGCGTTCGCCGTGCACATCGGTCAGGCGCTGGTCACGGCCCTGATAGAAGTGAGTCAACTTGGTATGGTCCATGCCCATCAGACGAAGGATGGTGGCATGAACGTCGTGGGCGTCCTTCGGATCTTCCAGCGCCCGTAGGCCGAACTCGTCCGAACTGCCAAGTATCTTGCCGCCCTTCACGCCGCCACCCGCCATCCAAAGAGAGAAGGCGTAGGGATGGTGGTCTCTTCCGTTCTTGCCTTCCGCCAGCGGTGTCCGTCCAAACTCACTGCCCCACACAACTAGCGTTTCATCCAAAAGCCCGCGCGCCTTGAGATCCAGTAGCAGAGCCGCGATCGGCTGATCCGTCTTCCGGCACATCTTCCCCAGCGCCCCAACCAGATCGTTGTGCGCGTCGTCCCAATCGTCACCCAGGTTCGTGCCGGAGAAAAGCTGAACGAACCGGACTCCCCTCTCCACCAGCCTCCGCGCCAGCAGGCACTTCCGCCCAAAGTCGTCGGTGTACGCTTCGCCAATGCCGTAGAGCTTCTTCGTCGCGTCGGTTTCCTTCGTGATATCCACCGCATCCGGCGCTGCCGACTGCATGCGGAAAGCAAGTTCATACGCTGCGATTCTCGCTTCCAGCGCCGAGTCGTTCTCCCGGCTGGCGAGATGCTGCTTGTCCATCGCGGCGATGTAGTCCAGCGTTTCGCGTTGAGTCGCTGGAGTTACGCCCGCGGGTGAATCCAGATGAAGGACGGGGCTCTGGCCGGAGCGGAACACCGTTCCCTGGTAGACCGTCGGCAGATAGCCGGTGTTGTAGGGAATGTTGCCGGCTTTCATCGCTCCGTCGGACATCACGACGAATGCGGGAAGGTTAGCGTTCTCCGAACCCAGCCCATACACAACCCAGGAGCCCAGCGAAGCTTTGCCCGGGAACTGCGAACCCGTCGCGCGCAGGTTGATCGCCGGCGCATGATCGAACGCGTCGCCGTAGCACGAGCGAACGATCGCCAGATCGTCAACCAGCTTTGAGGTATGCGGCAGCAGCTCCGCATTGCATTCGATGCCGGATTGGCCGCATCGTGTGAACGTGTAAGGCGTTCCGCGCATCAGCGCTTTGCTGAAGTCGATACGGGAAGTCTTTAAGCCCTTGGCGAAGCTTTCGGGCAGAGTCTTTCCCGACAGCCGCGTCAGTTCCGGCTTCGGGTCCCAGGTATCGACATGCGAGACGCCGCCATGCATGAAAAGGTAGATGACGTTCTTCGCCTTCGGTGCGAAGTGGGGCGCCTTTGCGGCCAAAGGATCGCTGGACGAGTTTCCAGCCAGCAGATCCCGCGGCAGCATCGCCGACAAGGCGCTTGCGCCGAACCCACCACCCAGGCGAGATAGAATGTCACGGCGGCGCGTATTCATGGGGCCTCCTAGTCTACGTACAGGAACTCGTTCAGGTTGAACAGGGCACGGGACAACTCCGTCACTGCCGCCTCGTTGGTCCCAGTTTGCGAGGTTTGCTTTTCCAGGAACTTAGTTGTGGCCTCCAACTCGCTGGGCGTTGGGTCGCGCGACAGGGCGCGTCGAAAAGCGGCGGTAATCAGATCGGGCCGCGTGCCTTCAGACGCCAGGCGCTGCGAAAGTTCGCGAGCCTGATTGTAGGCGAAATCGGAATTGAAGAGCGTCAGCGATTGGGGCGCGACAGTGGACGAATCCCGCCTCGCGCAGTGCTGCGTCCCGTCCGGACCGTCAAACGCTTCCAGCAGTGGTGAGCGGTGGCTGCGCCGGATAAGCAGATAAACGCTGCGGCGCGTGTGATCGGTCTTGTTCCACGACACCGGCCAAAAATTTTCCGGCGACTGGCTCATGCCGTAGAGTTCCTCTTTTGTCTGTGGCGGAACCACCGGCCTTCCGTGCATCTCCATATTCAACGATCCGGCAACCTGAAGCACGGAGTCGCGCACTTCTTCCGCTTGCAGCCGCCGCCGGGAGAAATGCGACAGGTAAATATTCTCCGGATCGATGGAACGCGCCTGCTGCGTTTCGTCACTGCCGCGCTGGTAAGCTGCCGAAGTCATGATCAGGCGGTGCAGCGCCTTCACCGACCATTTCTTCGACACAAACTCGGATGCCAGAAAGTCCAGTAGTTCGGGATGGGATGGTGCGCTGCCTCGCGTGCCAAAGTCCGATGGAGTCGCGGTAAGGCCGCGGCCGAAATGATACTGCCAAACACGGTTCGCCATCACGCGCGCGGTAAGCGGATGGTCCGGATTCGTCAACCACCCGGCAAGCGCTTTGCGTCGAAAAGTAGTGACGGCGTCCGCTGGTGGCTCCGGAATGTCGCCTCCACCGAGAACAGTTAGCAGGCCGGGTTGCACCTTCAGGCCCATGCCGGATTGCCCTCGTTCCGGCATGAAAGCGTCGGGCGCCACGCGGTCCAGATCCATCACGCCGGGTGCAATGGGCCCGGACGTGTGATTCGCGTACATGCCAATCAGTCTGCGGCCCAGCGTTTCCAGCCTTGCCCGGTCGTCGGCTGAAAGCTCCTTCCACATCTCGTCCTGGCTTACCTTCACCGCATTGGGGTTCGCGTTCACCAACACCTTCTGCTCGTCCGTGCGGCTGGCCTCCTCCGCCTGGAAAGCTTCGCGGAGAGGCGAGCCCAGCGCCGCGATCTTCCTTTCCTTCACCTTTTGCTGATACGGCTTCTGGATCGTCGAAATTTCTTCACCGATGTCGCGCAGTTTGAACTCGCGGTAGTTCGCCTGAATGTCGTAGCCCCGCGCGGCGTTGTACTGAAGGAAGATTCGATGCTTCACCGCCGGAACGAAGATCGCCTGCATGCGGTAGTAGTCGCGCTGCGAGATCGGATCGAACTTATGGTCGTGGCATCGGGCGCACCCCACGGTTAGGCCCAAAAACACGGAGGAAGTGGTGTCTACAAAGTCGGTCAACTGCTCGACGCGGTTGATGTCTTCCACTTTGTAGAGCATGTCGCGGTTGGTGCCGACGGTGAAGTATCCCGTGCCCACGCGGGCCTCTGGATCGTCGGGCCAGAACTCATCGCCTGCGATCTGTTCCTGCACGAAACGGTCGTAAGGTTTGTCCGCATTGAAGCTGTCGATCACGTAGTCGCGATAGCGCCATGCGTCCAGCAGATAGGGGTCCTGCTCGAATCCGGATGTGTCTCCGTACCGGACGAGATCCAGCCAATGCCGTCCCCACTTTTCGCCATAGCGCGGCGATTCCAGCAGCTCGTCTATCAGCTTTTCCCACGCGCCGGGCGATGAATCGTGAATGAACTTCTGAGACTGTTCATAAGTAGGTGGCAATCCATGAAGGTCGAAGTAGGCGCGGCGGACCAGGGCGGCTTTGCTGGCCGGCTCGATGGGCGATAAATTCTTCTCCGCCAACTTCGCGGCGATAAAAGTATCGACAGGATGCTGGCCCGGTGCGGATGCCATAGGCCGCTTCACCGGCTGAAAACTCCACCAGGAAGAAGCCTGAACCGTCTGTGCGCCGCCGTCCTTCGGCCACGGAGCGCCGGCATCGATCCACGACCGAAGCGCAGCAATGTCCGCTTCCGGAAGCGGCTTTCCCGGCGGCATTGCCGGTTCCACGGCATGCGTCACCATCGAAATCAACCGGCTATTCGCGGCGTTGCCGGGATTGATTGCGGGGCCCTTCGCACCGCCTTTTATCAGCCCGTCGCGCGTGTCCAGGCGAAAGGCCGACATCTGCAACTGCGGCCCATGGCACTGCGCGCAGTTGGAGGCGAGAATCGACACCGCGCGGGATGCGTCCGCCTGCGCGAACGCCATCGCGGGCAGCACAATCGCGCCGATCCACTTCCATCCCATACCGTCATTAGATACCGCCGGGGAAGGGGATGCAAACGCGCTTAAGGCGCGACGTCAATGGCGCTTAGCATGGCATACGCAAGCTGAGGCTTTGCAAGGTCGCCATGGTTCAGGATGATGTTGTCGGCCTGAAGATTGAAGATCCGTTTCGACTTGTCGAACTTATAAGGCGCTTCAGGTCCGTGCAGCGTCAGGTCGACCGCTTCCGCCGTCAGTTGTGCGCCGTTCCGGCCGAGGCCCCCGTACTTGTCGTTTTTGTCGCCAAGAGCGGAGGCGGAATCGAACGCGAGGCGCACCGCGACGGGATAACCGAGACCTACCGCTCGATCCTTGATCGTATGCGTGATGAGCGTAGGCCCCTTTACGCGCGCCTCCGTCACTACCTTTCGGAAAACGCCTTTCGGCGAGAAGCCGTTGTGCGAAAACGCGGCCTGCATCAATGTCATTGTGGACGGTCCGAAGTTTCCAACGTCGGCGGCGGCTGTGACAAGGCGAGCTCCGAAGCTGTGCCCGGCCAAGTGAATTCGAAGATTCGGGGCGGCCTTGCGAACCTGGTTCAATACGGGAGTCAAGCCATTCGCGCCCGTCTTTCCGGCGCGGTCCTTCATCGACCAGAAGGTATAAAAGCCCACTGCCGTTTTCACACCGCTGGTGAAACCGGAAAGCCTGCCCTCTGCCGACGCTACCCCGCCTACTTCGTCGTCCATCGCCGCGGCGGCCTTTTCCCCGGTTAGTAGCTGAAGAAACTGGGAATCGCTGAGGTCGGAAATCTGCTCCCCGGAAGGTTCGGGTTCACCCTTCACCTTCGGCACGCCTGCGACGAGTTTGCGCAGCGCCGCCAAGGACTTCGTCTGTGCGGAAGGGTTTCCAATGCCCGCGAGAACCTGCTTCAACTGCGGCACGTCTTTCTCCGGCGCGACTTCCATCAACTCGCGAATCTCGCCCGCCAATGGATCTTCCGCGCCCGCCGCGCCGCCCGGGATCAAGTCCGCTTCGGCAAACTTCATTGACGGCCAAAAGACCCCCGCGACCGCGAAGCGCCGGTCCTTCACGCCGGGAACCACACCGCTGTCCAGCGCCTCGCGAATTTTTCCAAACAAGCGGTCGTAGAGCGCCCGCGCGGCTTCCACATCGTTGTTCCAACCGTGCGACACGACGAACAAGTCCGTCGGTCCGTCCGCGGCCTTCACTGCCGCAAGCAGTTCCTTGGCCTCATGGGGCGCCGCGGGCTTCTGATCTTTGTCGAAGCCCAGCGCGAAAAATGGAAATCCGTGAATCGAATCCGCAGGCATGATGTCCTCCTCAATCTCCGGTCAGATGGACTGTATCGCCCGCATGAGATCCACTAAACCGGCTCCCTGAAATCTCGCGTCCCGGTCGAGGTCGGTGGCGGATTTCATGAAGATGTCCTTCACCTTCTCCGGCTCGCCGATGAACTCCGAACGAATCGAGAGGAAAGCGGCGATCGCTCCGGACACATGTGGCGCAGCCATGCTGGTGCCGGAACTCTCGACGAAGTACACAGCCTTCGCCTTCCTCTTGACATTCGTGTCGTTAAGCAGCTTCCCCGTTGCACACGAAACGATTTTTTCTCCGGGCGCGACTAAGTCCGGCTTGCGCCGCCCGTCGCCGGTGGGACCCTTCGACGAAAAGAACGACACGCCGTAGACATGCGGCATGTTCCGGTGGACGGAGCCCACGGTAATCGCAAGCGCGGCGTTGCCTGGATCGTGGATCGATACCAGCTGCCCTGCGGCGCGCACGGGCGACATGTTCTCGAACACCTGTGTCTCGGAATAACCCGAGTTACCCGCCGACACCACCACAATTACGCCTGACCGCACCAGCCGGTTAACCGCGGAACACAGCGGACTCTGCCCGCAAGCGAACCACTTTGGATTGAACCAATAGCCCAGGCTGAGGTTGACGCCGTGAATCAGATTCCGGCGGCCGTAATCGTTCAGCCGGAGGATCTCTTCAATGGCCGCGATGATTCGGCTGGCCCTGCCGGAGCCCGCGTCGTCAAGCACCCGGAAGCTGACAATCTTGGTGTCGGGCGCAACACCCGCGATGGTGGATTCTATCTCGCGAGTGTCCCAGATTACGTCCTTCGTCTGCGTGTCCTGGCGTGCCTGAACCTGATAAAGCGTGCGGCCCTTCTGGATGCTGGTTAGCCCGGCGATGGTACCCGCGACGTGAGTGCCGTGCCCTTTCCCATCCGTCAGCTTTTCAGGACCGGAGCCAATCGCGGGATCTTCGAGATCGGCAACGTAGTCGTAGTGTTGCAGCGGCGGCGTGAGATGAAGATTCTTATTTTCCTCGAAGTGGGCGTGACTGCCATCGACACCCGAATCGATGACGGCCCAGGTGATCGCGCGACCCGTCGCCGTGAAGGAGATGCGCGCTGCGTCGGCCTTGATCGTTCGTACGGATTCCGTCAGGAGTCCATGTACTTCAGCGTCTCGCCAGATGCGATGAATCAAGCGCTTTTGTGTGGAGAGGGAGGCGCCCTGTTCGGCAAGGGTGAGAATCGCCGAGCCTTTCAGTTTGGCGAAGACGTAGGGGTGCTGGCAGTGGCCCGGAAGAACGATCTTGCCCTTCAGCGTCTTGATCCGCGCCTGAACATCCTTGCGCGCTGCCTCGCGGCCTTCGTGGAAGTCGAGGTTCAGGTCGATGATGATTTCGAAAACGGTGTCCGGCTTGTCGCGGGCGTCAGTAAGCAGGGGCTCGGCGATGGCCGATCGCGCTAACTGGCGGTCAACGTCTGAGAAAGCGGGCTGAACCGTGGAGTCCGGAGAGTCTTCGGGCATATGTCCCTCTCACTATATGCCCGGCTGTCAAGCGGCGTGCCGCGAATTTAGGCTTTCGGCAGACGGTCCAGGGTCTTCCAGTTCTTGTCGTCGAAGTACAGAACCTTACCCTCGCGATAGCTCTGGACGGCCATCGTAATCAATACCTGGGCGCGCGCGGCGGTGTCCACGTCGAGTGTCGGCTTCTGCCGGCTGCGAACGCAATCGAGGAAGTTGCCGACATGGGTTGGCATGGTCGGTTTGTCTTCGACCGTGATCTGGATTTCGTCCTGGCCTTTGAACTTTTCTTCCAGCTCCGGCACGATGAACTTGCCTTGGCGCGTCTTCTCGGCCTTCAGCGTGATGAATGGAGCAAATCCCTCGAAGCGGCCATGCTCCACCATGATCAACGACGCACCGTGTCCGCGGATCAGGCCGGGGATGTGCTGTGAGTTCGCCATCGACGAAGTAAGGACGACTGAGAAGCCCTTGGCGTAATCGGCGATCAGGTTGAAAGTGTCGGGCACTTCGCGATCGGGCAGCGACGGATTCTCGGGCAGGTTGCGGAAGACTTCGATGCCTCCGCCGGCCATCACGCGTTGTGGAAACTGCGGCTCTCCCCAGCAGATGTTCATTGGCGCGGCAACGTGGAAGAACAGATCGGTGGCGATACCGCCGGAATAGTCCCAGTATTTGCGGAACCTGAAGAACCGGTCGGCACCCATGTCCCGGACCCAGTCGCGTTTCGGCGCGGGGCCCAACCACATTTTCCAGTCGATATAGTTATCGCCCTTGCCGTCCGGACCCGCCTCTGCGTCGATCGGCCAGTTCCATTCGCCCTCGATGGAATTGCGATGGTAGCTGCCCTGGCTCATGACGTGGCTGCCGATCATCCCGTCGGCGATGGCCTTCTTCGCCTTGTGCCATTGGTCGCCCGACGTGGTCTGCGATCCCACCTGCAGGACGCGCTTGGTTTCGCGAACCGTATCGGACAGGCGTCTGGCCTCGTCGATGGTGTGGCACATCGGCTTTTCGAGATAGACGTCTTTGCCGGAATCCATCGCTTCCAGCGCGATCTTCGCGTGCCAATGATCGGGTGTTGCCACGACTACCGCGTCAACATCCTTGCGCGCGATCGTCTCGCGATAGTCCAGCGTTCCTTCGCACTTGAACTGGTCTTTGCCCTTGGAGACGCGCTTTTGGTACACGTCGCAGACGCTGACAATCTGCGCGTTGTGCGACCCATCGCCAACCTTCTGGAATTCCTTGCCGACGTAGAATCCCCGTCCGCCGGTTCCGATGATGGCGACATTGATCCGGTCGTTGGCTCCAACAACGCGCCCCGTGGCTGCGCGTGGCGCTGCGAAGGAACTTGCGGTGGCGGTGAAAGCGCCCGCCTTAAGGACGTCTCGACGGTTCATGGGCGAAAATCTCCTCAAGTGGAATTACGCCCTCCAGTGTAGCGAAGTTACTTGCGAAGGGTGGATAGTTCCGCCAGATCGGCGGTTCCGTTCAATGATTGGCCCGGCCATTCCAGGCGCATGTCACGGCAGATCTCGTCGAGCATTCCAATATTCGCTTTCCGCTCCGTGACGGCGAAGCAGGTAAGCAGAAGGTTGTCGCAAATCGCGTTGATCAACCGTGGGATGCCCTGGGTGCGGATCTGAATTTCCGACATCATCGGATGGTCGAAAACGGTCTGGTTGGGCATGCCCGCCTTCGTCATGCGCGTTTCGATGTAGTTGGCGGTTTCTTCGCGGGTGAACGGCGTCAACTGGCAGCGCAGCACGATTCGCTGTTTCAACTGGCGAAGATTAGGCGAATCCAGCTTCTCGTCGAACTCGGGCTGGCCGGAGAGGATGATCTGCATCAGCTTGCCGATCTTCGGGTTTTCCAGATTGCCCAGCAGGCGGATTTCTTCCAGCACGTCCCACTCCAGGTTGTGCACTTCGTCCACGATCAGGACGCTGGTGCGGCCCTCGTTCGCCTGCTCAATCAAAAGCTGATTCAGCGCGAACAGCACTTCGGTCTTCGATGTCCGGTCGCACCGCAGGTCCAGATCGTAGGCGATCATCTCGAAAAACTGCTGCGGATTAATGCGTGAATTGAAGATGAAGGCGAACTCGATGCCTTGCGCGTCCAGGTAATCCCGCAGGCACTCCAGCAGCGTCGTTTTCCCTGTCCCCACTTCGCCCGTGAGGACGATAAAGCCCTTGCGGCTCTGCACGCCGTAGATCAGGTTCGCCAGCGCCTCTTCGTGCTGATCACTGCGATATAGGAAGGCCGGGTCGGGGCTTAGATTGAAGGGGTTCTCGCGAAGGCCGAAGTAAGCGTTATACATGTCGAGGCTACACGGGAAACGCTTTCAGCGTAGCATGCGTGCATTTTTCGCTTATCGGCGAAGCTGGAACAATATCCAACCGGGAAGCGCGGCGGGTTTCTGGTCAAGGTGGACGATCCGCCGGGTCTTGGGGAAGGGAAGCCCGGTCTGTATGGCGCGCGAATAGAACGGCATGGCCCGCAGGATCTTGCGGTATGCCTCGCCGCTGGTGTCTAGCGCGGCGGTCTTGCCGAGAAAGCCGGCGCCCCAGCCGATCGACAGCAGGCAGGCATCGGGCTCCAGCGTGGCGGCCTTGAACCGCAAGCCTTCCAGCGACGCGGCCAAGGCGGACAGCTGGCCCTGCCTAGCGTAGGCGAGATGAAGGTCAAGCAGCGCCGTGCTCCAGGCGTTCGCCGCTGAAATCAGCGAGGCGCTGTCTCCCGTTTCCCGGACATGGCCTTCGAACGCGACGCCGGGCGCGGCCATCTCGGCGAACGAAGGCACCGTCTCTTTCCATGTCAACGTGTTCTGGACCCGCGCCGTCCGCAGGTAGTAGATCTTCAAATCGGCGGACGCGCAGGCGCCGTCGCCGAACCCCAGCCTCGGCTCCAGATTGTCGGCGGTTTGGGCCAGGCGGCGCGGAACGCGGTCGCCGCTGATTCTTTCGCCCGCCGCGGCCATCACTTTCTCGACGCCCCGCTCCCGCCAGCGGCTGAACGCAAGGGCAGTCCGGAACGCGCCCCGCACGGCGGAGCCTGGAAGGAAAACTCCATTGCACGACGCCGCAAATGTTGGAATGTGCAGCGTGTCGGGTCTTGCGCGGTCGAGAATCTCGGCGATGGACGGATGTTCCAGCGGCACGCGGCGTCCCGCGTAGTTCTGCGCGTATCCGCCCCACTCCGCAAACCGTAGGCGCTCCGCCCTTCGGATCTGCACCAAATACGAGTCCAGCCGTGGACCCTTCGCCAGCATGCGGAAGATCCGCCGCTGATCGAGAATGTTCAACTGGTCCTTCCACACCATGTAGTCCACCGGCGAGAGACGGCTTCCGTCGCCAACCAGCGTAGGTGTCAGGCACGTGATGCGGTACGTCACGCGGCGCTCTCCGGCGGTTTAGCCTTCGGCAGCGGGACGGCGACAGCGATACCGGACCTCCATCGCGGATTCTTCTGCTGCGGCGAAGCTGTATTCAACGCGCGGCCGACTGGCGCCGCGGCACACCGGATCACTGAGCCTTCCTCCACCATCCGAACCGCAAGCGTTTCGACAGCGGAGCGGGTGCCGGCCTCATAGTTGCCAGCCGTCCAATCCACCGGTTCTTCCGGACCCGGCGAAAACATCGACAGCATCCAATAGTCGTCCGCCGGGCCATCCACCCATCCGGGCATCACCAACGCGGGGAATTCGCCTGCCTGAAAATCGGGAGCCGAGGCAAGGCCCCAGCCGTGGCTGCGTTCACCGCCAATTCCCGAGTCGGCCAGAACGCGGAAGGCCGCTTCCACGGGTTGGCGCCATCGCGCTGCCGCTTCGGCATCTCGAAATACCGCAACGCACCACAAGCCTGCGTTCGAAGGAAACTCCACGCAAGCGGTTTCGTGCGGCGCCAATGCGCTGGGGGTCCAGCGGTCCTGTGCGGCGCGCCGCCGCTGTGAAACACGGAATGGCGCCTGCGCGGCGGAGGCGATGACGCAGCCGGTGTGGAAGTCAACTTCCCAACGCTCCTCTTGAAGAGGCTTCCCTTCAAGCAGCTCGGCTACAAGCGGAACCGGAACGAATCGCGCCGACTTCCATCGCACTCGCGCCGAAGCGGCGGGTGGCCAGATCGACCGCGGCGGAATCACGAACAGCGTGCGGCCGGAGAAGGGAAACAGCGACGAGAATCTGACGGCGGGCGCGTCCGCTTCGATCGACGCCTCTCGCCATTCGGCTGCGGAATCCGTCTGGCCGGCCGCCCACGTTAGCGCAGCGGCAAGTGTGTCGCTGTGTCCGACAATTTCCGTTTCGTCGCGCGCGCCTGACGCCGGACCGAATCGGACCGGCCCATTGGGACGCAGACGCACCAGCAGAGCGGTGGCCATACCCGCTAAGTCAACTGCGCGGGAACGGCCGACAGGTCTACCGCGCCGAGATTCTCCGCGGCCAGAACTTCCTTCTCTTCGCTGCCTGTCGCGTAATACAGCTTGCCGCGCCACGTCAGCTTCAGGTTCGAAAATGCGACGCGGCCGGAGCCTCGCGAACGGCCTCCGCCAAGTCCGGCGTCTTCGATCAGCCGCAGCGCCTGGAACACCAGCGGAAGCAGTTCTTTGTCTTCTTCGCAGCGGACGTCGAAGATCATGCGTGTGTGGAATCGCGCTCCTGCGGGAACGCGTTCCAAAGTGCGCGAAGAGGACTGAACCGTCAGACGGTCGATCGACGTTTCGCTCTTCACTTCGGTCAACTCTTCGTCCAGATACTCGCGCATCTGCGGCGTGATCGATTCGGCGTCCAGCTTCGCGTCGGCGACGATCAGGCGTCCCATCGCGTTGGACGTTCCGAACAACAGGCAGATCTCGTCGTCTGGACGATCGGTTTGGTGGATACGAATTTCCTGTCCGCGCCTGCGCGATAGCGTTACCATCTCGCCGGGCTTCAACGCGTCGAGGGCGATCTCGAGGTTGTGGCGCATCGCGCCGCGCAGCGAGCTTCCGGGAATGTAGGGACGGCCAAAGGAATCCTTTGTTACCGGATTGTCGGCCCCGCCGATCTCCAGCGTGCCCTTGCCCGCGCCGATGTGCAGGCCCGTTTCGCACGTCAGGTCCGCCTGGATCAACAGCTTTCCGTGGAAGCCCAGCTTGGTTTCTTGTGTATGCGAACTCATCGGAGATCCTATTCGTTGTAGGCGACGATCGCCTCAAATAAATCGCGGAAGCGCTCGTAGCCCTTCGCTTCGTTCTTCCGCGTCACCTGAAGCAGAAGGCGTTCCAGCGTATCGAGTGAACGCAGCGAGTGCCGCGCGATCGTGTAAGCCAGCCGCGCCCGCAGCATCACGAACTCATGCTGGCGCTGATCCTCCGGCGTACGGCATGCGCGGCGGACGGCATTGTACAGGCGGCGCAACTGGCTTTTCGTGCCGGAATCCATGTCCCGCATTCGCATCACGACGGCGTGGGCCTGATTGTCTAGATACAACGAATCCGCCAACAGTTTTTCGAGCTCAATATCCGGAGGCAGGTCCAGCCGACGGTCGCGGTTGTCGCGGCCCCCGCGGTCGTCGCGCGGACGGTCCCGGCGTTCGCCCCGTTCCCCGCGATCTCCGCCTCCGCGAGGCGGACCCTGTCTTTCCTGTTTCTGTTCGTCTGGCATTGATTATTCTCCGGCCAGCGCGCTGGCCCATTCGATCGCCACGCGGCCTGTCGGCCGCAGCCGGGCTTGCCCGATATTCTTGCCGACGATCTCAGCCGCCAACTGATCCTTCAGCTTTTCAAATTCCCGGGATTGAGCCCGCCGCCCCTGTGGATCTAACGTTACCGCAAGCCGGCGGTACAACCGCCATGGACGGTCCGCTTTCTCGACGCGCCGGCGGCCCGTCTGAACCTCGGGATAGAAACCGCGCAGCTCCGCAAGAAACTGCGTGGAGCAGTGGAATTCCTTTACCAGCCGCATCGCCCTGTCCTTGATCGCCGACGCTTCGGGAAACTGCTTCCAGTCAACTACGGTTCCGAAGAGATAGAACCCATCGCGGGTGACCGTCTTTGCCTCGGCGAGCATTCGTCCACACGCGGCGAACGCCTCGCCCATCGTCTCGCCTTCGTGGGCTTGCGCCAGCGCCATGGAGATCGTCTTGCCTTCGGGCCCGGCGGAGTCGTGAAGATTTTCTTCGATGAAACGGCCAAACAAGCGGCGAAGCTCGACGGCGATCTCCAGCAGCTGCGGCCACTCGCCTGAAATCGCGAAGTCGTCCCCGCCAGTCCAGAGGATGGACGCCTTCCCTTCGACCAGGCGCGAGACTTCGCCGGCGAAGAACTGGCGGAACAGAACCGACAGCGAGACATGGGTCTCGATTGACTCGGCGCGTTGAAGCAGGAATCCAAAATTGTCGACATCGCCGCGAAGAATGGCGCGGGGCGCGGGCGAGTCCCCGGCGGTTCCCTTTGCAAACGCGTCTGACGCTACCGCGCCTGGGGTTCCTGCCAGCCGCCGGTACTCCGTATCCAGGCGGTCGCGAATCAACTTCCACGTGCCGAGATTTTCCGTCGCGCACCAGATCAGCCGCAGGCTGCCGTTCGACTCTTTCGCCGCCTCTTGCGCAACCTCGGAGAAAAACTCCGCCGCCGCCTCGCGAAACTCGATGGGAAGCACCAGCAGGAACTGCCCGCCGCCGCTGGAGCCCAATAGGATCGGGGAGAGTCCGCGATCGGCGAGAAACTGCGCGGGCCTCTGTTCGGTCCACACTGCAATCCGGTGGGCACGCTCCGCCGGGTCGCCGGAGCCAAGGAATTCGTCAATGCCTAGCAGGTGTCCCTGCAGAAAAATCTGCACAGACATGCGATTAACGCGGAAGCAAACGCACAGCGTAGCATAGCTGCGCGAACCGGGACGTCAGAAACTTCGGCTGGGGCGGTATCCCGGACGCGCGCGAACCCGAAGCTTCTTTCCGGGATCGTTCACTAGTTCCACCTCAATCTTCCGGAACCCCTCGTTGGGGTTGGTGGCCGGATAGTAGGTGATCGTGTAGGAGTTTCCGAGATCTTCGCGGATGGACTCAAACGCCTCCACCTGCTTCTGCCACGTCTTGGCGAAGTAGGCCTTCCCGCCAGTCCGTCCGGAAATACGGCGGAAGACGCCGGACGAAATTGCATCGCGGCTGACTTCGTTCGTCGAGATGACGTAGATCGGAATCCCCTCGTCCTCGGCCACCGCGCGAACATCGTCGGGCGCGACCATGGAGCCGTTGTCGGGACCGTTCGAAAAGACGATCACTACTTTGCGGCCAGGAACCTTCGCCGCGTCGCGAAGAGTAAGGAGCAATGCGTTGTAAAGCGCGGAATCGTCGCCGGCCACTGCCTTCCGCAACCCGGTGATGGCGTCGGAACGATCCTTCGTCAAATCGGCCGCGCGCGTCAGGTTCCGGCTGAACGTGTAGACGGCGACCGAATCCGCCCGGTCGAGTCCACGAATAAAATCGGCAATCGCATCGGAGGCGTAGACGAAGCCCCGGTACATATAGTTCGACGTGTCGAACAGCACGAACACGTTTGTGCCGACGAAAGCATCGGAGCGGCCTTCCGTAGGCTGATTGTCGATTCCAGAAGTCAGGATCGGCCTTGTGGAACCGTCTTCCAAAATCTGCAACGGCGGCTTGTTGCCTTCGGCAAACGTCGCGATGCGCTGGGAAATTCCGTCTTCCAGAATCTTGAAGTCCGAATGCCGGAGGCCGTTGACATACCGGCCCTTGGAATCCGTGATGGTGAAGCTGTGCACCACCATGTCCACCTTGATCCGGAACGTGGGACGCTCATCCTGGCCGAAAAGCCGCGAGGTCCCCAAAGCGGGGACAGCCAGGGAAAGTGCCGAGCGGCGCGTGATCTTCAAGCGATTTCTCCCATCCATCACTGTAGTGCAGCTTTTTGGCTTGCCGTCTTCGGCTGGCTTTGCGCGCGCAATTCGTCGCCCACGACGCGCAGGGAACGCAGCAGCGCGGGCCAGTCTTCAAGGTGGGTCGCAAAGATCGCTTCTACTGTCCGCTGCGTCCACTCTGGAACTTTGATATTCAACTGCGACGGCGTCATCCCCAGCTCATCGGCCATCGCCGCGTAGTACAGCGTCGACGATTCCCAGCTCTCGGCAAGAATCCGGCTGGAATAACCCATCAGAGTCGGGAACGTCCGGAGGTTCAACAACTCCGAGGCGTAGGAGTGGGTTAGGGTCGGCTTCGGCGTTCCAAACGCCGACGAGATTGCTTCGCGGCTGTGCAATTCCGGCGAAGCGGTTGCCAAGTGGCGAATCTCGGCCGCTTCCGGACCGGGAACATCGGTATTCGTGTCCATCAACTGCATCCCCAGCATCATCGCTTCAGCCGGCGTCACTGCGTCGATTGCGCCGCGCGCGTCGCCCGCGTCCAGCAGCGTCTCAACGCGATGCGCCCGAACCGGCGAGGCCAGCCTGGATACCGATTTCACGACGGCCGCGCGCTTGGAAGGCTCCAGAGCCGCCTCCGCAATGGCCGACTCCGCCAGCCGGAGATGCAGCGCGGCGAAGTGCATCTGGCCCGGCGTTACCCGCCACCAGCGCGGCACTTTTGCGCTGACAATCATTTGCGGAACCAAGTCGCCCCAAATCAGCGCCTGCTCCCTTGTGGGGATCAGGAAGTTCTGTTCGGCTTCCGCCAGCGCGTAGGGAAGATGAGAGAGCGAGCCCACAAGACGGCCACCGGCACTGGACGGCCAGCCTGTGCCGAAGACCTCCGTGGGACGCCACGTCTGGTTGATGCCTTGCACTCCGATGAAGTCGTGGCTGCGGACGAACAGCGGATTCGTGAAAAGAATCTGCGCGCCCGGCGGGGCGTAGTGGATATAGTTCAGGCCCACCAGCGTGTCGCGCAGGAAAGGAACCAGCAATCCGCGGGCGTCCTTCAGCTTCTCGGCGTCTCCGGAATTGCGTTCGACGATCGCGCGGAAGTTCACCTTGCGTTGATTGTCGATGTGGCGCTCCGTGTAGTAGCCGAACGCCATCGCATTCTTTTCGGCGCCCGACAGTGATACGCGGGCGGGCTGTATCTCCTGAATGCGCGCAGAGAGCTTGCCCACCAACTGCTGGTTCAGCTTTTCGCCCCGGGAAAGCGCTTCGAGGTTATCGCCCAAGTCGAAGATCGTGTCCAGCGACACCAGCCGTTGCGCCTCAAAAATCCGGATCATGTCCTGAATCATCAGCGTGTGGGTTTCCTGGTCCGTGACCTTGGACTCTCCGGACAGCAGATCCAGCATGCGGTCCTGCCGCCTTGCCTGTGAGGGCGTTCCCGTGGCGGCCAACAGAACCTGCACTCCATTGCGTCCCGCATCAAACAAGTCACGCGCGTTCCGGCCGGTCGAGAATCCCGTCAGAATGTCGCTGAGACTTTTATCCGCCGCCGACGGTGCAATCAGCCGTTGACGGGCGAAGATCTGCCACAGGCCGACCGTCCCCTGCAGGATGCCAGCCGCTTCCGCACGAAGCTGCTGATCGCGAATCTGGCTTACCGACGCCGCAAGGTCCAGGTACTGGATGATCGTTTGATCGGACACCGTTGGCGCTTCGGCAAAGATTGTGTACTGCGAACCGTAAATGCGGAAGTCCTTCATCAACCGGCTTACCGTGGCGGGTTCCAATGGCATCGCGCGGCGGCGGTCGACACTGCTCAGCGTCATGAAGATCTTCAAGGGCTCATTTTCGACAGCCTTCCGGCTGAGCGCGAACAGAGCTTCGACGACGTCGTCCGCCTCCTTCCAGCCCGCCGAAGACTTGGTCAGCTTTCCGTCGTACTTGCCATTCGGATTCGTCATGAACAGCGTCTTCCATACTTCGACGCTGCCAGGAACGTGAGGCTGGCCGTTGGGGTCGAGACGCAGGCCGGTGGTCAACAGCATCATGTCCGTGTTGGCGCGGAACACGGGCCGCGCGGGGCCGGGACTGGTGATGCGGCCGCGAATCGCGGTGTAGTAACGCTCCATGCGGGACGGGTCGGTGAGGTAGGTCTGCACGGGTCCGGAGATACGGGCAGTGGCGTCGTAGTAGCTGGCCAGCCAGCCGTCGTCTTTTGATAGAAGCGCGGAGAAGAAAGCCGCTCCCTGTTCCGGCGGCGCGCCGGCAAGCTTTGTCCATCCCGGAATTGAGCGCGGCTCACCTGGGACGACGGCCTTCCCGTCGCGAATTTCGAACATGCCGCCGAAGAAGTCCAGCACGTGCGCGAACGCCTTCAGCCGTTGAACCGGCACTCCCGATTTCAACTCTCCCGCTGTGATGGGATCAAGCTTCGACAGGCCGAGGTAGAGGCGGCACAGTGCAGGATCGGACAGAAAGTAGTCGATGAACGGCGCTTCGCCGGAACCTTTTTCGCGCGCGCCCAGCCAGTATTCCGGGCCATAGAGAATCGGCGCCTGTGTGGCTTTGTATGGATACTCGAAGGCCTTGTTGGTGCGGAGTGCCTGCTCCAGTTCCGCCAGCGGAAAGCCGGAATCGATGGTCAGAAACGCACGCGATGCGTTGACGGTTTCCAGCACAACATCGCTGCCGCAGCTTCCACGCATACGGTATCCCAGAATCTTGAGAAGGTCACCGGTCTGCGACGATTCGCACTGCGCGATCGTCAGTGTTCCGTTGGGCGCCAGCCGCTCCAACTCCCGCGCCTGCGACAGATACCGGAAGACAAGCTTTAGATACTCGGTCTGCTCCAGCGCCTCGTTGCTGGATGCCGCTTGATAGCCGTTGGTGACGACGTTTCGCGCCAGGGCCGACATCACGTCGGTGGGCGGCAGGTCCGGCGAGAGGGCGGCCATGCGGTTGAAGCTGCGCAGCGGTCCGGGTATCGCCACTGACGCTTCCGGCGCCACCGGCTTCACGACGCTGGGCGTGGCTTTGACGCGGAGAATGCGCAGCCGCTGCTCCAACGCTTCTTTCTTCGGCGAACGTGCGGCGGCGAGGGCCGCCTCGTAGGCCGGGATGGTTCTTGAATCGCCGCGGCGGTCAAGGAATTCGGCATATGCGATACGGTCGTCCTGCGTCGCCGAGGGGGCGGACGCAGCGGCGGCCAACAGGCGCTTCGCTTCTTCGGAAGAGCCCTGTGCTTCCAGCAACCAAATCTGTTTGGGATCGACCCCGCCCACCAGCGGCAGGAGGCAGATCAGAGTAAAAAGCAATCGACCGAGCGGCATTCGCACAGCCCCTTTCTTCCTACGTGCAATAACTATACACCCGGACCGCCGGAGTGTTTGATGGATGGCGGGAAGCTGTGAGACAGTTCTAAAAATCGAGAAGCCCGGCCGGCGAACCGGTCGGGCCTCTTCTGCGCATTGCCGAGTCTGGGTTTAGTTGCTGGGGCGGCGCTTCAACGTTGGGCGCTCGTCTTCGTCGCCCTTCGGCTTCTTTTCTTCGCCGGTTTCATCGTCGATCGGTACCGACCCTCCGCCGGGTGCGCGGCGAAGCCGTGGCCGGTTGGAGTCCGCCGGATCGACTTTCCGCTTGTTGTGCATCGCCGTCAGGCGAGCCTTCACATTGTCGAATTCCGAGGTGGTAACCACGTATTCGGGCTTCGCTTGAAGAAGCGCTTCGATATTCTTCTGCGAATCCTTGATGCGGTCGTCCGTTGGCGGATGCGATCCGAAAAGTTTCGACATCGTGCCTGGCTTCCGCTTCTCTTTCGACTGCAATTTTTCGAAGAAATCGACGAACGCCACTGGGTCGTAGCCGGACTTGTAGAGGTACTGAAGGCCGAGGAAATCCGCCTCCCGTTCGAACGCCTGCGAGAACTGCATGAAGCCCATTGGGATCAAAATGCTGGCCGCTTGGCGGACACCGTATCCGGCCCAGCCACCGAGGAAAATCAGGGGCAGCGTTCCGTAGTTCACCAGTTGTCCCATGGTGGCTTGACGCGTTCCATGCCGCGCGGCGATGTGCGCAATCTCGTGCGCCATCACACCCGCCAGTTCCGCTTCGGTCTCCGCGGCCATGATCAAGCCGGCGTTAACGAAGAAGAATCCGCCCGGAAGGGCGAACGCATTTACTTCCTCGGCATCCACCACCTTAATCGTGAATGGAACCTTGGCGTCGGAGTTGCGGACAAGATTTTGACCCAGGCGGTTGACGTACTCGGCGATCACCGGGTCTTCAATGATCTTCGTCTGGCGTTCGACGTCCTGGGCCATGCCTTTGCCCATCGCAATTTCTTTCTCCAGAGAGTAGAAATTGACATTCCCGTCAACATCGCGATTGCCGATCTCGTCGGGGTTTTTCTTCTTGGTCTTATTGGACGGGCCCTTATCGTCGGCAAACGCCAATGTGGCCATCAATAGAAACGCGAACAGACGCATGGTCTCACCTCGCCACAACCAGTATAGACCCGCAATGCAAGCCGAACTCTGGTCTCACAGTTCTTAACGTATTCTCTAACCCATGGGTTTCGAAAAAGATGCGCCGCACGCAGCCGCCGGCTTGGACTACCGTTCGCAATTTCCCTCGGCGTCCAACCTAATCTGGCTTCATCATGCTGGTGTATCGCCGCTGTGCCGGGCCGCCGCCGACGCCATGAAAGCCCTGGCGGACGACGCCGTGGAATGGGCCAGCGCGCACTACGCGGCTTGGGGCGAGACTTGCGGCAACCTCCGCCTGTCCGCAGCTCGGCTGATTGGAGCCAGCCCCGGCGAGATCGCGGTCGTCAAGAACACATCGGAAGGCATCGCCACAGTTCAGATGGGCATCGACTGGCGGCGCGGCGACCGGGTGGTGGCTTTCCGGGAGGAGTTTCCGGCCAACTTCTTTCCCTGGAAGCTGTTGGAGGCTCGCGGCGTGCAAGTGGATTGGCTGTCGATCTACGATCCGCTGGATCGCGTTGCCGCAGCTTGCAAGGGGGCGCGGCTGCTGGCCGTCAGCTTCGTCAACTACCTGACGGGTCATCGAGTAGATCTGGAACAGATGGGCCGCATCTGTTCCGATAACGGAACACTCTTTTTTGTGGACGCGATTCAGGGTCTGGGGGTTTTTCCAATCGACGTCGAAGCGATGCGGATCGATGGGCTTGCGTCCGACGGCCACAAGTGGCTGATGGGACCGGAAGGCTGCGCGATTCTGTATGTCCGGCGGGACCGGCAGGACGAAATCTATCCGGCTGAATTCGGTTGGACGAACGTCGCGGGCTATCAGGACTACGCCTCTCGCGACTTGGCGCTTCGTCCGGACGCCGGGCGTTACGAATGCGGAACACTTAACACGATCGGGATTTATGGGCTGCAGGCGGCCATCGATTTTGTCCATCGCGTGGGTGTGGAGGAAATCGGGCGGTTGGTGCTGGCCAACTCCCGGATTCTGGCCGAGGGTTTGACGGACCTGGGTTATGACCTTAGCCGGCCATGGGAGGCGGGAACGGCATCGGGGATCGTCAGCTTCCGGCGCGACGGGGACGAGCCGGACGAAATTGCCCGGCGGCTTCGGCGTGCGAACATGCATGCGGCGGTGCGGCAGGGCTGGCTCCGGCTGGCTCCGCACTTCTACCAGGAAGAATCCGAAATGCGGGCCGTGCTGGCGGAACTGCGTTCGTAAGGATGTAACGCGAAGGCGCTACTGTCTATAGCTATGTCAATCACTGAGAAGAACCGCCTGGAGGAGTCTCGTACCGGCGCGGCGCCCTGGAAGCTATGGGGTCCGTACCTAAGCGACCGCCAGTGGGGCACGGTTCGCGAGGATCATTCTGCGGACGGAAACGCCTGGGACTATTTCAGCCACGATCAGTCCCGCAGCCGGACCTACCGGTGGGGCGAGGACGGGCTGGGCGGGATCTGCGACGACCGCCAGCGCCTATGCTTCGCCATCGCGCTTTGGAACGGCAAGGACCCGATTCTGAAGGAGCGGCTGTTCGGGCTGACGAACTCGGAGGGCAATCACGGCGAGGACGTCAAAGAATATTACTTCTACCTGGACTCGACGCCGACGCACTCGTACATGAAGTTTCTGTACAAGTATCCGCAGGCCGTGTTCCCCTATGACGATCTGGTGCTGACCAACCGCCGCCGCACGAAAGTTCAGCCAGAGTACGAACTGATCGATACCGGCGTGTTTGCTGAAAACCGCTACTTCGACGTTTTCGTCGAGTACGCCAAGGCCGGGCCGGACGATGTGCTGATAGAGATAACGATAGAGAACCGGGGTCCGGAAGACGCTCCGCTGCATGTTCTGCCGACGATGTGGTTCCGGAATACCTGGTCCTGGGGCGAGGACGGCGGTCGCCCTTCGATGAGCGTTGTCGAAGGCGGGATCGAAGCGAACCATCCGGAACTGCCCCCATATCGGATGAGCTTTGAAGGCTCACCCGCGCTGTTGTTCACGGAAAACGAGACCAACCAGGAACGGATCTTCAAGGTCCCCAACCGCACGCCCTATGTCAAGGATGCCTTCGACCGTTTCCTGGTCAACCACGAGACGACGGCGGTCAACCCGGCGCGGATCGGTACGAAGGCGGCTCCGCATTTTCTGTTGAACGTTCCGGCCGGCGGATCGAAGACGCTACGGCTCCGGCTAAGCGCATCCACTCAGGCGGACGCCTTTGCCGACTTCGATTTGCACCTGAAAGCGCGGCGCAAGGAGGCGGATGAGTTCTATCAGTCGATCACCAGCGCGGGCACGACGCAGGATGCGGCGCTGGTGATGCGTCAAGCTCTGGCGGGACTGCTTTGGACGAAACAGTTTTACTACTACGACGTCCAGCAGTGGCTGATGGAGCGTGGCGGCGACCCCGCCGCGGGAAGGCACGAGCCTCTTCGCAACCGGCAATGGTTCCACATGGTGAACGCCGACATCATCTCCATGCCCGACAAGTGGGAATACCCTTGGTACGCCGCGTGGGATCTGGCGTTCCACACGATTCCGCTTGCCATGGTCGATCTGGATTTCGCGAAGCATCAGCTGGAACTGATGCTGGGCGAGACGTATCTGCATCCCAACGGCCAGATCCCCGCGTATGAGTGGAACTTTTCCGACGTGAATCCGCCAGTGCACGCCTGGGCCGTGTTCTTCATGATGACGATGGAGAAAGAACAGCGGGGCGCGGTGGACTATGCCTTCGTCGAGCATGCATTCCAAAAGCTCCTGATGAATTTCACCTGGTGGGTGAATCGCAAAGACCAGGCTGGAGACAACGTTTTTGAAGGCGGCTTTCTGGGTCTCGACAACATCGGAGTTTTCGACCGCTCGTCGGCGATTCCCGGTGGAGGAGTTTTGGAGCAGGCCGACGGCACTGCCTGGATGGCGTTCTATGCGGGGATGATGCTGCAGATCGCGCTGGAACTTGCGCAGGAGAAGCCGGTTTACGAAAGCTTCGCGTGCAAGTTTTACGAGCACTTCGTTTGGATCGCGTCGGCGATGGATCGCGTCGGCATTCATCATGACGAGCTTTGGGATGAGGAAGACGGATTCTTTTACGACATCCTGCGGTTGCCGAACGGAAACGCACAACGCCTGAAAGTCCGGTCGATGGTGGGGCTGCTGGCGCTGGGCGCGACGGTGGTAATCCCGGAAGCCCAACTAGAGAAACTGCCGAAGTTCGTTGAGCGCGTGAGGTGGTTCAACAAGGAGCGGGCTCCGCTGCTGGCCAACATCGCCAACCCCGGCTTGCGGGGAGAGAACGGGACGCATCTTTTGTCGCTGATGAACGAGCAGAAGCTGAGGCGGATTCTGGCCCGGCTGCTGAGTCCAGACGAATTTCTTGGCGACTACGGAATTCGTTCGCTGTCGCGGTATCACCTGGACGAGCCCTACAGCTTCACCTATGGCCGGGATGTTTTCCGCGTGGATTATGAACCGGCGGAATCCAGCACCCGGATGTTCGGCGGCAATTCCAACTGGCGCGGACCTGTCTGGCTGCCGGTTAATCTGCTGCTGGTTCGCGCGCTGGTGGTTCTCCACACGCACTTTGGAGACCGCTTTCAGGTGGAGTGTCCCACAAGCTCCGGGAAGCTGGTCAATCTGGGCGAAGCGGCCCTGGAGATCAACAGACGCCTGCAGTCAATTTTTCTGCGCAACGACGAGGGCCGCCGTCCCGTTTACGGCGACACCACGATATTCCAGGACGATCCGCATTGGCGGGATCTGATTCTGTTCTACGAGTACTTTCACGGCGACAACGGCGCGGGAATCGGCGCCAGCCATCAGACGGGATGGTCGGCGATTGTAGCCCGTTTGATCGACTTCTCAAATCGCTACGATCCCGCGCGCCCGGGCGGGATGCCGGTGATCAGTTCGCTCGTGTATGGTGAAAACACGTGATCTTAGGCGCGGTTACTTACAACGTCATTAAAGACTGGGATCTGGAAGCGATCCTGACCAAGCTTCCCGAGTTTGGGTTCGAAGCCGTTGAGCTTCGCACCAGCCATGCGCATGGCGTCGAGGTGTCGCTTACTGCGGCGGAGCGAAGACAGGTTCAGGCAAAGTTCGCGGCATCGAAGGTCCGGTTGCTGAGCTTCGGCTCCACTTGCGAGTTTCAGTCGCCTGATGCGGCTGTGCGCGCGCAGAACGTCGCGTTGGCGAAGCAGTGGATCGACCTGGCGCACGATACCGGCGCGTGGGGCGTGAAGGTGCGTCCGAACGGCATGCCGAAGGAAGTACCGCGCGAGACGACCATCGCAAACATTGCGTCCAGCCTGCGCGAATTGGGCGACTATGGCGCTGGCCGTGGCGTCGAAGTTTGGGTGGAGGTGCATGGGCAGATCACCCAACTGCCGCCGGTCTCGGCGGAAATCATGAAAGCCACCCGGCACGATCAGGTGGGCCTGTGCTGGAACTCAAATCCCACAGATGTCGTGAATGGCGCCATCAAGCCCAGCTTCGACCTGCTGAGGCCGTGGATCAAAAATGTCCACATCACGGAGTTGGCGTCGGCGTATCCCTATCGTGAGTTGTTCGCGCTTCTGAAGGCGGCCAAGTACGACCGGTACACACTGTGCGAGGCGCAGGAATCGAAGGAGCCGGAACGTTTTCTGCGTTGGTACCGCGCGATGTGGGTGGAATTGCAGCGCGACTGCCGCGCCTAGGCGCTGGGTCTTGTGGCCGCGGTAAGGAATGTCGAGGCGTGCGCTTCAACGGTGTCTTCGATTGGGTTCGCGTAGCCGCCGCCAAGAGTGACTACAAGAGGGAAGGGCAGCGCTGTCACGATGCGGTCGCGCCGCAACAATCCCTCGTGGGTCAGGCTTAGGCGTCCCAGCGTGTCGGAACGCAGGGCGTCAACGCCGGCCTGGAAATAGACGATATCCGGATCGAACTCCTTTACACGCGGGATGAGCCATTCCAACACGCCGAGGTAAGTTTCGTCGGCCGCTTCGTTTTCGAACTCGACGTCGATTTTCGAGGTCTGCTTGCGGAACGGAAAGTTATTCCGGCCGTGCAGGGAGATTGTCAGGACATCGTCGTCGTGCTCAAACATTGCCGCCGTGCCGTCGCCCTGATGGACGTCCAGATCTACCACCGCCGCTCTGCGTATTTGGCCGGACGCGCGCAGGCTCGCGATCGCTACGGCCACGTCGTTAAATATGCAATAGCCCGAACCCTCCGCCCGGAACGCGTGATGCGTGCCGCCCGCTAGACCGCCGGACCACCCGAACCTGAGTGCGTTGACGGAAGCCGCCATCGTGCTCCCGACGCTGGCCAGCGTCCGCGCGACGAGTTGAGGAGACCACGGAAAACCGATCCGCCGCACCATCGCAGGCGGAAGCGTGCCGTCAAGGAAGCTGCGGACATAGTCTGCGTCGTGGGCGAGTTCGATCTGTTCCGACGAAGCGAGCGGCGCGGGCTGAAGGTCGAAGAGGCCAGATTGCTGAAGACGCTGCCGAAGCAGGGCATACTTCCGCATCGGAAACTTGTGCCCCTTTGGAAGCGGAATCTCGTGATGGTCGCAGTAGTAGACGACGGGAAGCAACGGCTCAGCGCCGGGAGAGATCGCGGATCCAGATGTCTTTGAATCGCATGTTGCCCTCGCCGCCGGAATGAAGTTGCAGCGCGATCGGACCGTCGAACGATTTAGGAGCGGGGTCTGTGAAGTCGATCATCAACACTCCGTTCAGGCGCGAGATGTAGCGGTTTCCTTCCACCTTCAACAAGTACTCGTTCCACTCGCCGTGGCGGACCACTACTTCGTTTTCAGGCGCCGGCCAGACGATCCAATTGCGTCCGTCTCCATAGATGCCGCCGGTGTGTTGGCCGATTCGGCAATCCACTTCGAACTGCAAGCCCTGTGTGATCGAGGGCGTGCCCGGTTTGAAGGCCGTGTGAAAGAAGACGCCGGAATTTCCGTCGCCCTCGCACTTGAACCGCAAGGCGAGATGGAAATCCTTGTAGCTTTTCCCGGTCTGCAGATAGCCGTACTCTTTGGAGACCGCCATGCCGTGGATCGCGCCCGCGTCGACTCGCCACGTTTCTTTGCCTACTTCCACCCAGCCGGAAAGATCCTTGCCATTGAATAGCGGAGTCCAGTCCTCGCCCGGAAGCTTCGGTTTCTGAACCGGCTGCGCAAAAAGCGCTGCGGCGGCAAGCGACAGCAGAAGGAGTTTCACCGCCTGCTAGGTTAGCTCAGCCCGGATCGCTTCGGCAATTCGTCCGGTCCAGTGATCGACGTCCTGTTGACGGGCGCCCTCCACCATCACGCGGATCTTCGCTTCGGTTCCGGAGTAGCGAACGAGCACCCGGCCCGACCCGTTGAAGGCCGCTTCCGCAGCTTCGATCTCGCGCACGACGCCGGGCAGATCTTTGATGGGCTTCTTCTCGCGTACTACCAGGTTGACCAGGCTCTGTGGATAAATCTCAAGGTCGGCGATCGACTCGTCCAGAGTGAGGCCGGAAGCGACTGCCGCATCCAGCACGCGAAGCGCCGTCAGCAAGCCATCGCCAGTGGTGGCGTATTCGGCGAAGATTACATGGCCCGATTGTTCGCCGCCGATGGGAACCCCGGTGCGAACCATTTCCTTCAGGACGTACTTGTCGCCCACGGCGCTGCGGATCAGACGGATTCCATCCCGCTCCAGCGCCTTCTCGAATCCAAGGTTCGACATCACCGTCGCCACTACCGCATCGCCGAGACGGCCCTGCCGTAGCAGATGGCGGCTGCAGATCAGCAGGACCGCGTCGCCGTCAACCTTGGCGCCGGAGCCGGAGACTACGATGCAGCGGTCCGCGTCGCCATCGAACGCGAAGCCGGCAAAGGCGTTCTCCGCGACGACACGGGCGCACAGGTCTTCGACATGCAGCGCGCCACAGTTCTCGTTGATGTTGCGACCATCGGGGTCGCAACCCATCCGGACGACGGTCGCGCCCAACGATTCCAGCAGCGGGGCCGCCAGATGCGTCGCCGCGCCATGTGCGCAATCGACGACAATCGTGCGGCCGTCGAGGCGGTGCGGAAAGGTGGAACGCAGGTAGTCAAGGTACTGCCGGTCGAGACCGGGGTCGGCGGACAGCGAGAAGCGGCCATGCGAGACGGGACTTTCCAGGCGGCGGAAGATCGCGTCTTCAAGATCCAGTTCCGTCTCGTCGGGCAACTTGAAGCCCGAGTGATCGAAGACTTTCAGGCCATTGTCTTCGTAGGAATTGTGGGACGCCGAAATCATGACGCCCGCGGCGAAGGGGCCGGTCTTTGTAAGCAACGCCACTCCCGGCGTAGTAATCAGGCCTGCGAAGCTGGCGTCGACACCCAGCGATCGAAGACCCGCCGCCAGCACCTCCGCCAGCCACGGTCCGGATTCGCGGGTATCGATTCCGATCAGGACCCGTGGTGCATTTCCGGCAGGAGCGTGCCGGGCGGCCCACTCCGCCAAGGCTTGGCCGAACACGTAAACCGTGGGCTCGTCCAGCGGAAAACGGCCCGCGACACCCCGCATTCCATCCGTTCCAAAAAGCTGGCGAACTCTCTCCATGCTTGCTGCCATCTTAGTCCTCCTTGCAATACGGCTTGTTGTTTCTTATCGTCCGCGCGCGCCGGTCAGTCGCGGATTTTTTGGAGGTAGGCTGTCACGGTCACCGCCGGGTTGGTCTCGATTTTGACCCGGGGATCCTCGACGAAAGTCTGAAGGCGGCGTCGAATCACCGGCTCGTCCCCCTCCATTTCGATTGTCCCAAAGTCGAGGCGGTCGGTAACGGCGGCCCCCACAGCGAGGACGTGGCTTTCCGGGCCGGCGATGACGACGGTGGCGGGTTCGATCTCGGACCGCACGACGCGAAACGAGCTTTGCGAGTCGCCTACCCGCAGACGAACGCGCACCTCGCGGCGCACGTGCTTTTCGAGAGTCAAGCGAATCTGGCTGGGGATCGCATTCACCACCTGGACATTTCCAGGCATGCCGACCAAGCCATCCGCTACGGGGAAGGTGAATTCGCCCGCCGTTTTGGCTTTCGCAAGATCCACGGTGACCGTCGCGCGTACTGCGTGCGACGCCGCGACGGCATTCTCCGGCCCGCGAATCTGCAACTGAACGTCGCCCGGCATTTCGGACCCGAAGTCGAGACCGGCGGGAAAATTCTTGAACTCAACCGGAACCATCATCGTGGCCGTCAGTTGCGGGGAATCGACGACCACCAGCCACAGCATTACGGCGGCGAGAATGGAAAACACCTTCCACTTCAGGTTTTCCGTGATGGCCTTCAGAAAATCGCGCATTTCGATTACTGCAGCCGAACCGCGGCGGGTTCGTCCGGCAGCGGCGCAGTGGGGCGGGGTTTGTAGGTGGGACCGGACGTCAGGACGTCCTGGATCTCTTCGAACGAAACCGGCGAGTAGAGTTCGCCGTGGTGCGCGTAGGAGAGCCTGCCGGTCTCCTCAGACACGATGACGGCGATCGCGTCGGTGTCCTCCGTCACGCCGATAGCCGCGCGATGGCGGGTTCCCAGCGTGTTCATCAGCGTCGGGTTTAGCGTAAGCGGAAGGAAGCAGGATGCGGCGATCACACGGTCGCCCTGCACGATTGCCGCGCCGTCGTGCATTGGCGTCTTGGGCCAAAAAATCGATACCAGCAGATCGCGGCTGAGCGTGGCGTCCAGTGCGATCCCGGTTTCGATGAACGTCTTCAGGCCGATGTCGCCCTCGACGACTACCAGTGCGCCGGTGCGGTTCTGCACGAAGTACTGAAGGGCGAGAAGAATTTCTTCGGCTGATTCGCGGCGCTCCAGCCGCTCGCCAAAGCCAGGCAGCCGGCGGAAGGAGATCCGCGCCAGCATCCGGCGGATTTCAGCCTGGAACAGAATGACGACCACCAATGCGGCAAAAGGAGCGATGCTGGCCAGCAGAATTCGAACCAGTTCCAGACCCAGGCGGTTGGCGGCGAAGTAGATCGCCAGCAGCGCCAGCAGGCCGATCATCACCTGGCCCGCCCGGCGTCCACGGACGTTGACGACGAACTGGTAAATCAGGAACGCCACGATCGCGATGTCGAGAAGCGCGACCCACGTCACCTTTTCCAGCGTCGAGATCAGCCCCGCCCAGATTGCCGCCATCGGCTAAACCAGGGGGAACCGGAAAAGCGCGTCCGCGATCGTCACTCCCGCCACTTCGATCTTCTTCAGGTCGGCTGTGCCCAGGCGCGCGGCTTCGGCCAGAAGAAGAGTGTTGTCGCACTTGGTGAACGGAGCGGCGCCCTTCGGCGCGCGGGGATCGTAGCCCATGACGGCCGCGCCCACCGTGTCGGTGGTGACAGGGTTTGTGCCGGCAATCAGAATTCCCGGCGTGACATGCGCCAGCGGACCTTGCACCCACGGACCTTCGCCACCAGCCATCGTCTCAATACCGTCGATGAACGCGAGGTCAATCGGCCGTGCGCCGACGATGTCCACCGTGATCCTGGGCATCCGGTAGTGCGCGTTGCGCGAGGACGACGGATCTTTCTCCGCGGGAGCAATTGCCGCCGGTTGGCGTTTGCCGGCGTGGCAGACCGCGCCGCGTCCGGAAGTGGGAGTCTCGTTCGGCTCGTGCTCACCCGCGTCGTCGCCGTAGATGGCGGCCGGAGTCGTGCCGAACATGTTCTTCATCGACAGCGTGATGCCGCAGGTGGCGTGGTTCTTCATCTTCGCCATCGACACCAGCACGTCGGTGTCTTCATAGGCGTGGTTCAGCGCGAATGCCGGGAAGATGTAACCGCCGTGACCGACTTTCAGCAGCGAGTATGCTTTCCCTTTCCCGAGCGCGTTCGTATTTTCGAACTCGACGTTGGGGGCGGCGGAGAGCAGGCTTCGCACGTTCCACCCGGAATCGAGCATGTATTCCTCAAGCGGGCCGCCCGTTGCCCACGCGCTCTCGACAAAGCGGACACGCTTTGCTCCGGCGCGATGCATCAGGTGCGCCATGGAACCCATCGTCGCGGGATGCGTGTAGTGCGTGACGGCCAGAGCTTTGCCCTTCAAACGCAGCGCCGGATGTCCGGTAAGGTTCACCTTTACCGTCACGGTCTTGTTGCGCACGATGCGGCCTAGTCCGCCGAGCTTGTCGAACATGCCGTCCATAACTTCCGTCAGATCGGCGCCGTAGGTGGGACACTTCGCGATGGCGACGGGAGCGGTGGGTGCGCCGTTATCAGCCGCCAACAGCGGCGCAGATCCGGCGAGCGCAAGGAAGTCGCGGCGATTCATACACTTATTGTCCCTCAAAAACGCGTTGCCGCGCGCGTAGCCAGATTATGAGGGAAGGAACCGGCGAATGCCCAGATCGTACGCGGCCTGACCGAGGATTCCGCCCAGAATCGGCGCAACGATGGGAACCCAGAAAACTCCGGAACCATCAGTGAGTCCGTTGTTTTTGAAGCCCGCGACGACGGTCAGCAGGCGCGGCCCCAGGTCTCGCGCGGGGTTGATGGCGTATCCGTGCAGCGCGCCGAAGCTCATTCCGATGGCGACGACGATCAGGCCGATCAGCAGCGGAGCCAAGGCTCCCGCAGGCTGGTTCCGCTCATCCGTAATTGCGGCGATCAGGAACAACAGGATCGCGGTGCCGATCACCTGATCGAGAAAGCCAGCAAACGGCTGGCCCGGAAACATCGGGAATGTGGCGAAGACACCGGCGGACTTTTCAAGTGCCGGATCGAATCGTTCGAAGGCCGGGCGGTAGTTGAGATAGACCAGCGCCGCGCCGGCGAACGCTCCGGCGATTTGGGAAGCGATGTAGGGTGCAACTTTCGCCCAGGAGAAGCCACGGAACACCGCGACGGCCACGGTGACGGCGGGGTTGATGTGCGCGCCGCTGATCTTGCCGGCAGTGTAGACGCCCATGGTGACGGCGAGGCCCCACGCGATGTTGATGTTGGTGAAGCCGCCGTTGACGATCTCTCCCGGCGTTCCCGCGCCGAATAGAACGACCATCGCCACGACGCCGCAGCCGATCAGGATCAATATGAAAGTGCCGAAGAATTCGGCGACGCATTCGCCCAGCAAAGTTGTGCGCATGAAGATCGCGTGGAATTCTATCAGACATGGACCGCCGTCTATTTCTTTCCTCCGCCGCCTTCGGGCTGGCCGCCAAGGCGCAGGAGGTTCTGCCGCTGCCGGACTTCGAGCCGAAGAGCGAGTTGAAGGCGACGGAGACGCGCGTGGAGCGGGCGAAGTATCCAGTAATCGACTTTCATACGCACTTGTCGTGGTCTCCGGGGTTGGAGCAGGGCGACGGCATGCGGTATCCGGCCACGCCCGAAGAGCTGCTTCCCGTCATGGATCGCAAGAATCTTCAGACGATGGTGAACCTGACCGGCGGATGGGGCGCGGGCCTGAAGGAATGCGTGGATCGCTATACCACTGCCCATCCGGGGCGGTTTGTGATCTTCACTGAGCCGCAGTGGAGCCGCACGGCGGACGCCAACTACGGGCAGTGGCAGGCCGACGAGATTCGCAAGGCGCACAAGAACGGAGCGCGCGGAATCAAGGTGCTGAAGACGCTGGGACTGTATCTGCGCGACCAGGTGAAGACGGGTTCACTGGTGAAGGTGGATGACCCGAGGTTCGACCCGATGTGGGAAACAGCGGGCAAACTGGGGATGCCGATCGCTATTCATACGTCCGATCCGGTTGCGTTTTTCCGGACGGTGGACAAACACAATGAGCGCTACGAGGAACTGAACGCCCACCCCGACTGGAGCTTTCATGGGCGCGACTTTCCCAGTGATCGCGAACTGCAGGAGGCCCGGCGGCGAGTGATGGCGCGGCATCCACGCACGTCGTTCGTCTGCCTGCATGTGGCGGTGGCCGAGGATCTGCCCTACGTGGCCGAGATGATGGACGCGCACCCCAACATGCTTGTCGAGATCGGCGCGCGGATTGGCGAGTTGGGCCGGCAGCCCAGGCAGTCGCGCAAATTTTTCGATAAGTATCAGGACCGGGTTCTCTTCGGCACGGACGCAGTTCCAAAGGGCTTCCAGTATCCGCAGCAAATCTTTGGCGACAAGTTATACGAGATCTACTTCCGGTTTCTTGAAACGGCGGATGAGTATTTTGACTATGCTCCGGCGAAGGTGCCGCCGCAGGGCCGCTGGAAGATCTACGGCCTTGCGCTGCCCGACGCGATCCTGCGGAAGGTATACAACGCGAACGCTTTGCGAATCCTGAAGGCATAGGCCGCCGCGGCGGCGTGGGACACTGGGAGCAGTAACGGGATGTCTCGACTTCTCCTGGTGGCGTTACTTTCCGCCACCCTCGTCGGAGCTCAAGAAAGACGTTTGCGCGAGGGGCGCGTACAGCACGAGCCGCTGCCTGCTCATAAGCCCACTGCAAGTGCTGATGCGTCCAGAGGCAGTGTCGCAATCCTGATCGAACTTCGCTCCGGCAGCCGCGAGGATCGCGAGGCTGTACTGGCGCTGATCGAACGCAGCGGCGGGCGCGTTATTCATGCCTACCGCCTGATGCACTTACTTTCGGCGGAAATTCCGGGCGAAGCTGTGGCTGGAATTCGCGCAAGTTCCAGCGTGGCCGCGATGGGCCGCGATCAAGAGACCGCGTTTCAGATCGACCGCAGCGTTCCTGCATTGGGCGTGGCGGCGCCGTGGCGGGATGGCGTCATCGGAACGGGTGAGACGGTGCTGCTTCCAGACACGGGCGTGCGGAGCGACCACGCCGCGCTGCGAGGCCGGGTGCAGAGCGGAATTTACCTCAGCGGCAATACCACCTGTCCGCCTGCCGAGCTTTCTTCAAGCGACGACTTCGACGGGCACGGCACACACATGGCGGGAATCATCGCCAGCGGCGGCACGCCGCTTCAGCCAAACTTCCAGGGCGTCGCAAGAGGCCTCGGCAACGTGATCAACGCGAAGGTGGGATGCCAGGGCGGGGTTGTGCTGTCGTCTACTTTTCTGGCTGCGGTCGAAGCGGCATTGATGGCCACTCCTTCGCCGATTGTCGTTAGCGCAGCCACTTCGGCGGCGGCGCAGGATGACGACGTTTTCTCGCGGGCGGTGGACACGCTGGTGCAGAGGTTCGATCTCATCTGGGTGAACGCGGCCGGAAATTCAGGGCCGGAAGCCTTCTCCGTTGCTTCGCCTGCAACTGCTTACAACGCGATCTCGGTGGCGAATCTGGATCTGTTGGGGACAGCCGACCGCAGCCAAGCTGTCGTGTTCGAGTCCAGCGGCAGGGGCCCCACTCCCGGCGGGCGGTTTAAGCCGGACGTCGCTGCGCCCGGAACAAACATCTCTTCCACGGGGATCGTCGCTGATAGTTTCGTCGCCCGCACCGGCACCAGCATGGCCGCCGCGCATATCGCGGGGGCCGCGGCGATTCTGCGGCAGGCGGGCGTGCGGAATCGAATGGCCATGAAGGCGCTGCTGATCAACACGACCGACCGCGATGGCTGGGACCCCGACGACGGCTGGGGGTTCGTGAATGTGGAGCGGGCTTACGCCCAACGCCAGAATGGCTCTCTCGGCGCTGTCGGTGCGGAGGCCGGAGCCAGCGTCAGTTACCGGGTGATCGTTCCGCCGGGCGGTTCCTACTTTGCTTCGCTGGTCTGGGAGCGTAATTTTTCAGGCAGCCAGTCCGTGCTGCGCAACCTGGACCTGTCGGTATACCGCGCAGACACATCGGCCATCGTGCGGCGGTCGCTTTTTCTGACGCAGAACGTCGAGCAGGTGGCCTTCCGGAATACTTCGCCGTCCGCCGTCAGCTACATCGTTAGGGTGGAGACTCGCGGTGCGGGAGCGGCTCCTCAGAATTTCGCGCTGGCGTCGTCGCTGCCGTTGGAAGCTTTTGCCGCGCCGAAGCTGGACGTTACTTGCACCTTTCCGCCCACGGCGGCTCCCGGTGCGGTCGTGGACGTCGTCTGCACGGCAAGGAACGTTGGCGGGCTGCCCTACTTCGCGGTCAACTATTCGGTGACGATTGCCAACGCGTTTGCGGGCGCGGCGTCTGCCGGAGCGATCGGATCGGGGGTTGAAGTAACCACTCCTGTTCCCGTTGTGATGCCCACGGCACCGGGCACGTTCGCGGCGCGAGTGGAGGTAACTGGCATTTCGTTTGGATTGATCGAGAACGCGAGTGTTGCCGGAAGCGTTTTTGTCGACGGCTCCGGCAGCGGGGCTCCGCCAACGGTATTGGCTGTTGTGAACGCCGCCAGCTTCGGGCCCGGGTTTACGTCTGGGAGTTGGGTGACGATCACCGGCGTTCAACTGTCAGCGACGACGCGGCAATGGGTCGCGGCGGATTTCGACAATGGCAGGCTTCCAGTCGAGTTGGATGGCGTGCGCGTCACGATCAATGGCATCCCGGCGTACCCGGCCTTCATCAGTCCGGAGCAAATCAACGTGCTGGCTCCGGACGACGCGGCGGTTGGCGAACTGGACGTGCAGGTGTCGAATAGCTCCGGAGCCAGCCTGCCACTGAAGGCCCTGAAGGAACCGATCGCACCGGCGCTGTTCACATTCTCCGCTGGAGGGAAGATGTTCGCGGCTGCAATTGCCGCCGATGGAACCAGCATCGCGCCGGAGGGTGCGCTGGGCTCGACCGTCAGCCGCCCCGCGCGGCCGGGCGAAGTGATCACGTTATACGCGACGGGGTGCGGCCCCACTGCTCCCGAACTTCCGGCCGGCATGGTGGTCGGCGCGCCCGCGCCGGTTACGTCTTCTGTCGAAGTGCTTTTCGGTGAAACGGTGGCGGACGTGCTTTACGCGGGCGTGGTTTCGTCCGGTCTCTGCCAGATCAACGTCGAGGTTCCGGAGCTTGAAGGGGACGAGGCAGATTCGCCCGTAACGCTGACAATTGGCGACGTTTCCGCGCCGACAACACCCGTCATCACGATCCGGTAACAGCGCCCAACTTGCGCTGGAGCCCCTCAATCAGGCATACTTTCGGGTTTCCCAAACACTTCGCTAATGCTGGTTCGAGTTCTCTATCACGACCACTGTTTCGATGGCGCCGCCTCTGCGGCCTACTTCAGCCGGTTTGTCAAAGACCGGCGCAATCCGCAGGCGGAGTTTGCCTACACGGGGATGGCCCACACCGCCGATCAACTGTTTCAGGACTCGTTTTTCGACGGCGATGTGAATGCGATCGTCGACTTCAAATACTCATCCAATCCCAAAGTGTCGTGGTGGTTCGACCATCATCAGAGCGCGTTCCTGACTCCCGAGGATGCGGAGCACTACCGGGTGGGCGACAAGGCGCAGAAGTTTTTCGATCCCAACTACCGGTCCTGCACGAAGTTCATCGCCGATATCTGCCGGGAGCGTTTCAGTTATGAAGCGCCCGACCTGCGCGAGCTGGTCGAATGGGCCGACATCATCGACGGCGCGGTGTACTCGTCGCCGGAGGAGGCGGTGAGTCTGGCGTCGCCCGCGACGAAACTGGTGCTGGTGATTGAAGCGGCCAAGGGTTCCGGAATTGTCCAGAAGATTATCCGGAAGATGCAGTCGATGCCATTGCACGAGATCATCGACGACGCTGAAATGCAGGACCAGTACCGGCCCTTGCACGAGCGGCATCTGACGTCAATGAACGTGATTCGCGATCGCGCGCGTTACGACGGCGGCGTTGTGTCGTTCGATCTGGTGGGGACGGGTATGGAGGGATACAACAAATTCATTCCCTATTACCTGTTTCCGGAGTCTACCTACACGGTGTCGGTGACCGAGGCGTCCTTTCGCACGAAGGTAAGCGTCGGGTCCAGCCCCTGGATGAAGGGCGACCTTCGGCACAACATCGCCACGATTTGCGAGCGGTATGGCGGCGGCGGACATTCCCGCGTCGGGGCGATCAGCTTTCCGGTTGGAGCCATCGAACCCGCGCGGGACGCGGCACGCGAGATCGTCGAGGAACTGAAGGGCTAGTCTTTCTTCGTTTCGAGTGAAATCGATTCGACGATCAACGCCAATTCCCGCTGGTCGCCGTTTCCTGGGGGCAGGAAGCGGTCGGTGGCGAAGCTCACGCGCAGCGCATCGTCGATGAAGGCTTCGGGTGGCACATCGCGGACATACTCAAAATTTCCCGGGGCGTCGAAACGTTGTGGCGCCAGTTGGATGCTTCCCACCGTGCCGGAGAGTGTCACGGGTCCATTTTTCATCACCGGACCGGGCAACCCGAATTTCAATCGAAGCGTCCCGCCATCGTGAATCGCCTGCGCCGGCGGGCTGAGTGTGACGGCGAACTCATGGGCCGCCCATCGCCAGGAACCATGCTCCACTTCGTGGAACCCGGAAAGAAGCTGGGAGGCAGCTTGCGGATCGGCCACGCGAATGCCGCTGGACGCCTGCACCGGGCCTTCCATGGCCGCTGGCGGTTCCGGGCGTTTCCGGCAGGATGCCAGCGAGAGGACCACGACGGCCGCCAGCGCTAGTCGCCGCACCGTTGCACCTCGACCATGCAGTTGTAGAAGGTGGCTCCACCGCCGATGTCGGTGAGACGGTCTGAAGTCAGGCAGTTGACGCCCTGTCCGTCGTCCGCAGATTTGTGCCATCGCACTGACGGGATGCGCACGACACCGGATCGGAGGTTGCCGGTGACCTCTGCCCGAAGCAGTAGGCTTCCACGGCCGTTGAAGACTCGCACGCGCTCGCCGGGCGTGATGCCCCGGGGAGCGGCGTCGGCCGGGTGCAGGAAGACCGTAGCGGTGTCCCGGTCGACCTGGGGCCGGAATCCGAACGAGGAGTTCATGCTGTCGTCGTTCTTTGAGCTGACCAGTTCCAGCGGATAGGCGGCGGTTTCGCCATTCCGGGATTCGACGGGTGGGGTGTAGTGAAGGTGCTGCGCCCCGAACTCGCACTTTCCAGACGGCGTGCCGAAGCCGCCTTCGGCGAAGGGAAGGAACGGGGTACCGGGCGCGGAAACGTTCAGGCGAATGGAATGCTCCTCCTCCAGACGTTCGAGGGTGATGCCTTGAAGGAACGGATGGCCGGAGTCCAATGTCTCGCGGATCATCTCGTCGTCTGTGGCCTGTAATTCCGGGTCGTCCAAACCCATACGCTGGGCCAAGCGCCGAAAAATCTCGGCGTTGGGCAGGCATTCGCCCGGAGGGTTGAGCGCGGGCCGCGCAAGCTGCAAGTAATGATGGCCGTATGCGTAGTAGAGATCTGTGTGTTCGAGGAATGTGGTCGCCGGCAGAACGACGTCTGCGAAGTCGGCGGTGTCGGTCTGGAAGTGTTCCAGGACGACCGTAAACAAGTCGTCGCGGCGCAGCCCTTCTCGAACGAGATTCTGATTGGGGGCGATCACGGCCGGGTTGGAGTTGTAGACGAACAGGGCCTGGACCGGAGGCTCCCGCGTTTCGGTGAGCAGGCGGCCCAGGACGCTCATGTTGAGGATTCGGGCCTCGCGGCCCAGCATTGAGCGCTTCTGCAGCGCGGGACGTTCCAGCGCCTCGCGGTTCAACTGGAAGGCCTGGGATGTTGAGAGCTGGAGGCCGCCTCCAACGTCGCGCCAAGCGCCGACGAGGGCGGGGAGCGACGCAATGGCCCTTACTGCCCGCCCTCCGCGTTCGGACCGCTGCACTCCATAGTTGAGGCGGATGACGGCAGGTTTGACAGTGGCGTACTCGCGGGCGAGGGTGGCGATTTCTTGCGGGGGAATGCCGGTCCACTCCGCGACCTTTTCGGGAGTGTAGTCCGCGGTCAGCCGTCGCAGATCGTCGAAGCCCTCGGTGTGATCGCGCACGTAGGCGGCGTCGTAGAGATTCCCGGCGATGATGACGTGCATCAGGCCCAGCGCGAGCGCGAGGTCGCTGCCAGGGTTTATGTAGAGGTGCTGGTCGGCGAGGGCCCCGGTGCGGGTGAGGACCGGGTCGATGGTGATCAGCTTCGCTCCGCGCCGGCGCGCTTCGACGATAAACGGCCACAAGTGGACGCTGGTGCCGTGAATGTTTGCGCCCCAGGCGATGATCAGCTTGGAATGGACGAACTGTTCCGGCTCCGTTCCATAGCGGCAACCAAGCGCTTCCATTAATCCGGCGGTTCCAGCGGTGGCGCAGATGGTGCGGTCGAGTCGCGATGCGCCCAGGCGATGGAAAAACCGGCGGTCCATGCCGTTGCCGTGGACAAGGCCCATCGTGCCGCCGTAGCTGTATGGCAGGATCGACTCCGGGCCGAACTCACGGGCGCAGTTGGTGAGGTTTTCGGCGACGATGTCGAGCGCGTCGTCCCAGGAGATCTCCTGGAACTCGCCGCCGCCTTTCGATCCGGCACGGCGCAGCGGGTGGAGCAGACGCTGGGGATGGCCATTGCGTTCGAGATAACGCGCGACTTTTCCGCAGAGGAAGCCTTGGGTGATGGGATGGTCTGGATCGCCACGGAGGCGCGAGGGGCGGCCTGCGTCGTCGATGTTGACGAGGAGGGCGCAGCAGTCCGGGCAATCCAGCGCACAGACAGAATGGCGGGTGGCTGTCATGCTTTATTTTCGCTCATGCAGGGTGTTTGCCCGCGAGGTTGCAAGGTTTCCGTTTCGGGACCGATATGAAGGACTATGCGTCGGGCGATCCTCCTCCTAGCATTTACGGCATGCGCGAGCCCTGGATTCGCCGAATCGGCTGACTGGCGGTTCGCGCCGCCCGACGCGACTGTTTTTGCGGGCGTGGAGTGGACAAGAATCGGCAAGCAGATGCAGCCCTTTCTGAAGCAGGCCAACATTTGTGGAAAGGCCACGCTGGACTTTCTGTCGCGGTTGGAGCGAATCCAGATCGCTTTCGTGATGCGCGGAACGGAGCCGCAGATGGTTGCGCTGATGGAGGGTACGTTTCGCCCCGCAGATCTGGAGCAGCTAAGCATGGCCGCGGGATTGAGTGAGGGGAGAGTCCGGACGTCGAAGAACCAGATGTCGGTTTCGCAGATTGACGCGCGCCACGTACTGTTCGGGGATCGCGGGGAGGTCGCCCGGTCATTGCAACGGTGGAAGCAGCCGGTGCAGGGTCTGCCTGCGACGCTTGCCGCCGCGGAGCCAGCCCTTCGCAGTGGAGACTTCTGGCTGATCGGCAATCTGCCCCGCGACTACACGCCGCTATTGGCGATGGCGTCGCCGGCCTCGTTGGCCAAAATGGCGCTGGACGTCGAACCGGTGAAAGTTCCTGAAGTCCCGAAGTTTGCCGTGATCCATGGCATGGGCATCGAGCCCGTTCGCGCCCCGGTCTACTGAGTGGCGATTGTCCGGTCGCCGGAGGGAGGCCGCTTGCCTTCCTTCGCCCATCCCCGGAGATCGTCGAAGCCCCGTCCGATTTCGGCGGGCGTCATTGTGCAATGGCCGGTCCGCTTCACCCATTGGTGGACGAAGAGGTCTCCATTTCCCGCGCTGTCCGCCAGGGTCTGATAACTGTTCGGAACCCACGCCGGCACCAGTTGATCTCGCATTGTGTGCACGGCCAGCATCGGCCGCGAAAGCTTGCCGGTGGGTGTGTAGAAGGCCCGCAGATAGCTTGCCGCCTTCGGGTCCGCCGTGTAGCGCTTTACCCGGTCGTTTAGCGTGTCGTCGTCCGACGATCCACCGTACAGGATGTTTTGGTTGCCGAACGGATTTCCGCCGGCGCGCTGCCGCATCTCCGCCATCAGTCCTACTCCAAAGACGATGTCGCGCGCGATCTCTTCCGTCGTAAGGTTGCCGGTGCTGGCGGTGCGTCGAAGGTCGTCCGTCTTTGCGCTTGAGGAGTCGAGCGCTGCTTGAATCTTCGCCGTGAATTCCTTTGCGTTGCCCGCGGGAAGCGGAGATGTAAGGGGTGGCACGATGTCGGGGTAGAAGTATTCAAAAAGCACCAGCATGTCGAAGAGTCCGCGAGCCATGAACCACGCGGGTGCGGCGAGAGGTCCGCACAAGGGTAGGCCTCCGTCATAAGCGGCGGGATTTCTTTCGAGGGTCGCCATGGTGAGGAAGCCGCCCATTGAGTGTCCGGTGATCCAGGTTTCGCGCACGGGCCCGTTCTTCGCGATGAAGTGGCGGCGAACATTTTCGATGTCGGTTAGCGCTTCTTCGATGGCCCATCCACCTGCTGAATAGCCGGACATCGCCACAGCATAGCCGCGATTGAGGAACGCCTGGGCAATGGCACTCGGAGGTCCTTCTCCGTAGGTGATGGGTTTGGGGTTGTAGCCGTGGCAGTAGATCACCAGTCCGCCGTTCCAGGATTCCGGAATGTCGATGCGGTAGGCCGCGCCGTTGATGGAGCCGAGCTCGGTTTTGGGCGCCGCGTGGAGCGCAAGCGCGGAGACTGCCAGCAAAAGGATTCGCGGAGTCTGGAGAGGCATCGATAAGAGGATACGTTAGAGATCGCCGCGCGACAGCCGCTGGACGAAGTCCACGTCGCCGGCCAGGAAATCCATCGCAGGCATTTCGCGCGGCAGCAGCCAAAGGATCTGCTCAAATGCGTGGCTCTGCGGGTGCCCTTGGAACTCGCGCACGCGTTTGAAGATCAGCAGGATCGGTGGTTTGCCGCCATAGGAATACTCGTAGCGGATGACTTCTTCGGCGATCGTGGCCTCGATCCCCAGCTCCTCGCGAAGCTCGCGAATCAGGGCCTGATGATGCGATTCGCCCGCTTCAACCTTGCCTCCGGGAAACTCCCACTTCAAGCCGTGGCGGTCATGCTTCTGGCGTTGGCCGACGAGAATTCTCCCATCGCGCTCGATGACCGCGGCAACCACCGTAATCACTGTTTCAAGATGATAGTACGCCGTGTACTCACCAACGCTTCTCGACCACTTTCAGAATCCGCGCAACGCGGGTGAGCTAGATTCGCCGACGGCGACGGTTGAAGTAAGTAATCCCGTCTGCGGGGACATCCTGCGACTGGGTGTGCGAATGGAGGCTGGCGTTGTGTCGGCTGCTCGATTCAAGGCCAAGGGATGTACGGCGTGTGTTGCTATGGGGTCCACCGTGACGGAATTGCTTCTGGGCAGGGCGGCCGTCGGGATTGCGTCGGTGACGGCGGCGGACATTGAGACGGCGCTGGGCGGCCTGCAGAACGAATCGAAGCACGTGGCTGCACTCGGGGCCGACGCGGTCAAAGCTCTTTCTTCAAAGCTTGCTCAAGCGGAGCGGTCCTGAAACCGAAGGGTCCCGGCTGGGTCTTGAACTTCACCCGTCCGTCGCTGCCGATCACGTAGAGGCGATCCGGCCAGCCGGTGTACGCGCGCTCCGTGCGGTTGTCGATGGAGTCGAGCAGCGAGGGAAGTTCGATCTTCAGGTTCCTGATACACGCGCTGGCGACATCGGCCCGGGCGCCGTCCGTAGTGGGATCTTGGAACAGCACTTCGTCGCGCAAGTTGGCGGGGAGTTGCCAGCCGTCGGTTGAGTGGGCCTCCTGGATGTAGACGACATAGAACGCCGCGTCCTGTTTGTGTTCGCGATAGATCCGGTTGAGCTCGGGAACCTCCCGGCGAAATGGCGGTCAAGTGTAGCTGCCGAAAACCAGTACAACGGGCCGAACGCCGCGATGAGAGGATAGGCGAACCCTTGCATTCCGGTCCGCTGTTTCGAGATCGAAATCCGGAGCCATGTCGCCGGGCTGAAGATAACCCGCGCGGGCCTTGGCCCACATGGTCTGAAAAGGAAACAGCATCATTGCGGGCTGCGGCAACTGCGCCACGAAGGCAGTGAACTGCTGAGGAGGAGACGCCATCTTGCCGTAAACACGGGCGACAAATCCAGCCCATACGGCAACGGCGGCCAAAGCCACGCCAAGGAAGAGGCGTTTCATCGGCTAGAAGATATCACGGAAAAGAACAGGCGGCGTTCAACGGCGTCAACGCGCTCCAGCAGCACGTTCACCTTGTCGCCGATGGAAAACCGGCGCTTCGATCGTTCGCCGGCAATGACGCGGCGATTCTCCTGATAGGCGAACTTTTCGCCGCGCAGGGACTCGATGGGGACAAGGCCTTCGATGAAGAGTTCGTTCAGCTCAACGAAGAAGCCGAACTTGACCACCGACGTAATCACGGCGTCGAATTCATCGCCGACGCGCTCCAGCATGAACTTGGCCTTCTTCCATTCGACCAGTTCGCGCTCCGCCTCCGCCGCACGCCGCTCCGTGAGCGAGCAATCGTCTCCCAAGGCGCGGAGTTCGGTGGCGGCGGAGCGATCGCGGCCGGTAAGGATTCGATGGACGATCAGGTCCGGGTAGCGGCGGATCGGAGAAGTGAAGTGCGTATACGAACTGGAGGCGAGTGCGAAGTGGCCCACGTTGTCCGCTGAGTAGCGAGCCTGCTTTAACGAACGGAGCATGAGGTAGCTGAGAATGCGCTCCTCGGGCTTGCCCGCGATCTTCTGGATCAGACGCTGGTAGTGCTTCGAGTTGACGAGCGGCTTGCTGGAGTCCGCGAGGATGACGTCTTTGCGGATCTTGCGGCCGTCGCGCGTGCGCTGGACGAGATAGTTTTTCTTGACCGGGATGTGGCCGACGCCCAACGAGGCTCCGAAGCGGATTGCCGTCTCCTCGAACTCGATGACGCGTTTCGGGTCGGGCGTTTCGTGGATTCGATAGAGCGACGGAATGCCCTGGGCTTCAATGTGGTTAGCAACGGCCTCGTTCGCGGCGAGCATGAATTCTTCGATGATCCGGTGAGCGATGTTGCGGGGCCCGCGGCTGACCCCGGCCATCTCGCCGAACTCGTCGAATTCTATGGTGGCTTCCGGCAGGTCGAAATCAATCGAGCCGCGCTGCGTGCGCTTCTTGTTCAGGATCAGCGCGAGATCCCGCATCCTGGCGAACCGTTCGAAGGCGGGGTCGTCCAGATCGCGCTCCAGAATTTCGTGCACCCGCGTGTAGGTCATGCGCGCCGCCGAGCGGATTACGCCGGGCGTGAATCTTGATGAGACGCATTCGCCGGAGTGATCGATCTCCATCAACGCGGAGACGACGAGCCTCTCCTCGCCGGGCCGCAGGGAGCAAAGGTCGGTCGACAATTCGACGGGCAGCATCGGAATCGCGCGATCGGGGAAGTAGACACTGGTTCCGCGGTTAGCCGCTTCAAGATCGATGGGTGAGCCGGGCCGGACATAGTGGCTGACGTCGGCAATGTGGACATGCAGCAGCCAATTGCCCGACTCGGCCCGGCCCACCCAAACGGCGTCATCGAAGTCGCGCGCGGTCTCGCCGTCGATCGTCACGGTGTCGAAGCTGCGGAAGTCCTCGCGGCCTTCGAAGTCGGGTTGCGATGGAGGCTGCGCGTCACGCGCCTGTTGCAGCGCTTCGGGAGGGAACTCGTGCGGCAGGTGGTGTTTGCGGATGATGACTTCGACATCAACGCCGAAGTCGTCCGGATGGCCGAGGACTTCGATGACCCGGCCAATGGCGTTATCGCCGCCTTCCGCGTAGTCGAGCAGTTCGACATTCACGATCTGGCCGTTGAGGTCGTCGATGGAGGCGGCGGTGCGCGGCTCTACACCCACGCGGTTGGGATTGGGTTCGGCTTTGGGTATTTCCATTCCTTGGGGGATCTCGATCCACTGCCGGATTCTGCCGTCATGCGGCTTGACGAAACCGCGCTTCCGGCGGAGGAAAAATTCGCCTACAACCGTCGCGTGCGCGCGTTCGAGGACCTTGACGATGTCGCCTTCCGCGCGGGCGCCTGTCCGCTTCACGCGGACGAGGACGCGGTCCCCGTGCATTGCCTTCGCGGCGGCGTCGGGCGGAACGAAGATGTCGCCATCGAGGCCCGTCAGTTCGACTTCGGGGCGGACGAAGCCAAAGCCGTCGAGATGCATCCGGAGGATTCCACGCGAGAACTTTCGGGGATCTTCGCGTTCCTTCCCGCGTTTATCGTGCCTTGATACGCTCAAGAATTCCCTATGGAGCTGAAAGCGATCCGGTTGGAGATTCCCGAGGGCGTGAACCTGATTCTCGGGCAAAGCCATTTCATCAAGACGGTGGAGGACATCTACGAAGCCATCGTAAACACAAACCCGCAGATGAAGTTCGGGATTGCGTTTAACGAAGCGTCTGGCGAGTGCCTGACGCGGGTTGAGGGCAATGATGAATCGCTGGCGGATCTTGCGGCCTACAACGCCGGGCAAGTGGCCGCCGGGCATGTCTTCGTGGTGGTGATGCGGAACGGGTTTCCGGTGAATGTACTTGACCGGATTCGGAGCACGCCAGAAGTGGTTGCGATCTTCTGCGCAACGGCGAATCCAGTTGAAGTGATTGTTGCCGAGACTGCCCAGGGGCGGGGGGTGCTGGGCGTGGTGGATGGGTCGTCTCCGAAGGCTGTGGAAGGGCCGGACGGCAAAGAGTGGCGGCACAGCTTCCTGCGAAAGATTGGCTACAAGAAGTAACCGATGCCGCTGGATATCGATGCGATTCTTAGCGAGCCGTCGGAGGCCGACCGCAAAGCGGTGTCGGAGTTGGATGGCGATTTGATGATCCTGGGCGCTGGCGGAAAGATGGGCCCGACCCTGTGTCTACTGGCCAAGAAGGCTGCGCCGCGCAAGCGGGTGATCGCCGTCTCTCGATTTTCCGGGAGTGAATCCGGGCCAATGCTGCAGGATGCCGGCGTGGAAGTAATATCCGCCGACCTACTGGACGATCAAGACCTTCGCGCGCTTCCGGACGCGCCGAACGTGGTGTTCATGGCCGGGCAGAAGTTCGGCACGGCGGCGCGGCCCGGGTCCACGTGGGCTCGCAACGTGTTGCTGCCGGCGAAGGTGTGCGAGCGCTTTCCACAGTCGAGGTTCGTGGTGTTTTCGAGCGGCAATATTTATCCTCATACCGCCTGTGGCGCGACAGAGGAGACTGAGCCGGAGCCCTTGGGCGAGTACGCCCAGACGGTGCTGGGGCGCGAGCGGGTTTTCGATTTCTATGGCGCGCAGGCTTGTCTGCTGCGGCTGAATTATGCGGTGGAGTACCGCTATGGAGTCTTGCTGGACATTGGGCTTGCCGTATTTGAGCGACGGCCCGTCGATGTGCGCATGGGGCGGGTCAACTGCATCTGGCAGCGCGACGCAAATTCGATTGCGCTGCGGTCTTTGGGCTTTACCGGGCCGCTGAACGTTACCGGTCCGGAAACGGTTTCGGTGCGGTGGGCGGCGGGCGAGTTCGGGCGAATCTTCGGAGCTCCGGTAGAGTTCACCGGAGAAGAGAATGCGATGGCGTTGTTGAGCGACGCTTCGCGTTGCGTGCGGCTCTTCGGCTATCCGGAGGTTGGCGTTGCCGAGGCGATTGAACGTGTGGCGCAGTGGATCGGGATGGGAGGCGCGACGCACGGCAAGCCAACCCACTTCGAGGTGACCGATGGGCGCTATTGAGCTTTTGAAGCGCGGCGGAGCCATTCCCGCGCATCCGCTGGCGCTAAATCAAAATCGGCAACTGGATGAGCGCAGGCAGAGGGCCTTGACGCGCTACTACATCGACGCTGGGGCGGCGGGTGTCGCGGTGGGCGTTCACACGACGCAGTTTGCGATCCGGGAAGCGGGGCTGCTGCGTCCGGTGCTGGAGATCGCAATCGAGGAGATTCCGGACGAGCGCGTCGCCATCGCCGGCGTGCTCTCGCTTGCAGATGCGGCGATGGCCGCTGGCCTTGGATACGACGTGGCGTTGGTGAAGTCCGCCGATCTGGACTTCATTCGGGCGGTGGCGGAGGTTCTGCCGGTGATGGGCTTCTACTTGCAGCCGGCGGTGGGCGGACGTGTCCTGCCGCATGAGTTTTGGTTGAAGCTGTGTGAGATCGAGAACGTCGTTGCTATTAAGGTGGCTCCGTTCAACCGCTATCAGACGCTGGACGTGATCCGTGCGGCGAGCGTGCGGGGAGTTCCATTGTTCACTGGCAACGACGATGCCATCGTGTGGGATCTGCGAAGCGATTGGTGCATAGGCGGGCTGCTGGGGCATTTCGCTTGCTGGACCAAGCGGGCAGTTGAGATGGTTGAGTGTCCGGACCGGTTCGATCCGTGGGAAGTTACCGACTGCAACGCGGCCTTCTTCGACGCGGCCAATGGGTTTCGCGGCTGCATCGCGGGAATCCATGAAGTGCTGCGCCGGCAGGGGCTGCTGGAAGGCACTTGGCGCCTGGATGACGCGGAAGGACTGTCACCGGGGCAAGCGAACGAGATTGATCGTGTGCATGCCACGTATCCCGGGTTAAACGATGACGATTTTGTACGGGAGAATCTGGATCGCTGGTTGCGATAAAGTATTGTTCCGATGACCGACGAACGAGCATTTGGCTTCAACACTCGCGCCCTGCACGAGGGCTACGATCCGGAGACGGGCATGAAGGCGCGGCAAGTGCCCATCTATGCCACGACGTCCTTCCTTTTCGACGATTCCAAGGATGCGGCGGAGTTGTTCGCGCTCCAGAAGTTCGGGAATATTTACTCCCGGATCATGAACCCGACGATGGACGTGCTGGAGAAGAGGATCGCGTCGCTGGAGAACGGCATAGGCGCTCTGGCGATGTCGTCGGGGCAAAGCGCGCAACTGGTGGCGGTAACCAGCCTGATGCAGTCCGGCGACCATATGGTCTCTTCGGCGACGCTCTACGGCGGCACTTATACGCAGTTTGACGTCAGCTTCCGGAGATTCGGATTCGATACGACGTTTGTTGAGCCGGACGATCCAGAAAACTTCCGCAAGGCAATCACGCCGAAGACGAAGCTGATCTATGGGGAGACGATCTCGAATCCCCGCGGCAACGTTTTGGATATCGAAGCGGTGGCGAAGATCGCCCATGAGCACAATCTGCCGCTGGTGATCGACAACACGTTCGCGACGCCCTATGTGTGCCGCCCGATCGACTATGGAGCGGACGTGGTCGTTCACTCACTTACTAAGTTCATGGGAGGGCACGGTAACTCCATCGGAGGGGTGATCGTCGACGGCGGTAAGTTCGATTGGTCGAAGGGCGCTTTCCCCATGATCAATCAGCCGTCGCCCGCCTATCATGGGATGAACTTTGCCGAGGTGTTTGGGCCGATGGCGTTTATCATACGGTGCCGCGTCGAGGGGATTCGAGACTTGGGAACCTGCCTAAGTCCGTTCAACGCCTTCCTGTTTCTACAGGGTATTGAGACGCTGGGAATGCGGATGGACCGGCACCTGTCGAATACCGCGGGCGTGCTTGAGTTTCTTGAGAAGCAATCGAAGGTTTCGTGGGTCAAGTATCCTTCGCTGTCCTCCTCGCCTTATGCGAAACTTGCGAAGAAGTATTGTCCAAAGGGTGCGGGCGCTGTGTTTAGCTTTGGACTGGCGGGGGGCCGGGATGCCTGTATCAAGTTTGTCGACCGCCTGAAGTTGTTCTCCCACCTGGCGAATGTAGGGGACGCGCGAAGCCTGGTGATTTGTCCCGCCGTTACCACGCACCAGCAATTGACAGAGGATCAACAGGCGGCTGCGGGAGTTACGCAGGACATGGTCCGCGTGTCGGTTGGGATTGAGGATCTGGACGATATTCTCTGGGATCTAGAGCAGGCGATGGCGGCCATTTGAGCCGCCATACCCGTTAGTCGATTCGGGCAGAGGCGCGGTGGCGCGACCGGCCGGACTCAATTAGCTTTTCAAGTTCCGCTTCTGGAACGGACAGGGAAAGCGTTACCGTGTCGCCCGTGGCTTGCAGCTTCATTGAGTCCAGGAGAGTTGCCACCTGGTCCGCTTTGGGATTGTCCCGGTTGAGTTGAACCATGCCCGCGATGAAGCGGATGACATCGTGGAGCGCCGTCGCATCTTTCTCGGAACGCGCGATGGCCTTTGCGTCGATTTGAACGTTCATGCCGAACTTCACTCCGGCGGAGGCATGCTGGACGCTTCGAAGCATTTCACCATTTTTGTTGTTGGGCAGGCTTCGCAGGAAGCCCGCGGTGGGCTCAGTCGAGATGACCCACGCGTCGAAGCGGGAGCCGAGGTCGAGAGCCTGTGCGAGATAAGGAAGTGTCGCCGCAGTCTTTCGCTGCGCGATGGCCGCGCGAACACGATCCTCCCGCCCACCGATGACGGTTGAAGAGTCGAGGAACGCGATCCACGAATCGGATTGTTTCGCTTTCGGGCCGATGACGTTCAGGCCTTCATACACCAGGATGGTTGCGCCCTCCGCGCGCGCCGCGTTGATGATTCGAGACTGATCGAAGGTGCCACTGGCGATGAACAGACCGGCCTTCTTGTCCGCGCCGCCTGCGGCGACAATTTCGCGGAGATCGCGGCGGGGATCGAAGCCGGTGGTTTCCTGTAGGTCCCGGAGGCCTTTTTCGTCGTCCGCCACTTGAGCCAGCAGAAACCGGCCGAATGGAGAGTTCTTACTCTTCTCGACGTCGATGCCTGCGACGGTGGTGGCGTCGGGCGGAAGAAGCTTGAGGAGTGCGGAGTCAGCGGCGAAGGTAGCGCCCGCCAAAAGAATGAAGGAGGAGGCCAGAGTTTTAAACATGGGTTCTCTCTATTAGTTCAGGACGAAGGGATGGCCGCAAAAGTTCCATGAGGTTCCGGGATGGCGACCTGCTCAACGATTTCGATGCCGAAACCTTCGAGGCCCACGATTTTCCTAGGGTGATTTGTAAGGAGCCGGATTCGGGTTAGGCCGAGGTCAACGAGAATCTGAGCGCCGATGCCCGCCTCATGCTGGAGCGGACCAGTGGAAGAGGTCCCGTTCAACTGAAGGCACACGAGGGTGCCGGAGCCATGACGTTCGATGGCCTGGAGAGCTCCACGAATCGCGGGGTCCCGGGCGACTGCGGCGAAGATATCGCCTTCGAGGCGGTGCACGCGAACGAGCGCCGGTTCGCCGGGAGCGGGATTTCCGTAGACCATTGCCATGTGGGCGCGATTGTCCGTCCGGCTGAGGTAGGAAATTACCTGGCAATTGCCAAATTCGTTCTGCAGCGAAGCGGCGCCGAGGCGTTCGACGACGCTTTCAGTTTGAAGCCGGTATCGAATGAGGTCGGCGACGGTAACAATTTTCAGGCTGTGGCGCAAGGCGAATTCGCGAAGTTCTGGAAGGCGCGCCATCGTTCCGTCCTCATTCAGGATTTCGCAGATGACGCCACCGGGCAACAGGCCCGCGAGGTGAGCCAAGTCGACCGCGGCTTCGGTTTGTCCGGCGCGAACGAGGACTCCACCTTCGCGCGCCCGCAGCGGGAATACGTGTCCTGGACGGGCGAGGTCACCCGGGCCCGCCGCACGCATCGCAACTTGTATCGTGTGTGCACGATCAGCCGCCGAGATTCCGGTTGTGACGCCGTAGGCGGCGTCAATCGACTCCGTGAAATTGGTGCCGAAGTTGGAGGTGTTCTGGGCAGTCATCAAGGGGAGCCGAAGGCGATCGCAGAATTCCGGAGCGAGCGCAAGACAGATGAGTCCGCGACCGTGGGTGGCCATGAAGTTCACGATTTCGGGCGTTGTCTGTTCGCCAGCGATGGTAAGGTCGCCTTCGTTCTCGCGATCCTCGTCGTCGACAACGATCAGCATTTCGCCGCGCCGGAACAAATCGATGGCTTCCGGTATGGAAGCAAAGGGCATAGTACTATTCCAGTTTACGCCCCGGGGCTTTGACTTGAAGACCGCTACAAACCTGCGCATACTGCTGACACTGCTGGCGACCGGAGCTTTCGCGTATCAGTTCTATTCGGCGTGGGCTCTTCTGAATGAAGTGGTCTGGAATCCGCAGCGGGTTCAGCGGCCCTGGCATATGCAGACCGGGACCTCTGCCGTTCGTGAGACGGGTCCGGCGGCGGACGCCGCGGGGCTTCGAGCGGGCGATCAAATTCTTGCCTTGGCGGGTGAGCCTTACGACGGGCTGAACGATTTCGAGCGGGCATTGAACTCGCGGAGGCCCGGGGATTCGCTGAAAGTCCGCTGGCGGTCAGCGGAGAGAGTCCGCGAGGGCGTCTTGCGATTGGACGCCGTTTCGCAGAGCCAAACTTGGGTGGGCTCGGTTGTGGCGGTGGTGGTGAACCTGCTGACGCCGGCGGCGTGCCTGATTGTCGGCTTTGGCGTGGCACTGATACGGCCGCTGGACCGCAAGGCCTGGATCGTGTGGCTGATGATGGTGAGCTTCGCGAACGTCGTGATCTTCGACGTGATTTCGTCGAGGGTGCCGGACTGGCTGAATGGGGTGGCGACTGTGTACCGGCCTGTGGCGGCGTCGATGTGGGGCCTGTCGATGGTGCTGTTCGCGATCTACTTTCCCGCGCGGTTCGTGGGTGACCGCAAGGCTCCATGGCTGAAATACGTCCTGATCGCGCCGCTGGTGCTAAACGCGGTCGGGACGGCGGCACTGACTTACCGCGAGTTTGAGGACTATTCGGCGTTCGGTTGGGTGGCCGCAGTCTACGGGGAAGCAAGATGGGTTCCGTTCTGGCTGAACGCGATTGCCATTGGAGTGTTTTTCGCCGTCCTTGGGTGGCGGGGAGGAACGGAACAACAGCCGGACGCAAAACGCCGGTTGAGGATCATCCGGTGGGGGATGTCGATCGGCCTGACGCCGATCTTTTTCGTGATGATCGCGGGGCAGATGCTGGGTCGTGATTCGTTCTCGACTTTTCCACCGTGGATCGTGCTTCCTTCGCTGTTACTGCTGGTGTTCTATCCGTTGACGATGTTCTATGTGATCGTCGTGGAGCGTGCACTGGATTTGCAGGTTGTCGTGCGGCAGGGATTGCAGTACGCGCTGGCGCAGAGGAGCGTGATCGTTCTCCAGGTGTTGCTGGCGGCGTTTGCAATGACGATGGCCGCGAGCGTTATTTCCGATGCCGACGCCAGGAGGCCGGAACGCCTGCAGGCACTGGCGCTGGCGGCGCTGTTCCTGGTTGCGGGAAGGCGTATTTTCGCCAAGGCGCAGTCGTGGATCGATAAGCGGTTTTTCCGCGAGGCGGTAAGTGCCGAACGAGTACTTACGGAGCTGGGCGATAGCGTCCGCACGATTCACGAGACTCCGTCGTTGGTGAAGCGGGTTGCCGAAGTGGTGCGGGACACGCTTCACGTGGATCAGGTCGCGGTTCTATTGGCCGGTCACGGCGGGATGACGCCGGCGTACGAGACTGGCACCCGGATGGTGGAGGAGCTCAGGCTGCCGCTGAGGTCGAGAGACCGTGTCGTGGGCGAGTTAGTTCTGGGGCAGAAGAAAAGCGAAGAACCTTATTCGAAATCCGATGTCAGGCTTTTGGAGACTGTTGCAGACCAAGCCGGGATTGCGATTGAGAACAACGAAATGGCGCAGACGATCGCGAAAGAAGCAGGCCAACGCGAGAGAATCCAGCGCGAACTGGAGATCGCGAAGGAGATTCAGGAACGTCTGTTCCCGCAGAAACTGCCGACAGTCGCCGGCGTCGAGTATTCGGGGTATTGCAGACCGGCCATGAGTATCGGTGGAGATTACTACGACTTCTACTCGCTTCCGGGGGATGGCCTGGCGATCGCGATTGGCGACGTTTCGGGAAAAGGCGTAGGCTCTGCGCTGCTGATGGCAAGTCTGCAAGGAAGCCTGCGCAGCCTGACGGCACAGGGCACGAACGATCTGAGCGTCACGCTGGAGAGAGTGAACCAATTGATTCACGATGTGTCTCCAGGAAGTAAGTATGCGACGTTCTTCTACGCGCAGTACGATTCCGCCAGCCGGAATCTTAGTTACGTGAACTGTGGGCACTGTGAGCCCTTCGTGATCCGTGGCAGCGAGGTTCTTCCGCTGAGCGACGGAGGCCCGGTGATTGGATTGTTCCCGCAAGCGAAGTACCAACAGAGTGAGATCGCTCTTATGCCGGGGGATTTGCTGGTGGGCTACACCGATGGATTCAGCGAAGCGATGAATGCGAGCGAGGAAGAGTGGGGTGAGGGCTCCGTCATCGCGATTGCGCGCAAGCATCGCGAACAAAACCCGAACCAGATTATTGCCAGTCTAATTGCCGACGCCGATGCCTTTACGGCGGGCGCACCGCAGAGCGATGACATGACGGTCATTGTTCTTCGAGTGATTTAGAGCGCCGTCACAACTCCCCAAGAAATTCATTCCCCTTGCTATCAGTGCGTTAGCGCAGCATCGTGCGCCGGACACACTGCATGCCCGATAGCTTCGTCTCGGGAAACGGCACCGGCCGCCAGCGATGGACGATACCAAACAAGAGCGCGAACCGGTTGATGTTGCCAGCGCTGAAACCATCCGCGGATTGCTGAACAAACTGTTGGGCAATCTTATGCAGACGGAGCGTGTGACGGTAAGCGAGTATATCCGGTTGCTGGAACTGTTGAGGGAGTTGGAAGCGGCGAGCGTAACCGAGGTGAGGGTGAGATGGATCGAGTAGTCGAACGCCAGATCGCCTATAGGCCGCTACCTTCGCAGCGCAGATTTCATCAATCGAGCGCGCGGTTTAAAGGCTTCTCTGGACCGATTGGTTCGGGCAAGAGCCAAGCGTTGTGCCAGGAGGCAATCCGGTTGGCTTATGTCAACGCGGGCCGTGTGGGCCTGATCGGAGCGCCAACTTATCCGATGTTACGCGACGCAACTCAGGCAGCGCTTCTGACGGTTTTAGAAGAGAGTCGCATTCCCTACGAGTTAAACAAGGCGGAGCAAGTGCTGACACTGTCCGATACACGGTCCCGCATTCTGTTCCGCGCCATTGAAGAGTTCGACCGCCTTCGCGGTACGAATCTAGCTTGGTTTGGAGTGGACGAGCTGACTTATGCGCCCGAGCAGGCCTGGCTACGGCTGGAAGGCCGTTTGCGAGATCCAAAGGCTGAGCGCCTTTGCGGTTTTGCTGTGTGGACACCGAAGGGTCGCGATTGGGTGTGGCGGAAGTTTGTTGAAGACAAGGAGAACCAAAACTATGAAGCCATTCTGGCAGCACCTTTTGAAAATCGGTTTGTACTGGATCAGATCCCGGATTTCTACGAAAGGCTGAAGGCCAGCTACGATGAGCGCTTTTTCGCCCAAGAAGTATTGGGGGAATACGTTCATGGGAGCGATGGCTTGGTCTACTACGCGTTCGACCGGACGGTTCATGTCCGGGAGTCGGAGGCAGTGCGAGGAACGCCACTGCTGTGGTCTCTGGACTTCAACGTGACGCCGATGTCGAGCGTGATCTGCCAGCGCGACGGAGACCAAATCCGCGTTCTGGATGAGATCGTGCTGCGCCGTGCATCGACGGATCAAGCGTGCGAGGAGTTTCTGAACCGGTACGGCGATCACGATGGCGGAGTTGTGGTGTATGGCGATGCATCCGGCATGCACCGGCAGACAACGGGTTCAAGCGATTTCGAGATCGTCTTGAGGCGATTGGCCGAGGCGGGAGTGAACGCACCTGAAAGGCCGAGAGTGCCGAAAGCAAATCCGCCCGTCCGCCAACGGACGAATCTTGTGAACGCAATGTTTGGAGCCCAGCCAACGACGCGGCTTTCGGTGGGCAGCCAGTGCAAGGAACTGTGCCGCGACTTCGAGGAAGTGGAATACAAGGCGGGAAGCACTGTGATCGACAAAGAGCGCGATCCGAGCCGCACGCATCTTTCCGATGCCCTGGGGTACCTGCTGTGGCAGGAGTTTCAGGGCGCGAGGGTTGCGGGGGAGCAGCCGTTCTCATTCGGGCTGATCTAGACAGGAACGAGGAAAATGTTTCACGAACATCCAGAGTATTCGGCCCAACGCCCGGTAATGGAGATGTACCGGGACCTGTATGCCGGCGGTGAACAGTTCAAGAGAAACGCGTTTCTCTACCTGTCGCGACGGCAGAAAGAACCGCAGCAGGTCTATTCGGAGCGGCTGGACCGGGCTTTCTACGAGAACTATGTTGGCTCGATCATCGACTGGTACGGCGCCACGCTGTTCCGGAGGGAGCCGCAGATCCAGATTGATGGCGAGAGCCGGAGCGGGCGGGCATTCTTTCTTGAGCTACTAGACGACTGCGACTTACGCGGCACAAACCTGTCGGAGTTCTACCGGCGGCAGGTTGTCGAGGCAATGGTTCATGGAACCAGCTACACACTGCTGGACTTTCCACGCATCCAGGAGCCCTTGCTGACCCGGGCGGACGAAGAAGCGTCCGGCGGAAGGCGCGGCTATCTACAACACATCTCCGCAATGGATGTGACGGACTGGAGCCATGACGAACGGGGCGTTCTGGAATGGATCGTCATCAAGAACTCCCGCGTACGGCGGTTGAAGGCTACCGATGCCGAGACGATGGTAGAGACGCGATGGACCTACTACGACCGCGAGACGTTTCAGGTTTGTCAATCGTTCGAGTCGCGCGGGAAATCGACGGAACCTACTAAGATCGACGAAGGCAGGCACGGACTTGCAGGGTTGAATCAAGTTCCGGTGTTTGAACTTCGGCTGAACGATGGGCTGTGGATGATGCGCAAGGCGGCCCAACTGCAGCTTGAACACTTCAATAAGTCGAACGCGCTGAGCTGGGCGTTGACGATGGGATTGTTTGCGATGCCGGTGGTCTATTCGGACCGCGAGTTCAAGCAAATCATCGGCGAAAGTTACTACATCCAGCTGGGGCCCGAAGATAAGTTTGGATGGACCGAACCCGAGGGGCATGTCTACCAGTTAGCCGCCGATAACTTGAACCGGCTTCAACGAGAGATCTACCGGATCTGTTATTTGCTGGGCCAAGGTGGGAGCGCCCTGCCGGGAGAGCAGCCGCAATCGGGCTGGAGCAAACAGCGCGATTTCGCCTTTACACAGGAAGTACTGCGAGCTGTTGGCGATCAAGTGAAAGATGTCATGAAGGCGGCCCTGCGGAGCCTTGAGGCTGCCCGGGGGGACGGCCTGACGATTGACGTCTCCGGTATGGACGAGTTCGATATTGGCGAGTTCTCCGCGGAGCTTGAGGATGGCGAGCGCCTGTTGAAGATGGGCATCGGTTCGGAGACCTTCCGCAAGCAAGTTCAGAAAAAACTCGCGTTGAAGTATCTTTCCGACCTTCGGCCCGAGTTAAAGGACAGGATCAGCTGCGACATCGAGGAGGCGGAAAGTGCCGCCTGAAGAATCGCTGGAAAGCCCGGCGCCGGTGGGGGAACCCGATTTGAAGAGTCTTGTCAGGGAGGCGATTGCCGAAGTTCTGTTGGAACAAAGGCAGGTGCTGGCCAATGAGGAATTGGTTGTTGAGAAGCAACAGCGCGCGTCGTTAGAGCAGCGATTGAACGAGTTGGTTGCGGAGAACCAGAAGAACCGGGCCAAAGCCGAAGAGGCGGACCGGCACGGCGGAATTCGCGCTGAGTTGCAGAAGTTGGGCGTGGGCAAGATCGAACTCGCGTTCCGGGCGTTGAAGGATGACGTACAGCGCAAGGAAGACGGGCGCCTGGTTGGATTTGTGGCCGGCGCGGAAGTGGAACTGGCGTCGTTTGTGAAGCAGTTTATCGATGACAATCCAGAGCTTCTGCCGGCACGAAGGAGCGGGGGTGCGGGGTTATTGAATCCCGCGCGGCCCGCACTGGACACGACGCGGGTCGATCTCGACAGGATTCAACCGGGGATGAGTGCGGAGGAGTTGGAGCGGGTGCGGCAAGAGATTGTTCGCGTCGCCAACCAAGCCTTCCGGGGCATGTAAGGCAAGTAGACGAAAAAGGAGAAACAATATCAATGCCGAACATTACTTCAGCGAACGTGGCGCAAGCGATTGTCAAGCTGGTGGCAGCGGAAGCCCTGCCGGCGCTAATGGGGAACCTTGTCATGGGCAACCTAGTCAATCGGGATTTTGAGCCCGTTCTGGCGCAGGCGGGAGACACGGTAAACGTGCCAATTCCACCTCCGATGGTGGCGAACAACATTGGCGAATCCGGCACGGTTGCGACGCAGAATCCGAACCTGGGCAACGCCCAGATCGTTCTGAACACGCACCTGGAGTCATCGTTCCAGATTCCCGACGTGACCAAGGCGCTGGCTTATCCGGATCTGATGAAGATCTACGTTCAGCCGGCGGTAGTCGCGCTTGCAGAGAAGATCGAAACGGATCTGTTGGCGCTGGCGCCGAGCTTCACGGCCAACGCGCCAGTAGGAACGGCGGCGACGGCGTTGACCGAGAATGTGATCGAGCAGGCGGAAACGGTTCTGTTCAATGCGAAGGTGCCGTTGAACATGCCGCGCTATCTGGTGGTGGATGGCAACGCCTATTCGGCGCTGCGTTCGATTCCCCGGTTTAGCGAGTTCCAGACGGCGGGCGAAGCCGGGTTGAAGACGCTGATCGACGGCGAAGTCGGCAAGATCAAGAACTTCTATGTCTTTCGCTCGCAGTTTGTTCACAAGACCGGTACGTCGACCGTTACCACGTGGAACCTTGGGTTCGCGCGGAACGCACTGGGCATGGTGGTCCGCCGGCTGCCGCAGCCTCTGCCCGGAACCGGCGCAGTGGCCGAGTACGCGGAGCTGGGCAACTTTGGAGTCCGCGTGGTGATGAGCTACCAGCCGAACACGCTGGCGCAGCAGTTCACGGTGGATGTGCTGTACGGCGTCGGCGCCCTGCGGAACAACCACGCGATCGTCGCTCGCAGCTAAGGCCTTGAGTTAGGGCAGAGCGGGCAGACTCCTTCTGCCAGAAAGCGGCCGGATCACATGGGGCGATCCGGCCGCGCTTTTCTCTTGTGAGGGGTGAATGGAAATCAAGGGCTACTTCCAGAAGATCCGGTCCGTTGAGCAAACGCTTCCTGCCGATTGTGTTGTCGTCGCGAGTCTCGCGACGCCCGACGGCGGGCGTGAAGGGCGTTTCATGGATCTGAGCCGCTCTTTGGCCGCGAAGATGATTGTCGACCGCAAGGCGCGCCTGGCTACTGAAGAAGAGGCGCGGGCCCATCGCGAGGAACTTCAGAAGGAGACCGAGGACGCGAACGCCCGGGTTCAGGCGGCGCGACCGGCATTTCTGGTCGACTTAGCCGAGACTCGACGCACCGGAACCCGGAAGAAGAGCTGAAGGTAACTAACGATGGCACTATTCACGGACGGCGCGATTGTTACGACGGAAGATCTGCGAAGCTATGAAAGCTCAGTTCTCGATGTTGCGAAGGGTGAAGGAATCGACTTACGGACCAAGGGCGAGCTTGCGCAGCGGGAAATTGGCGCCGATCTCTACCGCTATCTCGTCGATCTGACAGCGACGGAACTGGCTCCTCCGACCGTTCAACTGACGCAGATTGTAGTGACGGAAGAGCTGTTTCAATGGACCGCTCTACGAACGCTTGAACTGACCTTTCGTGATGCCTTCCACAACGAGTTGAATGACCGCTACAAGGCCAAGTGGCAGGAGTATGAGCGGCAAGCGGCGCGCGCGCAAGCGAGGGTGTTTGAGATTGGTCCTGGCGTTGTTGAGGCACCCGTAGGGAAGGCTGAACAACCCGTCGTCGCCGGCGAACCGGGTGTGATGCCCAGTGGCATCTTCTCGATTCAGGTGGCGTGGGTGAGCGCGTCGGGTAAGAGTGGAGCGCCGTCCGAGGCGGTTCTGTTTACTTCAGAGGACGGGCGGGTTCCGCGTGTCACGGTGGGAACACCTCCAGCTAATGGAGTGGCGTGGAACGTCTATGCCGGCCCTCTTGGCGGAACACCAGAGTTGCAGAATACAGCTCCGATTGCGGCGAGTGACGACTGGACCGCTCCGACGACCGGATTTGTGCCGGGAGCAGCCGTAGCGAAGGGCCAGCAGCCGGATTACTTCCTGCGAAGACTCCGAACGTTATAGGAGCCGGATATGTCAAGAGTAAGCAGCACTGCCGTAAGGACGCTTGGGAGAATGATGCGCGCGGAGACGGGCCTGAACTTCGCGACAGGGCAAATCCGGGAGCGGGAGCAACTGGCTCCTGGCTCATTGGTGGAAGCCAGGGTAGTTGAGAGCAACGCCGCGCCGGACCTGATCGAGAAGCGCACCGGGGGAACCTATCCCAGTGTTTACCTGTTCTGCGAACGGATCGAGAACGTCATGGTGGAAAAGTTCAGGACGTTCTCCGGCTCCGCAATGATGGTGGCCGAGATTCGCGTGTCGCAGGACCACCTGACCGGGATCGAGGATGAGCTTCGGCATCATGTTGACGCGGTAACGCAGGTGCTGGACTTCAGCCGCGGCGATTGGGGACAGGGCATGTTCTACGGCGGCGGCTACCGGATCGACTTTGAACCGGTGAAACACGGTGGCAAAAACTACCTGCAGACTGCGCGAATCAGCTTTGCGTTGAAAGTCAGCGTCAACTAACGAAGGAGAACAGATGGCTTGTTATGTGTCGTCAAGTAACGAACGCTTGTATGTTGCCGTAGAGGCAGGGTTCGGTGAGGCGGCCACTGTTACCAGTGGACATCGCATGCCCTTGGTGCAGTTTTCCGCGACGCAGACCGCAGAGAGACCGAGCCGCCGCGATAAGACCGGGAGTAGAACGTTTCGAGGCTATGCGTTCGAGCTGCGAAAGAGGACAGAGTTCGCGGTGAAGACTTATTTAAGCTCTTGGATGAGTCCTGCCGAGCCTCCGGCTTACGGAGCTTTGGTTCATGGGGCGCTGGGCGGCACTCCAGAGTACTTTCCAGGGGCCGCAGTGACGTCGTCGGACGGGACTGGATTGATTGCGTTCGACAGCCCGCATGGCATGGAGTTTGGGCATGCAGTCACTTTCGGCGGAGAACTGAGATTCGTGGCGGGTGTGCCGAATCTGGCGTCCGTAGTGCTGAATCAACCTTTCACGGTCAGGCCATCCGCCGGTTCCGTCTTGGGATCGACAGTTACTTATCGTCCGGCGCAAGAGCTTCCGAGCGTGAGCCTGTGGGATTACTGGAGTCCAGAGACGGCGGTGCAGCGGCTAGTGAGCGGGGCGGGCGTGAACCGCATGCGGTTCCTAATCAATGGGGATTTCCACGAGATTGAGTTCAGCGGTTCCGCACGAGACTTAGTGGATAACGTGAGTCTCCTGGACGGGAGTTCGGCTGGGTTGTCATTCTTTCCGCCGGAGCCCGCCCAAGGGGGATTCGATTATTCCATTGTGCCCGGCCATCTTGGGCAGGTGTGGCTGGGAACCGTTCCGAACCGCTTCTTTACGGTTACGTCGGCAGAGGTGACACTGGAGAACGGAATCGACCTGCGAGACCGGGAGTTTGGTGGAGTGGGGAGCGGGTGTCTGTTAGCGGGAGACCGCCGCGTTTCGGTGTCTTTCAGCCTGTTCGAGAAGGACGACGATGCGACGAAGGAACTGTATCAGGCGGCCCGGCAGAGATCTCCCATTAGCGTCATGTTCCAACTGGGGCAGCAGCAGGGCCAGATGTGCGGCATTTGGCTGACGAACGTCGTGCCGGAAATTCCAGAGTTCGACGACAGTGAGACGCGTCTGCAATGGAAGTTCGACAGCTCAATCGCCCAAGGCATCGCCGAGGACGAGATCTTCGTCGCGTTTGGATGAGTGGAATGGACTATCTAAGTTCGGTTACGCACCAGTCGGAAACCTTTTCCGGGGTTTCGTTCGAGGTGAGGCGAATGTCCCTCGGGCGGAGGCTGGAAATGTCGCGGCGCATTCGTGAGTTTGCGTCAAGGATGGAGTTCGCCGAGGCGGGCGAGTCTTTCGCGGACAAGGTTGAATCGACGCTCCTGGGTTTGGAGGTGGACAGGATCTATCTGGAATGGGGCATCATCGCCATTCACGGACTGGAACTCGACGGGCGGACGGCGTCCGTGGCGGACCAGATTGAGTCTGGGCCAGAGGCGCTGAGCCGCGAGATGGTGGCCGCCGTTCGCGCAGAATGCGGCCTGAGTGAGGACGAGCGAAAAAACTCCTAGTCGCCTTTCAGTTCCAGTTCTCGGATCCAGCCGGCTGGAAGTGCGACGACTGCCGAAGGAACCGACTGGAATCTTCACGCAGGTGTGGGTTTATCGCGATCGATCCGGTCGAACGGGAGAGGGTGGTTTGGGCCCGATCCGGAGTTTCGACCTCCGAATGTCCAAAGTCATTCGTTCGCGAGGAGAGCCTGTATTTCATCGAGCAGTTCGCAGTCTGGATGAGGTCGGGCGGCAGCCTGTTGAACATGCCGGCAAGGGTCGCGGAGGCTGTGACGATTCTCGAAGGTGAATGGAGAAAGGTTGGACGAAATGCCGAAGGCGGAAATTGAACAAGAGTTGTTGTCCGCGGCGACCGGGGAGTTTCCGCAGAGCGCGGAGCGTCTACGCGTCCAGCTGGAACTGTTGACGACGCTGACGGCGGCGCAGAACACCAACGTCCGGCAGAACACGGATGCTCTGGTTCAGAACACCGTGTCGAAAGCGTCGAGTGGAAGTACGGTTGCGAGTGCTTCGAAGTCGATATTGGGAACGCTTGGAGCTGGACTCTTCCTGAGCCCTTTGATTTCCGGCGTGGTGAAACTGTTCGGGGGATCGAAGAAGGAAGAACCGGCTCCATTGGTGCCTTTGACGCGCACGGCACCGACGGGATTTGAAGCCGCGCTTGGTTCGGGCAGAACCGGCTTCGCCAACTTCGACTACGACCAGCAAGGTCTGCCCCGGACGAGCAATCCACCACCGTCGCAGAACGTGACGATTCAGATCAATGCGCTGGACAGCCGGTCGATCATGGACCGGAGCGACGACATCGCCAGGGCTCTGCGCGAGGCAATGCTGCATTCGCACTCCATCAACGATGTGATCGGGGAGGTCTAGCCAGTGGCCCAGTTTCCGAAGCTGAAAACCCAAGCGATTGCACAGTACCCTGCCGCCACCCAACTCGCTTTTCGCACGGACGTCGTCCGGTTTGTGGACGGCAGCGACCAAAGATTCCGCCGGTGGGGCGGGCCAGTTCGGTCCTGGACGATTGTGCTGGACCAATTGGACGAAGGCGAAGTGCATGCGCTTCGACGATTCTTTGAGGCGCACGCGGGCCGGGCGGGAACGTTCTCATTTATGGATCCGTGGACGGAGACCGAGTACGAGCGCTGCGCTTTCGACACGGATGAACTGCCTCTGCGGTTCTCGGAGATTCAGAGTTCCAGCGCAACGATTCGGATTCGAGAGGTGAAGGAATGACGTTGTTTCCTCAACTGGCTTCCGGCGCGACTGTGCAGTATCCGTTCGAGACAGCGACCCGGGTTCGCACCCTGGTGAACGAAGCCGAAGATGGCAAAGTAATTCGCTTCGCCGATACCGGAGTGAGAAGCGTGCGCTGGCGGATCGACTACTCGGATCTGAGCGCCGCCGAATGGGGAGCGCTACGGGACCTACATGCGGCGGTAGAGGGGCGTCTTCGACCGTTCGTATTCTTTGACCCGTCGGCAAATCTTTTTTCCTGGAGCGAGGATTTTGAGCGCCCGGTCTGGGTCCGGGACCCTTTCCTGATCGTTGGAGCGTCGAGCCTGTTCGGCGATGGCACTGCGACGCGCTTCGCGAATTCGTCACCTACGGAGCAACGGATCGTTCAGGTGGTCCCGGTTCCTGGAAGCTACCAGACGTGCTTTAGCGTCTGGCTTCGCTCCAGCACCAACAGTGTCGCGACGCTGGTCCGGATTTCAGGCGGGTCGGTGGACAGACTGACGGCATCGACTTCTGGCGGCTGGCGGCGAGTGTTTTTGTCCGGTGCAGCGAGTGGATCCGGATTGACAACGGAGTTCGGGATCGAGTTGGCTGCGGGGGTCGAAGTGGAGGTGTACGGAGCGCAACTTGAGGTTCAACCTGCGCCGTCCACATACAAGAAAACGACACTGGGGGGCGGTATCTTTCCCGATGCTCATTTTGCCGAGGACCGGCTGGAGTGCTGGGCTGATGGCCCAGGAAGATTTCGAACAGCCATTGAAGTGGAAGCGCGGGTGGCCGTCTGATGAGCGTCGATACGATCAAAGAACAGAGCATTACCGATACGCCTCTTCTCCTGTTTGAGTGCCAACTGGTGGATGGAAGCACTGAACGGTGGGCGACTCACGAGGTTACGGTAGATGGCGCGACTTACTCAGGCAGAGTACTGACGCACAACGCTTTTGAGCTACGGGCGGGTTCCGAGGATGGGATCGACGGCGCGTCCCGGCTTTCACTTACTCTGGCGAATGCCGATTCCCGTCTTTCGCAGATCGAGCGTTCGACGGGATTTCGCGGCGCTCATCTCACTGTCCGGTTTGCGTTCTATGACGTTCTCGCCAACGCAACGACCACATCGCCGAAGGTCCTTTTTCGCGGCCTCGCCAATCCGCCTGATCTCTGCACCGAATCGAAGCTGAGAATTGCCTTCACGAGCCGTCTGAATCTACATCGCGTACTCCTGCCCAGTATCCGCATTCAGCGGCGGTGTCCGTGGCTTTTCCCGGCGACAGCCGAACAACGCGCGCTGGGAGTCCACGGAGCAGACGATGGGAAGTATTCGCCGTACTTCCGATGTGGCTATTCGCCGGATATCGAAGAGGGTATCGGCAACAGGAATGGCGACACGCCTTTTGCGAGCTGCGACTATACGCGAGTCCAATGTGAAGAGCGGGGCATGTTCGATAGGGACAGTTCCGGCCGAGTTACGAGGCGCTTTGGTGGAATCGAGTTTGTGCCGGCTAGTATTCTGGTTCGCGGGGCGGGGGAGTCCACCCGGCATGTTTCGAGCCCGGTGGAGAACATCGCAAGGTACAACGACTTCGTCCCGATGGTCTATGGGACGGCGTGGTTCCAGCCGCCGATAGTATTTGCGCGCAATGACGGCAATCTTACGCGCATGGAGGTTCTGGTAGCGGTCGGCGAGATTCAGAGCATTCTGAAGGTTGTAGTCAATGGTATCGAGATCCCACTGGCGCAAGATCGCGATATGTCGGCGACGGGCTGGTTCAGTCCCGTCAGCGCCGGGAATAGGACCGGCAACTTTAACCTGGACTTTTCGGACGCGGCGGGTGCGGCTGTCGGCGATCCGTACGGCGGAATGGCGTATCTGTCGGTTGTAGTTCCGAACCGAATCAGCGATGGGCGTGCGCTGCCGCGCATTGAAGTGCTACTGGAGGGCCTGAAGCTTTCTACGTTCGATAGCGCCGGGAACTATGCCGGTGAGGCCTTCTCGAACAACCCGGCATGGGTGATCCTCGATATTCTTCGCCGGATCGGGTGGCGGCTGGACGGCTTGGACCTAGCCAGCTTTGGCCGTACCGCTGAGTGGTGCGATGAGCCGGTGGCTGCGAAAGATCTGAACGGGAACAATGTCCAGATTCCCCGTTTCCAATGCAATCTTGTGCTGCGGCGCCGCCAGAGCGCGGCCGAGGTGATTCGCGGGATTCGCAATGGGTCGGCCCTGCTGGTTGTCTTTGGCGAGGATGGAAGACTGGAACTCCGGGCGGAGCAAACCCTTGCCCGGCAGCATCCGGTGAGCAGCGCAGGAAGCAACTCGACGGAACCCCTGAGCGGCGGATGGCCCGTCTACGAGTTTGGAGATGGCACGAACGGATTCTCCGGGATCCTGCGGCGGGAGAACGAGGAGTCGTCGCTGCAGGTTTTTTCAAGATCGATCGCGGATACTCCGAATCGTGTCGGCCTGGAGTTTCAAGACTCGTTCAACGATTATCAGCAGGACAGCGTTTCGCTTCTGGATGCGGAAGACGTAATTCTGGCCGGGCAAGAGATTAACGGCAGCGTGCAGGCGGCGGGCATCGCCAACCTGGATCAGGCCACTCGAATCGCTAGGCTGCATCTTCAGAAATCCATTCAAGGCAATACCTTCGTTGAGTTTGAAACAAGCATGAAGGGCCTGGGAATTCTGCCGGGCGATCTGATCACTCTTACTTATCTGAAAGAAGGTTTTGAGAGGCAGTTGTTCCGTGTGGTGAAGATTGCTCCGGGCGTGAATTTTCGCACCGCGAAGCTTACGGCGCAGATTCACGACGATTCGTGGTTTGGCGATGGGAATGACGCCGGCGGGCGGCGGAGGCGGCAAGGCCGGGCCGAGACGGGCATCCCAAGGCCACTAGGCGGTAAGGTTCTGGATGACGACGGCAATCCCCAGTTTCTTGTTGAAGAGTCGGCCGTGGAAGAGTCGGACGGCGGCGCGAGGCTTTTGATTACCGTTGGTTTTGCGCCAGCTGGAACTTTGGGAACGAGCCGCGCAGCGATACCGGTTCTGAGTTTGGGAACGCAGATCGACACGACGGGCGGAGCAATCAGGGGCGGTCAGGTTCTCTATTACGCGGTCAGCGCCCGCGATAGCGATGGTGCCGAGAGCGACCTGTCGTTCAGTGTGCGCGCGCTGATCCCCGACTCCGGCGACAGCAACTCCGTCCGTCTCTACGGTTTGAGTTTCGATTCGGATGCGGTTTCCATGTCGGTGTACCGTGGTCCCAGCCCGCAGCAGTTAGACCGGATTGGCGACGCTGTGCCTTCGTCCGACGCCTACGTCGACATTGGATTCCCAGGCCTTTTGAAGCCTCCTCCAGATCCGAACTACGATCACGCGAACCTGTATTGGCGCTTCGAGGTTTTGCCGCCGGTAAGCGCGAACGTGGCGACTGCGCGCACGGTGGGTAACCCCGCGCTGAGCCTGATTACCAACGAGCATCGCGGCAATGTCGTCCGGATTCTCACGGGGCCGGGAGCAGGCCAGGAGCGGGCTATCGTCGCCAACGATTCGACCACGCTGGCTGTGGAACCGGCGTGGATCGTCACCCCCGATGCGTCGAGCACGTTTGTGATCGCGGAGTCGAGCTGGCGTTTCGGAGCGTCAAGCAGGACGGATCGAGCTGAATTCGAAGTGCCGAATCGTGGAGGGGCTACGATCCAGGTGGGCGGCCGGTCCGCGAACGCGAGGAACGAGGAGTGTCCGGCAGAGCTCTCGCCGCTGACGCGATGGCGTCTGGGGGGCGCGGCGGGCGAAGGGTTGGACGCCAGCACGCCGAGCGAACCGGTGTTCGGCCTTTTTGCGGCGGGCGATGGAAGTCTTGAGGTGGTCAGCGTCAGTTTCACCGAACTGGAGAACACGAGGTCGATCACGGGCGGCACTTTGACGCTGCACTATTGGGACGAGTTGGCGAGCCCTACGGTGACGATGTTGGAGGAAAGCCTAGAGCCGGAAGACACGGAGCTTCAATTGTCGACTGGCGCTTCCGCGGTACCGGGGTCGTATGTGCAACTGGGGGCGGAGCTTCTGGAGGTGGAGGAGGCGCTTGACGTTACGCGTTACCGGGTACGCCGCGGTGCGTTTGACACCGCCGGGGACTCTCATGCGGCGGGGACACCAGCTTACGTTCTGCTGAAACGAGTGAACGTGATGCCATTTGTTCGCGACTTTTTCGGGAGCCCGTCGAGTGGGAGCTTCGCGTTTCCCGTCTACCTTTCGAACGCCCGAGTGGCCGCGGCGGAACTGTCCGTCACGAATGCCCGCGGAAACAGTCCCGTCGCACGGCAGTCCTTTACGTTCAACGTGGACAACGGCATTCGGACGCTATCCGGCGAGCAGTTAATGCTGCAGGTGGACGGGTTCCTCGCGATCCAATCCGGCGCCGCGCCGCCTGCGGTGGTTGGAGGTTGGAGGTCTGTTCGCGACGTGTTTGCCGTGTTGCGAGAACCTCCAACAGGCGGCCCAGTGGTTCTGCGGCTTCTGGTCAATGGGGTTTCCTATGGAGACTTGACGATCCCATCCGGCAACTACATTTCAGACACGATCAACGGATTCGGCCTGCTTCCGCTTGCCGACGGGGCACTTGTGGGGTTGGACATCATCTCCGTGCCCCCTTCGGACGCGGGTTCGCCGGGCAGCGACCTAACGGTGACACTCCGTTCGTAACGCGCGGAGGGACGCCGCGCTATCCTGTCGATTCTCGTGGTTGAAGTCGATCGACTTTCGAAGACGTACACACTGTATGACCGCCCGGCGGACAGGTTGTTGGAGTCGCTTCCCTTCCGGTCGTCGGTCCGTTCGAAAGCGTTTTCTGCCCTAAGCGACGTCAGTTTTCGAGTAGATCCTGGCGAGACATTCGCACTCGTCGGGCCGAACGGGTCAGGGAAGAGTACGCTGCTTCAGCTGATCGCCGGCATTTTCCCCCCAACGTCGGGCACAGTGCGCTGTGAGGGCCGGGTGGCGGCCCTGCTGGAACTTGGATCAGGATTCAGCCCGGAATTTACTGGCCGGGAGAACGTCCTGCTTCATGGGGAGCTTCACGGCCTTTCCCGGTCCGAGGTTGAGCGGAAGTTTCCCCACATTCGAGACTTCGCCGCTATCGGGGATTTTATGGACAGGCCCGTGAAGGAGTACTCGACCGGGATGTACTTGCGCCTGGCCTTCTCCGCTGCAATCCACGTAAGCCCGGACGTGCTGATCGTGGATGAGGCGCTGGCCGTAGGCGATGTTCGATTTGCGAATCGCTGTATCCGGAAGCTTGAGGAATTGAAGCGGCAAGGCGTAACGATTCTTTTCGTCTCGCACGACCTGGGCATGGTGAAGCGACTGGCGGATCGCGCGGCGCTTCTCATTGGCGGCAGACTCGAGACAGTGGGGCTGCCCAATGAGGTTGTAAATCGATACGTCGGCATAGCCTTGGCCGGCGAGGTTAGCGACGAAACGCCCGGAGAGAGTGGCATCCGCCATGGAGACGGCGCCAGCCGAATCGACTCCGTGAGGCTGATGGGCGAGGATGGCCGGGAACGGAGCATCTTTGAGAGTGGCGATCTGATCGTGGTGGAGTTGAAGGCGACTTTCGTTCGCGATTGCGCCGCCCCGATGGCCGGACTGCTGATCCGCAACCGGCTGGGAATCGATGTCTACGGCACCAACACGAAGATCGAGGGACTTCAGACGGGCATCGCCGCTGCCGGTACGCAGGCCGCGATCCGGTTCGCGTTTGAGTGCCGTCTGACGCGCCAGGATTACAGCGTGACCTTGGCCATGCAGAACCCCGACGGAACAAGCCAGGACTGGCGCGACGATGTTGTAGACTTCCGGGTGATCCTCAAAAAGGACATCGCAGGGGTTGCCGACCTGCAGGCGAAAGTGGAATGGCACACTCACTAGACATTCAGTCGATCCAGTCCGTCCTGCGCGAGAGCAATGTGGATGGATGGCTGTTTTTCGATCATCACGCTCGCGATCCACTGGCCTACCGCATTCTGCGATTTGCGCCATCCCAAATGTCGACGCGACGATGGTACTACTTGGTGCCGGCGGAGGGCGAGCCCCAGAAGCTGTGCCATCGCATCGAATCCCACATGCTGGACGATGTTCCGGGCCTCCTGACGCTGTACTCGGGGTGGAAGGAACAGGAGCATCAACTTGCGCAGATGTTGGGCGGCGCGAAGCGTGTTGCCATGCAGTATTCGCCGCGGTGCAAGATCCCCGCCGTATCCATGGTCGACGGCGGCACCGTGGAGTTAATTCGAAGCCTAGGAGTCGAAGTTGCAAGCTCCGCCAACCTGATCCAGTTATTTGAGGCGACACTGACCGAACAGCAATATCACTCGCATCTGGAGGCGGGCAAACGTGCCGACAAGCTTCGACGCGCGGCCTTTGATCGCATCGCAGCGGCACTGGCCGCTGGGCGGACGATCGGTGAGATCGACGTGAAAGAGTTCATTCTTGCCGCGTTCGTAAGGGAGGACCTCGTGACGGACCACGGCCCGATCGTTGCCGTGAATGAGAACGCGTCCGATCCCCACTACGAACCAACGCAGGCATCGTCGAGACCGATTCGACCGGGCGATGTCGTGCTGATCGACATGTGGGCGAAGCTACGCCACCCTGGTGCGGTTTACTACGACATCACTTGGACGGGGTACTGCGGACGAACGGCGCCGCCGGAGATCGCGGCTACGTTTGACGTGGTTGCAGGTGCCCGCGATGCTGCCATTCGCGTCGTCCAGGACGCGATCGAGGAGCAACGCGCCATCTGCGGTTTCGAAGTGGACGACGCAGCCCGCGCACACATCGCGGGTCGCGGGCTGAGCGAATACTTCGTGCATCGCACAGGACACTCGATTGGCGAGGACGTCCATGGCGCCGGAGCCAACATGGACAATTTTGAGACGCATGACGAGCGGCAGATCGTTCCCAACTCCTGTTTCTCGATCGAGCCAGGTGTATATTTGCCCTCCTACGGGATTCGCTCCGAAGTGAATATGTTCGTCCGCGCTGGATCAGCCCAGGTCACCGGCGAAGTCCAAGAGAGAATGCTTCTCCTGGAAACCCCATGACGCTTCGGCCAGCCGGTCGTGGTACTTTCTCCCTAGGAGAACTTCCATGAACCGACGTACCCTGATGCTGACAGTAGTAGCGGCTGCGGCTTTCGCCCAGGCGCCGCCCGTCAAAACCCATCTAAAAGTAGGCGATGTGGCTCCCAACTTTGAGCTAAGCGGGACCGATGGCAAGAAGCACTCGCTGGGCGAATTTAAGGGCCAAAAGAGCGTCGTGCTTGCCTTCTTCCCGGCTGCCTTTACCGGTGGGTGCACGAAGGAAATGACGGCGTACCAAGCTGAACTTGCGAAGTTCCAGAGCAGCGGAGCGCAGGTTTTCGGCGTCAGCACCGATTCCTTGCCGAGCTTGAAGCACTGGGCGGAAGAGCATATTCAGGCCAGCTTCCCGATGCTTAGCGATTTCTCGGCCCGTGAAACGGCAAAGGGTTACGGCGTCTTAATGCCCAATGGTATGAGCGCGAGAACCACCTTTGTGATCGATTCAGATGGCAAGATTCAACACATTGATGAGGGCTCAGCAGCTATCGACGTGATGGGCGCGGCCACTGCCTGCAGCCGCCTGAAAAAGTAAAGGCTCTGCGCGGATCGGGATAATCCGCATAAAAAGATTCAATTGGACCCGCCGGAGCCCGGCGATTAGGCTGAAATATGGCAACCATTATGGAAACGGTTCAGCCTTCCTCGTCCCAGGTCGCGCTTCTACACCGAATTTCGAATATCGTCAGCTCCCAGCTTTCGATCGACGAGATGCTGGGTGAGATCGTCGGTCTCACAGTTCAGGTTACGGAATGCGACGCATGTCTCGTCTATCTCATTGAAAAGGAGACCAGCGAGATCGTGCTTCGGGCATCGCAAGTGCCGCACGGCGAAGATCTCGGGATGCTCCGGATGAAGATGGGCGAAGGCGTTACCGGCTGGGTGGCCGAACATAAGTCCGTTGTCGCATTGGCCGAAGATGCCGCAAGCGACAGCCGTTTCAAGCGCTTTCAAGCTCTCGTCGAAGACACCTATGAAGCGTTTCTTTCCGTTCCGTTACTAACCAGCGGCGAAGTAATCGGCGTCGTCAACGTTCACCACCGGGAACGCCACGATCACACCAGCGAGGAAGTGGCTCTTGCCACGTTCATCGGTGAGCAGATGGGAGGCGCGATCGCCAAGGGAATGCTCGCCGATCAGAATGTTCGCCTAGTCGAAGAAAAAGAGGAGATGCGCCGCCAGTTAGAAACGCGCAAGCTTGTCGAGCGCGCCAAGGGAATCCTGCAGCACCGCCACCAGTTGACCGAAGAGGAAGCCTACCTGCGGCTTCGCAACGAAAGCCGAAGGCTGCGGAGGCCGATGAAGGATCTCGCCGAAGCGATCATCCTGGCCGAAGACCTTAGCCGTAAGACCAGTTCCGAAGACTAGGCCCATCCCCCTATCCTTGTAGATTGGCTCCGTTCCAGCCGTTTTTTAGAAACCGGCACCTAGCTACCATCGCTGCGAACTTCTGGCCACGGGACTACCCGACGGATCTTTTTCCGTCGCAGGTAGAGCTGATCCAGACTGAGCCCGAAGTTCGCGTACTTACCGTTACTCAACGGCCTCAGCAGCCTTCGACGGCGCACGTCATCCTGCTTCATGGACTCGAAGGGTCGCACGAGTCGGGCTACATGGTGTCGTTGGCGCAAACTCTACTTCGGAGCGGCATGACGGTGACGCGCCTGAACATGCGGACATGCGGAGGCTCCGAAGCTTATTGCAAGACCTTATATCACGCGGGATTGACGACGGATCTTGCCGCAGTTGTTCAGTCGATTCGAACCAAGTCGGACGCTCCGGTTTTCATCGTCGGCTACTCCCTTGGCGGCAACGTTGTTCTGAAATTCGCGGGCGAGTCGCGAAGCTCGCTACGGGTCGACATAGCTGGAGTGGTCACCATCTCAACGCCCATCGATCTGGGGGCCTGCTGCCGCCAGATGATGAAGCCCGAAAACTTTCTCTATCAACGGCGATTCGTCGCCCGGCTGAAGGACCGCTACCGCCGCCGCCACCGGCAGCATCCGGATGTCTACTCGCTGGACGGTCTTGACCGGATTCGTTCGGTCTACGCGTTCGATCACCACTTCACGGCCAGATACTTTCGGTTCGGAAGCGCCGACAACTACTACTCCACGCAGTCCGCGAACCAGTTCCTCGACGGTATCGCGGTTCCGGCGCTGCTGATTCAGGCGCAAGACGATCCGCTGATCCCGTTCGACGTCTATCGCCATCCGGCTTTCGAGGCCAATCCCTGTCTCCAACTGCTGGCGACGCAATACGGTGGGCACGTGGGATTTGTATCCCGGGAACTGCCGCGGTTCTGGGTGGACCATACTGTTTCCGCCTGGATCGATGCCCAACGGAACAAACTCCCGTGAAGCCCCGTCTCTACACAAGTGCAGGGTCAAGCCTCCGTCCGGGAAGCCGTCTTCGTTGCCTTGGGATCGCTCCGGGCAAGCAAGCTTCGTAGCTTCCTAACCCTCCTCGGCATCATCCTCGCCACCACCACTCTGATCGCCGTGATGTCCATCATCCATGGAATGGACCTCTATATCGCGCAGAACGTGTCCGACATGGGCGCGGACGGCTTCCGGATTGTCCGGATGGCCTTTGTGGGCGACTTCGACCCCAAAAAGTATCTCGAGTATCTCCGCCGTAACCCGGAACTCAGCCGGGAGGAGTACCGGTTCGTTCGCGAGAAGGCGTCGCTGCTGAAGGAACTTGGCATGCAGACGTTCCGGCGAGAGGCGATCACTGTGGGCCCCGACCGGCTGGAGGGAGTTTCGATCCAGGGCGTCACTCCAAATATGGCGGCAATCACAAACACGCAGGTGGAGCAGGGACGCTTCTTCACAGAGAACGATAACAGCCGCCGACTTCCCGTCGTCTTTATCGGGGCCGACATCAAGGAACGATTCTTCCCCAATGTGGAAGCCGTGGGAAAAACCGTTCTGCTGGAGGGGCGGCCCTACGACGTGGTCGGCGTGGCGAAGTCGCAAGGCAGCGTTTTCGGCCAATCGCGCGACATGTTCGTCATGCTGCCCATTGAAACGTTCTTCAAGAGCTATGGCGCCCGGAAGGGAATTGGCTATATGGCCACCGCCGCGGATCACGAGTCGCTGTTTCAGGCTCAGGATGAGGTGCGGATGCTGATCCGCGCGCACCGGCATCTGCGGCCCAATCAAGAAGACAATTTCGCGATCCTCAGTTCCGACTCTCTCTCGCAAGCCTGGGACAAAATGACGGGCGCCATCGCCGCCACCGCCATCGGCGTCGTCAGTATCTTCATGATCGTCGGCGGCGTCGTGATCATGAACATCATGCTGGCCGTGGTGACGGAGCGCACGCACGAAATTGGCATCCGGAAATCGATCGGCGCCCGGCGCACCGACATTCTTTGGCAGTTTCTGATTGAGTCGTCGGTTCTGGCGGGGCTCGGCGGTCTTATCGGTGTGTTCCTCGCTTGGATGATTACGTTCACCGTCCGGTCGTCCACGCCAGTCCCGATGAGCATGCCCGCCGCCTCCGTACTTTTATCCGTATCTATCTCCACTGCCGTTGGACTTTTCTTCGGAATCTATCCCGCTCGAAAAGCGGCGAAGCTGGACCCGATTGAGGCCCTGAGAGCGGAACAGTGACACAATCCACCACCCTCGCATCCGTGAAGCTGGCGTTCGACACCCTGCGCGCCTACAAGCTTCGCGCCTTCCTGACAGTGCTGGGCGTGATCATCGGAACCGGCACGATCATCGGCGTCGGTTCGATTCTCACTGGCTTCGACGGCGCGGTGGGGAGCGTCCTTCAATCTTTCGGCACGGACACCCTTCTCGTGTTCAAGTTCAAGATCGGCGTCAACTTCGGACCTCGTTCGGCGGAGGAACGAATGCGAAAGCCGATCACCTACGACCAGATTCGCGCCGTTGCGGAACGCTGCCGGAACTGTAAACGGGTCAGCCCTTTTCTTTTCGGCTCCTGGCGAACGATCCCCAAGGCGAGGTATGGGTCGAACGAATACTACAACCTCGATCTTGGCGGCACCGACGAAGGCTATGCGCAAAGCGGGCAGGCCGAGCTGATCTCCGGTCGATTTTTTACCGACGCGGAAAACCTTCGCCGGCTTCCGGTTGCCGTCATCTCGGAAGATGTCTACCGCGCGCTTTATTCCGGTGTCGAGCCGTTGGGCAAGCAAATGGACATCGACGGGCACAAGTACGAAGTGATCGGAGTGATGAAGCGCGGCCCGCAAGCGGCGCTTGGGGAGCGTGACAGCCGCGTCCTGATTCCCTACTGGACGATGCGAAAGATGGTCCCCGCCGCTGAGGAGCATCTGATGCTTGCCGTTGCGCTGGACAAACGCATGAGCCAGGCCGCCGACGAGATTCGCGGAATTCTCCGCCAGCAGCGCCGCGTCGCGCACGACAAGCCGGATAACTTCCATATCTCAACCGCTGAACAGATGATCGAAGACTTTCGCAAGATCACTGCGATTACGGCGCTTGTCATGATTGTTCTAAGCTCCATCGGGCTCCTGGTCGGCGGCATAGGCGTGATGAACATCATGCTGGTATCCGTCACGGAACGCACGCGCGAGATCGGAATTCGTAAGGCGCTGGGCGCAAAACGCTCCGACATCATCACTCAATTCCTTACCGAAGCCGTCGTACTCACCTTCCTCGGGGGCCTGCTGGGGCTGGCGTTCGGCTGGGGAATTGCGGCGCTGGCGGGCCTCGCGTTTCCGAACCTTCCCGTGACCATTCCGCTTTGGGCTGCTGGAGCCGGCGTGATCATGTCTGTTGGCGTCGGAGTCTTCTTCGGTTTGTGGCCGGCCAACAAGGCCGCGCGTCTCGATCCTGTGGTAGCGCTACGCTACGAGTAGGTGACTGTTCGCGTCCTCTTCTTTGGAATCCTCCGTGACGTAACGGGCTCGTCCCAGGAGACGGTGTCGGTGGAATCGCCGTTTACTCTTTCTTCGCTTTTCGATCAATACGCCCGGCGCTTCCCTAGCTTGGCCGGCATGGCCTCCTCTATCGTCCTCGCCCGGAATCAGGAATTTGCCGGCCCTGCGACACCGCTTGCCGACGGTGACGAAATCGCTTTCCTTCCTCCGGTAAGCGGAGGATCTGGAAACTTCGTCCAGCGCATTGACGACCCGGCAAACGGAAACATTTATGCCCTGACGCGTGTTCCCATAGACGCCACTGCGATGTCGAGAGAACTGCTGCGCGGCGAGGATGGTGCCATTGTCACCTTCGAGGGTGTGGTTCGAAATAATACGAAGGGTCGTCCCACGCTCTTCCTCGACTACGAATGCTATGAAGCCATGGCTATCCGCCTGATGGCGGACATCGGGCAGGATATAGCCGCAAGCCACGCCATCGGACGCATCGCGCTGATCCACCGCCTCGGCCGGATGGCGATCGGCGAGGCATCCGTCGTGGTAATCGCTACCGCGCCACACCGCAGGCCGGCCTTCGACGCGGCCCTGGAAGGAATCAACCGCCTGAAGAAGACAGTGCCGATCTGGAAGAAGGAGCATTTTGCCGACGGCGAAGTGTGGGTTGATGGCGACTGGGACGATTCGATTGTCCGCGCCGGCACGGCCCGCAAGTGAAGCGTCTCTTCCTCCTTACTGCGATCCTGGGGCTCTCCGCGCAGGACCTTACCCTCCGCGTCGATGTTCGCTTGGTCCGCGTCGCCGCCACCGTGAAGGACAACTCAGGCCAGCCGGTTGGCGCCCTGAGAAAAGAAGACTTCCGCGTCTGGGATTCCGGAATGCCCCAGGAGATCGCGGTTTTTGAACGATCAACCGCTCAGCCGCTGTCCGTTGCCGTTCTTATCGATGCCTCCGGCTCCACGGCGAAGGACCTGCCTGCCGGCATCGGCTCCGTTCGACGGTTTTTGAAAGCGCTGATGGGAAGCGGAAATTCCGACGACTCCGCGTCGCTGTATTCCTTTAACTACGAGGTTGTCCAAGTGACGCCGTTTACGCGAAGCGCCTCGCGGCTGGACCGCGGTCTCAGCCGTCTCAAGGGGGAGGCTGGAACTTCTCTCTACGATGCGATCAAATTCGCCGCAGCCGATCTTGAGAAGCGCAAAGGGACAAAGGTGATGGTGATTGTCACCGACGGGGGCGACACCACTTCCGGAAACACGTTCCGCGACGCGATGAAATCGGCACAACTGGCGGACGCGATTCTCTATCCCGTCATCGTGATTCCTATTCAGAACGACGCCGGACGGAACACGGGTGGCGAGAATGCCCTGTCGTCGCTGGCCCATGGAACCGGCGGACGCATTTTCCACGTTTCGCTGGGCGCCGCCCTCGACAAGGCTTTTTCGGACGTGCTGTCCGACCTGCGGACGCAGTATCTGCTCGGATACTATCCGCGCAACGTTACGCGCGAGTCCGGCCCATTTCACGAGTTGCGAATTCAGGTTCTCGACCAGGGCGAGGAATCCACCCGATTGCGCGTTTTCGCGCGCAACGGCTATTATGAGGAGTCGATGCTAAGCAACCGTGCCCGTTGAGCCGACAAATGGCGAAAAGCAAAACCAAAGCGCCGGAACAAACCTTTGAAGAGTTGAATTTTCTTAGAAGCCTAGTCGACACGCAATCTGAAGTTGGCGTCAGACTGGCCAACAACGAAGAATTCATCGGTAAGATCGAATTCTTCGACACCACCTTCATACGCCTCACCCGCCCGAACCTGCCGAATCTGTTCGTCTACAAACACGACATCAAGTACATCTTCGAAACCGAATCCGGATCGTGAGTAACTTTGTGGACGTGGCGGCCGGCATCGCCCGCGAAGCCGGTGGACTCGTGCAAGCGATCGCGAAGCGCCGGTCGGATACAAGCGAAAAAACCTTCGACCTTAAGGGCGATTTCGACTTGGTCACCGAAGCGGACCGCGCTTCGGAGGCGCTAATCGTTCGTAGGCTGCAGGAGAATTTTCCGGATCACTCGATCGTCGCGGAAGAAGGTGGTGGTGGCGAAGGCGCGTCGGCCTACCGGTGGTACGTGGACCCCGTCGATGGAACAACGAACTTCGCGCACGGCTTTCCGGTCTACAACGTAACGTTGGGTCTTGAAAAGGACGGCGTTCTCGAGGCGGGCGTAATCTATGACCCCACGCGCGACGAAATGTTCAGTGCCTCGCGCGGCGGCGGAGCCTACCTGAACGGCAGCCGGATCTCGGTTTCTAGCACGGCTTCAATCGAGGAGTCTCTCGTCGCAACCGGCTTCCCCAGCCGGCGGCGCCATCAGAATATCAACGTCCATTTCTACTACCAGCTGGCGATGGTCAGCCATGGGGTGCGCCGGGCCGGCGCCGCCGCCATTGACCTCGCCTATGTGGCGTGCGGGCGGCTGGATGCCTTCTGGGAGTTCGGACTCAACCCGTGGGACATGGCAGCTGGAATCTTGTTGATCGAAGAGGCCGGCGGCATGGTGACGACGATGCGTGGGGCCGCGCACAATCTTCGTTCGCCCGATCTTTTGGCCACCAACGGCCACCTCCACAGGCCCACCGTTCAGCTTTTCGACAATATCTTCGCAGGACGCGTGGAATACCGCCTTCCCGAAATCAGCACGGCCACCTAAAGCGCCGGGCCGGTTGGGACGATGATACGGACATGGAAACAGCAGGATCGCCGGTTTGCCGCTGGCTTGAAACCCGCCTAGTATAGAAGGAGGCAGTTTCCCCGCGCCTGCCCCAGTTAACCCCATGACACGAAAATCTACTGTCTACCGTTGTCTCTGCGCGCTGGCTTTCTCGACGGTTGCCACGCCGCAAACTCCCTTGAATGTTCTCCCGACTCGGGTGTTGGGTAGTCTCAGCCCTTCGCAGTCAAACGCAAACCCCAATCTGGTTGAGGGCAGGGAACTATTTCAACCGCTTGGTTTGGCGCTGGATACGTCGGTATCGCCTCCTATCGTCTACGTCGCCGACACCGCGAACAACCGTGTTCTGGCGTGGAGAAATGCGACTGGCATGGCCAGCGGATTGACAGCGGATCGTGTGATCGGACAGCGGGATTTGCAGTCGACCCTCGGTTTGGGCCCGGGCACTTCTCTTTCGACCGGAGTCTCGGTTCCCAGCGGCCTCGCGGTGGACTCTCAGGGCAGCCTTTACGTTGCAGATTCCGGAAATCACCGGATTCTTCGCTTTAGAAAGCCCCTCGATCAGTCTACTGAGGATTTCATTGCGCCGGATATCGTTATCGGCCAGCCCAGCTTCACCAGTCGCGCCGTTAACGGCGGCTCGCCCACGCCAACGGAGACAGGATTGAACACCCTCTCCGGCAATTCCGCTCTTCAGGTCGGCCTGATGGTCGACCGGGACGACAACCTTTGGGTCTCCGACCCTGGCAATCATCGCGTGCTGCGGTTTCCGGTGGCTAACCTCAACCGGAACTTTCCGCCCGCGGATCTGGTGATCGGCCAGCAGAACTTCAACACGCGCTTAACCAGCAACACCCGCAATTCCAAGGTGACCATCAACACGCCGTCCGGCTTGACGATGGATTCCGCTGGACGGCTGTTTGTCGCGGATTCGTTGAGCCGCGTCGTCGTCTACTTTCCGCCCTTTCGCAACGGTCTGGATGCCATTCGAATTGCCGGGCTAGTCGTGACGGGTGGAACTCAGCCCGCCCCGCCCTCTACCCCTGTGAACAACATTGCGCTGGGGTCGAACGGGCTGGGGCAGCTGGTCCCACCGGAAGGAGTTTTCATCCTCGGCAACGGCTTGGCGGTGCTCGACCGCGCTGCACACCGCATCGTGCAGTATGCGCCGGTTGAGCAGTGGCCCGGCGAAGGCACCCAGTTCTCGCCGACCATGCTGGCCGTCATCGGCCAGTCCGACTTTACGACGTTCCGCCCCTGGGCCGGACAGGCGGGGCCCAGCACGGCGGGATTCTTTTCGCCAATCGCCGCCGTGCCCGCCGCCGGTGGGACCGAGCTTTACATTGCGGATTCCGGCAGCAACCGCGTCTTGCGCATGTCCGGGCCGCCATCCTTCCGTACGCCCCTTCAGGTGTTCGGCCAAGATACTTTCGAACAAGGCGCACCCAACCTTATCGAAGGCCGCGAGTTCCATCTGTTCGGCGGATTCGCGACGGTAGCCGGATCCAGCGCGCGCTTCGCGTCCGGCGCGGGCATCGCGTTTGATGGCGATCGCCTGTATGTCGCCGACACCCAGAATCACCGGATCCTCGGGTTTCAGGATGCGCGGCGCTTCCAAAATGGCGAGCGGGCTGACATCGTAATCGGCCAGGAGGACTTTCGTCAGAATCTCCTGAATTCGCCTTCCAACGATGTCAATATTTTCACGGATATCAGTCTTTTCTCTCCTGCGGGTGTCGCTGTGGATCGGGACGGAAATCTGTTTGTGTCCGACTCTGGAAACTCCCGTGTCCTTCGCTTTCCCAAGCCCTTTGATCAGCCGGTTGGGCGGCGAAAGGCCGATCTCGTTCTAGGTCAGGTCGGCTTCACCTCCAAAATCACCGACGCCACCGCCAGGACAATGTCCCGCCCATTCGGACTCGGCTTTACCGGCGACGGATCGCTGCTGGTGTCCGATGCGATCCACAACCGCGTTCTCTTTTTCCAGAAACCGCCTGGAGGCGACTTTACCAGCGGTCAACTCGCAAGCCTCGTTTTCGGCCAACCTGACTTCAATAGCAGTGGAACTTCAAACGATCTCCGCCGTCTCTTCTCGCCTCGCGGGATCTCCGTCGACACCGACGACCGTCTCTACGTGGCTGACACGGGCCGGGCACGAGTTGCCATCTATGACCGGGCCCCATCGGCGGGAACCGATCCTAGTCCTGCCTTCTCGATCACAGGTCTCAGCAGTCCGCACGGCGTCTACGTAAGCCCCGCCACCGGGGAGATCTGGGTTGCGAATACGATCAACAACACCGCGCTTCGCTATCCGCTGTTCAACCAGCTCACTCAGAATCCGAACCCGACATTTTCGATACCTGCTGTGTCGCCGCTCGGCATTGCCCAGGACCGTTTCGGCAATCTCTTCGTAGCCGACGCCTCCAACCGAATCGCGATCCACGTGCCGACAGTCGGCATCTCCAACGCCGGCAACTTCGTTTCGTCAACTTCCCGCACTCTGGCCCCGAACACTTATATGTCGATCTTCTCGACCGGAATCCGCTTCTCAGAGGAGACCGTCTCCTTCTCGACCGTGCCCATGCCTAAGGAACTGTCCGACACGCAGGTCACTCTGGCGGGCAAGGCCCTTCCTCTGCACTTCGTCTCGGCCAACCAGATCAACGCTTTGACCACTAACGACTCCCCGACCTCTGCGAACGCGGAGATCATCGTTTCCAGACCGTCCACGGGCCAGATCCTCGCGGCGGGCAATGTGGCCATGGGTCCCGTGGCGCCTTCTCTATTCACGAAGCTCGCCAACGGCACCGGACAATTGGCTGCGCTGAATCAGGATGGAACCGAAAACAGCGCCACGAATGCGGCTCCTCGCGGATCGGTCATTCAGGTCTTCGGTACGGGCATCGGGTTCGTTGGCGGCGCGCCTGCCGACGGGGATGTTCCTGGCGCAGCGGTTCCCGGACCAACGCCGGAAGTGCTAATCGGCACGGGCTTCGTCCCGCCGGAGAATGTCCAATACTCCGGGCTAGCCCCGAGCCTTATTGGCGTGTGGCAGATCAACGTCAGAATCCCCGAGAACATTGCGCCCAGCCCCTCGGTTGCGTTCGTGATCCGCCTAAACAGCATTCCGAACAATCAGCTGCCGCAGGTCACCACCATCGCGGTACGGCAGCAATAGCCTAGCGGACGACGCGAATCCGGACGGGCGGGCTGGATTCACCCCCGCTCGTCAGGACAACGGTGTGTTCGCCCGGTGCGAGAGTGTCCGGAACGCGGGCATTCACCTGCTGGACACCGGGCAGTCCTGGTGAGGCGCCAGCGAACAGCAACTCCGCCGCGACGCTCGAAAATCTGGCTGTGATAGCGCCGGACAAACCGGTTGCGTAAATTTCCACGATCTCGCCGGTCGCAAACGGCCGTATTTCACCTCGCGAAACGATCGCTCCCAGGCCCGTTGCTCCGTCCACGAAGACCGCCGGGGCAACGGCTGCCACCAGCACTTCCAAGGGCGGCGAAATCCCGCGAGACGACTCCACGACAACCGCCCGCAGCCCCAGTTCTGCGCCCGGCGGCACCACGAAGTCGATCTGTCCAACCGAGTTCCTCACCACCTGCGCGGCCTCTCCCGCCACGGTCACCCGAATATCCGCTCCGTCCAGCGCGAGCCCGAATGCCGACGCCAGCGAGCCCGGCGCAACCCGCGCCTCCAGCGATGCCGCGTTCAGCACCGACGCCAGAACGGGCACTCCGCTTACCGATGCGGAGGCTGAGCCGACGGAAACCTCCACGGTGCCCAGCGCCCGCTGCCACGGAAATCGTGCCAGTCCCGAATCGTCGGTCTCCGCCACCGTCCGGCCGAGGACGCTGTTTCCGCTCACCGCCGCCATCACGGACGCGCCTGGGTAGACAAGCCCGTTCCGGTCGGTCACTCGTACAAGAATCTCGCCACCGCCATCGGTTGCGGTCAGTCGCAACTGTTCCGTCTCCGCCACCTGAATTCGAGCTACAGCCCGGTCGAATTCCTCTCGCGCTGGCTCCGCCGTCAGCCGGTCGACGCCAGTGCCGAGGCCCGCAACCTGGAACGACACCCTGCTCTCGCCCGCCGGAATCGTCACACTCTCCGGAACCCCCAGAAGGCCGGATTCAACCCTCAAGCGCACTGGAAGATCCGCTGGCGACGGATTCGGTAACTCAACGGCCAGCCTACCGCTTTCACCGCGAACCACTCCGCCCGCCGGAAACACGCTCAGCCGAAGCTCCCGCTTCAGCGATCCGTCGATCAACCCACGTCCGCCGGTCGCCTGCCGGAAATAGTCCTCGAACTCGCGGCGCAACCGCTCCAACTGGTCAACCTCCGCCGCGCCCGGCATCGCTCCTTCATCGACAACCAGGACGAATGCCATCCGAAATCGGTCCTGCGCAACCGTCGAGTCCGGGGCCCGGCGTCCCCCTGCCGTCAGGATCGCCTCCGGCGTGATGTCCACGCGATCTCCGTCGAACGTGGCGCCCATCCGCGGCGAATCCTCCGCACGAAAAAATGTCCCCCGTGGCCGCACGAAGAACGTCGGCGGCACTGCCTCAGCTTCTCCCAGCCCCATCAGATAACGGTCCAGCGCCGAGTATGCCTCCGTCGTCCCCGTCACGTTGAATCGCGGCGAAACGCCCTCGCCCCGGTCCACGATCCGGTTTCCCTCCAGAATCGACGCTTCCGAGTTGAAGAAGAAGCTCCAGTGCGCTTGCTGCCGTCCCAGCATCGGCAGTGTGCCGGGACGCGTCGAGTCCGGTACGCTCACGAACGACAGATACTGATGCCCGGCTTCATGCGCCAGAATCGTCAGCGTCGATTCTCCGGCCCCTGGGCGAAACGACGCAACCGCGCGCGGGTCGGCGGGGTACTGCGACAGCGGACCCATGTTCAACATCGATTGCAGCCGCCGCCTCGATCCGAACTCCCGCCCCAAGTCCAGCCGACGAAGCCCATAGCCATCCCCCGTCACGCGCACCGGAATCTGAAACGCGATCGCGCCGCCCGGCGACACGCCCAGATTGTTGAACACCGCCAGATAGTCGTAGTTGTCGCCATGGGTTTCGTAGAACCGCTGAGCCACGCGAACTAGGTCGATTCCCGGGTTGCGCTCAAATACCTCCGCCACCGTGCCGTCGAACTCTCCAGGCACTCCGTCGCCAAACGACACGATGCTGGTGCGGCCACGGAACTCCCCCGGCGCAATGCCGGTCACAGCGCTTTCGACGCTCACCGATTCGAACAGGAACTCGATACGCCCGTCGCTGTGCAGCCGGACACGAAACGTCTGTTCCACTCCCGTCCCGGCAGTCTGAAAGAGCGGTATCGCCAGCCACGCAAACTCCACCATCGTGGAAGACGAGCTCATCGTGACGCGCCCGGCCCGTGACGGATCCAGATCTACGAACAGCGGAGCGATTCTCGGCGGACCCGCCACCACCCTTCCCAGCGATCTCTCCGACGACGCATCGTCTCCGCTTCCAAACGTCAGGTTCCCATCCGAGTTCACGAAAACACTTTCATACCGCGAACCGAAAAACGGAAATGCGAACGGCAGCGCGACGGTCGTTGTCGCATCGTCGCCCAGAGCCAGCTGTTCGCCCCCCGCAGGCGCGAAAGTAAACCGGCTCTCGACCACCACCCGGTAGCGCAGCGCCGCGGAGTCCACAGGCTCGAACGTGATCGCGCGTCCAACCAGGTCGAAGTCGTTTCGCCGGCCCAGCACTCCTGCGGACCGGTCGATCAGCGCGACATTGCCGATATCAATCCGGTTTGCCGGGACGTCCACCAGTCGCGAAGCCGCCCGCGTGCGCCGCTCCTGCCGCGACAGATGCAGCTCCTCCAGCACCCGTTCGGGATAGCTTCCGCAGATCACCGGAATCGTAGCGCCCGACACGGGCAAAGCCGTCAGCGCAACGACGAAGTAGGGAACAAGGCGCCTCATGTGACCGTATGTCCAATTGTAGAATTGGCGAATCGGAGGGTTCCTTACATTCATGGCTTTTTGCACCACTTGCGGCTCCCAGGTTGAAGACGCCGCGCGCTTCTGCCCCACTTGCGGCAACCAGATCGGCGCAGTCGTCAACACCAGCGTTCCCACCGCATCCGGCCCTTTGGAATACCGCATTGAAGGCGACAATCTCCAGGTCGCGCGCATCTTCTTAAAGCCCGGGCAGCAACTCTACGCGGAGGCTGGAAAGATGGTCTACAAGACTCCGTCTGTCGATTGGGACAGCCGCATGACGGGCGAATCGATTGGCGACAAGATCTGGGGCGCGATCAAGCGCAAGCTCGCGGGCGAGTCGCTGTTCATGACCTATTTCCGGGCAAGCCAGCCCGGGGAGGTCGGATTCGCCGGTACCTACCCCGGCCGCATCATGATGTTCGATCTCGGCCCGGGCCGCAGCATTCTGTGCCAGCGTGACGGTTTCCTCTTCGCCCAAAGCTCGGTCACGTTTAACGTTGCGCTGGTGAAGAAACTCGGCTCGGGCTTCTTCGGTGGCGAGGGTTTCATCCTCGAAAAGTTCACCGGCCCCGGCATGGTGTTCATTCACGGAGGCGGCGACTTCATCGAGTTCGACCTGAAGCCCGGTGAAATGCTGCAACTCGAAACCGGTTCCGTCGTTGCCTTCGAAGAATCGGTGGACTATGACATCCAGTTCGTCGGCTCCATCAAGACGGCGCTGTT
>JBGTFZ010000074.1:0-62913 GCA_041746955.1 Bryobacteraceae bacterium
TAGAGGGTGGGCCAAATGAAACCGCCGAACTGGGCCAGATCAGAATACCGAAATCATCTGGCTTCCAATCAACCGGCTGCGAATCCGGTGAATCGCCGCGGCTACTGTAATCGGGGTCCGGCGATCCGCAGAGTTGAGCCGCCACTCCAGTCATGCCCGAACCGCAAAATCCATCCAGGAGAACGTCGCCGGGTTCTGAGTAATGGAGGATAGCTCGCATGATCGCCTTGTGCGGTACTTGTGTGGTGCAAGAGGTCCCGGGTTCAAATCCCGGCAGCCCGACCAACCTTTTGGCTGACTAGAACACTTTGCGGTCCAGACGCTCCACCGAAAATTTGGCGGTGTCGGCGACGGCCATCACAGCCATCACTCCCGCCTGAACCGGATCGGTCACCACCAGATCCGCGGCGTCCGGAACGCTGCCCGCCATGTTCAGGCTGATCACCAGCAGACCTTGCGTCCGCACTTCTTTTACGGCAAGCTCAATCTCCCCGCCCATCAACGACCCCGCCAGCACCAGCGCCCGGGCACGAGGCAAACGCGCGACGGCGCGAACTGCGTCGGCCAATTGCTGCTCGCCCACCAGCGGAATGGTATCGATCGAAATATGTTCGCCGCGGATGTTGTGGCGGTCCGCTTCACTGATCGCGCCCATCGCCACCATTCCCACTTGCGCCCCGCCGCCCATGATGATGATGCGCTTCCCGAAGATCCGCTGCAGGCTGTTGACGATTTCGACACCCCGCACCACCGTCAGGCGGCGCAGCCCCTCGATCAGCAGCCCACTTTCGCCCGGAAGCTCGATCTCGAAATAGATCCGCTCTTCGGTTTCGTGACGCCCGAGAATCGAAATCGACGTGATGTCGCCATTGAAGCCGGCGATCACGCCGGTCATCTGATGCATGATGCCGGGCCCGTGGTCCGTGCGTACAACCAGGCCGATCTTCTGATTCGTCACAGCGCCTCGTACTTGCGAAGGATCTCTTCCCAGCGGCCCTGCGCCTGAAGGATTACCTCCACCACTTCCCGGATGGCCCCCTGGCCGCCGGGAGTTTTCGTTACGTAGTGCGCCGCCTTCTTCACTTCCGGACGTCCATTAGCGGTGGCCACGGCAAAGCCCACGCGTCGGAAGCACACGATGTCGGTAAGGTCGTCCCCGACGTAGCAGGTGTCCTCACCGGAGATGCCACTCTTCTCGAAAATTTCCTGGAGCAACGGAATCTTCTCCGTGTTGCCCTGGTAGACGTAGGTCATTTTCGTTTGCCGCGCGCGTTCGTCAACCGCCGGAGACACACGCCCGCTGATTACGCCTTTGACGATGCCGTACCGCTCCAGCCATTGAAGGGCGATCCCATCCTGGGAATCGAATCCCTTCGTTTCGACAATGCGTCCGTCGGGCATCGGAACGTTCCATAGGCTGCCGGACGTCAGAACGCCGTCCACGTCCATCAGCAGCATCTTTACGCGAGCCGCGCGCTGGGCAATCTCACTGGGGATAGAGGAATCCATATAGACTTTGTTGTTTCTCCAGCATGTCGGCATAGGCGGCGGCTTGTCCAGCGTCGGGCTGGAACGTGTCGCCCAGTTCCGTCTCAAACTCATCCAGACGCCGCACTCCCAGACGTTCCAGCGCCAGCATTGCCGCGCCACGGCTGGAGGTTTCCTTTTCGAAACAACTGACCAGTGGCCGCTCCAGCGCGTCGGCCATCATTTGCGTCCAGGCGGGTGAGCGCAGCAACGCTCCGCCAGTGGCCACCACCTCGCGGGGCTCGCCAACCCGTTGCCGCAGGATGTCGAACAGCATGCGAAACCGGATCGCCACCGCTTCCAGCGATGCGCGCAGCATGTCGATCGGGTTGGTGTGCAAACTGATGCCGGTCATGGCGGCGCGGGCGTCGGCGTTCCAGTTGGGAGAACGCTCCCCTGCAAACAGAGGCAGCACGGTAAGGCCGTGCGCGCCGGCCTTCATTCCGGCCAGCTGGTTTTCGAGCTCAGCGCCTTGCGGAAGGCCCGAAAGGTGCTCCGTCATCCATTCGAAGACTTTGCCGCCATCGGAAAGCGCCCCGCCCATGACGAAGCGTTGACGATCGATCCGGTAGCACCACGCACCCCACGGGATCTCGACTTCGGGGGATTCGATCACGCCTCGCATCGCGCCAGTAGTGCCCACCATCAGCGCGAAGCGGTCCCGCGTGATGCAGCCGGAACCGACATTGTTCGCGCCGCCGTCGCCGATTGCGGGAAACCAAGGGATCCCTTCGAACAGCGGCCCTTGCGCGGCATAGTCTCCTCGAAGCCCCTGAACGGGCTGGTCCATTTTTGCCGGATCGAAGAGTTGATCGCGCTCTACGGGAAGCACGCCCAGCACGGCGGAATCGTACTCGTTCTTGTTCTGGTCCCAGAGCCCGGAGGCCGACATCATCGACGTCGACTCTGCGGGTTTTCCGAAAAGTTCGCGCAGAAGATATTCGCCGAAGCTAACCCATCGCGCCGTGCGCCGGAAGTCGTCCGCGCGCTCCTCCGCCAGCCAAAGCAGCTTTGCGGGCCAATAGCTGGGATGGAAAACACAGCCGACGCGGGAGTGGGTTTCGCGTTGATCCAGCCTCTCCTTCAACCAGCGGGCCTTGCCGGCGCTGCGGGTATCCAGAAGGTGCAGGATCGGCGTGGTGGGATTGCCACGCTCATCAATGCCAAGAAAGCTGTGCCAAAACGCTGACGCGGCCACCGCTGCCGGACGCAGGCCTGCCTTGTCCAACTGCGCGTGGATCTCGGCCAAGCATTCCACCGACAGGCGGAACAACGATCGGGGGTCCACCTCCACGCCTCCATCCGCCGTCGTCTGGACGTCGTATCCAATCTGTTTGCCGAACCCCTCCACCGCCTTAGCGGTCTCGTCGAACAGCAGCGTTCGAACGCTGGACGAGCCGATATCGAGACTTACAATAAGGGCACCGGAAGTGTTGGAACGGGTTGCAGCCACCATTCGCAGATTTTGTATGTTCTCACATGGCGCGCGCGTGGGCATGGCGGTTTCCGGCGGCAAGGACTCCGTGTGCCTTCTGGACGTGATGTCGAAGCTGGCTCCGTTGTGGGATCTGCACGTCGTTGTCCTTCATGTGAACCATCGCCTGCGGCCGGAGTCGGACGAAGAGGAAACCTTTGTGCGCAACCTCGCAGACCGTTACGGCGTCGAGTTCTTTGTGAACCATCCGGTGCTGGAGGCGGGCAACCTGGAACAATCGGCCCGCCGCGCGAGGCTGCGCTTTTTTCAGGCATCGGAGTGCGACCGCGTGGCGACAGGCCACACGATGACCGATCAGGCGGAGACGGTTCTGTTTCGCATTCTTCGCGGGACCGGCACCACCGGTCTTGCCGCGATTCGTCCAGTGGCGGGAAAACTGGTGCGACCGCTGATCGATTCTCAACGCAGCGACATCGACGAGTGGGTGCGACACCATGGCTTGGACTTCCGGGAAGACTCATCAAACGCCGACGCCAGATTCGCGCGCAACCGGATCAGGCATCATCTGATGCCGCAGTTGGAAGCGGAATGGAATCCCGCGCTTACGCGGTCGCTGGCTTCGCTGGCCGCCATCGCCTCCGATGAGGACGCCTATCTCGACAGCCAGCTTCCGGAAGTGGCTTCGGAGCCGGACGGTTCGGTGGTCTTGGAGTGGGCATTGATCCAATCGCTGGACCCAGCGCTGCGGCGGCGTCTGGTGCGGAAGGCGATCGGGCAGGCGAAGGGCGATCTGTCGCGGATTGAGCTGCCGCACGTTGAAAGCGTTCTGGCGCTGAAGGACGGGCACGACCGCGTGATCCTGCCCGGCGTGGACGTTCTGCGGAGTTTCGAATGGATCCGGTTCACTGTGTATGGCGGGCCCGTCGATGAGGAGAGGTACTGGGTGCTCCAGGCCAGGCCGGGTTTTGATGGCGAGATCCCGGGCGGACATCGTATTTCCATCGGTTTACACCAGCCGGAGTGCCGCTATAATGAAGGGGTTTGGCGCGTGCCTGCCGGTTCAGATGGTTTGACTTTGCGGAACTGGCGGCCCGGGGACCGCATTCGGTGGGACGACGCCAGCGAAGCCGTAAGTATCAAACAGCTTTTCCAAAGGGAACGGATTCCGCTGTGGGAGCGCCGTAACTGGCCCGTTCTGGAGTCGCGTGAGGGAATCGTTTGGGCCGGAGAATTCGGGGCGCGCGTGATTGGGCCCTCGGAATCCGGTATCTATATGAAATTGAGCCGGCGCGGAATCGCCTACCGGCCGTTGGTGAATCAAAATCCGGTTTTCCAACGTCTGTAGGATGTGGGCCTTTCTGGCCCGGCGGGAGTCGTGATGAATTCTAACGTCAGAACAGCGATCGTCTGGATAGCAGTTATCTGCATTGTCGTGCTCTTTTGGGCGGTGCTCAACAAGGGCAAGGGACGTCCGGAACAGCAGGTGTCCTTCACCCAGTTCATCGATATGGTGGAGAAGGACCGCGTAAAGTCCGTGATCATCACGGGCGGCGAAGTCCAGGGGACATTCCAGGACGGCAAGTCCACTCTGCGGACGCTGATTCCCGCGAACTATCCCGACATCTACAAGTCGCTTCAGGAGCACAAGGTGGACGTTGAGATCAAGGACGCCAGCTCCGGCAACTGGGCGTCGATCATCATCAACGCCATTCCCTTTGTCCTGCTTTTCGGCTTCTGGATATTCATGATGCGCCAAATGCAGTCCGGCGGAAACAAGGCGCTGAGCTTCGGCAAAAGCCGCGCGCGGCTGCACTCCTCGCAACAGAAGAAGGTGACGTTCAAGGATGTCGCCGGCGTTGAGGAAGCGAAGGACGAATTGCAGGAGATCATCGAATTCCTGCGTGAGCCGCAAAAGTTTCAGAAGCTCGGTGGCCGCATTCCCAAGGGCGTGCTGCTGATCGGGCCTCCCGGCACAGGCAAGACTCTTCTGGCCCGCGCCATTGCGGGCGAAGCGAACGTTCCCTTCTTTTCGATCTCCGGTTCTGACTTTGTCGAAATGTTCGTGGGCGTTGGCGCAAGCCGCGTGCGGGACCTTTTCGAACAGGGCAAGAAGAATGCCCCCTGCATCGTCTTTATCGACGAAATCGACGCCGTGGGGCGCCATCGTGGCGCGGGCCTTGGCGGCGGCCATGACGAGCGGGAGCAGACGCTGAATCAACTGCTGGTGGAGATGGATGGCTTCGAATCGAACGAAGGCGTCATACTCGTCGCGGCGACGAATCGTCCCGATGTGCTGGACCCCGCACTGCTGCGCCCGGGGAGGTTCGACCGGCGCGTCGTCGTCGATCTGCCGGATGCGCGCGGACGCGAACAGATCCTGCGCGTGCACACCAAGAAAGTTCCGATGGGCGACGATATCGACCTTAGCGTGATCGCCCGCGGCACCGTTCGATTCGCCGGCGCCGATCTTGCGAACCTTGTAAACGAAGCCGCCTTGATTGCCGCCCGGCAGAACCGGAAGGTCGTCATGATGCAGGATTTCGAAGTGGCGAAGGACAAAGTGATGATGGGCGCGGAACGCCGCAGCCGCGTCATCTCCGAAGAAGACAAGCGCCACACGGCGTACCACGAGGCCGGACACGCGATCGTCGCCGCACTCAGTCCGAAAGCCATTCCGCTGCACAAGGTGACCATCATTCCCCGCGGCATGGCGCTGGGCTTGACCACCTTCCTGCCGCACGCGGACCAAGTGGACATGTCGAAGGACCAGGCGGACGCCCTGATCGCGGTTGCGATGGGTGGACGCGTAGCCGACGAACTGTTCATTGACGCCAAGACAGCCGGCGCGTCCCAGGACATCGAACGCGCAACCGATATCGCCCGCCGCATGGTGTGCGATTGGGGGATGAGCGAGTTGGGACCCGTCGCATACGGCAAGAAGGAAGAGCAGATCTTTCTCGGCCGTGAGATCGCGCAGCATCGCGACTACAGCGAGGCCACTGCTATCCGGATCGATCAGGAAGTCCGCAGCATCGTCGAGAAGGGCTACCTGCGCGCCAGGGAAATCATTGGCGAGAAGCGTGACGCAGTGGAGCGCATCGCGGCAGCGCTGTTGGAACGCGAAGTTCTTGACGCCGCCGAGGTGGGGCTGCTGATCAACGGCGAGCCGCTGCCCCCGATGCGGCAGCCGGCGATGCCGAGGCCGCCCACCGACGAAACGAAGACCCAGCAGCAACCGGCCACTGGCCTGACACCGGGTCCGCAACCGGCTTGAGTGTTCCCGCGTTTCCCGTCTACCTTTTCGATGTAGACGGGACGCTGACGCGGTCCGCCCCCGATATCTGCGGCGCAATCCAACAAGTGATCGCGCCCCATATGAATGGGCGCACCGTATCCGACGCCTGCCTCGCCACCTTCATCGGCCGTCACCTCTTCGATCTGTTTGTGGAGCTCTTCCCGCATTTCACCGCGGAAGAGATGGACGCGCTTACCGCCGAGTACCGCCAAGCGTACGCCGCAAGAAATCACAGCGCCACCACCTTGTATCCCGGTGTTGTCGAAGCGCTGTCCGCCCTGTCCGGTCGCAAGGCCACCGCGACGACGAAGGGCACGCCGACCACACGTATTGTCCTCGAAAAGTTCGAGCTTCTTTCTTATTTCGATCATGTCCAGGGCACCGACGGATTTCCAGCGAAGCCGCGGCCCGACGTCATCTTCCGCTCCCTTGACGCTCTAGGAGTCTCCGCCGGCGATTGCCTGCTGGTGGGCGATGCCGCAGCGGATATGGAAGCGGGCCGTCACGCGGGTGTAAAGATCTGCGGAGTAACCTACGGGTACGGCAATCGCGAGGAGATGAACCGTTGGGAGCCCGACTACTGGATCGACGACTTGCGTCAGCTGTTGCCCTAGCGGCACTGGCTTCCGGCAACGCTTGGCCGCAGCGCGTCGTGCTGGTCTCCTTCGACGGCTTGGGTCACGAAATCCTGACTACCGACCCGGTGGCGAAGGAACTGAAGTTCTTCCATCACCTGCGGGAACGGGGCGCAACGTTCGACGGTGTCCAGCCGCATTTCCCTTCAACCACGGCCAACTCCCACGCGGCGATCTGGACCGGGGCGTATGGAAACGTCAATGGGATTACGTTCAACTCCCATCCACTGCTACCGCGATCCGCGCACGCCTACACCGAACGGGAAGTAGGGTTCCGCTCGACGCAGTTGAAGGCTGAGCCGGTATGGGTTACCGCTGCGCGCCAGGGCAAGACCGCCGTCGCGCATCAGGCGACGCAGATGTATCCGTTCACGGCCATCAACACCCAAATGGGCGCAGTGGCAACGAACGGTTATCAGACACGGACGATCGCGCCTTACCAGGTGATCCGTCGCGCCACGACGTGGAAATCCGGCCCCTTCGAATTCACGGCTGCGGAGACACCCGCAGGCATGCGCGTTTGCGTGGAGAAGTCATGCGTCGATGTCCCCCGCGAACCCACGGAGACCGTTGACCCGCTGATGCGTCCACTTGCCCGGCACTTCAGCCTTCCGCTGCCGCTTCCCGGAGATCTTCCGTTGGCGGTCCACTTCCGCCTGTTTCCGGACAAGCTTCTGCAGACGCAGATCCAGGAATTGGCCCTGCATGACGGGACACACCGCAACGACGAGATCGTGCGCGAGATGTTGGCTGCCAGCGGAGCGTTCGTGCCGAACGGAGCGACGCGCCTGCTGGACTCGAAGGATCTCACTCCGGCGCAATATCTCGAAACGGTGGAGTTTCAGATACGGCAATCCGTCGGCCATGCGGCATGGCTGAACCAGCGGTTCCGGCCCAGTCTGATGCAAAGCTATCTTCCCTTTCCCGACGAAACCGATCATCGATGGCTTGGCCTTGATCGAGCGGGCGACGCAACGGCTCGCGAGCTTCGAGTGTGGGTCTACCGCGCGCTGGAACGGGCAGCACAATCCTTCGGCGCGATGGCCGGGAAAGACGACACACTGATGTTCGTGTCCGACCACGGGATGACGCCGTACCGCCGCATCCTGAACGCGGGGGCGGTGCTGCGCGGGGCGGGGCTCAACAAGCAGGCGGCGTACCTGTACTACTCGATTCTGGTGAACACGAAGGACTGGAAGAGCGGATCGGTGGACCCCCGCGAGCCCGTTCTGCGCCGCGTCCGTGAGGCATTGTCCGCGATACGCGATCCGGATTCGGGCGAGCCCGTCGTTACCGCGTTCTTCACTCCCGCCGAACATGGCCAACGCTACGGCATTGGCGGCGCCGCTAGTGGCGACCTTTATTTCGACGTTCTCCCCGGATACTCTGTTAGCGATCTTACTAACAACGACGCGATCGTCGAAGGAACTTCCAAAGGAACTCATGGATTTCTTCCCTCGCGAAAGGACATGCTGGCCATCTGCATTGCAAGCGGCACGGCATTTCGCCCGGGCACAACGCTGCCCGCCATACGCTCAATCCAGATTGCACCGATGATCAGCGAAATTCTTGGGATCGGCGCGCCCCTTAACGCAACCGGCAAATCTCCCCTACCATAGAGGGATCTTCGTTCCAGGGGAGTTTCTATGAAACCGATGCGCTTTGCCATTTCCCCGCTTGTGCTTTCCCTCCTCGTCCTGAGCAGCGCGGCGCAGACATCAACCACCCAGGTCAGCGGCACTGTTGCCGATTCCTCCGGAGCCGTCGTGCCCGGAGCCACCGTCACCGCCACCAACGACGCCACGGGCGTTTCCAACCAGCAGTCCACCACGCAGGCGGGATTGTATGCATTTCCTTCGCTTCCTGTCGGCACGTACTCGATCAAGGTGGAAGCGGCCGGCTTCAAAGTTCTCACCCGCAGCGGCGTCGTGCTTCAGGTGGGCACGCCCATAGTCTCCGATATGACGCTGGAAGTGGGAACGGCGGCCGAATCGATTCAGGTAAGCGCGGAGGGCGAGAACGTTCAAACGTCCAGTGCGACGGTGGGCAATGTCGTTACTCAGAAGGCCATCGTAGACCTGCCCCTGAACGGCAGAAATCCTTTAAACCTTCTGATCTACGAGCCGGGTGTTGTGCAGCGCTCCGGCGGCACGGTCAGCGTGAATGGCGCGCGCTCCGCAGCGGTAAACGTCACCATCGACGGAATCGAGGCGAATGAATCCACCAATCCGAATCCGGTGAACAACATCTTCCGCCTGAATCCGGACAACGTTCAGGAGTTCAAAGTGACGACTTCGAACCCGAATGCGGAGGAGGGCCGGAACTCCGGGGCGAACGTGAATATCGCCACACGCTCCGGCACGAACGAATTTCACGGGTCCGCATTTGAGTTCTTCCGCAACACCGCGTTGAACGCCCAGGAGTTTTTCTCGAATGCCCAGGGGGCTCCAAAACCGGAGATCAAGCTGAACCAATATGGCTTCGAAGTAGGCGGACCCATCCGCAAGAACCGGACGTTCTTTTTCGGAAGTTGGCAAGGCCAGAAGGTGAACTTCAGGGATCCGATCGACAAGACGTTTGGCTCGGTGAATCTCTACACGCCTCAGGCGTTCGGCGGAAATTTCCGCTACTTCGTGGTCGACCCTTCAAGCCCGTTCATCCTCAACGGACGCCAGATCACGCAAAACAGCTCGGCTCTGGTTGATCCGGCTTCGGGACAGCTTGCGCCGGGCGTGCGCACTTGTGGCAGTCCGACGGATGCCAACTGTGTCGCCACCTTCAATGTCTTCGGAGCGGACCCCGCCGGCATTGGCCGGGACGCGGCGGTGAATGGCGTCCTGGGCGGCTATCCCACCGTCAATTCGTTCACGGCGGGCGACGGATTCAACACCGCAAATTATGTCTGGACGACACCGTTCCAGATTCGCGGCCCGCAGTACATGGCGCGCATGGATCATCTGATCAACGACGCGCACACGCTTTGGGGACGCTACCTCGGTGCGGAGCAGAATACTCTCGGCGGCGATCCTTTGAACAGCCGTCCGCAAGTGCTGCCGGGATACGCGCCGCGCGGCGAGGTATTCCGCCCGGCTCACAATGTCGCGGTTGGATTGCGCAGCGTGCTCTCGCCGCGCTTGGTGAACGAGGCCACCGTCGGGTTCTCGCGGTTCAACTTCCTCTTCACGCAAGGCGAGGCGAATCCGCTCTTCCCGAATACGCCCCGGTTCACCTTTGGCAACTCCACCGTCGACTACACAGCCAACCCCAGAACATTTCGAGCGGTCAACACGTGGCAGTTCATCGAGAACCTCAGCTATGTCACCGGATCGCACGTCATGCGGTTCGGCGCGAATATCCGCATGTACCAGCACAACGACCAGCGAGGCGACGTGGGCGGAACCAGCCTGACACCGTCGATCTCGCTGTCGGCGACCGTGCGTCCTCCGTCGGGATTCGCGTTCCCGGCGACGGCGGCTCCTGGAAGACCCGGTATCGCGGCGCAGGATCTCACGCGTCTTCAGACGACCGTGAACGACCTGTTAGGCATCCCGGCGTCGCTAACGCAGGTATTTCTCGGCGACCTTCGCAGCGATACGTTTCTGCCGTTTCGTTCCGGCGAAGGCGTCACGTTGTGGGCGCAGGGCCAACGGACAAAGCAATATAACTTCTACGCGCAGGACGAATGGAAGATCCGGCGCAACCTGACTTTCAGCTATGGCATTCGTTGGGAATTAAACGGACCGCCGTCCGAAGCAGGCGGCCGCGTCTACGTTCCGGACCGCATTCCGGACGGCAGCGAAGGCACGGTCACATTCGTGCCGTCGAATCGCTGGCATCAGAACTGGAACGCTGGTGCGGTTGCGCCACGGCTTGGGCTTGCCTGGGCTCCCGGAGGCTCGGGAAAGACGGTGATTCGCGCTGGTTACGGAATCGCGTTCGATCCGATCTCCACGTTCCAGGTGACGTCCATCGCGTCCGCAGTGCCGGGCCAGACGTTCCGCTGTGTTTCGACGCTGGGGGCGACCACCGTCAACACGACTCCCGGCTGCCAGACCGTCCCGAACGTTCGGCTGGGCCAAGGATTTCCGAACGAAGTGGGTGCCCCTTCGGGCAATCCGTCACGATTCCTTTCACCTCCTCTGCAGACGCAGAACAACGCACCGCCCGCGCGCGTCTTCGACCAGGGCCTGAAGCTGCCCACGGTGCATATGTGGAATCTCACCATGCAGCGCGAATTGCCCGGCGGTTATGTCGTATCGCTGGGCTACGTCGGACGCCGGGGAACCCGGCTTTACCGCACGTGGGATATGAATCAGATCAACGCCGAACCGATTCTGCCTTCGTTCTCTGCGATGCAGCAGAATCTCGCCATCACCGGATGCCGTCCGGATGGAACCCTCGCCAGTGGACAGCGATGCGCCGGCGCCGTGAACGTGCCCATCATTCAGCAAGGCGTGATGACTGCCACCTTCGCCAATTCCGCCGCCTCGCAAACCGACCTGCGTCAGAACGCCGCCGGAAATCTTGCAGGGCGTCTGGAGCAGAACACGCTGGCGGCGCGCCTCCGGCCCAACCAGCAGTTTGCCCAGATCCTCTATTTGGACAACGGCGCGGACTCCGTCTACCACTCCATGCAGTTGAGCTTCCGCAAGAGATTCGATACGCAGGGCGTCCTGTTGTCGGGCTCCTACACGCTGGGCAAGTCGATTGACAACTTGTCGATCGACCCGGTGGGCGCTACCGCGGGCGGCGGACTGACTACGACCAACTCGCGGACTCCGGCGGACGGCCGCAACTACGACAACGAACGCGCGCGCAGCGATTTCGACCAGCGCCACGTGGTGAACGTCAGCGGGATCTACGAGCTTCCGTTTGGCACTGGCAAGAAGATCGGCGGCAACGTGGGCCGCGCCGCCAACCTTCTGATTGGCAATTGGAGCCTGAACGGCATCTACACGTATCAGTCCGGAGAGCCTTTCACCGTGCGCTCCGGCGTGCTGACGCACAACTTCTCCGCCCAGTCGCGGGCGGCGCTGGCTCCGGGTGTTACCGAATATCCGAAAACCGAGCTACAGGAGATCGCCAATGTCGTCGGGCCGGTGGTGTTCAAGGACGCCAGCCAGTTTCGCTTCCCCAATCCAGGGACGCTGGGCATTGGGCGAAACGTTTTTCAGGGTCCCATTTATTGGAACCTGGATATGAGCGTCGCCAAGCGGTTTCAGATTACGGAACGCGTCCGCCTGACGTTCCGGGCGGAGGCGTTCAACGCCCTCAACCATCCGAACTTCCGCAACCCCCGGGACGCCAGCGTCGGAAGCCCGGCGGTGAATTCGGCGGTGTTCGGGCAGACCTGTTGCGTCTCGTTGTCAACAGCGAGTTCGTCCACCACGAATCAGAACGGCGAAAGCTGGAGGGTTCTGCAACTCGCGCTGAAGCTGAACTTCTGATGCGCCACCGCGGGCGGGGCCGTTGTAACCAAATCGGCCTTGCCCCGGGCGGGGAATTCGTCCGACACTGAAAGATCAGACTTCCCATGCCAAGGAGGCGTGTGCCTTGTCCGTAAAAATCGAGAACGCTGCTCCCTCGTGGGAGCCGACGGAACGCTGGGGCGTCAGCGACGCATCGGATCTGTACGACGTGCCCCGTTGGGGCAAGGGCTTCTTCTCGATAAGTCAAAAGGGGCACTTGTTGTGCCACCCGGATAAGGACCCGGCGCGACTAATCGACGTGAAGCAGTTGATGGATTCACTCGTCCTGCGCGGGATCAATCTTCCCGTGCTGGTGCGCTTCGGCGAGATCATCAAGCAACGGCTGACGGAACTCAACCAGGCGTTCGAGAATGCCATCCGGGAGCACAACTACAAGGGCAAGTACGTCTGCATCTTCCCCATTAAGGTGAACCAGCAGCGCCACGTCGTCGAAGAAGTATACAAGTACGGAAAACCGTTTGGCTTCGGTCTGGAGGCCGGTTCGAAGCCGGAACTGCTGGCCGTTCTCGGCGTCGCCGACAACTCGACACCCATCGTCTGCAACGGCTTCAAAGACGACGAGTACATCGAGATGCTGATGCTGTCGCGCAAGATCGGCCGCAACATCACGCCGATCATCGAAAAGTTTACGGAGCTGGACCTGATCCTGAAGTACGCCGAGAAGACCGGCGTGCGCCCCACGATTGGCGTCCGCATTAAGCTCGCCAGCCGCGGGTCCGGCCGGTGGAAATCGTCCGGCGGCTACCGCTCAAAGTTCGGGCTTACGGTCAGCGAAGCGTTGAAGGTTCTGGACACGCTGCGGGATCGCGGCATGGAAGATTGCCTGACGCTGCTGCACTTTCATCTGGGCAGCCAGATCACGAATATCCGGCAGATCAAGGGTGCGGTTACGGAAGCGGCGCGCGTTTACGCGGAGCTGAAGAAGCTGGGCGCGGGGCTGGAATTTCTGGATGTCGGCGGCGGCCTTGGTATCGACTACGACGGTTCGCAGACGGACTTCGAATCCAGCGTCAACTACACGTTGGAAGAGTACGCCAACGATGTCGTTCACCACATTCAAAACATTTGCGACGAGGCCGAGATTCCCCACCCGTCGATCATCACGGAAAGCGGACGCGCGGTCGCCGCATATCACAGCGCGCTGATCTTCAATGTTCTCGGCGTCAGCGGCTTCGGCGAGGATGCAATTCCCGACAAGCTGGCTGACGATTCCGAGCAGCCATTGGTCGACATGCTGGAGACGCACCGTTCCCTTACCAAGCGCAACATGCTTGAGTCGTTCCACGACGCGCAGCAGGCGCTGGACTCCTCCTTGAATCTGTTTTCGCTGGGCTACATGTCGCTCGCACAGCGGCGCGACGCGGAGAATCTCTATTGGGCAATCTGCCGCCGTATTCTTCGGATGGGCCGCGAGCTTGATGTGTTCCCGGAGGAGTTGGAGGGGTTGGACACGATGTTGTCCGACACCTACTTCTGCAACTTTTCGTTGTTCCAATCGATGCCGGATTCTTGGGCCATCAACCAGTTGTTTCCCATCATGCCCATCCATCGTCTGGCCGAACGTCCCACGCGCCACGCAGTGCTGGGCGACATCTCCTGCGACTCCGACGGCAAAGTCGATCAGTTCATCGACCGCCGCGACGTGAAGAAGACGCTGCCCTTGCATCCGTTCAATGGCGAGCCTTACTATCTCGGCGCGTTTCTCGTCGGCGCGTACCAGGAAATCCTGGGCGACCTGCACAACCTTCTGGGCGACACGAATGCGGTTCACGTTTCGATCGACGCCAGCGGAGAGGTGGTGCTTGACGAGGTGATCGCGGGCGACACGGTGCGCGAGGTTCTGGATTACGTTCAGTTCTCCTCGAAAACGCTGCAGGAGCAGTTCCGGCGCGATGTCGAGACTGCCGTGCGCGAGGGAAAGATCGGCGTCGAGGAGTCCGGACGCCTCCGCCGCTACTACGAGCAGGGTCTGCAAGGCTACACCTACCTGGAGGACGCGCACGACCGGTAGTCCGTCGATCGCAGTTGTCCTGGTTTCACCCCGGAATCCGCTCAACATCGGTGCGGCTGCCCGCGCCCTGTCGAACTTTGGCTTCTTCGATCTGCGGCTGGTGAACGCGTACGACGTCGCGTACGAGGAGGCTCGTAGCGCGGTTGGCGCAGGCGACCTGCTTCGCGACGCTACTAACTTCGCCTCCATCCCCGAAGCGGTCGCCGACGCGACGATTGTGGCCGGCACCACCAGTGGCGATCACCGGGAGTTGGCAATTCCCCTGCTGCCGCTGCCCGCCTTGCGCACGCAGCTTCCCCCGCCGCCGGAACGAATCGCGATTCTCTTTGGCAGCGAAAAGTCCGGCCTGTCGAACGACGACCTAAGCTACTGCCATTGGCTGCTGCGGATTCCCTCGCGGCCGGAGCATGGTTCGATGAATCTCGGGCAGGCGGTAGCGGTGGTGCTGTACGAGCTGATCCGCAGTGAGTCGCCAGCGGCAGCGCCGATTGCGCGCGTGGCCACGCAGGAATCGCTTGTCCGGCTTGAGGAGTATCTGCTGGATTCGCTCCGCGAGAGCGGATACCAGATGTCTGAAGCGACCCTCTGGAAGTTGCGCCGGATGATTCGCCGCCTGGAAATTCCTGCAAAAGATTCCGTAATGTGGCAGGGAATGTTCCGGCAGATTCTTTGGAAACTGCGCCGAATAGCCTCGGAATCGCCTGAAAGTTCGTAGAAGAAAATCGGCTTCCCGCCTCGAAGTTTCCGCATCTCGCCCCGAATGGAAAGACCACGCGGCTTCCGCCGCCTAGTCTGTTTTCAAGCACGGCCGCCGTGAGGAGGGGTTCGTATGTTCATTCGAGGGCGCTATCTGCCGGTGATTTTCCTGCTTGCGGCGCCGCTGGCCGCACAAGTAGCGGGCCGGTTGTCCGGTTCCGTCTTGGACGGGACGGGTTCGGCTGTCGAGGGCGCCGTCGTGCGCCTGCAGACGGAAGGAGGCGCGAGTGCGGCCTCCATGACGACGACTGCGGATGGGCTCTATGGATTTCCGGGACTACAACCCGGCCTGTACGAACTTCGTGTCGAGAGCGCTGGATTTGCCCCGGCAGTTGTCACGCTGATCAAGGTGGACGCGGCGCGGGAGACCGCGCTCGCTCCGGTTGCGCTTCAACCGGCAACGGTGGTGCAGACCGTCGATGTGGTTGCCGCATTGAACTCCGTCCAGACGGCGAACGTCGAGATCAGCACCACTGTGACGAACGAGCAGTTGCGGAGGCTGCCCCAACTGAACCGGAATATTCTGGCCCTGATCGCGACACAGGCCGGAGTGGGCAGCAACGGACGCACGGCAACGACGATCAATGGGCTTCGCACTTCATTCACGAATGTGACGCTGGACGGCGTCAACATTCAGGACAACCTGTTCCGCGAAAACTCGCTCGATTTCCAGCCGAATCTGCTGCTGCTGGATCAAGTGGCGGAACTTACCGTCTCGACGTCCAACACTCCGTCGGCGATGGGAAATGGCGCAACGCAGGTGTCGTTCGTCACGCCCTCCGGGACGAACCGCTTCCACGGGGCGGCCTACTGGTACAACCGCAACAACGCCTTGGCGGCGAATGGATTTTTCGAGAATCGTGCGGGGATTGGTTTGCCTTTTTTGAATCAGAATCAGCTGGGCGGATCTCTCGGCGGACCACTGGTCCGGAACAAATTGTTCTTCTACGCCAACTACGAAGCGTTCCGGAGGAGGCAGCAGACGGCCCAGCAGCGGACGATCCTTACTGAATCCGCGCGTCAGGGAGTGTTCACGTACACGGACACGGCGGGAAATTTGCAGCAGCGCAACATCCTTCAGACGACGGGCAATTCGATCGACCCATTCATTCAAGGTCTTTTGGGCCAGACGCCGGGCGGTGGCGAGATCAACAACTTCAGCACCGGCGATTCCGCACCGGGCGTGCTTCGAAACACCGGCGGCTATTCGTTCCTGCAGCGGTCGAATCGCGATCGCAATAACGTCACCGGCAAGATCGACTTCTACGCAAGCGACCGCCACTCCCTCTTCGGGACGTATGCGTGGAACTCGGATTTTGTGGACCGGACGACCTTGAATCAGTTCACCTACACGCCCGTGCCGTCGGTGTTCAATGAGAACAATACGAACCTGATCGCGGCGGGCTGGCGCAGCACATGGTCCTCGACGCTGACGAACGAACTGCGCGGCGGCATCAACCGGGCCCCGGCGGACTTCATCCGCAGCGAGCCGGAACCGGCGTACTATCTGACGAACCTGCTGTTCTCGAATCCCGTCCAGACCTATCCCAGCCAGGGCCGCAACACAAACACATGGAATGTTTCCGACAACGCGAATTGGATCAAAGGCCGCCACACGCTGAGCTTTGGGTTCCAGAGCCAGAACATTCGCGTCGATTCCTTCGACGCCATCTCGACAATTCCGTCCTACCAGATCAATCTCGGAACGCGCAGCGGGCTGACATCGGCACAGCTGCCGGGAATTCGTCCGAACGATCTGGCGCAAGCGAACAATCTGCTCGCCACGCTGGCGGGATTCCTGGATCAGGGAACGCAGCGCTTCAACGCCATCGATCAAACCTCGGGTTTCGTGCCGGGTGCGGACCGCCGCCGCATCTACACGTTCGCCACGCATGCCGGATACTTCCAGGACACGTGGAAGCTAAGCCGCCACCTGACACTGTCGGGCGGCGTTCGATATGAGTACTTCACGCGCGTGAATGAGGAAAAGAACCTCGCGCTTCTGCCGGTGATCGAGAATAACGACCCGATTCAGACGCTTCTGTCGAACAGCACGCTGGACTTCGCAGGGACGGGCATCGGGCGGCCCTGGTATGGAAAAGACCTCAACAATTTCGCTCCGAATGTGGGTCTGGCCTGGGATGTGCGCGGCGACGGCAACACTGCCATACGCATGGGCTACAGCGTAAACTTCGTCAACGACAATCACATCTCGACACTGCAGAACGGTCCGGCGACGAACGACGGACTTGCATTCGACGTCGTCCGGTCAAACCTCGCCACCACTGCCTCGAACCCCGGCGCGATCCCGCCGCCGGCATTCCAAGTGCCCCGCACTTTCGCAGACAACTTCGCGCTCAGCAGCACCGCTCCGTTTGCGCTGATCGATCCAGGACTGCGAACGCCATACGTCCAGCAATGGAATTTCAGCATTCAACAGCGGCTGAAGGGCGGCGTGCTGGAGGCGCGGTATTTGGGCCATCATGCGACAAAGCAATTCCGCGCGTTCGACTACAACCAGGTGGACATCTTCGCCGACGGTTTCTACGACGACTTTCTTCGGGCATACAGCAACGGGATCCTCGCGCGAAATCAGACGGGCCGCTTCGCCGCCAGCTACAACCCGGCGATTGCGGGAAGCCAGCGGCTTCCTGTGTTTGATTCCCTGCCAAGCGGCGGCCTGCTGACCAACGCCACGGTCAGCAATCTCATCGAAACGCAGCAGCCGGGCGATCTCGCGCGAACGTACAAGCAGTTCGGCCTGAACGGGCCTCTAAACTTCTTCCCGAATCCGCTGGCGTTCGGAACAAACATGGTGACCAACTACAGCAATTCCAGCTTCAACGCGCTGCAGGTGGACTACGCGCGGCGCTTTTCGCGCGGATTCTCGTTCCAGGTGAACTACGCCTGGGCGAAGGTGCTTTCCGATACGGCCGGCGACAACCAGGTGAACTTCGAACCGTTTCTCGATATCAACAATGCAGAGGCGGAACGCGCGCCCACGGCGTTCGATATCCGTCACGCGTTGAAATCGAACTACGTGCTGGATCTGCCGTTCGGCCGCGGCAAGCGCTATCTCAGCGGCGGGAACCGTCTGGCGTCTGCGCTGGTGGGCGGCTGGTCGGTTAGCGGAATCCTCACGTGGCAGAGCGGATTTCCGTTCTCGATCCGCTCCCAACGCGGCACGCTGAACCGCACGGCGCGATCTGCGAACAACACGGCCGTCACGACGCTGAACGGAGATCAACTGTCGCGCGCGGTCAGCTTCCGCATGACCGGCGATGGACCCTTCATCGTCGACGCCACCGCCATCGGGCCGGATGGACGCGGAGTCGGCCCGGACGGGCAGGCGCCCTTCAACGGCCAGGTCTTTTACAATCCCGCGGCCGGGACGATCGGCACCCTTCAGCGCCGCACGTTCAGCGGTCCGCAGTTCTTCAACTTCGACTTTGGAGTTCACAAGGTGACGACAATCGTCGAAGGCCATACGATCGAACTGCGTATGGAGTCCACCAACCTGTTCAACAACGTGATGTTCGACACGATATTGGTCCCTGGGCAGACTCCGACGGTCGATTACAACATCAACAACGCGGCGTTCGGCCGCATCATCAATCAGGCGAATACGCCCCGCCGGATTCAGTTCGGCCTTTACTACCGTTTCTGATTTCGTTGATCGCCTCCGCTTTCGGGGATAATCGAAGGCGGTATATGACGAAAATTCAGACGACGTTGGGACTTGCGCGTCCACTGGATGAAGCCGCCCTGAAGGCGATCTCGGCGGCGACCAGTATCTACGGCATCCACTACGTGCGCCTGACGCCGGCGATGGACCGGATCACGGTTGAGTACGATGCATCGCGGCTGTTGCCCGCGCAGGTTCCGTCGGCGTTGGTGCGGGCCGGTATTCCGGTACTTCCGGAGTAACGATGCGGCTTGCGGTCGCCTTCCTCTCCAGCGTCGTATTCGCGCAAGCGCCGCAACCCACGGGCATCTGGGAAGGCGCGCTGGAGGCGGGCGGCATGAAGCTGCGAATCGCCGTCCACATCGGCGCGGCTCCTGGCGGCGACTTGAAAGCAACCATCGATTCGATCGACCAGAACGTCAAGGGAATTCCCGTTTCCGCCGTCATTTGGGAATCGCCGAGCCTGCGGCTGGCCCTTCCCGCGATGCGGGCGACCTTCGTTGCGACGATCGACGAAGCGGGCCAGACTTTGACAGGCCAGTGGTCGCAAGCCGGGCAGAGCCTGCCACTTACGCTGCGGCGCGTGGAGAAAGTGACGGAGTTGTCCCGCCCGCAAACGCCGCTGCCGCCGTTCCCTTACCGGGAGCAGCCCGTAACGGTTCGAAATGCGGAGGGAACGGAGCTGGCGGGGACGCTGACGCTGCCACCGCCGGGCACTGGCGTGAAGTTCCCCGCCGCGCTGCTGTTAAGCGGGTCCGGACCGCAGGACCGCGACGCCAGCATGTTCGGCCACAAGCCGTTTCTTGTGCTCGCGGACGCTTTGACGCGCCAGGGATTCGCCGTCCTTCGTCTCGACGACCGGGGAACTGCAAAATCGAAAGGCGATTTTCGAAGCGCCACTACAGCCGACTTTCGCGACGACGCCTCCGCCGCTCTCGACTTTCTGCGAAGCCGGGAGAGCATCGATTCCGCGAGGATCGGCCTGATCGGGCACAGCGAAGGCGCGCTGGTGGCGGCGATGCTGGCCGCCTCTCGTCCAGACGATGTTGCGTTTCTCGTCAGCCTTGCGGGACCGGGGATTCCGTTCGACCAACTGCTGATCGAGCAGGGCGAAGCGGTGCTTCGCGCCAGTGGAGCACCGGCGGACGCGATCGCCAAGCAGCGCAAGAGCCAGGAAGCGATGTTCCCGCTGCTGCTTGGCAACAAGAGCAGTTTCGAACTGAAGACCGAAATTGAAAAGGCTCTAAGCCTCGACGAACTCCCACCGTCGGAGCGCGCCGTCGCGGATATTCAGGTTTCGCAATCGCTCTCCCCTTGGTTCCGCGCCTTGCTGGCGATCGACGCGGCGAAGTTCTACGAGAAGGTGCGGTGCCCGGTTCTTGCGATCAACGGCTCCAACGACACCCAGGTGGTTGCGGAGTCGAACCTGAAAGGCATTGCGGCAGCGCTGAAGCGCGGCGGGAATTCGGCGGTCGACGTCTTCACCGCTCCCGGCGTCAACCACCTTCTGCAGACATCGAAATCGGGGTCGCCTTCCGAGTACCCGAACATCGAAGAAACCGTTGCGCCAACCGTGCTGGAACGGCTGACGAAGTGGCTGGCGCAATTCGTCTCGCGCTAACCTCGATAGATGGTGCGTCTCGTTTGGATCGTTCCGCTCTGCGTGTCTCTTCATGCGCAGGGTGTTGAATACATCAAGGCCAACTACACGAAGTATGAGCACCGGATCGCGATGCGAGACGGCGCGAGGCTGTTCACCAGCGTCTACATTCCAAAAGACGCGTCGAAGAAATACTCACTGCTGCTGCAAAGGACGCCGTACTCGGTAGCGCCCTACGGCGCCGATCAATACCGCACCGCCCTCGGCCCGTCGGAGAAGTTTGCCCGCGAAGGCTTTGTGGTCGTCTACCAGGACGTTCGGGGCCGCTACCAGTCGGAGGGCAAGTGGCTGGAGATGACGCCGCACCGGGCGTCGAAGAAGAGTCCTCAAGACATCGACGAGTCGACGGACACCTACGACACCATCGACTGGCTGGTGAAGAACGTTCCGAACAATACCGGGCGCGTTGGGACGTGGGGCATTTCGTACCCGGGCTTCTACACGGCGGCGGGCATGATCGATGCGCACCCGGCTCATAAAGCCGCCTCGCCACAGGCTCCGGTGACAGATCTCTACATGGGTGACGACGCCTTCCATAACGGCGCGCTGATGCTGGCTGCCAATTTTGGCTTCTACCTTTTCTTCAAGCCGCACCCGGAGCCCACGCTGCCGGAACCCGGACGCCGCAGCCCCTTCAAGACGCCGGATGGATACGAAGCGATGCTAAGCGCGGGCACGCTAGCGAACGCCACGGAGAAGTTCTACAAGGAAGCGAATCCGTATTGGCTGGGGATGCTGTCCCATCCGACGTACGACGAATTCTGGAAGTCGCGCAACATCTCCGCTCATCTGAAGGGCGTCACTCCAGCGGTGTTGACAGTCGGCGGCTGGTTCGACGCGGAGGACCTGCAGGGTCCTTTGAAGGTCTACCGGTCGATCCAGGACAGTAATCCTCCTTCCGCCGGAAATCATCTGGTGATGGGGCCTTGGACGCATGGCCAGTGGGCGCGCGGAGATGGAGAGAAAGTGGGCGACATACACTTCTCCGTCAAAACCAGCCCGTGGTACCGCGACAATATCGAGTTCCCGTTCTTCCAGTTCCACCTGAACGGAAAGGGCGAAGGAAAGTTCCCCGCCGCGTGGACCTTTGAGACCGGAACCAACCAATGGCGAACTTGGGATGCGTGGCCTCCGAAGACTGCGGAGCGAAAGCGGCTGTATTTCCAAGCCGGTGGAAAGCTGTCCTTCGACGCGCCCGCTGCAACCGATGCGTTCGACGAGTATGGCAGCGATCCGAACAAGCCGGTTCCCTATGTCGGCTTCGTCACGCAGGGAATGGCCGGGCAGTATATGACATCCGATCAGCGTCACGCATCGTCGCGGACCGACGTGCTGGTCTATCAGACTGAGCCGCTGGAACAGGACGTCACCTTCGCCGGACCACTTCGGCCGGAAGTGTTTTTTTCGACGACGGGCACCGACGCCGACATCGTCGTGAAGCTGATCGACGTCTTCCCGGGCGACTATCCCGATCCGGAGCCGAACCCTACGGGCGTACGCATGGGTGGCTATCAGCAACTGGTGCGGGGCGAACCGTTCCGCGGAAAGTTCCGGCGCAGCTTTGAGAACGCCGAAGCTTTCACACCCGGAAAGCGCGACCGGATCGAGTTTGTGATGCCGGATATTCACCACACGTTCCGGCGGGGCCACCGTATCATGGTGCACGTGCAAAGCTCCTGGTTTCCGCTGGTCGACCGCAATCCGCAGAAGTTTTTGAACATTCCCGACGCCAAAGCCGCCGACTTTCAGAAGGCTTCGCACCGCGTGTACAGGATGACCGGCGCTGCCAGCGGTTTAGAAGTGGGCGTGATTAACTGAAAAGGATGCTGGCGACTGAGCAACCTCCGATCGAGCTGATTCTGCGGCCATTCCAGCGGTTTTCCAGGCAGGAAGCTGCGGGCGGAATCGTCCTGTTCCTGGCTACAATCCTGGCGTTCGTCTGGGCGAACTCCCAGTGGTCGGATTCCTACTTCGCTTATTGGCAAGGCTATCTGGAGATCGGCGCCGGGGAGTTCCGAACGTCGCATTCCATCCATCACTGGATCAACGACGGGCTGATGGCGATCTTCTTCTTCGTGATGGGAATGGAGATCAAACGAGAACTGCTGGTGGGCGAATTGAAGAACCCCCGCGCGGCCGCGCTGCCCATCTTCGCGGCGCTGGGCGGTGTCATGATGCCCGCGCTGATCTACACGGCGATCTCCTGGAACTCGCCGGCCGCCAGAGGCTGGGCGATTCCCACCGCCACCGACATCGCTTTCTCGATCGGGGTGATGGCACTTCTTGGCAGCCGCGTTCCGGTGTCGTTGAAGGTGTTTCTGACGGCTCTGGCCATTGTCGACGACATTGTCGCGGTGCTGGTGATTGCGCTCTTCTACTCGGGCGAACTCTCCATCGCCGCACTGATTGCCGCCGGCGTCTGGTTTGCGATTGCGTGTTCGCTAAACCTTCTGGGCATCCGAAGCGCCGCGGCGTATACCGTGGTCGGCATCGGCCTTTGGGTAGCGGTGCTGAACTCCGGCATCCACGCAACCATTGCGGGAATTCTCTTGGCGTTCGCGATCCCCGCGCGCAGCAAGATCGACGCCAGCTCGTTTGTCGCGGAAGCAAGGGCGCTGATCGACCGGTTCGCGGATCACGTCGCGCCGGACGCGAAACTGGTGCACGCCACCGAATCCCTGGAAGCGCTGCACGTGCTGGAGCGCCGAGTCGAGAACGTTCAAGCGCCGCTGCTGCGTTTTGAGCACAGCCTGCACGGATGGGTAAGCTTCCTGATCATGCCGCTGTTCGCGCTGGCCAATGCCGGCGTTCACGTGGTGGGCGGTGAGCTTCCAGACCCATTTCAGCCAGCCGCACTGGGAACGGCGCTGGGCCTGCTGATCGGAAAGCCGCTGGGAGTCACGGCCTTCGCGTGGCTTTCGACGAAGGTGGGCCTAAGCACGCTGCCGCAGGGCGTCACGTGGCAGCAGGTCCACGGCGCAGGCTGGCTGGCGGGCATCGGTTTCACGATGGCGCTGTTCGTAGCTGAGCTGGCGTTTGGCGAAAGTCCGCAGTTGCGCGCGGCAAAGGTCTCGATCCTTGTAGCCTCAACGCTTGCCGGAATTGTTGGCGCCGTCATCCTGACTCGCGAATACAGGAAGCACGAGAGATAATTAAGTTCTCTCCCCCGGGCACGTTTTCAAGCGATGTCAGCGACGCCGTTCATACATCTACACGCCCACACCGACTATTCGCTCCTTGACGGAGCGTGCGAGGCCGGCCAACTGATCGATCTTGTGGCCGAACAGAAGATGCCAGCGGTCGCCATGACGGATCACGGCAATCTTTTCGGCGCGGTGGAGTTCTATAACCACGCCAAAGCGAAGGGCGTCCAGCCCATCATCGGCTGCGAGATGTATATCGCGCAGCAGGGCCACACGAACCGCTCCGAACAGAACCGCTACAACCATCTGGTGCTTCTCTGCGAGAACCAGGAAGGCTACCGGAATCTGATCCAACTGGTTTCCACCGGATATCTCGACGGGTTCTACTACAAGCCGCGGATCGACAAGGATCTGCTGGCAAGGCACTCGAAGGGCTTGATCTGTCTGTCGGCGTGTCTGCGGGGCGATATCGCCGAGACGCTGATGGAGGACAAGTACTCCGAAGCGCGGCGGCTGGCGCACGAGTACGAGGACATGTTCGGCAAGGGCAATTTCTTTCTGGAACTTCAGGACCACAATCTGGAGCCGGACAAGAAAGTGATCCCGCTGGTGCGCAAGCTGGCGGCCGACTCCGGAATCCCGCTGGTGGCGACCAACGACGCGCACTACCTGCGCAAGGACGACGCCCGCGCGCACGAGATCATGCTGTGCATCCAGACCGGCAAGACGATGGCGGATACCAACCGGATGCGGTTCTCGACGGAAGAATTTCATCTGAAGACCCGCGCGGAAATGGAGACGCTGTTCGGCGATACCCCGGACGCACTGGATGCCACGTGGGACATCGCACAGCGCTGCCAGTTGAAGCTGGAGAAAGTCCGCGAACCCTTCCCGCGTTTCCCCATCCCGGCGGACCACACCACGGACAGCTATTTCGAATGGGTGGCGCGGCAGGGATTTGAATCGCGCCTGCATCGCCTGGAAGGACTGAAGGCCGCAGGACGGCTGAAGCACCCGCTGGAAGCCTACCGCGAACGGCTGGAGCGGGAGATCCGGCTGATCCAGCAGATGAGTTTCTCCGGCTACTTTCTGATCGTGTGGGACTTCATCCGTCATGCGCGCGAACGCAAGATTCCGGTGGGGCCGGGGCGGGGCTCCGCAGCCGGATCGCTGGTGGGCTACGCCATGCAGATCACCGATGTCGACCCTTTGGAATACGGCCTTCTGTTTGAACGGTTCCTGAACCCGGAGCGGATCTCGATGCCCGATATCGACATCGACTTCTGCACGCGGGGGCGCGGCGAGATCATCCAGTACGTCACTGAAAAGTACGGGCGGGAGCAGGTGGCGCAGATCATCACGTTCGGCACCCTGGGGGCGAAAGCGGCGATCAAGGACGTCGCGCGTGTCCTCGAACTCACGTTCGCCGAATCCGACCGGTTGACCAAGCTGGTCCCCGCGGTGCTGAACATCAAGCTGAAGGACGCGATGGAGCAGGAGCCCGGCTTTGCCGAAGCCGCGAAGAAAGATCCGCGAGTGCAGGAAGTGCTGGACGTGGCGCTTCGCCTGGAAGGAATGTCGCGCAACGCCAGCGTCCACGCGGCGGGCGTCGTCATTTCCCCGGAGCCGCTGAAGAATCTGGTGCCGCTGTACCGCACCAGCAAAGACGAAATCGTCACGCAGTACGACATGAACGGGCTGGAGAAACTCGGCCTGCTGAAGATGGACTTCCTCGGCCTTACGACGCTTACCGTTCTGGCCGATGCGCAGGAACTGATCGCGACGCATCGTGGGGTGAAGATCCTGCTGGAAGAACTGCCGCTGGACGACGCACCCACCTATCAGTTGTTCTCCAACGCCTGGACGGATGGCGTGTTCCAGTTTGAGTCGCCCGGAATGAAGGATGTCCTGCGGCGGTACGAGCCGACCCGCGTCGAGGATCTTTGCGCGTTGAACGCGCTTTACCGGCCGGGCCCGCTAAAGGGCGGCGTTGTCGACGACTTCATCAACCGCAAACACGGCCGCGCCCAGGTTGTGTACGATCCGCCGGATCTAAAGGACATTCTGGAAGAGACCTATGGCGTCATGCTCTACCAGGAGCAGGTGATGCAGGTGGCCAACCGCATGGCCGGCTATTCGCTGGGCGAGGCCGACACGCTGCGCCGCGCGATGGGGAAGAAGCAAGTGGAAGAGATGGCCAAGCAGCGCGAACGCTTCCTGTCGGGCGCGAAAGAGAAGGGCTATGCGCCGAAGAAGGCGGAGAAGATTTTCGATCTGATGGCGCAGTTTGCCGAGTATGGATTCAACAAATCCCACTCCGCTGCGTACGCGTATCTGGCCTACCTTACCGGGTATTTGAAGGCGAACTATCCGGTGGAGTTCATGAGCGCGATGCTTACGGCGGAAACCGGCAACACCGCGAAAGTGGTGCGCTACATCAATGAATGCCGGGAACGGAAGATCGAAGTGCTTCCGCCGGACGTCAATGAATCCGGCCTGAATTTTACCCCGTCCAGCAATGCGATCCGCTTTGGGCTGGGCGCTGTAAAGAACGTTGGAGCCAACGCTGTGGAGGCGATCGTACGCGCGCGCGCCGAGCACGGAAAGTTCCGCAGTATCTTCCGTTTTTGCGAACAGGTAGACATGGGCGCGGTGAACCGCCGCGTCATCGAATCGCTGGTGAAAGCCGGCGCGCTGGATTCGATGGGCGCTGCACGGTCGCAGTTGATGGCCGTGCTGGATTCTGCGATCGAGCAGGGCGTGCGGTCTCAGCGGGACCTTGCCAGCGGCCAATCCGGATTGTTCGGTGGCGGCGTCGCCGCGGAAGAACAGCCGGACCCGCCAATGCCGAACGTCCCCGACTGGACGCCGGAGCAGAAGCTTGCCGGCGAGAAGGAAATGCTGGGTTACTTCGTCACCGGCCATCCGCTGGATCAGTTCGAAGACCGTGTTGCGGATCTGCGCAGCCACACGTCAGCCACTCTCGAAGGGTTGGCGAAGGGCGTGGAAGTGAAGCTGTGCGGCATCCTGACGGGCATTCAGCGCCGCCGGAATAAAGAAGGCAAGCCGTGGGCGTCGATGCAGCTGGAGGACAAAGAAGGATCGGTTGAGGCGCTGGCTTTCACCAGCGTGTACGAGCAGATGAACGAGTACTTGGCCGAGGATCGCGCGGTGCTGGTTCGGGCGCTGGCGCTGCCGGAAGAAGGCGGCCCGCCGAAAATCTCGCTGCAGGACATCACTCCGCTGGAGAAAGCCGGGATCGAACTGCCCCGCGTGATTGCTATACGTGTGCGCATCGGCGCCAACGGCGAGGCCAAGGCGGCCGACCTTCAACAGCTTTTTGAGCGCAAGAAGGGCGAAGCCCGCGTACGGCTGCGCCTGGAGAAGGCGAAGGACTTTTCAGTTACGCTTGATGTTGCGGCGCGGGTGAAGCCCGACCGCGAGTTCCGAGCCGAGATCGAAAAGATCTGCGGTGCGGAGGCTTTCGAAACGATATAGATGGACAATCAGCTACGCATACAGCAGCTCGAACGCGAGATCGCGGCCTTAAAGCAGAAGGAAGAAGCGGCTCCCAAACCCACAACGCCGGCCGGTAACGCGGCGTGGCAACGCGTCCAATTGGCCCGCCACCCGCGAAGGCCGCACAGCCTGGATTACATTGAGCGGCTCTTTACCGAGTTTGAAGAACTGCATGGAGACCGCGCCTATGGGGACGATGCGGCGATTCTATGCGGCTTTGCGCGCTTTGAGGGACGCCCGGTTGTAGTCTGCGCGCAGCAGAAGGGCCGCGATACGAAGCAGAAGCTTCACCGGAATTTTGGAATGCCGAAACCGGAAGGGTATCGAAAGGCGCTTCGGGTAATGCGTCTGGCGGCAAAGTTCCGCCGGCCGGTGATCACGCTGCTGGACACACCCGGGGCGTACCCCGGCCTCGACGCCGAGGAGCGCGGACAGGCGGAAGCGATCGCGGTCAATCTTCGCGAGATGGCGCGGCTCGACGTTCCGATCATCGCCGTGGTGATCGGAGAAGGCGGCTCCGGCGGAGCGCTGGGGCTGGGCGTCGGCAACCGCGTCTACATGATGGAGAACGCCGTCTACAGCGTCATCTCGCCCGAAAGCTGCGCCGCGATTATCTGGCGCGATTCCGGGCAGGCGGAGAAAGCCGCGCTGGCGTTGAAGATGACCTCAGCCGATCTTCCGCCCCTGGGTATTGTCGACGACGTCATTCCGGAGCCGGAAGGCGGCGCCCACGAGGATCATCAGGGCGCGGCGGAGAACCTGGCCCGGACGCTGCGCCACGCGCTGGCCGAGCTTTCCGCGTTAACGCCAGAACAACTGGTGGAAGACCGGTATCAGAAGTTCCGCCGGATCGCCAGCTTCTACACGGAGTAATGCCGGGCAGATGCTAAAGAAGCCGGGCGTATGGATCGCTATTGGGATCGTGATCTTTCTCGCGGTTCTTGTGTCGGGGACGATCGGACAGGGGAAGGTACGGGTGGAGGCGTGCGTAGCGTTTCGGGGGCGCACGGAATGCCGCACAGCCGCCGGGCCGACGGAAGAGCAGGCCTTGCGGACCGCGGTTGAGAACGCGTGCGGGATGCTGGCCTCCGGTATGACCGATTCGATGGCCTGCGGCAGCACACCCCCGCAAAGCGTCCGCCGGTTGGACTAACGGACGCCCTGCCGAACCTGACTTAAGTAACTTTCTTTCGACCGGTAACCAGGCCGACCACAAAAATCACCAGGAAAATGAAGAACAGGATCTTCGCAATTCCCGCGGCGGCTCCTGCGACCCCTCCGAATCCAAGAAACCCTGCGATCAGCGCAAGAACCAGAAAAATCAGGCTATAGTGCAGCATTGTTTTGCTTTTCTCCTCCACCTCTCGCAAGCAATCAACGGGCCACCGCATGATGTTGAGAATGCGTACGTTCACTGGGAAGAAGCTTCCCGGTTCCACCGGCCTGGGCAGTTTCTTCTGGGCGTAGCGTGCCCTTCCGTTTCGCGATTTCCAGCGCCGCCGGGTAGAACTGGACAAACGTCCATTCCACAGCGCCGTTGGAACGGTGGCAAGCGTAGCAGCGCGCGTCTTCCGGAAGGGGTGCGACAGCCGCCGTCGAGCCTGCGGGTTTGCCGAAGTCTGGTTTGCCAAAATCAAAATACTGCCACTTTCCGTCCAGCTTCCGCGACGCCTCAATCACGGAGATTGCGGTCTGGTAGTGTCCCCCCTTGTTGATGGAACCCTCGCTGGCGGAATCGCGAATTTCGAGAATGAACGTCGCGCCGTCCGGCCACCGGCCCGACTCCTTGAACGCGCGCCACGCCGGCGGATCGACGAAGACATTGGTGAAGTGCGGCGCGGGATTGGACGTGGGGGTCGCGCCATAAGTCATTCCCAAGCCGGAGCTGAGAAACACCCAGTCTCGATAGTCGGCGGGGAAACTAAGATCGGCGCCCAGAAGCGCACAAAGCATCATGACCGTCGGCATTACACCACGATAACGCCGCCCGACTACACTTTTAAGGAGTGAATCCCTGGACGCCTCCGCTGTTCGACCTGCATCAGCACACGCGGTACTATCACCGGACCGATGAACAGCTTCTGGCCCATTCGCGGAATCTCGACGTAGCGAGAACACTGCTGCTGCCCGGCGCTGGATGGATGATCGAAGGCGCGCCCTGTGGCGGCAACGACACCTGCCGCGCGCTGGCATCGCAAGCCTCCGGGCACTTTGTCCGTTTCACGACGGCGGATGCGGCGTCGCCCGATGCGGCGCGAATCATTGAAGCCGATCTGAAGACCGGCGCCATCGGCATTGGGGAACAGAAGTTCGGCGTCGGAGTTGCGTCGGCGGAGATGCGCCGCCTCTACGACCTTGCCCGCGAGTACAGCGTTCCCATCCTGATTCACTTTGAGCACGAGAAGTACAACCTGGGCATCGAGAACTTTGAGCAGATCCTGCGCCAGTACCCGGACGTCACATTCATCGGCCATGCGCAGACTTGGTGGTCGAACATTTCCGCCGGTGGAGATCCGCAGGACCTTTACCCCATCGGCAAGGTGACACCCGGCGGACTGACGGACCGCCTGCTTTCCGATTACCCGAATCTTTACGGAGACCTGTCCGCCGGTTCCGGATTGAATGCGCTTCGACGCGACACGGAGTTCGCGCGTGGCTTTCTAGCGCGGCATCGGACACGTTTAATCTGGGGTTCCGATTGTCCGTGCCACGACGGGGCCGGCGCCGGTTGGAAGCAGCGTTCCTGCATCGGCCGCGAGACTCTGACTAAGCTTTGGGAGTTATGCGCCGGCCCGCTTCACTTCCGGGAACTTGTCTGGGACAACGGTTCGCGGGCGATTCTTCGCTAAAGCCAGCCCCGAATCGCTGATAAAATTGAACTTATTCCAACTGTGGAACGTCTAAGTCGGTTGGAGAGAACCCCTTGAAGAAAAAGTGGAAGATTATTCTGCCGGTGGTGATCGCAATCGCGGCCGTCGGCACCTACTTTGTCCGTAAGGAGATTGCGAAGCGGAACCTTGTCACGGTGCAAACGGCCCGAAGCGCCCGGCAGGATCTTACTGCCCTGGTGACGGCTTCCGGCGAGATTAAACCCCGGAACTACATCAACATCGGAACCAACGCGAACGTCCCGTCGCGCATCATCGACATTGTCGTCACCGAGGGCCAGCGCGTGCGAAAAGGCCAACTGCTGGCGAAGCTGGAATCGGTGCAGCCGGAGGCGGAAGTGGCAGCCCAGCGTGCGCAGGTGGCCACGTCCGAGGCGGAATCCACCGCCGCGGAGTCCGGCGTACGGGCGGCGGAAGAGAATCAACGCTCCGCCGAAGCCAGCCTTACCCGGGCCAAAGCCGATCTCGACCGTTCGAAGATTTTCTACGACCGCGCCCAGAAATTGTGGGACGAGCAGTTGATTCCGCGGCAGGAACTGGACCAACGCAACGCCGAATACCGGTCGCAGCTGGCGTCGATAACCGAAGCCGAAGCGCGCATCGCCCAGTTCAAGGCGCAGCGGGCGCAGGCACAGGCAAACATGATTTCCAGCCAGCGCCGTGTGACTGTCTCCCAAGCCAATCTTCGGCGCGCGGCGGACGTTCTTCAGCGGACCCAGTCCGTTTCTCCCATCGACGGGGTGGTTACAAACCTTCCGGTGCGCGTGGGCGAGACAGTGGTGCCGGGAATCCAGAACTCCGCGTCCAGCCTGATCATGACCATCGCCGACATGTCGCTGATCACGGCGGAAGTGAAAGTGGATGAAACCGACATCGTGAACGTTTCACTGAACCAGATCGCCGAGATCACGATCGATGCGATCCCCGACCGCACGTTCAAGGGCCATGTGATCGAGATCGGCAATACCGCGATCCTTCGATCAACCGGGCTGGCCGCATCGCAAAGCGCTATCTCCAGCCAGGAGGCCAAGGATTTCAAGGTAGTGGTGGCGCTGGACAATCCGCCCGAGGAGATTCGCCCCGGACTTTCGGCTACTGCGAAGATCACCACGGCAACCCGGAAGAACGTCGTCACGATTCCGATTCAGGCGCTGACAGTTAGGCAGAAAGGCGACCTGGAACCGGAAGAGAAGGACAAGAAGAAGGAAGAAGTTCAGCTGGACCCCGCGGCGGAGCGTGCCAGAAAAGAAGAAATCCAGGGTGTCTTCGTCATCGAGAACGAGAAGGCCGTGTTCAAAAAGGTGGACACCGGCATCACGGGTTCGACAGACATCGAAGTGACCTCGGGCATTGGTGAGGGCGCCGAGATCATCACCGGCAGCTACAAGGTGATCCGCACCTTGCGGAATGAGGCTACAGTAAAGGTGGACAATAAAGCGCCGAAGAAGGTGGATTCGTAACCTCGGCGGGTCTGCGCAGCGTTTATCCAGATAGGCAAACCCACAAAAATGGCAACTGCAGTCGGGGAAGACCTCGCCGCGCGAGGCGAACAACTAAAGCGGGACGGCATCGTCATCCGCACCTACGATCTTTGGAAGACCTATCAAATGGGCGACCAGACGATCAATGCGGTGTCCGGGTGCGATGTCGAAATTCGCGTCGGCGAGTATGTGGCGATCATGGGACCGTCAGGGTCCGGCAAGTCGACCCTGATGAATCTGATCGGCTGTCTGGACACACCCTCCAAGGGCTTGTATTACATCAACGGGCGCCCCGCATCCTCGATGTCCGACGACGAGCTCGCCCGGATTCGCAACAAAGAGATCGGCTTCGTCTTCCAGACGTTCAATCTGCTGCCGCGCGCCACGGCGCTCCACAATGTAGAGCTTCCGCTGATCTACGCCGGCCTTGCTCCCGAGGTCCGGGAACAAAAGGCGAAAACACGGCTGGAGCAAGTGGATCTTTCCAGCCGCATGTATCACAAGCCGAACGAGCTATCGGGCGGACAGCGCCAGCGCGTCGCGATTGCCCGGGCGCTTGTGAACGATCCGTCGATCCTGCTGGCCGACGAGCCCACCGGCGCGCTGGACACCGCCACCGGCATCGAGATCATGGCTTTGTTCGACCGGCTTCACCAGCAGGGCAACACGATCATCCTGGTTACGCACGAGCACGACATCGCCCTTCATGCGCATCGCGTCATTCACGTCCGCGACGGCAAGGTGGAGAAGGACGAGAAGATCAAATAGCCGATTTGACCCCGGCGCAGGCGTCAAGCTATCCTGATAGCTGGTATCTAAGGAAATTCTGAAGTAAATGGCGAATACAGTATCTTCAATCAAGCGCATCCGGACGGCAGAGCGGCGGACTTTCGTCAACAAGACCCGCAAGTCCCTTCTACGCCATCAACTGCGTGCAATGCGGCGCTTGTTGACAGCAGGGTCGGCGACTGAGGCAATGGCGGCGCTCCCCAAGACTTTCTCCGCAGTGGATCGCGCGGCGAAAACGGGGATCATCAAAAAGAACACCGCCTCCCGCTACAAAAGCCGTCTGACGAAGCGCGTCAAAGCGCTGACCCCGGCCTAAGTCAGGCCGTCAGCTTCCACAAGTAGTTTTCCAGCACCGTACGGTCGTCGGGACGTGTGTCTCTCAACGCAAGGTCAGCGCCGTGGGTCAGGATAATCGCCTCCTCCAACCGGGCCGCGGGGAAAATGCGCATCGTCTCCGCCAGTTGCTCCGCACGGGCTCGCCACATCGAAATTCCCATTCGGGTAAAGTGCGCCTGAATCTCCGGCACGCGCCGCACCTTGGCCTCTTCCGCCGCCAGCGCCAGACGGAACTGCGTCCCCAGAAACGTCAGCACCAGGGGCAAGTACTCGCCCTCCCGAACCAGCGATTCCAGAACCTCCATCGCCTCCCGGCGGTCCCTGCGGGCCATTGCGTTCACCAGCGCGAAGATGTTCGACGTGCGCGCGTCGGGAACCAGCGCCACCAGGTCCGCATCGCCTACCTCGCGTCCGTTGGCAAACGTCGCCAGTTTGCGAACTTCGTTCTCAAGTCGCGCCGCATCGGTTCCCAGCGCTTCGACGAGAAACGATGCCTGCTTGCGCGACAACGGAAACTCAAGTTCCTTCGCGATCGATTCGGCCAGCCGCACGGCCTCGTCCGGAGTGGGGTAGGGAAACTCCACCACATCCCTGATGGCGGAGTAGAATTTGCGAACGCGGTCCAACTTCGCTTTGTCGTCGCCATCGAAACCGAACCTGACACAGTCGAAAACGATGACGGCGCCGGGAGTGGGGTTGTCGATGTATGCGGCCAGCAGGCCCGCCGGTCCGTCGGGATCGTCGTCCGTCTTTGAGCTTAGGCGCTTGGGCAGCGCCGACTCCGCGGAGGAAACCCAGATCAGGCGCGACGAAGCGAACAGCGAAAGCGAACTGGCGTCGTCGATAACGGCGGGAATGGGAATCTCGTCGAGGTCGAGCCTTGTTACCGCGCTCTCCGGATCGCCGTCGCCCACTACGGCGCGAATCAGCGCCTCGCGAACCTGACGCCTGCGGTATGCATCCGGACCGACGAACAGGTAGACGGAGGCGGGCGCGGATTTCGACAAGGTGCGCAGCAGTTCCGAACCCTGCATTTAGAAGTTCTCGAGAACCGCGGTGACTACCGTGCGGGCCACATCGCGCGAGAGACGGGCGAACGCGGTGGAGGACTCGTCGAAGTAGACCGATGGATCGATCGAAATTTCGTAGCGCTGGCGAAAGCTGAAGGACGGCTGATTGTAGAGCAGCGTGCCGCTCACGCGCTCCCGCAGTTGAACCGCCATGACGACGATTGCCTCAACTCCAGCGGCGCGGCCTGTAGCGGGATCGACGGTGGTCGGAAACGCAACGACATTGATGACGGTGCCATTCAGTACCGCATCGGCTTCGTTGGGGTTCTGAATCAGCTCGTAGGAGGTGCGCGAGAGAAACTCGCGTGCAATCGCGTTGGGAAGCTGATCGGTCAGCTTATAGTGGATCGTTGTGTTGGTGAACGGCGGCACGGCGATCGTCTTCACAGATTTCGGAATCGTGTTCGCCGTCCCCGCCAGATGGTATCCGCAGGCGGGAAGCAGCGCGGCGCCAGCCAGCAGCCATCGCCGCGTCACTGCACTCTCCGCGTGGATTGCTCAATAATCGAAGCGGCCGCCAGCAGCGCATTGTCGGCAATCATGCGCAGGTTGTCCATCGCCAGCCAGAACCAGAAGGACGCGGGGTCTCCGGCGTCCTCGCGAACAAGATCCAGCGTCACGCCGCTTTGCCCGGCGACGCCGGTATTGCTTGGCGGCCCTTCATCGGCGCCGCGGACTTCCCACGACGCGTCGCGAAACACACGCTCCAACGCGGCAAGGGGCTTCGGGTCTTTGAACTTTATCCACACCGAAGCGGCGTAGGCATGAAACACGGGTGCCTGAACCAGCCGCAGAGCCGGCACGGATGCGCATCGGTCGTGATTCAGCAGCGCGGCAAGGTCTGCGCGCAACGTTTGCTCCGCGTCCTGCAGGGATGGATTCGCATCGGGTCCCAGACGCGGCAGCATGGCGAAGCTTATCTGCTCGTCGAAAACAGCCGTGGCATAGCTCTTAAAGCTCAGCAGACCCACCGTCTGCTCCTGAAGTTCGTCGATTCCCGCCTTGCCGCGCTGGCTGGCGGGTTCGAAAACGTTGACCACGGCGTGATCGATCGCGGCGGCCTTGGAGAGCCGTCGAAGAAACATCGCAAGACCAATGGCCGCCGGATGCGCGATCCGGACCACCGCCGCTTCAGGCGCCAGGTAGCTCTCCGGCTCGGCTGCGGGAGCGCGCATCAGACCGGTACCTCCGCCGGTGAGATCGATCATTGTGGCATTGGGAGCCATCAAACGCACGCTGGACCCCGACTTCGCCGTGCCCGCAAGGAAGATAACCTTTGCGCCGGAGAGAGTTTCACGGTTCAGAGGCGAAATCACGACCGGATCGCCGTCCTGGTCGGTTACTGTCAGCTCCTCTTCGCCCTCGTCAGTAAACAGGTCGACGTGCGAGGCGAGGTTTTGCGTGCTTAGCGATTCGCGCAGTTCGCGGCCCAGCAGGCTTCCACCGCCTACGATCGCCAGGCGCAGCGCCGGTGCGGGCTTAGGCAACGGGGCTATCCTCCACCCGCTGTTGCCTTCTTCCGCTAAGCCGCTTGAACAGACCTGCAATGCGTACCACGATCCCGCTGCCAACGTACGTCGTGCCCAGGGCAAGCAGAGCGGGCCGCGAATAGTTCCACAGCAGGAAGATCGCCGCCGCCATCACCAGCAGGCTTAGCGGTGAGCGTGGACGAAGCAGATTCAGATCCTTGAAGCTGCGGTATCGCCACGTGGCAACCATCAGGAAACTGAGAAGGCCCACCAGCGCCAGGAAGGCCAGCGAGTAATACCAGCCGGTGACCGCGCCGAAGCCTCCGGCGTAGACCACCGCCGCAACCATGCCCGCCGCCGCTGGAATCGGAAGGCCCGCGAAATATTTGCGATCCTTGCGTCCGGGATTCTTTAGGACCGGATTCGACTGGACGTTAAACCGCGCAAGCCGCAGCGAACCGCAAAGCAGGAACAGAAACGCGATGAAGTAACCCGCCTGATGAAGATGCGGGCGGTATTGCGCCGCCTCGCCATTCACAAAGAAAACTCCCCACACGAACGCCAGCACCGCCGGAGCGATCCCGAAGGTAATCACGTCAGCGAGCGAATCCATCTCACGTCCGAAATCGCTGACCGTATTCGTCATGCGCGCGATCCGTCCATCCAGCCCGTCGAACGCCACCGCGATCCCGATGAACTTCGCGGCATTGTCGAAGTTTGCCGAGCCCGACGGATCGCCAGCCGCCGTTTTCATCGCGGCCTCGAAGGTCTGGAAGATGGCAAGAAAACCCAGGAAGGTGTTGCCCGCGGTGAAGAGCGTGGGCAGGGCATAAGCGGCGCGCTTCGGGGGCTTGGCAGTTTGCGGATTCAAGAGCGGTCCTTTCGTTTCGCGATCACGCTGGAGCCCGCCGAGACGTTTTCGCCTTCGCGAACGCTGATGTTCCACTCCGGGCCGAACAGGATATCGACGCGCGAACCGAACTGGATCAGGCCCACGCGCTCCCCAGCCGCGACGCGCTCGCCCGGCTTTTTGTAGCAGATGATCCGGCGCGCAATCAGCCCGGCGATCTGGCTGAATTCCAGTGAGGTTCCATCGTCGCCATCGACGATGAAAGTATTTTGCTCGTTCTGCATCGGCGCTTCCGGCCGGCTGGCGACAAGAAACTTTCCGGAACGATACTTGATTTCGCGAATGGTCCCGCCAATCGGCGTGCGGTTCACGTGCACGTTGAAGACGTTCAGGAAGATTCCGACGCGAATGCGCCCGTCGGGTTCGCTGCGGATGGAGACCACTTTCCCGTCGGCCGGCGAAACGGCCACGGGTCCGGACGGGACGGTGCGATCGGGATCGCGAAAGAACCAGAGGCAGAAAACAGCCAGAAGGAAGAACGGCGCGGCGATCAGCCAGTGATGGAAAAACATCCAGGCCACAGCACCCGCGGCGGCCAGCGCCAGGGCGTAATAGACGCCCGTCAGGACAATTCCCACCTATTTATCTTCGCAGAGCGGCGATCCACCGGGCGGCCACCTCTTTGCCGCGCTCTCCCACTTCGCCGACAGGGCCTGTGCACGATGGGCATCCAAAATCGCAAGGGCACTGCTCGATCAGGCGCGCCGCCATGTCCAGAAGTTCCTCGGTGCGCCGGAATAGCGGCTCACTTTGCCCGATGCCACCGGGGTACATGTCATACAGGAACAGATCGGGCTCGTATCGCGGCTGCCCTTGGGAGGCGTCTTCACTTACTGCCACGCCCAAGTCGCGGGGATCGCACATCAGCAGCAGCGCGGCCACGGTACGAAGTGCGTTGCCCAGCGCGCTAAGGCCGTTCTGCCGCTCCGACGGCGTAAGGTCTGCGAACTGCCCAAGGAACGATTCCGGAAAGTGCATCCAAAACGATGTCGTGTGCATTTCCTGCTCCGGCATCGACAGATTGCCCGCGCCAATATTCTCCAGCGTGAAAAACTTGATCTTCTTGAACCCGACGATCTGGCGGTTCACGCGGACATCGCCGTAGACGCCGCGCGCGCCGCCCAGTTCCCGCGACCCGAACTCTTCCAACGGCTTCACCTGCGTGTAGTCGATGGCGTCCGTGAAATAGTCGCAGTCCACGCGGCGGACGTAGGCTTTGCGATTCTCGAAATCCAGACGCTCCACCTGATACTGCCGGGCGTCGTGCAGATAGATCGCTTTTTCGTGCAAGGTTGTGGGCGCTGAGGTGTAGGCCACCTCGGCGATCACTTCGTTGTCCGCAGTGGTGTCAATCACGATGAAGTTGTCGCTGGACACCGCGCGGAGGCTTGTCGCGTCGGCGGGATACGTATCCGAAACCCAGTGCCACGCTTCGTTTGAATGGTGGAGAAATCCCGCGTCCCGAAGAAACTCGCACATCTCGCGCGGCTCGTGCGGACCAAACTTCTCCGCGTCTTTTAGCGGAAGCTCAAACGCGGCGCATTTCAGATGCGCCAGAAGAATTTCCAGGTTGTCGGCGTTGATGTTGGCTTCTTCAGCGGGCCGGTTGAAGAAGTAATCCGGGTGCTCGACGATGTACTGGTCCAGCGGCGCGCTGGACGCCACCAGCACTGCCAGCGACGTTTTCTGCCGCCGTCCGGCGCGGCCCGCGCGCTGCCACGTCGATGCAATGGTCCCCGGATAGCCGGCCATCACCACTGCGTCCAAAGACCCGATGTCGATGCCCAGTTCCAGCGCGTTCGTCGCCACAACGCCGCGGATATGGCCGTCGCGAAGGTCACGCTCAATCTGCCGGCGCTCCTTCGGAAGATACCCGCCGCGATAGCCGCGAATCGTCGATGCCGGATAATCGCCGCGCTCGGCGTCCTGCTTCAGGTAGGTCAGCAGCACTTCCGTTGCCAGCCGGTTGTTCGCAAACACCAGCGTCTGCGCGCCACGCTGAATGGTGTCCGCCGCGATGCGCCGCGTCTCGCCAAGATAGCTGCGGCGTATGCCCAGTTGCCGGTTGACCACCGGAGGATTGTAGAAGACCAGATACTTCTCGCCCTGCGGCGCGCCATTGCGGTCAACCAGTTCGAACGGCCGTTCGCACACCGATTCGGCCAACCGCTTTGGATTCGAGATGGTCGCCGATGAGCAGATGAACTGCGGATCGGACCCGTAGAACTCGCAGACCCGCCGCAGCCGCCGGATGATGTTCGCCACGTGGCTGCCATAAACTCCGCGGTAGTAATGAAGCTCGTCGATGATGAAGTAGCGAAGGTTTTCGAACAGCTTCGCCCATTTGGTGTGGTGCGGCAGAATCCCGGAGTGCAGCATGTCGGGATTGGTCATCACCACATTCGCCCGTTCCCGAATGGCCCGGCGCGCATCTTGCGGCGTATCTCCGTCGTAGGTGAACGCGCGAAGATCGAGGCCCGCGGCATCGACGGCGCCATTGAACTCGTGCAACTGATCCTCGGCCAAGGCCTTCGTCGGAAACAGATACACTGCTCGAGCGCCGGGTTCCGCGATTACCTGATTCAGAACCGGAAGGTTGTAGCAAAGCGTCTTTCCGCTGGCGGTGGGCGTGACGACAACGACATTCTTCCCTTCGCGGACTTGCCGGAAGCAATCGGCCTGATGCGTATATAGGGAATCGATTCCACGCTGCGCCAGTGCGGCGCGCAGGCTGCTGTGGACTTCGTCCGGGATGGGCGATGTCTCCGGCTCCCGCGCGGGCTGATGATGAACGCAGCGGATGGGCGAATCGGGCTTGGCGCTTAGTTCGCGATAGCGCTCCAGAGCGCCTTCAACGCCCGAGACATTCGTGCCGCCGAAGAGAGATAAGGTGCCCATGTTCGCCTTTTCTTCGATGTTAGGCCCACTGGGCCTTCGAAGCAAGCGCTACTTGTGGCGTAGGAATTCGTAGCGCTCGAGCGTGGCTGCAATGACCGTAGACTTGCTCTCCGGGCCAGGCAACGACCGCAAAACTTTCCCTTTGCAATGGAGGCGAACCGGGTTATTTCCAGCCTTCTTACCGGGCAGTGCAATCTCGTATTCGATCGCGTCGCCAACGTGAATCACCTCGTGGGTAGCGAAAAGGACGCCGCCACTGCTGAGGTTGCGGGTCTGGCAGGTTTCGAGATATCCGCCAGGGCCCGGGTCACCATCGCCCGGACGCATCAGGTGCAAGGGTAGGGAAAGATCGTAACGACGGGCTCTTCTCTGGTCGGACACGGGGATCTGTACGCTAGGCTAAGCCACCAGCACTGGAAATACAAGATATGACTGGGAAAAAGTCGTATTGGTAGACCTAGTACTTAGTCGAGGTCTTCCATGTGCCGAAAGTGGATGACGCCACAGTCAACTCCCTCTGGTTGAGTTTCGTACCAGACCCTCACCACCACGTACCGGCCTCTACGGGCGGACCAGATTCTGGTCAACTTCTCCTGGCCACAGCCGTTGTTCGTCGTCACAGTGATGTCCCTTGCAGGAAATCTTGCCGCCGCCGCGCTAGGACTGGCATGGCGTCTTCGCTATCCACAGGCAATCACGAGAAATAGAAGTGCGCATGCCACGTGAGAGTATCCGATGCTAGCCTGAAATTGGAATGCGAAAAGCGGGCCGCATTGCGCTGGGAATCTTCCTGGTGATTATCGGAATTATCGGATGGCTGCTGCCAATCGTTCCGGGTTGGCCGGCCTTGATTCCGGGCCTGGTGATCCTGTCGGAGTACCATCCGCCGCTGAAGCGGCTGATCGACAAAGTCAAAGCCAAGGTGCAGAACAAGACCGCGGGCTAGATCAGCTGCGCTTCAGTAAAAACTTGCAGTCCTCCAAGCGGCTGTCTCCGCCGTCATTCACGGCGAACTTCCGGCTGGTGAAGCTGCCATCCCTGCGCTTGGAACCGTTCCACAGCGAGCCTCCGGCGTAGCGCCCGTCCTTGCGCAGCGCGTAGAAGTTGATATCGAACTTCTGGAGCCGGGCGTCGTCGTTATAGTTTCGCGCGACGCGCTTCAGCGCCTCCAGTACAGCCTCCTCGGGCGTACGGCCGGCGCGCATCAGCTCGACGATGGTGAACGCGCCGCAGATCCGGATGTTCTCTTCGCCGCGCCCGGTGGAACCCGCGCCGCCAACATCCTGGTCTACGTATAGCCCCGCGCCGATGATCGGCGAATCGCCAATGCGCCCGGGGATTTTCCATGCCAGTCCGCTGGTGGTGGTGGTTCCCGACATCTCGCCCTTGCTGTTCAGCGCCAGGCAATTGATCGTGCCGGTGGGCGGGTTCACGGCCACCCATTGCGCCCAGGCCAGAGTGTCTTCCTCGGCATGCGGGAACTGCTGTCGTAGTGCTGCGGCCGGCTTCTGCGGCGGCGCGTCCAGACCTTCGGTCCAATTGTTGTGTCCGTTGCGGTCTCGCAAGGATTGTTTCCAGACCTGCCACGCCAGCCGCGATTCTTCGGTCAGCAGGTCCTCTTCCTTGAATCCCATCGCCCGGGCGTATCCAAGCGCCCCCTCACCCGCTAACATAATGTGATCGGTTCGCTCCATTACCATGCGGGCAACCAATGACGGAGTTTTAATGTTCCGCAACCCGGCGACCGACCCAGCGCGACGCGAGGGACCGTGCATGACGCTGGCATCGAGCTCAACGACACCATTTTCGTTGGGTAGCCCGCCGTAGCCGACCGAATTATCCTTCGGATCAGCCTCGACGATGTTGACTCCCGCGATCGCCGCGTCGAGGGTGTCTGACCCCGCCGCCAGCATTTCGCGCGCTTTTTTGCAGCATTCCAGCCCATTTGCGCTGGAAATTACGATATTGCGGGGTCCGGTGGAGGTTTGCGCAGCCGCTGCAGCGGCGCTTACCCCATGAATCCAATCTCTTCGCGTCATGGACCTTAGGTTGCCATACCGGAAAACCGCGTAACGAATTATTTTGCCGCATCTGTAACACCTTTGAGAGCGTCAAGCTCTATATACTGTCGTTCACAAAAAAGAAAAACAAGGAGAACGTCGATGAATTACAGCGACGAACGGCTGAATATCGAACCCGAAGCCCAACGGGTTACCCTGGATGGCCGGCAGATTCCGCTAACGCGAAAAGAGTCTCTTCTGCTGGCCACTCTGGCCGCCAACGAGGGAGAAACCGTAGACCGCCGGTTCCTACTGCGCGAGATCTGGGGTTATCCCGAATATGTCCACACGCGGACGCTGGACGTCCACATCCGCCGGCTTCGAAAGAAGCTGGGTCCAGCGGGTGAGCACTACATTGAGACCGTCTTCAACGCTGGATACCGGTTCTGCCGGCCACGCCCAAACGTTGAGTTTCGGCCCGTCTACGCTTACGCACTAACGGCGTAGGGCACGCACGGGGCGGCCTGCTGGGGAGGCTCGGAGGAGGAACCCTTCTATTCGCTACACTGAGGGGTTTCATGCAGCAGCAAATCTCCCCGGCGGGGCGCTTGAAAGGTGCCGTGCGCCTACCCGGAGACAAATCGATCTCCCACCGGGCCGCCATGCTCGCGGCCATCGCCGAAGGCCAGTCGACCCTGGTCAATTATGCCACTGGTGCCGATTGCGGGTCCACGCTCAAGTGCCTTCAGGCGCTGGGCGTCGCCGTGGGGATTGATGGTACGACGATCAGGATCGATGGCTGCGGCCTTGAAGGTCTTCAAGCGCCGCCGGTGCCATTGGACGCTGGCAACTCCGGCTCCACCATTCGAATGCTTTCCGGCATTCTGGCCGGTCAACCCTTTCCCACGACGATTGCCGGTGACGAATCTCTTTCCGTTCGCCCGATGCAGCGAATCATGGCTCCTTTGCGTGCGATGGGCGCAGTTGTTGAAGCCCGCGACGAGAAGTTCCCGCCAATCACCGTAACTGGGCGCCGTCCTCTAAAATCGATCTCCTACACACCTCCAATGGCCAGCGCACAAGTGAAAACTTGCGTGCTGTTCGCGGGAATTTACGCCGAAGGTGAGACCACGGTGGAGGAATCCATCCCGACGCGCGACCACTCCGAGATGGCGCTTCGGGAGTTTGGCGCCGACGTAGCCACCGCGCCCGGACGGATCACAATCGCCGGATTTCCAAAGCTTCAGGGACGCGAGTTTCACGTTCCGGGAGACATTTCATCGGCGGCCTTTTTCCTGGTGGCCGCTTTGCTGGTGCCGGGATCGCATATCGCCATCGAAGGCGTCGGACTGAATCCGTCTCGAACGGCGCTGCTGGACTACCTGATCGGCCTGGGCGCGGCCGTGCAGGTCAGCCGCATTGAGCAGGTTTCGGGGGAAATGACGGGCGATCTCGACGTCCGGCATTCGCCCACGGGACCCGGCGTGATCGGCGGAGCAATGGCCGCGGCGCTGATCGACGAGATTCCGGTGCTGGCGGTTCTGGGCGCGGCGGGAGGTGGACTCACCGTGCGCGACGCCGCGGAGCTTCGCGTGAAAGAGACGGATCGCATCGCGGCCCTGGCCGCCAACTTCCAGCGTGCCGGCGTTCACATGGACGTCTCGCCGGACGGCTTCAGCGTTCCTGGGGGGCAGAAGATTCGCGCAGCGTCGTTCGACTCGATGGGAGATCATCGCATCGCGATGGCATTCGCCGTTGCCGCGCTATGCGCCGGTGGTCCGTGCACAATAGAGGAGGCGCAAGCGGCCTCCGTGTCCTTCCCGGAATTCTATAGCTATCTGGCCCGCCTGGCTGCCTGACGCCGTACCAAATGCAGGAAACACCCGCACCCGATTTTGCGCTGGCTGCGCTGGTCCACGATTTGAAAAACGTCTTCGAGACCATTGGCGACGCGGCGGCACTGCTTTCCTCGGATTCGAATTGGGGACCGGTGGCCGGCGCAATCGATCGCGCGGTGGAGCGGGGTCTGCGGATCACGAACAACTTTCAGGAATCGGTGCGGACTCTTGAACTGGATTCAATCCTCGACAACGCAATTCAATCCACGCGGGATTTTCTTCTTACGTCGCGCCTGCCCGATCTTCAGTTTGTGAAAACCATTGAGCCGGGCATTCGTCTGGCCGGCCGCCCTGCCGACTGGGAGCGCGTCTTCGTCAATCTGTTCCTGAACTCCGTGCGCGTGATGCGCAAAGGCGGCACGATCGAAATCGTGGCGCGCCGCGCCGGCGAGGCGATTGAGATTCTGGTTAGCGACACCGGACCCGGAATTCCGCGCGAACTGCTAAGCCAGATCTTCCGGCGGGGCTTCTCCACCGATCAGGCGCACACCGGGCTGGGCCTGTCGATTGTCGAATCGATTGTGCGCGGCCATGGCGGCGAAGTGATGGCTTCCAACCGCGAGGATTCCAGCGGTGCGCGAATCGCGATTACGGTTCCCGACTCACAGATCGCCGTAGCGGGTTAGACTTACATCCGCGCGGTCCAGCGCTTCCCTTGCCCGTGGGTCGATCAGCGCGGCCAGTTCGCGCTCCCGGCTCTCCTTCAGCCGCGTCGGCGAGGCGCGAAGCTCCGCGCGGCAGTATCCGGGGTGGCACATGAACTCGGTTGAGCCTTCGGGTAGATGCTCAATCAGACGGATCAGATCGCCGGCCTGGAACTCGCCCGTCAGCTCGAAACCCGCGAAGTGGTCCGTGGTGCGGCAGCCGTAGCGCGTCAAAACTTCGTGGAAGCGCGGTCTCAGGAACCCGAAGGCGCGCGAAATCAGACGGCGGGTTAGGGGGGCCGGTCCGCCGCTTAGCGGAAAGTCGAAGGGACGCCGCACCCACCGAATGCCGAACTCCTGTCCGATGCGGCCCACCGCATCCAGGACCTTGGGTAGCAGATGCGTGTGCTTGTGCGTGTCGAGATGCGTCGGCGCGATTCCGGCGGCGAGAATGCGCTCCACCTGCGCGCGAAGTTCGACGTAGGGGTTCCACCGGCCCGCCGTGATTTCGGGAATCAACTGCCGGATGGAATTCGGATAGGCGCGTCCGTCAACCAGCGAAGCGCCGCCAATCAGCACCAGATGGCAGCCGACGTCGAGGCCGGGGTTGTCTTTCGCCAGCGCCACCGCCCGATCGAAGGCGTGCCCGTTGGCCATCAGAGTGGCCGCCGTAAGAATACCTTCCCGGTGCGCCGCGATGATCCCGTCGTTTACGTCGTGGGTGTAGCCGAAGTCGTCGGCATTGACAACCAGCCGGCGCAAGCTTAGAAGAGCCCTAGCTTGATTCTCAGGAACTTCTTCGGGTTGGCCCGGAAGTCCTTCAGCAAGCCGTTCATCTCCACCGTGACGCCGTTCAGGTTCTCGTACAACTGCTGGTTCACCAGCAACTGGCCCATGGTGCCCTTGCCCTGATTCAGATTGTCGAGAAGAACGCTGAGGTTGTTCAGGGATTCGGAAAGTTGCGCGTGCAGTTTGTCGTCCTTCAACAGCTTGCCCGCCGTGCCTTGGCCCGCGTTCAGATCGTCGATCACCTTGCGCATGCCGGCGATCGTACTGCGCGTCTCGTCGTACAGCGCGGGGTCCTTCAACAGCTTGCCCGCCGTACCTTGACCCGATTGCACCGATTCCGCGATCGCGTCCACACGGGCCAGCGTCCGGCGCACATCCGCATACAGGTCTTCGTCGTAGATCAGCTTGCCCATCGTGCCGCGGCCATTGTTGATGGCTGTAGTGGTCTTGGCCACTTCGCCCGCAATCAGGTTCAGGCGGTCGTACAGCTCGTCGTCTTTCAGCAGCCGGCCGATGGATCCCTTCCCCAACTCCACCTGCGCGACGATCGCTTCCAGGCGCTGCAGGATCAGCTGCGCTGCGCCGAGGGTTGTCTTGCCCTGGCGCATCAGATCCTCAATCTCCGTGCTGGCGTCGGCCGCCAGTTCGCCATCTGGAGATACCGGCTGGGACGCACCACCCTTTGTGATGTCGATCAGGCGCGATCCCAGAAGGTTCTCCGCGCCCACGCTTACTTTCGAATCCTTCGGGATGAGGGGAAGGTAGTCGGAATCCACCTTCATCTCGATCTTGATAAACCGGCCCGGTTTGCCGTCGCCCGAGAATCCAACGCTTTCGACGTTGCCAATGGTAAGGCCGTTCAACCGCACCGGCGCGCCTTTGGCGATACCAGGAGCCGAGTCCATGTACGTCAATAACCGCTTCTCGTCCGCGAAAAGATTTTTACTGCTGGTGACGTAAAAGATCAGCGTGAACAGAAGCACCAGCGCCGTGGCCGCGAGAAGCCCGACGCGCAGTTTGGACCAGCTGGGGTTGGAGGGCGAAGCCATCTCTAGGTCTGACCTCCGAATTTTGACACATAGGGATCGGTGGAGCGGTGAAGCTCTTCCTGCGTCCCCTGAAAAGCGATCGTGCCTTCTTTCATGACGGCGAAGACGGTGTGTGCCGCCGGGGCCGCGCCGTTGGATGGCCGTTGCAACGCGGCGCTTTTCTCGTCGAACACATAGTTTGCCATCAGCTCCCCGTCCTGGAAGCGATGGCTGACAATCAGCGTCGTCGTCTGCTTCAAGTCGCGCTGCTTGGCCACGAACGCCATGATCGTATTCGCGGTGATTGGGTCCAGGCCCGCCGTTGGAGAATCGTACAGCACGAGGGGCGGATTCGTAACGGAAGCGCGGGCGATTCCGACGCGGCGGCGCATTCCGCCCGACAACTCACTCGGCACCTTGTCCAGCGTGTCCTCCAATTCGACGAACCCCAGCGCATCGACAACGCGTTCGTGGATCTCTTCGGCGGACACCTCGCGCCCCGGTTGATTCCGCAGCGGGTAGGCGACATTCTCCTCGATGGTGAGGGAATCGAACAGGGCGCTCTCCTGAAACAGCATCCCCATCTCCGCACGGATGCGGAAGAGTTCCCGTTCCTCCATCGTCGTGATCTCCTGCCCGAAAACCGACACGTGCCCAGCGTCCGGCCGCACCAGGCCCATCGCGGTTTTCAACAGCACGGTTTTCCCGCTTCCCGCCGCGCCCAGAAATACCCAGGTCTCGCCCCGGTGGACCTTCAGGCTGATGTTGTCCAGAGCCTTCACAGCATCGAACAGCACAGTGACATCGCGGAACTCCAGCACCACATCGGCATCAGGCATGGGTCCCTACATGCTGACGAAAATCTGGGTAACCAGCACGTCGATGATGAACACCCAGACAGAGGCGACGACAACCGCCTGCGTCGTTGAGCGGCCAACGCCCTGCGTGCCCCCGTACGTCCGCATGCCGTAAAAGCATCCGACAAGTGAGATGGCGAAAGAAAACAGAAACGGCTTCATCAGACCTTGAGCGATGTCGTTCAATTCCAGAGCCTGCTGCGCGCTGTTCCAATACTGTGGCGCGGAAATGTTCAACCGTGTCGCGCCGATCAGATAGCCTCCGCACAGCCCGACGAAATCCGCGATGACCGTCAACAGCGGCAGGACGATGGCCAGCGCCACCATGCGGGGCGTGATCAGCTTTCGCGACGGATCAGTACCCAGCGCGCGCATGGCGTCGATCTGCTCCGTCACTTTCATTGAGCCGATTTCGCTGGCGATGCCGGAAGCGTTGCGGCCCGCGACGATGACGGCCGTCAGCACCGGACCCAATTCGCGCACCAGTGTGATCGCGACGAAGGTGCCGGTCTGGCTGGCGGCGCCGTATTGCGATATTGCGCGCGACATCTGAAGCGCCATCACGATGCCGCTGAAGCCGCCGATCAGGGAAACAATGGGAAGGCTTCCCACGCCCATGATGTCCATCTGCATCAGGACATCGTTCCAGTAGCGGGGTGGCCGCAAAAGATTCTTGAACGCCCGGCCCGTAACTATGACGAACTCCTGGAATGCAAGAAAGGGGGGCTTCAGAAAATCGAGCAAAGGCGATCCGCTCTCCGATCCCGATGCTAACATGCGGGCTAAAGACGCTTTCATGAAAGGGCTGACGGACATACCGGGCATTCTTGTCGGCCATGCGTCCGACTACGACGGCATGACCGGCTGCACCGTAATTCTTTGCGAGGCGGGCGCGGCGGCGGGCGTGGATATTGGCGGCTCCGCAACGGGATCGCAGGAAATCGACGTGCTTAGCCCGATGCACGTCACACCCGCGATCCATGGCGTCTGCTTCGCTGGAGGAAGCGCATTCGGGCTGGAGGCTGCGTCCGGTGTCCGCCGTTATCTCGCAAAGAAGGGCGTCGGCTTTCAGTTCGGCGGCGCGCGGGTACCCATTGTGCCGTCCGCCATTCTCTTCGACCTTGGGCTGGCCAAGGCAGCGCGCCCGACACGGGAGATGGGCGAAGCAGCTGCGGCGGCGGCCACACACGACGCGGTGACGGAAGGCAACGTTGGCGCAGGCACGGGCGCGACGGTGGGCAAGCTCTACGGACTCGACCAGGCGATGAAGGGCGGCGTCGGATCAGCAACGGTTGCACTGGGCGGATCGCTTACCGGCGTCCTGGTTTCGGCGCTTGCGGTGGTAAACGCCTTCGGCGATGTCGTCGATCCGGCTACGGGGCAGGTGGTGGCTGGAGCGAGACAGTCAAAGCGGGGGAAGGAATTTGCCGGTACTGCGGAGCGGATGAAGTTCGGCGGCCACCCACCCGTCGCGGGCAGCAATACGACGCTGGTGCTGGTTGCCACAAATGCGAAACTTTCGAAGGTAGAGGCGGCAAAGCTGGCGCAGTTCGGCCAGCACGGAATGGTGCGGGCGATCTCGCCGGTTCACACTTTGGTGGATGGCGACATCGTCATCGCGCTGGCCACTGGCGAGAAGACGGCTCCGTTGGTGGCACTGGGCATTGCCGCGGCCGAGGCGGTTTCCCAGGCTATTCTCCGCGCGGTGAGGGCAGCGAAAACCCTGGGAGGCGTGCCCGGCCTTCAAAGTGCCTAGCTGAAGGCCGTGCTGACCGACCTAAAATACGCCATCCGCGGGCTTCGCCAGAACCCCGGCTTTGCGCTACTGGTTATCGCCACGCTAACAGCCGGCATGGGCGGCGCGGCAAGCCTGTTCAGTTTCGTCAATGCCTGGATACTGGAGCCGCTGCCCTTTGTCGAACCGGACCGGTTGTCCTTTGCGCAAGGTCTGGGCACGAAAGAGGGACGTGAGTTCGGCGTCGCCTTGGCGGACTATCGTGAGTTTCGGCAACACGCGCCAAGCTTTGAATCTCTCTCCGCCTGGACAGCCACTACCTTTGCGCTTTCGCTGGACGTCGCGCCGGAGCGCGTTCGCGGCGCAAGAGCGACGGCGAATTTCTTTGAGACTCTCGGCATCTCACCGGCCTTGGGCCGTGGATTTCAGCGCAATGATGAAATTTTCGGACGTCATCTGGTGGCGATCGTCAGCCACGGATTCTGGCGGACGCATTTGCGCGGCGATGCGAAGGCGGTGGGCGGCAGCATCCGGCTGAATGGAGACCTGCACGAAGTGATCGGCGTACTTCCGGCCATCTTCCACTTCTCCCTCGCCGGGCGCAGCAACGTGTGGGTTCCGGTGGCTGTACCGGACGCCGAAGCCCGGAACCGGACTGATCGCGCATACACTCTGATCGGACGGCGCAAGCCCGCAATTTCCCAGGCACAGGCCGGCGCGGAACTCCGCGAGATCGCATCCCGTCTGGCGCGGGAGTACCCCGAAACAAATTCGAACATCAGCGTTCTTTCGATGACTCTGGCCGGCGAGATGGGCCGTCATACCGGGAACGACATGATCCTCGCGATCTTCCTGATCACGATCGGGCTGCTGTTAATCGCATGCTCAAACACGGCGAATCTCCTTCTGGTTCGCGCCAGCGGCAGAAAGCGCCAAGCCGCGATTCAGATGTCGATGGGCGCAAGCCGCGGACGGCTGGTGCGCCAGGGCCTGTTTGAGACACTTCTGTTGTTCGGCATCGCCTCTGCCGCCGGAGCCTTGGCCGGATGGTGGCTTACCGACCTGGTTGCAAGCTGGATTCCGCTGGACAGCCGCCAGTACTTCCCAACTATGGCGTCGTCGCGCTGAACTGGCGGGTGTTCGCGTTCACGGCCTCAGCCGGACTCATCACCGCGATTGTTTTCGGCTTGGCCCCGGCGCTGGAAGCTACGGGCACAGACGTGTCGTCAGTGTTGAAGGAGGCGGGAACATCGGTTTCCGGCAGCCGCCGGAAGGGCCGCCTGCGCACCGCGCTTGTAGTAACGCAGCTTGTGCTGGCGATGGTGCTCTTGATCTCGACGTGCCTGCTGGTAAGCACTTTCCGCAGCATCTGGGCGGCGCCGAACGGGTTTGACCATCGCGGCATCCTGACTTTCGAGGTGGCTCTCGACGAACGCCGGTACCCCGACAGCAGCGCCATTCGCGCCTTCTACGATCGCGCGCTGGCCGCGCTTCGACCGCTTGCCGGACAGCAGCCCGTGGCCGTCGCGCAGGACATCCCCTTCGCCGGCCGCCATTCGAGGATTTCGTTCCGCATTGAAGGCCGCAGCTATCCGGACCCGCAGAGCCTTCCCGCAACCTGGATCAACAGCGCGGGACCATCCTATTTCGAGACGCTGAAAGTGCCCATTCTCGACGGCCGGGGAATTGAGTTCCGCGATGGCCCGGACGCGCCGCGCGTCGCGGTAGTGAATCAGGCTTTTGCCCGGCAGCACTTCCCGCGCGAGACCGCCATTGGCCAGCGGATCACCCTCACACGAAGCCGTCCCGCAACCGTCGAGATTGTCGGTGTCGTTGGAAACATTCGCAGCCAAGCGGACAATGGTCCCCCCGTGCCGTACGTCTACTTTCCCTTTGCGCAGGAGCCCGCCGCGGCGGCGCGCATTCTGATCCGTAGTGCCGGTGAACCCACCGCTTTGATTAAGGCGGCGCGGGAGGTAGTGGCCGGCGTCGATCCACAGCAGCCCATCTTCAACACCAAAACCATGGAGGACTGGGTGGAAGAAAGCTTCGCGCCTTATTGGATTCTTGGACGGTTGGCCGCCGGGTTCGGCCTGCTGGCGCTAACCATGACCGTGATCGGAGTCTACGGCGTGGTTGCGTTCTCCGTCGCCCAGCGGACGAGAGAGTTCGGGATCCGCGCCGCGCTTGGCGCTGACCGCCGGCGCCTGATGCGCATGGTCAGCGGCCAAGGGCTTCTGTTGATGTTGTTCGCCTTCGTGCCCGGCCTTCTGCTTTCGATCGCCGCGACGATGGGCCTTCGTTCACTGCTTACCGAGTTCGGCGACGTGGCATCCGCCACTCCGGTCATTGGAACGGTGGTTGCGGTGCTGGCCGCCGCAACGCTTGCGGCCACGATCATACCGGCGCGACGGGCGGCGGCGGTCGATCCGGTTGCCGCCATCCGTCACGAATAATTCAGTAGCGCCAGCTCTTCAGATCCGCGCCCTGCGGATGATTGGCCTCCATGCGCTTCAACATTTTGTCGATGTACATCGTGTTGTAGCGCAGTCTGGAGATGGCGTTCGGCACGTTGGGGTCGCCGTTCCAGCAATGCTCGAACCGGTCGCCATAGGCCACTTCGGCATTAGCCGCCGGGTTTGTGGTCTTCTTCAAAAAGTCCTCCATCAGGTAGACGGCGTTGTTCAGATAGTAGTTGTCCATGTCGCCGCAATAGAGGTGAATCTTGCCCGCTACCTTGGGGCCCAGCTTGCTCCAATCCCGCTCCAGGATGTGGCGCAGGTCGTAGTTCTCGCGCCAATGTTGCGCCACCCCGGGATCGATCAGGCCGGTGGTCTTGTCGAAGATCCGCGCCGGGTAGCCATCCTGCCCGGCGGGTGAATACACCGCCTCCCAGATATCCCACTGCTGGCCGGAACGGCTTCGCGTGCCCAGAACACGCTCATACCGGTTGGCATCCTCCAGCGTCACCGACACGTGCCCCAGCGAATCCCGCTTACCCGGACGCGCCACGCGCTTGTGCGCTCCGTCGATAAAGTAGGCGTTCTTGTCCTTGTAGATATCGACAACGGTGTAGGCGCGAAAGTCGATGGGGTCGGGGCAGGCGGCGAACGCGCCATTGAAGTCGTCGGGATAGAACACCTGGACCGCCAGCGCTTCCCACCCGCCTGTCGATCCTCCATAAGTGAAGCGGGCCCAGCCTTCGCCGATACCCCGGAACTGCTTCTCGATGGCGGGAATCAACTCTTTCATGATCGCGCCGCCGTACGGGCCCAGGTTCGCCGAGTTCACGGCATAGGAGTCGTCGTAGAACGGATTGGCGTGCTGAATCTCGACGATGAGCATCCTCGGAAATCCGGGCGAGGTCCACTTTTTGTAGAAGTCGTGCGCCTCCTGCTGGACGATCCGGTTGTAGCCGGCCAGCTTGAAGCGTTCGCTGTAATCCGGCTTGAGATCCGGATCGGGCGGCTCCGTACGGAAGCCATCGAAGTCCGAAGGAAAGTGGCCGTGAAAGATCGCCAGGGGATAGCGGGCCTCGGGATGCTGGTCGAACCCCTCGGGCAGCAGGATATGCGCGCCCAGGTGCATCGGCCTGCCCCAGAACTTCGTCAGCAGTTCGGATTGGATGCGGACATGCTTGACGTATTTCGTATCTTTCGGCGGCTCAATCGGTGGAATCGTCTGGTCGAGCGCGATCCGCGCCCGCGTGTTCGCATCGACGCGTATCTTCACCGGCGTCGAGTAGAAGTTGCCCGGCGCGCGATTCCATTGACGGCCTTCGCCGCGATCCATCGGCAGCGTCACCGTGTGGCCGTCAGAGCGTTTGAAAGTTTCGTAGACGTCAAATACCGCCTGCACGGTGTACTCGCCCGGTATCAGGGTGTCGACGCTTTGAACCGGATAGCCAACGGCTTTGGCGTCGATCGTGACGGCGGATTTGGGCTGGGCGTTTTGGATGTCGATGCCGAAGGCCAGTTGAGAGTCCGGGCCGTCGTTGATCTGGAATCGCGGTTCGGATTTGGGGTCGGTGGACAGCAGCAGCAGCAGGCGGCCGTCGCGAGCCGGACCGCCGGCGGGAAGGGTAACAACGAAGCGGGGCCCGGCGATCGCCGCCGAAGCGAGGGCAAGAAGAGTTAGCGCGCGCACCATGGCGCGTAGTGTAGCGAGGTTTAGAAGCCGGCAACCCGGGAGGCTTGGGTGCCCAGTTTGCTATGAATGCTGGAAATAGACGCTGCCGCCCCCGGCATGATGACGCCGATAGCCACGGCGATCAATGCGGAAATCAACGCGTACTCGATCAGATCCTGGCCCCGGCGGTCCCGCCAGAGCGATTGCGCAATGGTACGAAGGCTGGTCACGATATCTCCATCGGAAAGTTCCGCGAGGCGGACCCACGTGGGCGCCCGCCCCGCAACATTACGGTTTGCCCCGAGTTTAGGAACCAACTGCAGCGGCGGTCGACATGGTGGTCGCCACTTTGCTGAAGATGGTGCTAATGCTCGATGCGACTTGCGGCATGATCGCGCCCGCGGCAACGGCCACAAATCCGGCCATCAACGCGTACTCAATCAGGTCCTGTCCGCGGGTATCTTTCCAGATCCGCAGCGCCCACGCGAGATTCACAAGCTTTTTCATCTCTGCTTCCCTCCTTTAGGGATGTTCGGATGAATCAAGCGTAGAAGGGATTGCGTTTTTCCTAAATCGGTGGGAACCCTTAGTTGGGCAGGGGAAATTACCCTGCCTGCGCTTAGCCGCAAGTCTCCGATAAGAACGGTATGGAACTGTCCGCAAGCGTTCCCCGACCGCGGCTCCGGCTGGCCCCCACTCACGCCGACATCCTTTTTCTGGCGATCCTGGCTTTCTGTTTTCTCGGCGGAGAAAGCGGCATGTCCCGATTGCTGATGGATGGCGATACGGGGGTCCACATCCGGATCGGCGATTGGGTGCGCGCGCATGGCCAGGTTCCCACAACCGATCTCTTCGGCTGGTCGAAGCCCCACGGCGAATGGTTCGCCTATGAATGGTTGGCCGGGGTTCTGATGTCGGCGGCGAACGAAGCGGCTGGGCTCAAAGGCGTCGTGCTGATCTTCGCGACGCTGCTGGCGCTGGTGCCCGCCTTCGTCGCGCTGCAGGGCGTGTGGCGGGGGGCGTCGGGCGTGGTGCTGGTGCCGCTGGTTCTGCTGGGGGCCAGCGTGTTGAACATACACTTCCTGGCCCGGCCTCACGTTTTCACGCTGCTGTTTCTGGCGGTGGCCGTTTGGATGATCGAGCGAGACCGTCGGGAGCCGTCCCACCGGATCTGGCTGCTGATTCCCCTGATGGCCCTTTGGTCGAACCTGCATGGCGGATTCTTCGTCGTGTTTCCGCTGCTGGCGCTGCTGGCGTTGGGCGAACTGCTGGAACGCCGCCCGAAGAACCTATTTCGATACTCACTGGTTGGGATCGCCTGCGCCACGGCGACGCTCCTAAATCCGTATGGCTGGAAGCTGCACGCCCACGTCATCCAATACCTGCGATCCGATTGGGTGATCCGCTTCGTCGACGAATTCCAGTCTCCAAAGTTTCGGACGGAGACGATGCTCAGCTTTCTGATCCTGCTGTTCTGCGGGCTGGCCGCCGCCGGAACGCTGCTTGCCCGCAAGAAATACACCGAGGTTCTGTGGATCGCGTTCCTCAGCTATTGCGCGCTGACTTCCGTCCGCCACACCACGGTGTGGGCGGTGGTGCTGATCCCCATCGTGGCCGAAGAGCTTACGCGCTGGTGGCCATCGACCCACCGCATGATCGCCTTCGAACTACGGTCGATGACCGCTTGGCCGGCGGTTGCCATCGCCGCCATCGCAACCCTTCCGATCGTCACCTGGCCCACGCAGTTTCCGAAGGATCTGTTTCCCGTTGCCATGGTGGAACGGCACCGGGAATTTCTGAAAACGTCCCGGGTGTTCACCACCGATCAATGGGCGGACTACCTGATCTGGCGCAGCTACCCCGAACAACAGGTGTTCATGGACGCCCGCCACAACTACTTTGGCGAAAAGATCGGCAACGAATTCATCGCCGTCGCCCAGGGCACGCCAGCCTGGAAAACGGTCCAGAAGAAGTACGGCTTTCAAGCCTATCTGTGGCCGCGCAACAGTCCGCTGGCCGCGATTCTTAGCGAATCGCCGGACTGGCGGCCGCTCGACCAGGACCCGGAGGTAGTTTTGTTTGTGCCAGCGGGGACTCCATCTTCTCCAGGTCCGGAATCTCGATCAGAGTCCGCGTCCCTTCGCCTGGATGGCTCTCCACTACGATCCGGTAGCGGTCTTCAAACAACACCTGCAGCCGCTCATTGACGTTGGACACGCCGACGCCCTGGCGGAACAGCGTGTTCAGGCGGTCCTCCGTCATTCCTACGCCGTCGTCTTCGACGATCAGTTGAATGTTCGCGCCGTCGCGCCGGCTGCGCAGCGTAATCGACCCGCCTTCCACCTTCGCCGACAGCCCATGCTTGATCGAATTTTCGACAATCGGCTGCAACAGCATGCTGGGCACTAGGCGGTCCAGCGTGCCGGGATCGATCTCCTTCACGACTCGCAGTTTCTCTCCAAACCGCACCATCTCGATGGCCAGATAGTCGTCGATAAAGGCGATCTCCTCGCGAAGCGGCGAGTACGCATCGGCTTTCCGCAGCAGCCTCCGCAGAATGTTCGAAAGGCGGTAGATGACGCCGCGCGCCTCCTCTGGCCGCACGCGGATTAGCGACGCGATGGAGTTCAGTGTGTTGAACAGAAAGTGCGGGTTGATCTGGTTTGTCAGCGCCACCAGACGCGCCTCCACCAGCAAACGGTTTTGCGATTCCAGCTTGCGGTCGGTCCGCGCGCTGTTCCAGATCTTCAGCGGAATCGCCACGCACATCACCATCGTTGCGTAGCCGAGAAGATTCATCAGGCCGGAAGGTGGAACGATGGACAGCAGCCGCTTCGGCCCAAACATCCCGCCGACTGCGCTGTAGATGAAGATCGCGAAGACGATGGCGCAGAGGAAGAACAATTGAAATCCGCTGCGCGCGGGGTCCGAACCTCGGCGGAAGAAGCGGTATCCGGCCAGCAGGTCGAACACCGGCGAGAACCGCCAAATCTCTTCCGGCTCCGGAGCCAGGTCCCGCAACAATCCGCCCAGCAGGCCGAACGCGGCCAGCACGGGCATCGTCATCCATTCGCCGCGCGCCATTGAAGGCAGCGAGATCAGCACGCCGGAAAACAGCCCGGTCCAGTAGCCTCCGATCAGGCCGGAGAGCATCGCTCCGGGGAAGCTTAAGTCCACCGCGACATACGCGGGCGTGGCGGCGCGGACGGCTGCGCCTGCACCGAAGACGGCTCCAAAGCTAAGCGCCAGGCGGGTCCGCTGGATCAGAGTACGCTCTTCGCGCATGATCGTCCTCAGGAACGGACCGAAGCGCGCGAGGAAACTGGCCACCGAAGCCGCTACGGCCAAGCGGACCAGCAGAACGACAAGTTGCTGCTCTGAAGTCAACTGCGGCTATTTTAGCCGCCACGCGGTCCGGTAGCATGAGAAGTAAGGAGCCGCTTCGTGTTTACCCGCCACCTGGTCTCTTTCTTTTCCATGGTCCTGTTCACGTCAACATTGATGGCCCAAAAACCTGTCAGCCCATTGCCGCAAGGCGTCGAGTTCGTTACCGGCGTCGAAGGCATCAACGAATACCGCCTCCCGAACGGTCTGCGCGTGGCCTTGTTCCCGGACCCCACAAAGGCCAACGTCACCGTGAACATCACCTACCTAGTGGGTTCGCGGCACGAAGATTACGGCGAAACCGGAATGGCGCACCTTCTCGAACACCTGCTGTTCAAAGGATCGAAGAATCATCCGCACATCGACAAGGAACTGCAGGATCACGGCACGCGGCCCAACGGAACGACGTGGGTCGACCGCACCAATTACTTCGAGACCTTCCAGGCGACGGAAGAGAATCTGCGATGGGCCCTGTCCATGGAAGCGGACCGCATGGTGAATTCCTTCATCGCCAAGAAGGATCTAGACACCGAAATGACGGTGGTGCGGAATGAGTACGAGATGGGCGAGAACTCGCCGCAGCGCATTCTGCTGGAACGGACGATCTCGACGGCGTTCCTGTGGCACAACTACGGCAAGTCCACCATCGGCGCCCGCTCCGACATCGAGAAGGTGCCGATCGACCGTCTGCAGGCTTTCTACCGCCACTTCTACCAGCCGGACAACGCGATGCTGGTGGTGGCCGGCAAGATCGACGAGGCGAAGACGCTGGCGATGGTGCAGCAATATTTCGGCTCGATCCCGAAGCCCACTCGCGAGCTTCGCAAGACTTACACGGATGAGCCAACTCAGGACGGCCAGCGCACCGTTACCCTTCGCCGCGTGGGCGACGTTCAGGCATTGTGCATTCTGTTTCACGTGCCCAGCGCGTTGAACGCGGACTACGCCGCCGTCGACATCGCCAGCGACATTCTGGGCGAAACTCCCGGCGGGCGTCTGCACAAGGCGCTGGTAGAGACGAAGAAAGCGGCGTGGGTGAACAACCTTTCGTGGTCCTTCCGCGATCCGGGCTACACGACGATGATCGCGACGATCCGGAACGAACAGTCGATTGACGAGGCGAAGACAGCGGCGCTGGCGGTGTTCGATGGAATCAAAACGAACCCGTTCACCGATGACGAGGTGGGCCGGATCAAGACGGAGTGGTTGAAGGATTTCGATCTTGCGCTGAACGATTCGCAGCGGACCGCGCTGGCCCTAAGCGAGTGGCAGGCGAAGGGCGACTGGCGGCTGATGTTCCTGCAGCGCGACCGCATCCGCGCGGTCACGCGCGAGGAAGTACAGAAGGCCGCCGAGAAATATTGGGTGGCGTCCAACCGCACGATCGGCGAGTTCATTCCGGATAAGAATCCCGTCCGCGCCGAAATTCCTCCGCCGCCGGAGGCTTCCAAGCTTCTGGAAGGCTACATGGGCTCCGCACTGATTTCGCAAGGCGAAGCCTTCGACGCATCGCCGTCGAACATCGAAAAGCGGACGATCCGGGGCGACCTGCAGGGCGGCATCGAATTGGCCTTCATCAACAAGAAGACGCGCGGCGAGTCGGTGGTCGTGAACATGAGGCTGCATTTCGGCGACGTGAACAGCCTGAAGGGCCGCTCCGCCGCGGCCAGCATGGCGGGGCAGATGCTGATGAAGGGGACGGCGAAACACTCGCGCGAGGAAATCAAGCAGGAGTTTGACCGGCTAAAGGCGCAGGTGTCGGTATCGGGCGGCGCCGAGGGCGCGTTCGTCAGAGTGCAGACCACAAAGCCGAACCTGGCGCCGGTGCTGGATCTCGTCGGCGAAATTCTTAAGGAGCCCGCGTTTCCCGAGAAGGAATTCGAGCAGTTGAAACAGCAATCGCTAGCGGGTCTTGAAAGCGCGAAGAACGAGCCTCAGGCGCTGGCCGTGAATGCGATGCAAAAGCATCTGAACCCTTATCCGAAGGATGACGTCCGGTATGTGAAGTCGATCGAAGAGCAGATTGTGGAGACGAAAGCCGTCACGCTGGACCAGGTGAAGGCTTTCTACAAGGAGTTCTACGGCGCTTCGAAGGGCGAATTGACGGTGATCGGCGACTTCGAGCCGGAGGCGGCGCAGAAGCAGGTCAGCGATCTGTTCAACTCTTGGCAGAGTCCGCAAAAGTTTGCCCGCGTCGAGAAGCCGTATCAGGTGGTGGCGCCCGATACGAAGGTGATCGAAACGCCCGACAAGGCGAATGCGATGTGGGCCGTCGGCCTGCCATTGAAGATCAAGGACACCGATCCGGACTACGCCGCGCTGACACTAGGCAACTACATTCTCGGCAATGGAATGAACTCGCGGCTGTTCTCGCGGATACGCGGAAAGGAAGGGCTTAGCTACGGCGTGGGGTCGCAGTTTTACGCGTCGGCGCTGGACGATTCCGGGATGTTCATGGGCTACGCAATCTCCGCTCCACAGAATGTGCCGAAGGTGGAGGCGTCGTTCCGGGACGAGTTGGCGAACGTGTTGAAGGACGGCTTTACAGCGGAGGAAGTGGAGTCGGCGAAGAAGAGCTGGCTTCAGCTTCGCGAGGTGAGCCGGGCGAACGATCAGGAACTGGTGGGCCGCATCAATGGCTACCAATTCCTCGACCGCACGATGGCCTTCGACACGGAGATGGAGAAGCGTGTGCTGGAGCTGACGCCCGCAAAGATTCAGGCTGCCATGACGCGGCATCTGTACGCCGCGAAGTTGACCATCGTGCGCGCGGGCGACTTCAAGAAGGCGAATGTCACTTTCTAGAGGCGCGCTGCCGTTTGAACTTCGCATGGCCGCCGAAGCCACGCTTCCCACGCAGTTCGGCGAGTTCGACATTCTGGGATTCGAAGGCTTCCAGGACGGCCAGATGGAAGAGGCCGTTGTGCTTCGTATGGGCGACACGCAGTCGGGAGTGGCGCCGATCCTGCGCATCCACTCGCAATGCCTTACCGGCGACGTCTTCCATAGCCTGCGATGCGATTGCCGCGCACAGCTGGAGCTGGCCATGCGCGAGATCTCAGCCGAGGGCCGGGGCATCGTCATCTACGAGATGCAGGAAGGCCGCGGCATCGGCATCATGAACAAGCTCCGCGCGTACGCGTTGCAGGACGCGGGCGCGGACACGGTGGAAGCCAACCTGGAACTGGGCCTTGAAGTGGACGCGCGCAGCTACCGCCTTCCGGCGGAAATTCTGCGGTCGTTGGGCGTCACCCAGGTCCGCCTGCTGTCGAATAATCCCCAGAAGGTGAAGGCTCTCGAAGACAATGGCATCGCCGTCGTCCGCCTTCCCGCGCACACCGACGCCGGTGAGCGCGCGCGGCAGTACCTGCGGGTGAAGAAGGAAAAGTTAGGCCATCTGCTGGAAGGCTTCTAAGCCAGCCTTCTCGCGGAGCGTAGCGGGTGACATACTGATGCGATGTTGACCACCCGCCGCAATCTGCTGGGCATGCTGCCCGCCGCCGCGCTGGCGCAAAACCGCCGTGTGGCCGCGACGTCCCCCAAGCGGCCCAACATCCTGTTCATCTACACGGACGACCATTCCTACCGCACACTCAGCTGCTATCCGGAGGCGTATCCGTGGGCCCGCACCCCGGCCATCGATCGTCTGGCAAGCCGGGGAGTCCGCTTCACGCATGGCTATATCGGCGCTTGGTGCATGCCTTCGCGAGCCACGCTGCTTACCGGCAAGCATCAGTTCGGCGTGGAATCGATGCGCATGGAAGGCGCGTACCCAGGCAGCGCGTACGATCCGGCGAAGTGCCCTTTCTGGCCCGGCACGTTCCGGCGCGCGGGCTACGTCACCGCGCAGATTGGCAAGTGGCACACCGGAACCGACACCGGCTACGGCCGCGATTGGGATTTTCAGATTGTATGGAATCGTCCCAAGCATCCGGAGACGAGTCAGAATTACTACTACCACCAGCCGGTTACTTATCAGGGCGGGAAGACGGAAATGCTGGAGCGGTATTCAACCGACCAGTACACCGATTGGGCGGTGGACTTCATTCGCGGCAATGGCCGCGATACGTCGAAGCCGTACTACCTTTGGCTTTGCTACGGAGCGGTGCACAGTCCGTACCAGCCGGCGGAACGGCATCTGAACGAACTCTCCGGAATCGACTTCGATGCACCGAAGGACATCATCGGTCCGCGTCCGGGCAAGCCCGACTGGGCGCAGAAGATCCAGCAGTGGAAGCGGGATTCCAATGGCCGCCTGGTGTCCGGCGGAAAGACTCTGGAGGCGTGGGTGCGCCAGTATCATCAGGGCGTAATCGCGCTGGACGAGGCGGTGGACCGGTTGATGAAGACGCTGGACGAAACCGGTCAACGCGAGAACACGTTCGTGATCTTCACGGCGGACCAGGGCCTCGCCTTCGGCCAGCATGGATTCCGGGGCACGAAGATCGCGGCGTACGACGCCAACATCCGCTCGCCCCTGATGTTCTCCATGCCGGGCCGCATTCCGGAAGGCGGCGTGTGCCGCGCCCCGGTGTCGGGTGTCGATCTTGTGCCGACGATGTTCAACTACGCGGGCATCGATCTGCCGTGGGAGATGCATGGCCGCGACCTGTCGCCGCTGCTGTCGAATCCGGATTCGGCATGGGACACGCCCGCCATGATGGCTGCCACGGGGCAGAAGTTCGGCTCCGACACCAGCACGATTCCGAAGGGCGACGGAGCGTTCCACAATCAGGTGCCGTGGTACGTGCTTCTGCGCGACCGGCGGTATAAGTATGTCCGGCCTCTGATCACGGACCTGGAAGAGTTATACGACGGCGAGGCGGACCCCGACGAACTCGACAATCTTGCGGTAAAGAAAGAGCATCAGCCGAGGCTGCGCCAGATGCGCGCCGCCGCCATCGCCGAGCTTCGGCGCACGAAGGCCGGCTTCGCCGATCGTTTGCCACCCATCCGCGAGGCGTTCCCGGGCGTCGCCTGAGTTACTGCGGCGCTGGAGCCTGATACGGAACCGGCACAACGGACTCAGCTTCGAGGTAAGCCGCGATAACTGGATTCGGCGACTGTCAGTTGAGCCAGCCCTGCGCGGCAAGAACATCGCGGGCGAGAACAAGCTCGTTTTTGCCGAAACTCTTCTTCCGCTCATTCCACGCGTAAACTTGCTCAATCACCTTTTCACGAGTTTCCGCGTCCTCTCGAGTGCAAGCCCAATGGACTGTCGCAAGTAACTCCATTCCATACGGCGTTTCGAAGCCGTGAATGAGCTTTACGACGCGCTCGAGTCGGGCCTGAGTATCGGGAAGTGATGCGATGATCCTCGAAGCTGGATCCGTCACACCGCGCAGAAGTTCGATCGGACGCTTCGGATCGTCCTCGGCATCTCCGAAGCCGCTGATGAAGTGGCCCTCAATGAGAAGCATTACATGGCGAAGGTTCGTCGCGTAAGGCCCATACGGCGCCTTCCGATACGGGAGCCGAAGATTCTCGCCGGCTGCCTGCATGAAGTACATCAACTTGTGAATCTCGAGCAGCGTGATGGACGGGTCCATTACGGCGGCCAGATACCGGTCCATCAACTTAATGAGCACTGCACGCCCAACCGTCATCTCCGGGATGCGCTTCTGGGTCACCACTTCTTCTGGGCTAGGCGTACCAGAAGGCTCGAAGAGCACGACTCTCACATCGGGAAGCCCTTCGAAGGCCTTCATGATCTGCGGACGTACCGTCTTCCAATCGAGCCCACCGAGACCACACCCCAGCGGCGGAACCGCAATCGACCTAATGCCCCGCTTCGCTACTTCCTCAAGGAGTGCCGACAGTCCCGCATTGATGTCCTCAATCTTGCTCTTCCCTTTCCAGTTCCGTTTGGTGGGGAAGTTGATGATGTATTTCGGCCCCGTGAGGAGGCCAGTTTCGAAGACCAGCATTCTTCCAGGCCGAACTTCCTTAAGTTCACATGCCGCTTCGTAGACTTCGAAGTTTTCTGGATACGCCTTTCGGAATTGCAGCGCGATGCCACGGCCCATCACGCCAACGCAGTTCACCGTGTTAACGAGGGCTTCCGCATCGGCGTTTAGGATGTCTCCGTGTGTGAGCTCGATCATCGTCGCTCTAGTAGTACCAGCTCGGGTCGACGACTATTTTTGGCTTGTAGTCTGCCCTGCAGATGAACTCTGCTACCTGCCCCTCGACTTTATTGTCGATCACTCCAATGCGCCCGATCCACTTCCACGGGAAGGAATTCTCAACCAAGAACTCCGCCTGCTTGCGCTCTTGCACAATCGAATCTCCCCAGTCCGTCGCTTAAATGGATGTCCAATCCAAACTCTGGAGATCATCAATGTCGTTGAAGAACGTCGTGTAGCGCGCCCCGGCATTGCCGTTGCTAAACGCCCAGCGGCTTCCTTTTCGATCAGCCCACGCTACAACATCTCTCAAATCGGCTTCGAGATGCACTATCGGACGCTGCCCTCCGCGGTATGCCAAGCCGGGGTGATTGCCTGCGATGAAGAACAAACAGCATGACCGAACGCGGGCAAAAGTAAAATGGCACATACTGCCCGACCTTGGTGCCTGGATAACAGTTCACCTCGATCTCTTCCAGACGGCGGCGCTTTATTTCACGCATTCCGACTACAGTGCAGTCCAGCTCCCGCCGAATTCGCTTTGCGTCTGACCAAAGAACACCATCTAGCATCTGGGGAAGGTTCTCCAGATGGGTGATGTGAGAGATCTTTGGGTTATTCGGAGGCACGGACTTCAATTGTAGATTCGTCGGTATAGGCATCAGGCGATGGTGTCAGCAGGAGGCCTTTGCCGCTGAATAGCGCCAGTTCCAGGCCGCAGGATCCTCCTCACGGCTCACCACATCTCTGCGGTGCCGCCCGAATCGGAGTCCGGTCGCGGGCGGCTTGATCCCCTTACCCCGGCTGCCCGGAGCCCTACCGCAGCGTCGCCTTCAGCCACTCGATCATCTTCGGCTTGTACGTCTGGTAAGCCGGATTCTTCTCCCAGCCCGCCATCCCATGCGGAGCGCCCTCGATCAGAAAAACCTCACACTTAGACCCGGCGGCCTTCATCTTGTCGCACAGCAGTGCGGACTGGTTGGGAGGGACCGTCTTGTCGCCAGTGCCGTGTATGAACAGGAACGGTGGCATGTCTTTATTGACATACTCCGATGGCGAGGCCTCGCGGAGACGCCAACGCGTTTCAGCGTCCACGGGTTCCTGCAGAAGATTCCTGCCGATCAAAGCCAGATCGCCGCCATCGCGATCCTGCGCCAACTGCAGCAAGTCGTGCGCGCCATAGAAAGCCACCACCGCATCCACCGCCGTATTGCCCCGGCCCTTCGCGCCAAGATACGCGACCATGTGCCCGCCGGCGGACTCGCCAATCAACGCGATGCGATTCCGGTTGCCCTTGTACTTCTTGCCGTTCTTCTTCACCCACCGGAT
>JBGTFZ010000075.1:0-47414 GCA_041746955.1 Bryobacteraceae bacterium
GTATTGCCCGATGCGGGGCGCGCCGGGATGGTGTTCGTCTTGAATTGATAAATGTTTCCGATTGCGTCGAAGTCCTGAATGAAATCCAGTTTGACGTAGCCGCCGAACTTCAACGACAGGTCCGATCCGGGAATTCGAATCGATCCGGGAAGGATGCCTTCTTCGAGAATCTTCGGTTTCGACGGGTCTGCGGTTGTTGTGGTCTGGCCCACCATCGAGAGCGCGCCCGCCGAAAGCAATAGCGCACTCGTTTGCCAGTTCTTCAAGGCCGCCGTCTCATTCCTCCGGCAGTGTACCCTACGTCGGGAGCCACGACGACTCAAGTGGCAATCATCGGGCCGACTGTGACCCGTCGCGGCAGGCATCGGCGGCGGAAGCCCCACCGCTGTGGCGACTTCAGCCCGTCGACACTTGGTCCAGCGCGTGCCGCAGGGCCCGCCCGTACGCCGACGAAGGCTTTGCAGCCTGCAGATCCGCTTTCGTCACCGGCTCCGCGCGCCGGACACGCTCACTCAATCGAAACAGCGGATCCGATGCGTCGAACAGCGGACTCCCCGCGCCCGCAGCCAGCGCCGCCGCCAGTTCGCCCAGATAGTTCTGGCCATCGCGATACCAGCGCGCCGTTCCGGCAAGCCACGCATGAATGTCGCTCTCCTCCGGGTCCAGCGTATGCAGCTCAATCTGGCACCGGATGTCCACCGCCTTCAGGAACTCCAGATACTCCGTGCGCGTCAGCTTGGCCGGCGAAGGATGCCGCGCCGACAGCAACGCCGCGTCCAGCGCCAGCGCGTCGTAGGACTGCTTGCCCAAGATTTCAAGCGCAGCCGAGTTCACCATCGCCCCCGCCGCCACAGCCAACTGCTCCACAGGATCGGTAAGCGCGGCGTCAGCCTCAGGCTTTGGACGCCAGTTGGACGCTGTTGTGGTAAGTGCACAGCCCAGCTTCGCCGCCGCCGGATGCGTGGTCAGGGCGGTGCGCACCGCGGCATCTGCTTTCGGGTCCAGCACAATCAGACGCCGCACATCATCCACCGCAAACGCCGACGTCACATAGCCGGACCACGGGGCCTTTTGGGCAGCGAACGATGGCGCGGCAAGCGCGGCCGCCGCCAACTGCAAAGCTTCACGGCGCGTCATTGGGTAAACGTGCCCCCTTCGGTATGCTTCTTGTCGAGATCGAAAAGCTTGCGCGTTTCCGGCTCGGAGATCTTTCCGTCGAAGAAATCGCTGGCCGCGAAAAGGTAGCGCAGCCCCATTTTCAGAGACTGCGTGTATTGGCTCTGACCAGCGGCCGCCTCATAGGCCGGATCGAAGGCCACCTTCGTCGCCCTCTTCCGCTGTAGGTCCCGCGCAAGGGAAATTAAACCGTCTTTCGGATCGTAGAAATTCGGTTGGATGATGTAGCGGAACACCTGATCCGGGTCGGCGTTGCGGAACATTTCCGAATAGCGCTGCACATCGACGTAGAATCGCTGGTACCGCCGGGGGATCAGGCGCGTGGACGATTCAAAGTCTCCCGCAAAAGTCTTCGGCAGCTGCGCTTGAAGCGTACGCTGCCACACTCCGCCCACGGCATCGAAGGCCGCCTCAAAATCCAGCGCGCGCGCGCCGTGCATTGAGTCCAGACGGTCGTCCAGCAAACCCTTCGGGAAGGGCGGCCACTCGCCGGACCCATACACCTCGCGGTACACAACCACATCGTGCAGAATTCGCACGTCCGTCGGCGCGCCCGATTCGCTGTCCGGCTTCTGCGTCTTGTAATACTCGGGGTCCAGCTCCCGGTAGACCGGCTTGAAACGCCGATCGGCCGCCTGATGGCATCGCCAGCCGATCAGGAACGCCAGCTTTTCCTCGAGATAGTCGCCCTCGTCGCGCTTATCCCACCGCTCGCGCGCGTACTTCAGAATGGCAATGGAATGGCGGTCGCCAGAGCGGGATGTGCTGCCGAAACGGGCAAAGTCCCAGTGCCGCTCCAGCACCGTGCGAAACGCCTTGTTCAGCCGCCCCGAATGCAGACCAAGGCGGCAGCAGTCTTCGAAAACAGCTACGTGGGCGATATGTTCCGACATTCTCGAATCTAGTCTATGCCTGAAACGTCTGGTAGGCCATTGCCATTCCTAACTTTCTGGGCCATAATTCTTCGATCCTCGAAACCCATTCAAGTTATGATTCGCCTCATCTTCGCTGTACTGGGTCTTACCGCCACTCTGCCAGCCGCGGAGAAGTGGGTGCGCGCCACGTCGCCCAACTTTGAGCTCTACACGCCTCAAGGCGAGCGCAAGGCCAAGGAAACCATCCTCTACTTCGAACAGGTGCGCGAGTTCTTCGAAAAAGGGTTCACGGCCAAGCCCACCAATACCGCCCCCGCGCGGATCATCCTGTTCGGATCGGAGAAGCAGTACGCTCCGTTCCGGCCAAGCGAGGCCGCCGCCGCGTTCTACCAGCACGGGCTGGATCGAGACTACATTGTGATGGGCGGCTACTCCACGCAGGCGGATCGAACGGCGGTTCATGAGTATGTCCACCTGCTCTGCCGCCGGTCCGGCCTTCGCCTCCCGGTCTGGCTGGCCGAGGGAATCGCCGAGGTGTATTCCACTTTCCAGCCTTTCGGCAGCAAGGTCCGGATCGGCTCGCCGATCGAGGGCCACATCTATCAGGCGCGAAGCGGCTGGATTCCGGTGGCGCGCCTGCTGGGGGTGGATCATGGCTCCGCCGAATACAACCGCAGGGCGCACGCTGGAAGCTTCTACGCCGAGAGCTGGGCGTTGACGCATATGCTGATGCTCGAAATCGAGTACCGTCCTAAATTCGACGCTTTCTTCCAGGCGATTGTGGCGGAGACGGATGCAGCCACGGCCCTGCAGTCGGCATACGGCCTCACGGTTGAACAGGTTGAGAAACGTCTAACAATGTATGTGCGCGGCGACCGCTTCTACGCCGCCGATTTTCCCATCAAGCTGGAGAAGTCCGGCCTTGTGCCCACGGTGACGCCGGTGGACGAGGTAGCTGCGAAGGCCATTCTGGCAGGGGTTCAGATGAACCGGCGGAACTCCACCGGCTCTGCGGAGATCGACGCGCTGGCAGCGGCGCACGGCGACCGGCCCGAAGTCGCCGAGGTGGCAGCCTACGCGGCATGCCAGGCGAAGGACTACGCGAAATCCCGCACGTTGTTCGAGAAGGCGTTGGGGCAGCCGAACCCGCCGCCGAAGCTGTACCTTGACGCCAGCCGCGTTCAGCTTTACAGCAATCAACTGGACGACAAGGGAATTGGCTGGACCAAGGAAGCGATCAAAATGAAGCCGGACTGGCTGGAGGCCCGCATACAACTGGCGGAGCAGTACCTGGCCATGAACCAGTATCCGGCCAGCCTCGCCGTGGTGAGGCAAGTGACATCGATGGACCGCGAGCTTGCCGGGCGCTTCTACCGCGTGGCGGCCTACGCCGCGGCCGCAAACGGCTTCATTGAGGAAGCGGAGACCTCCGCAAAACTGACGGCGAAGTACTCCGTGGATATGTACGACAAGGAAGCCAGCGACCGGCTGGGGGCGTATATCGCCAGGGTAAAGCAGGCTCGTGAGAACGCCTCCGCGGCCCAAGCGGTGATCGCGGCCCAGCAGTTGATCCGCCCAGTCGAGTTGCTGGAAACCGGCGACGATGTTCTGCCGGACAGGCCGAGGCTGGTGCGCCGGTCAAGCGATGGCGACGAGCGCGTGATTCTCGTTGAGAAGGGCGAAGAGGTGGAAGCCGTGGAGGGCGTGCTGGTGGAACTGGAGTGTCTTAGCCCCGCCGCGCGCATGCACATTGAAACGGGCGGCAAGCGGCTGACGCTGGCCATTCGCGATCCCAGCACCATCGTGATCCGAGTCGCCGAGGGAGCCGAAAGCGCGACAGACATGGACTGCGGCCCGCAGCGGCGGAAGGTGCGCGTGGATTACGTGCCGAAGCTGGACGAGAAGTTCGGCACGTCGGGCGACCTGAAGATCCTTGGATTTTTACCATAGGACGGTTTCACTTTGGCGCTCCCCGTGATAGGCTTCCGTCATGCTTCGGGGACTTCTAGCATTTTCTCTCTGTGCGTGTGCCGCTATCGCGCAGACGCAGACCGCCACTCTTCGTGGCAGCGTAAAGGACGCCAGCGGGGCTGTTGTGCCCAATGCCCGCCTGGTTCTCACCAATACCGCACAGAACCGGCCGTGGTCGACGGAGTCGAACGCCAGCGGCGAGTATACGTTCCTTCAGATCCCGCCGGGAGGCTATACGCTCTCGGTTGAGGCCAACGGCTTCAAACGGTTCGTACAGAGCGACTTTACGCTGGAGGTTGCGCAGATTGCCGCGATCGACGTCGCGCTGGAGGTAGGCTCCACTGCGGAGACCGTGGAAGTTCGCGCGGATACGCAACTACTGGATACGGCCAGTTCCACGCTGGGTGAAGTAGTCAACTCACTCACCACCGAAGCCCTGCCGCTGAATGGGAGAAACGTGATGCAGTTGATCGCGCTTACTCCCGGGATCAACACGACGCCCAGCTACCGGAATTCCTCCGTCGGCAATGGGCAGATCGCCGGCAACGGCTTTTCCGCCAATGGCGGCCGGGACGTTTCCAACACGATCATCGTCGACGGGGCGCCGCAAGAAGTGATGGGCTACAACCAGCCCTCCTACGTGCCCAATCCCGATGCCGTGCAGGAATTCCGGGTGCAGACCAACGGCTTGTCGGCGGAATATGGCCGCACGGGCGGCGCGGTGGTCAACATGGTCACCCGCTCTGGAACCAAAGCGTTCCACGGCGTGCTTTACGAGTTTCTCCGCAACGACGTCTTTGACGCCAACGGATTCTTCAACAACCTGAACGGCCGTGGCAAGGGCCCGTTCCGGTTTAACCAGTTCGGGGGAACGCTGGGCGGGCCCTTGAACAAGGCGCGCGACCGCACGTTCTTTTTCTTTAGTTATGAGGGGCTGCGGCAGGTAAATCCGGGCTCCAGCTTCTTTTCGGTGCCGACCGAGAAGATGCGGAACGGCGACTTTTCGGAAATACCCAATCGCATCTTCGACCCCACCACTATCAACGCCGCAGGCGAGCGGCAGCCTTTTGCAGGCAACATAATTCCTACCAGCCGCATCAGCCAGGTTGCGCGGAATCTGATTGCGAACTATGCGCTTCCGACGATTCCCGGCGTCAGAAACAACTTCTTCTCGCAGGCGGGAAACCGGCCGTCGGACAATGCCTACAGCGTTCGCGTCGACCATCGCTTCGGTGAGCGGCATAACCTTTATGGCCGCGCGTCCTGGAACGACCGGACGGTACAGGTGGCGAATCACTTCGGGAACGATGCGTCACCTGACACCGGGCAGGATGGCAGCGTCAACCGCAGCGCCACCATCGATCACAACTCGCTGATCGGCAACTGGATTCTGCACGCCAATATCGGCTACGCCTATGCCGCCAACCCGCGCAGCGCACCGGATGGCATCAATCTGTCGTCGATCGGGTTCCCCTCGTCGCTCGACCCGGTCGCGCAATTCAGCGTGTTTCCGCGTATCGAACCGTCCAGCTACGCGGCTCTCGGCGGCAATGGCACCTGGATTATTGGGAACAAGTTTGAGACCTACAATCTCAACGCCGATGCCGCGAAACTTTTTGGAAGCCACACGGTGAAGTTCGGCGGAACGTACCGCCTGAACAAGGCCTCCAACTTCCGGCCCAACGCCCCCGCAGGCTTGTTCTCCTTCAACGAGAACTGGACACGGCAGTTCTTCAACCGCGCCGGCGGAGGCGACGCGCTGGCGACCATGATGCTTGGGTTTGTGCAGGGCGGTCGCATCCAGCAGGAGCCTCGCGTCGGGCTTACCGTGCCCTACGTCGCACTGTTCATTCAAGACGATTGGCGCGTCAACCAGCGCTTGACGCTTAACTTCGGATTGCGTTGGGATTCCGACCGTCCGATGCGCGAGATGCACGATCGCACATCGTGGTTCGATTTCGATGCGCTGCTGCCCATCAACCCTCCTGGACTTGCCCAGCCGCAAGGCGGCCTTGTTTTTGCTAATCGCAACGGCACGCCGCGCACCAACAAGGACGCGGACAACAACAACTTCGCTCCGCGCATCGGGTTTGCGTACCAAGCCACCAGCCGCATCGTGTTGCGCTCCGGGTTTGGCATCTTCTACAACCCAACAACCGGGATCGGCCCCAGCGCCAGCAATTCCGGGGCGCTTTCCTACAACGCGAACACCCCGGTGGTCTCGTCGAACGACGGCGGACGGACGGCCTTCGCGACGCTCGCAAATCCATTCCCCGCGGGCACCAACGTGCCAGAGAACGGCGCGCAAGGGCTTCTAACGTTTCTCGGGCAGGGAGTGAGCGCGATCGTGCGCGGCGACCGGACACCGTATTCGATGCAGTGGAACTTCAACGTCCAATACCAGGTGGGAGTGAACCAGCTCTTCGATATAGCCTATGCGGGCAACTCCGGCGTGAAGCTGCTGGCCCAGTCGAACTTCAACCAGCTTCCCGATGAGTTTCTCTCCGTGGGCGATGGCCTGAACGCTGTCGTACAGAATCCCTTCTTCGGCATTGCGCCCGCCACAGCGCCCGTCGGCGGCCGCACCACGACGGCCGGACAACTGCTGCTTCGCTATCCGCAATTCCAGGGCGTCACACATATCTGGGGATCACAGGCACACTCCACCTACCACGCGTTGCAGACGAAGTTCCGGCAGCGCTTCGCCGGCGGCCTTCAAATGCTGGGCGCGTACACTTTTTCAAAGTCGATCGACGACACTTCGTCCGTGGCAGGCTTCCTGGGCCAGCAAAATCCGGACTACACGAACAACAACCGCAAGGATCTGGACCGCTCGATTTCAGCTATCGACATCACTCACAGGCTGGTGACCAACTTCCAGTACGAGCTGCCCTTCGGCGCCGGAAAGCGATTCCTGACCGGCGGCGGCTTTAGCAATGCGATCCTCGGCGGCTGGAACCTGAACGGAGTCTGGACACTGCAATCCGGACTTCCCATCTCGATCAGCTCTGTACAGAACCAGACGTTCTCTTACGGAGGCGATGCCCGCCCGGACTCAACCGGCATCAGCAGCGCCACTCCGGGTTCCGCGAAGGAGCGCTATAACCGTTGGCTGAATCCTGCGGCTTTCTCCGACGCGCCGCGGTTTGCCTTCGGCACCGTAGGCCGTTTTCTTCCCGACAACAGGGGCCCTTGGCTGCACAACTGGGACTTGTCGATCCTGAAGGACATCCGGTTCCGGGAATCGATGCGGCTGCAGTTGAGGGGAGAATTGTTCAACGCGTTCAACCAAGTGAACTTCTCGAATCCTTCGAACACGGCATTCGGCCTGACGCCAACGGGACAGCTGGCGCAGCCGGATTTTGGCCGGATCACCTCGACGGGTCCAGCCCGGATCATCCAGGTCGGCTTGAAGTTCTACTACTGACCCTCGTGCCAATGAATCGGCGAGAATTTCTAGCAACCTCTACGGTGGCGGCGGCCGCACAGGAAGCGCGGTCTCCCGCCCGCCGAAAGCCGAACATCCTTTTCGTCCTGATGGACGATTTCGGCGTGGGCCACTTCGCTCCACACGCCGACACGATCACCACCGCCGATTTCGACCCCGGCTATGTCGACTTCCTGAAGCGGCACGACGCCGCCTACACACCCGAAGAGGCACTGGCGATGGGGAGGCGTGCGATGCCAACGCTTAGCGGCCTCGCGAAGAATGGCGCAGTCTTCACGCAGGCTTGCTCGCCCAATAGCCTTTGCGCACCGGCCCGCGCCGGAATCCTTACCGGCACTTCCGCCAGCCGCTTCGGCATCTACAACAACATCGACTTTCAAGCGGCGGGGCTGCCCAGGGGATCGATGCTGGTCAGCCATCTGCGCGATGCGGGCTACGCAACCGCGCTAATCGGCAAGTATCACGTCGGCACGCGCGACGAAAGCCTTCGGGCCGCCGTACTGGCGAAGCATTCCATCAAACCGGCGGACGTCGCCGCGCTGCCTCCAGACAAGCGGGCTGCGCTGGAGCGGGAGATCGCGCCCACCGGCTACACGGGGTCCGTCATCGAAGAGCACAACCCGCTGCACTACGGTTTCGATCATTACTTCGGTTACAACCACCACGAGTGTCCTTTCTACGACAACTGGAACATCTGGGAGAACCGCAAGTTCACGGGCTTGCAGAAGCGGTACAACACGGAGTTGTTTGCGGACAAAGCCATCGAGTTCGCTGCCCAGGCGCGTTCGCAGGACAAACCGTTCTTCATCCACCTGGCAATGCACGCTGTCCATGGTCCGTTGAAGCCGCAGGCACCTGCGAGGTACTTCGAACAATTTCCCAGCCGGTCCTACGATCTGTCGAACTTCTACGCGCACGTAAACGCGGTGGATGCCGCCGTTGCTTCGATCCGTGAGGCGATCGGTCCCCAGGAATGGGCCAACACGCTATTCATATTCACGGCGGACAACGGGGCGCCTGTTTCAATGGCCACTCCGCTTCCCGGAAACGCGCCGCACCGGGGGCACAAGGGCAACTACTATCTGGGCGGCATGCGGGTTCCCATGATGATGCACTGGCCCCCTGGAATTCGCGCGTCGCGGCCAGGAGCGATGGTGTCGACGTGCGACGTAATGCCCACCGCGCTGGACGCCGCCGGAGTGAAGACGCCAGCTGGATTGGACGGCACCAGCCTTCTTCCGTTGGCCGCCGGCAAAGTGGAGAAGGCGCACGACCATCTGAAGTGGGTTGGCATTCACGCACGGTCCTGGGGTTACACCGGCGAGACCACCATCGGCCCGGCGGAACGGCGCCGCGAGGAATCTCCCGGCGCGTGGGTTATCTCCGATGGAACCTACCTGCTGCGGTTCACCGGAGCCACCGTGCCCGGACTGTTTCGCGACGCGCCCGATGGAGCACCCGCGAGGTATGAGCTGTATGATCTGCGCGAGGATCCGCGCGAGTCCCGTGATCTATCGGCGCAGCTTCCGCAGGTTCTGAAGAAGTTGAAGAGCCAGTACGAAGCCGAGGCGCGCGCTCTGCCTCCGCCCCCGGTGTGGCGGCGCGACAGGTGGCAGGAATTGATGCCCGCGCCTGCGGGAAAATCAAATCCATGATCGACCGCCGAAAGTTTCTTGCGGCCGCCGGCGCTCCGGCGCTGATGGGCCTTCAATCGAAGTCGGCTGACTCACGGCCCAATATCCTCTACGTCCTTACCGACGACCAGCGCTGGGACGCGATGAGCTGCGAGGGACATCCGTTCGTGAAGACGCCGAATATGGACCGGCTGTCGCGCGAAGGGGCGCGATTCCAGAACGCTTTCGTCACGACGCCCCTGTGCTCTCCCAGCCGGGCGAGTTTCCTCACGGGCCAGTACGCGCACAAGCATGGAATTCTGGACAACTCCGAACGCAACGAGCAGAGCCACACCCTCGTGACGTTTCCGAAGTTGCTTCGCGACAGCGGGTACGAGACGGCGTACGTCGGCAAATGGCACATGGGCCATCAGGACGACACGCCGCGCCCGGGCTTCGACCATTGGATCGGGTTCCAGGGGCAGGGTCAGTATGTGGATCCGCCGATGAATATCAATGGGGATCGCGGAGTCCGCCAAGGCTACGTCACCGACATCCTGTCGAAAGACGCCGCGGACTATGTCCGGCGCAGCCGCACGAAGCCCTTCTGCCTGACGCTTTCGCACAAAGCGATCCATAGCCCGTTCACTCCGGCGGAGCGTCACAAGAATCTCTACGCAGACATCGCGATCCAGCGGGCGGCCAGCGCCAGTGACGACCTTGGCGGCAAGCCAGCAGTCCGGATGAATCAGAAGCCGCTTCCGGAAGGGCAGCCGCGCCCGCATCGCGGGCCCACCGACGAAACGATCAAGAACATGATGCGCGCCCTTGTGGCTGTCGATGAGGGCCTGGGCGTCGTCCTGGATGCGCTGCAGGAAACCCGGCAGCTGGAGAATACCTTCATCGTATTCGCCGGTGATAACGGGTACTTCTGGGGCGAGCATGGCCTTGGCGACAAGCGGCGCGCCTACGAGGAAGGCATCCGGATTCCGATGCTGGTCCGGTACCCGAAGCTGGTGCGCGCTGGGTCCACGCCGCCGGAAATGGCGCTGAATGTCGATCTTGCCCCGACAGTAATGGAGCTGGCAGGCGTGAAAGCGACGGTTCCCATGCACGGGCGTTCGTTGCTGCCTGTGCTGCAGGGCCGGAACGAAAAGTGGCGGGACTCGATCCTCACCGAGTACTTCGTCGATCCGCCCTATCCGCAGACCCAGAAGTGGCAGAGTATCCGCACGTCGCGCTGGAAGTGGATTCACTATCCCGAGCTTCAAAACGCTGACGAACTTTACGACCTGAAGGCCGATCCGGCGGAGATGAGCAACGTCATCGGCGAATCGCGGCATGCCGCGGTTGCGGGCCAGATGCGCAGTGATCTTGCCGCACAGCTAGCCGCGACAGACTAGCGGCGCACCAGCGGCAACAGTTCCTGCAGGCGCCTATCGCGAAGGTAGAGTCCGCCCCAGACCGCCACTCCCAGCAGCAGTTGCAACACGAACGGTTCGCCGATGCGAACATGGGTCGCGATCGCCCCGCCCATATAGCCAGTCAAGAGAATCGCGCCCAGCACGGCTGTTCGCGGAAACAGGTATAGCAGCGTACTCACGATTTCGAGAATGCCCAGCGGGATCGCCAAACTCAGTGGCCACCCCAACTGCGCGAAGCCCTCCGCAAGCTGGGGCACTCCGGACAACTTCATCGCCCCGCTGAAGATCAGCATTAGCGCGGGCGCCGCGCTCAAGACGTAGCTGGTCCACAAACGGCCCTTCGGAATCGCGACGGATCCGGAATAAGACTGCATGGGTAGAATCTCCTGTTCTCCAGAGAGTCTACAAGATCGCGCATTGGCGCCGTCGATTGCGATAGGCTGGACACCCAATGTCCCGATACTTCTTCCTGGCTGTGCTTGCGATGGCGGTCTTTGCCCAGCACGCGCCCGACCGCGCAATCGGCACGTGGCGTTTCAACGCTGGCGCATCCACATACGAATCGGGCCCCGCGCCACGCGAATCCACGCGTCAGTTCCTCGCCGCGCCGAAGGGTGTGCGGTTCGTGCACACCGGCGTCTCGGCGGACGGAAAGCCCTTCCGGACGGAGTACACCGCAGGCTACGATGGCCGCAATTCCGCCGTGACGGGAAGCGGGCGCTACGACACCGTCTCGCAGAAAGTGACCGGCGCCAGCACGGTCGATCTGACATTCCGCTTGGCGGGGGAGGTCACCGTCACGGCACGACGCACCATCTCGCCCGATGGAAACCGGATGACGATTGTCGCCGAAGGAGCGAATCCGGACGGAAAACGGTTCCGCAACTTGTTAATTTATGACCGGGTGCAGGGACGTTAAGTCCCTTCTTTGTAACGGCACTGTCATTGGCGGCGATCCGTTGGGCTCAAAGTACTGCTGGATGGCCTTGCGTAGGCGGCTAAACTGAAGAGGTGCGGACCCTTGTCATTGCATTGCTGGCCGCCGCCTACCTGCAGGCTGAGCCGTTGGTGTTGGCTGCGGACACCCACCTGCAAGGTTCGCTTGAAAAAATCCTCACTTCGTTAGGCGTCTCCGATTGCGTCCGCTCGCGGCGGCTGGGTGTTTCGCTGGTCGACGTCACCGACCCAGCGAAGCCGCGCTACGCCGGCGTCAACGACCGTACGATGCTCTACGCCGCCAGCCTTCCCAAGATCTGCATGCTGGTTGCCGGCTTTGAAAAAATTCGCGATGGCAAACTGCCGTGGAACGACCTGGTTCGCGAAGTCTTCACAAACATGATCCGCCGGTCGAGCAACGAAGACGCCACGCGCGCCATTCAACTGATCGGCTTCGACACTATCGCCCGCGTGCTGATGTCGGACAAGTACAGGTTTTACGATGCGCAGCTAAACGGCGGGTTGTGGATTGGAAAAGCCTACGGCGGACCTAGCGACTACTGGCGGCGCGATCCGCTGCACAACATTTCGCACGGAGCCACGGCGTATCAGGTGGCCCGCTTCTATTGGCTGATGGACCGTGGCGAACTGGTCGATCCCGCTGCCAGCGCGGAGATCAAAGAGATCCTTTCAAAACCCGCCATCCATCACAAGTTCGTGAAGGGTTTGGAAGGCCGGGACGATGTCGAGATCTACCGGAAATCCGGCACGTGGCGGCACTGGCACGCAGACTCCGCACTCGTCGAACACGCAGGCCGCAAATACATCACGGTGGCGCTGATGGAAGATTCGCGCGGCGCCGACGTGCTGCCCAAGCTGATTAGCCGGATCGACGATCTGCTGTGCGGACCGGGTGCAGCGCCTATTGTGGCCGCGCCTGTATCAGCGTCTCGACCTGCCCGGCGATCGCCTGGTGCTCGGCGGCGGAGTTGATCTTCAGCACGTTCGACATCAGCGCCACCAGATAGACCTTTCCACCGGACTCAACGATCGCGACGGAGTTCATGATGTTCGTCTTGTTCCCGCGGTATTGTCCGCAGGTATAGCCGGCTTCGGGTGCGCATTGGAAGAACGATCCGCTCTTGAAAAATACTCCCGCGCCGGCAAGCTTCGGCGCGCTGGAATAGCGGTACCTGGACCGCGCAAAATACAGCATGCGCTTGATCTCAAGGCTGGACCATTCATCCACGATCTTGCCTTGTTCAATCCGGATCAGCAGCCGCATCAGCTCAACCGGCGTTGCGTAGCTTGAGACGCCGGGAACGATCGCGCCTGCGCGCGACGTAAGCATGGTTCCCAGGCGCAGGTTCCCGGTATCGAGTCCGGCGCTGCGCAGAGGTTCCTCCAGCGTCTCCAGCGCAAGGGTCTGCAACTCGGTCTTCGGCGTATCGCGGAAGAAGGCATCCGATTCAGCCTTCGGCAATGGATACTTTTTTCCAAAGCGCCTCAGCAGCATCGCCTCCTTCCACACAACGGAACCGGCCGCGTTGGAACTTTGGGAGAACATATGGTCCATCCACTCCCATGCGGAGAATGTGTCGCCGGTTTTCAAAGCGCGATTCCAAAGCTTCGGCGGCTTCTCCTCAAACAGCGGCACGGTCTTTGAATCGCGGAAGATGAACTCGTCGGCGACGATCATCGTCTCGCGCAATACGCGCTCCCGCGCCGCGATGTCGTTGGGGTACGCCGCCGCCAGCGCGTTCAGGTAGCCCGCGCCGACTAAAATCTTTCCAACACTGCCGGGGATAAACTTCGTGTCGGGCCGCAGCAGCGCGAACGCCGGGTTCGCGGAATCCGTGATGTCCAGCACCGCGATTCCGTAGCTGGTATTCCGTCCCGCAAAGTACTTTTCAAGACCCGCCTGAAGATACGCGTCCTTCGGCGTCTGCGTGTCAACGTCGAATGAGGAGCCTTTCAGTCGCAGCACGATCCGGTCGCTGGTCCACAATCCCCCGGCAGGGATTCGCACCAAGTTCGGCAGCTTCTTGTCGACGGCCATCTGGTAGCCCTTCAAACGGCGGATCTGCGTACGCGCGAATCCGTCCAGTGGATAGCCGTGCACGGCCAACGCACCTGCGACGCACAGCAATCCAATCCGGGTCATGGCTGGCCATCCAGAGACACTTCGACTGGGCTTGATCCCGCGTCGAGACGGCTCAGCCGCTCCAGCGTTTGAATCTCGCGAAACCGCGCCAGGGGGCGAATCTGAAACAGCCGCAGTGAGCCGCGCTCGAATCCGAACTCGATATCCCAGGGCAGCTTTGTCCCATCGGGAGCCATCTCCGGCGGATACTTGCGCTCCACGTCCGCCACCATCACGCGCAATTGACGAATCTCGTCCGGAAGCAGAACCGTGTCGGAACCGGTGGTGGGCACGTTGATCAGGCCGCCATCGGGACGCACCGCTTTCCGGTAGGGATTCCGCGCCTGCTGCAGCAACTTCGTTCCACCGTCCGCCGTCAGCAGCAGGCTCTCCGCCACACCGCCATCGACAACGGCGGCAATGCCTTCGCTCGCGTTTACGGTGATCGCCGTGGTGTCGCCGCTCTCCAGATCCATCGTCGCGATCACTCCGGATTTGTCCACGGCGACAGTTTTCAAGATCACCACCGAAGGAAACACAGAGTCCGCATTCTCCAGCACACGCGCCCTCCATTCGTAGGCGCGTTCGGCAAACGGCGACGCCCACACGTCGCGCAGCGCGGCCAGGACGTTGCGCTCACCGACGACGTTCGCGACGGTGCGATTCAGTCCAGCGCCAGAGAACTCGGGGAGATCTTCCGCATTGGTGTCGCTGCGGACAAACACTCCATAGCTCCCGTCCGGTCCGAACTTGGAGCGAAGATTCGACAGCAGCTCTTCCTCAAACTCCGGAGTCAGCGGCATCTTCAGAATACGTTCCTGGAACTGGTCCAGCTTGGGGCCGATGAACTGCCGTATCTCCTGCGCGGATGCATCGCGGTCGCGCTTCCGCTGGGCCTCACTGAATGCCGCCGCCACATCCTTTCGCAGAGCGGGATCGATCTGCGAAACGTACGCGCCGAACGGAACCACCAAGCCCGGGGCCACTGATTCCGGAAAGAAGCGCTTCAACTGTCCGAGATTGCCGGCCTTGGGTCCGCAGATCACGCCAACGTGTTCCGCGGCGACTTCCTCCAGCGGCCGGATGCGGCGCTCATCCAGACGAAGCTTCGCCGTGTTCAAGCTCACCTTCTGCTTCGTCGCGCCCTTGCCCGTCCACAGTGCTTTATCGTCCGGCGAAAGTTCTGCCGCATCGCGCAGGATGACGGTGCCGCCGGGGGAGACGGCGTAGAAAACTTCCTTGCCGGCGAAGGGCTCCAGCTTGGGAAGGAGTGCCGACGGCACGGTCGCATTCGGAATCCCCGCGTTGGCGGCCAGCAGCTGCGTATGCGACAGCGCGTTGCCACTATCGAGTGACAGGATGCCCAGCACCGGAGTAAGGTCGGCAGCGGTCTCGGGAATCACATAGATGCTGCCGGGGTCTAGAGCGCCCTCGCGCCACCTCGCCAGCGGCGCCAAGGCGACGCCGGGATTTAACGCCATTACCGCGCTCGAAACCGGGCTTCCAAAAAATGAATGCCGAATGCCCGCGGCCCGTTGTGCGTCGGCGCTGAGGGTGTCGATTGCCCTCGCGAGGCTAAGCGCCGGCGACCCGCGCAGCAAGTGATCGACAAACTGGCTGGCCTTCGGTTCAGCGGGCAAGTAGTGGCTTACCACCGGATGATAGTCCTTGGCCGCCGTCGCCCGGCACCAATCGAGGCTTCGCGCCAGATAGCGCATGTGGCGGAGATACTCATCCCCGCCGATCTTCTGTTTGCTTACCAACGCCGTCGCCTCCTGGTCGAAAGATTTCTTCTGGCGGAAACTTAGTAGGCCCGCGCCGGTCGAAATGTGGACTAACGCTTGAGCGCGAACCAGGGTGTCGTGGCGCGTCGCGCTGGCAGGCGCTTCCTGCTGGAAAGCCCAATCGGAGATTGCCAGCAACGCGTCGGCCAGTTCGATATTCTTTACGCCTTCGGACGACGACTCAATCTCCTTCCGGAGATCCAGGCTAAGTTTCGCGCCCTGCGCAAGGCTGTCCGGTGCCCCGCTCTGAACTGCGGCCATCAAAGCGCCGGCATCGGTTGCGATCGCCGATCCGGGCTTCGACTTCTTCAGGCGCGCCAGCAGCGCCGGAAGGAATTGCGAAGTCCGCTCCTGCTCCATCGCCGCCAGAAGTTCCTTGTGGTCCGCCGCCGCCTCGGCGTTCGGGCGAAACTCGCGGACACGCTCCAGGTCGCCAGGCCCCGGTGCGGAATGGATCTTCGCGCGAAGCGGCTGGAAGCGGCTGTCCTTCTCGGCCACCGTCACCGCCAATGCCCGAATGCGCTTCACCGCGCTGCCATCGGCGCCGTGCGGGACCGCGGACACTGTCTGCAATGCAAGAAAGAAGTTGGCGCGTGTCCAATCCGGATTCGACAGCAGGCGGATCAACAGATCGCGTCCCGCCGCCGACTCGTCTTCAATCTGCCGCGAACCACGATACGCGAATGCGCGGCGGTCTACCCAGCCGTCGTCGATCTGCCGCAGATATTGCTCCAGCGCGATCTCGCGGAGCCGGTAATAGTCGCGCTTCGCGTCGAAGAACTCGTCGAATGTCATCGCGGCAATCACGGTGCCGGTGTCGATATTCCAGGAGGAAAGCTTCTTCGACGAATCGTTCCGCGTGGCGTGCTGAATTCCGCCGCCGCGCTCCATACAAGGGCTGCCCGGCGGTGTATGCGATGTGCCGTCTTTGCAGAACCAGCGGATCTGCTGGAACGGACCCTTTGGCGTTGTCTTGAACTGGCGGAGGATTGTCGCCGCCTGCTGCGCCTGCGCCTGTGTCAGCGGTGGAATTAGCCCATCGGCGCGCAGCGCGACGGATAGAACCAGACAGCAAAACGCGCGTAGCCGGTACATGGGAGTTCTCGACCAGTATCACCCGGAAGAGTGTTAAATGGCCGCGTTCGAAGGCGGAAGCGAGGGGACTTTGGTATCGGGGGCCAAAGGCGGAAGGCGCTTGTGCCACTCGGTGGCCTTCTCATATGCGTCCGCCAACGCCAGAACTTGCCCTTCGGCCCAGGGCCGGCCGGCAATCATCAGCCCCACTGGAAGATTGTCAGAGGTGAAACCGCAGGGCACAGTAATCGCGGGAATGCCCAGCACATTGAACTCGGCCGTGTTCTCCAGAATCGGTTTCACCTGTTGCAGGCTGACTGCGCGCTCAAGAGCTTCGGCAGTCACTTCGGGACCACGGCGGCGCGTTGGAAGCACCAGCAGGTCCACGCCCTTGTCGTCGAACCAGGCGTCGATGCCACGGCGCAGCGTCATCACCGTTCGCCAACTCTTGACGTATTCGAACGCCCTAGGCTCCGCGCCGTTCTGGAGCGTGCGCCGAACGGGAATCTGATAGCGGTTCGCGCTTGTCCGAAACAGTTCCTCGTGATAGGCGTACACCTCGCCCGCCAGATCCGTGCCGCTTTGATCTTCGAGGACGACATCCGTGGCCCTTCGCGTCATTGCGATGACTTCGCGGATCGCCTCGTCCACCGCCGCGCGAATGTCCGGTTCGATGTGATCGAAGAACGGTGTGCGGACGATGCCCAGGCGCATCTGCTTCACGGGCTGCTTCATCTCCTTGCGGTAGTCGGGAACCGGATGCTGCGCGGAGTAGATATCCGCCGGATCGTATCCCGCAAGCACTTGCAGCAAAATCGCGGCATCCTCCACGGTGCGCGTCATCGTGCCGCAGTGGTCCAGCGTCCAAACCAAAGGAACGATTCCGCGGATGGAGATGCGGCCATACGTGGGCTTCAGGCCAACTACTCCGCACAGCGATGCGGGCGTCCGGAGGGAGCCGCCGGTGTCCGTACCCAGCGCCGCCAAGCAAAGGTCCGCGGCCATCGCCGCTGCTGATCCGCCGGACGATCCGCCGGGATCGCGGTCAAGCGCCCAGGGATTGCGAACGGGCCCGTAGTAGCTGACCGCCGAAGTTCCGCCGCTGGCGAATTCGTGCAGATTGGTCTTGCCGATGACGATCGCGCCCGCTGCCGTAAGGCGCCGGACTGCCTCCGCATCCTCATTGGGAAAGCGGGAATCGAAAACAGCGCTGCCCGCGGTGGTGCGCGCCCCCGCTGTGTCGATGGTGTCCTTCAACGCGATGGGGATGCCGTGCAGCGGTCCGCGAAATTTTCCCGCCGCAGCGTCCTTGTCGCACGCCTGCGCGGCCGCCAAGGCGGACTCGCGCATCACCGTGATGTACGCGTTCAGCTTCGGGTTGTAGGTGTCGATCCGCTGAAGACACTCGTTGACCAACTGGAGCGACTTTAGAGAGCCTTTGCGGAGGGCGGCGGCCGCCCCGGTAAGCGTCATCATGCCTTTTACCAATCCGCGACGGAGCCGTCGCGACGGAAGCAGGGCATCGTCACCTCCGGAGCCCACGGATGCTTCGCGGCCTCCGTTTCATTGATGTCGATGCCAAGGCCCGGCTTGTCCGGCGGGCCCACGAAACCCCTGGTGACGTCGTATCCGCCAGTGACGATGTCGTTCCGCCAGGGGACGTCGTTCCAAACGATCTCCTGGATCAGATAATTCGGCGTCGCAAATCCGATGTGCAGCGACGCGGCGGTAGAGACTGGGCCCTGTGGATTGTGGCAGGCCACGGGGATCGAATAAACCTCCGCCATGGCGGCAATCCTTCGCGCTTCACTGATGCCGCCGCAATGCGAAACATCCGGCTGAATGATCGACACCGCGCGCTTTTCCAGCAGTTCGCGAAACTCCCAGCGGCCCACCAGACGCTCCCCCGTGGCGATGGGGAAGGGAAGTGCTTCCTTCACTTCGCGCAGCGCGTCAATGTGCTCCGGCCAACAGGGTTCCTCATACCAGTAGAGGCCGTAGTCCACCAGCAGACGCCCAAACTGGATGGCCGCGGCGGGTGTACAGCGGGCATGAAGGTCCAGCATGATGTCGAAGCCGTCGCCCACGGCCCTGCGCATCGCCTCCACGCAACGGGCCGCCTTCTTCAATGTGGATTCCGATTCGATAAGCTCTGGAACCGGCACCGGCATCGATTTCGCCGCTGTGAAGCCGCGAGCCTTCGATTCCAGAATCAGCTCGGCGAATCGTTCGGGCGATCCGGTCTCATACATTCCTTCGAGTGAGCCGCCGCCAAGATGGTCATAAAGCCGCAGCGAGTCCCGCACCGGGCCGCCAAGCAACTGGCAGACGGGCTTGCCCGTTTCCTTGCCCAGAATGTCCCACAGCGCCTGATCGATTCCGCTGATGGCCGAGAACGTGACGATGCCGCCGCGCCAGAAATATTGGCGATGCATGATCTGCCACAAGTGTTCGATGCGGCGCGGGTCCTGCCCGATCAGCAGCACCGACAGATCCTCCACCGACCCTACGACGCCCTTCGTCTTCCATTCCAGCGTCGCTTCGCCCCAACCGTACAGGCCCGGCTGATCGGTCTCAACTTTGACGAGAATCCAATTTCGCATCCGCGCGTTGACGACAACTGTCCTGATGGCCGTGATCTTCATGCGGGGTAGATGCGCTTCACGCGGGCGCCGATGCCCGTCAACACACTATAGGCGATCACGCCGGCATCGCGGGCCATCTCCCGCGCGTCGTACGCTTCGCCCAGCAGTATCACTTCCTGGCCGGGTCGCAGTTCGGGATGGTCGGTGATGTCGATTGTGGAGACATCCATGGAGATGGCTCCGGTAAACCGCGCCTTGTTGCTAAGCCGTCTCGAAAGCCCGTCGGCGTAGCCCGCGCCGAGGATCGCAATCCGCATCGGCCGGTCCGCAACGTAAAGGCCGCCATAGCCGATCCGCTCACCCGCCTCGACATCCTTCACGGCGAGAATCCGCGTCTTCCATTCCAGCGCCGGATGCACGTCCAGCAGCTTTCCCGGCGCGACGCCCCTTGGCCGGGAGACGTATCCGTACAGCGCAAGGCCGGGCCGCGCGAGGTTGAACCATGTGTCCCGCATGCCGAAGTGCAGCGGATTGCTGCTGGCCGCATGCACCCACGCCGGAGGCTGCGGCAGCGCCGCCAGCACCTGCTGAAAACGCGCCAGCTGCGCCGCTGTCCCGCCGGAAGAAAAGTCCGCCGACGACGCGAAGTGCGTCATTACGCCTTCGAGCGCGGTGCCTTCCACACGCCGGACGATCTCATCAGGCGCGGCGAAGACGCCCAGCCGCCGCATGCCGGTATCCACCTTCAGGTGATACGGCGCTTCCGGAATTTCGTCGAGAGAATGGATCACCGGCGTAAGGCCTTCGTGCCGCTGCGCGTCAAACCCCGTGTCCGCCATCACCAGCACACGCGCGCGAATTCCAGCTTCGCGCAACTCCAGGCCTTCGTCGAAGCTGGAGACGGCAAACCATGGCGCACCGGCGGCGGCCAGGGCGGTGGCGACGGGAATCATTCCGTGGCCGTAGGCGTTGGCCTTCACCACGGGCATGATGGCGACGCCGGGTGCCATGCGGCAGATCGCGTGATAGTTCTCGACGATCCGTGCCAACGAGATCTCCGCCCAGCAGCGCATCGGTCAGCCAGCCAGCCCCAGGAACAGCTGTTCGTAAGCATCGGTGACGGCATCCCAGGAATATCGTTCGCGCACGCGCCGCTGCGCCGATTCCCGCAGATCTTCGCGCTGGGATTCCGGCATCGCGATGGCGGCCCGCATCACCTCCGTCAGGTTCGCATGGGTGAACGGAAGTCCGCAGCCGCCGGCCACCTCTGCGTTCTCCGGCGTGTCGAGATACAGGATCAGCGCGCGCCGCCCCATCGCCTCGATCAGCGCGGGGTGGGTGCCGCCGACCTCCGTTGCGTGAACATAGGCGAAGCAGTGGGACTGCAGCTCCGCGTAGCCCGCACCGTAGACCGCGCCGGGCGCGACGACACGCGGGTCTGCCGTCGCCCGTACTTTGGCGATGTAGTCGCTGGCGTAGGGCGCGTCGCCAATCAGTGCCAGACGCATCGGCGACTGCACTCGCTCAAAGCTTTCCCTCACCAGTAGCGCGTTGTTCTCTGGCTCCAGACGCGACACGTAGAGGAAGTAACTCTCGGGTTCGAGGCCAAAGGCCGCCAGCGCCTGATCGCTTTCCAGTTTGGAAGGCTCCGCGCCATAGGGAATCATCACGGATGTCTGGTTGTAAGTGTCGCGATAGTAGCGCTGAATCTCCATCGCGTCGGTAACGACGACGTCGGGAAACCATGTCGAAAGACGCTCCGACATGCGGTACCACGCGCGGCCCAGCCAGTTCCATTTCTTGCGGTTTCTCTCCAGTCCGTCGACGTTCAGCACTACCTTCGTACCCCGCATTCTCGGCATCCACGTGAAGACAGCGTTGGCTGCGTTGCAGTAGAGCGCAATATCGGTGGGATGAAAGACTAAGTGGAGGGTGGATAGGAAAGTATGGACGACTGTATCGAGATACTTATGGCGCAGCGTCGGTAAGTCGCATAGCGTTGCCCCAAGGTAAGTGGGCGATTCCGCGCGGCCACGGCAATACACGCGCACGTCGTGTCCCCGGAGAACCAGCCGCTTGGCCAGTTCTTCGGCGAAGGTCTCGAATCCGCCGTAGCGCGCCGGGATTCCCCGCGTACCGGCGACCGAGATCCTCACCGCTCGACGCGAACTGCCTTTGCCCGCCCATCCTGGCGCTGGGACTTGCTTGCCGGCTTTGCCGTCGGATGGAATTGAAACCAACTGGATATGTATTCGTCGCTGGCCGTGCGCCGCTGCATGATGAACCGCCGCTTCGCAAGCAGTTTCGTCCACTGGCGGGCCACCGTCCAAAGGCCTTCCAACGAAGACCATTCGTGAAGCAGGCACGCGCCAATCACCATGATGTCGCGGCCCGTGATCGGCAGAAAATATCGAGCGTACAGGTCCGGCGTGACATTCTTCACGCGCATCATGAACCGGTTCTTCACCGAGTGCATGTTGATCACCGACGGCAGCGCGCGCCGGTTCATCGGCCGCACCGTACGGACATGGTGGCCGCGCGCATACGGCGTATACAGGCACTTCCAGCCCATCAACTGTGCCCGCCACGCGACGTCCGCGTCCTCGCGATAGACGAAGAAAGCATGGTCGAAAAACTCGCCGTCCACAGATATGGCTTCGATCATCTCGCGGCGGTACAGCGCGGCGGCGGCCGTGGCGCCGAAGACGTATTCGAAGTTCAGGTAGTGACCCGCGTCCACTTCCAGCGATCCGCGATCCAGATGGCGCATCGTCGGCGTGAAGTAGATTCCGGTGGAATCAATCAGCGGCTCCTGCGGCAGATCGAACGTGGCGCTCATCGACAGCAGCTTGCCGCATACCGTGCCGATGTCGGGGGCGCGATTGCCCGCGTCCACCAGCGATTGAATAAAGTTCGGCATCAACAGGACATCGGGGTTCAGGGTCAGCACCCATTCGCCTTCAGCCAAGCCAATGGCCTGGTTTTGCGCCGCCGCGAACCCGATGTTCTTGTCATTCAGTACGATGCGGCAGCGGCCCTCGAAGGGCTCCAGAATGTCGGTGGTTCCGTCGGTCGACCCGTTGTCGATGACGATAATCTCTTTCAACGGATACCGCTGCTGCAGCACCGAATCGAGACAGCGCCGGATGAAACGCCCGCTGTTGTAGGTCACGATCGTGACCGAGACCAAGTCGGTATTAGGCATGCGTGTGAGTTTCGTTGGTCTCCGCTATGGCGCTTATCTTGTTGCGGGTGTTCCGCTTGCGTCTTGCCTGAGCTTCAGTCACTTTTTTCCCCCAAAAAGCTGCGGCCATCGACCGCAGCCCCAATCCGAAAATTTTTGCGTGAACTGCTAGGGGCCGGAAACTTCCCTCGTTGATCGCCACCCGGATCGAACGGGGGAAAGATGCCGCAACCACCGACGCAGCGACCAGAAACTGCCCGGAGCCCCCGAACGAGACCGCTGCGTATCTCAAAAGGCTAACATACCATTGGACTTGCCGGTCCCCCGGAACTAATGACCGGATCGAATCCCCGCCCCGATGCCGCGCCCGGACCTCCGGGACATAGCGCGTTTTGAAGCCGGCCAGACGCAGCCGGCGGCTGAAATCGACATCGTCAAACCAGACTGGCGAGAATCCTTCGTCGAATCCGCCGATTGATTCCCATGCCTCGCGGCGAAACGCGAGGAATGCCCCGGCCGGCTGCTCCACGTCTTGAGGCCGGTGAAGATCGATGTCCAGCGCGCGCCAACGGCGGTTTACGGGGTTGTCCTGAATCGCGCGGTTTAAGCCCAGCACTTCGAACGACAAGGACCACGGCGTCGGAAGCCTGCGAATCGTAAAGCCTTGTTGCGGCTGGCCCTGCTCGCCGGTCAGCATCCCCGCTGCGGCGCCGAAACCGGTATCGAGGCAGGCCAGCGCAAGCGGCGCGGGACTGTTCAGCAGGTGCGCATCGGGATTCAGAATCAGGATCACCGGGTGCCGGGCCGCAACGACGCCTTGATTCACGCCTCCCGCAAAACCGCGGTTCACGGAATTAGCGATCAGCCGGGCACCCCGATAGCCGCGGGCAACTGAGGCAGTCTGGTCAGACGACGCATTGTCGACGACAACCACGTCGTCCGAACAATGTGTGGCTGCATCGAGACACTTCGCGATGGTGCTGGCCGAGTTGTACGTCACGATGACGATGCTTAGGTCAGCCACCGGTAGGCCCTCCAGAACCGTTCCGGCCCGTGACGATGTTGAAGCCGAAGGAGTTCAGCTTCGCTTTCGGCCAGAATTGCATCCAGCTTTGTGTTTTCGGCAACGCGACGGTCCCGGAACCCTTTCAAGCCCTGCCACTTACCCGACATCCAGGCGATACCGCAGCCATGCCGGGCGGCCAGTGCACCCCAAAGGGCCTGTCCGCCGCCTATCCTGCACGCGTGTCGCCAAACCAGGCGGGACGGATAGTGTTTCTTTACCAGCAGGATCTGGTTGCGCGAAATCAGCCGGACTGTCTCCTTCCGCCATGCCCCCAGTGTCGCGCTGCCCCGGTGCGTGGCCACGGCTTCCGGCACGTACCTGCCTCGAATGCCCAGCAACGCGCAGCGCAGCCCAAAGTCCACGTCCTCCAGGTACGATTCGAACGTTTCGTCCAGCAGACCGGCTTTTTCGAATACGTCGCGCCGGAACAGCGCCGCCGTCATCGGGGCGAATTGGATCTCGCGGGGGGTGGACCACTCCGGATCGTCCGCCGGATAGCCGTGCCCCGCGCGCCACGCGATTCCCCCGGTTGCCAGTAAGTCGAACGAGCCGTCCAGCCGCGCAGGGTCAGCTTCCTGTAGCAGCTTCCCGCAGGCGAATGGCGCGTCCGCGTTCAGGAGGCGTTCCAACCAGTCCTGCTCCGGCACGACATCGTTGTTAACAACTGCTACCCAATCTGTATGCGTCGATTCGATGCCGCGATTCACTGCATAGGCGAAGCCAAAGTTACCGGGTAACGTAAGAAGTTCCACATTCATCGACGCAGCGAGTTCGCGCGAACCGTCGGTGGACCCGTTGTCGATCACCAGAACACGATGCGGCGCGGTTTGCCGCGCAAGCGCCGGGATCACGCGTGCAAGAAGGTCGCGCCGGTTGTGGTGCGGGATCAGTACGGTAACGCTCATTTCGAAGCGCCGTGGCTATCCAGCCACTTCAGGCCCGTCACTCTGCGCAGAAGTTTCGGCGGGCGCTTCGCGTTGTCGGTGAAGATAGCCAGCTCGCTCCAGTAGGTGTAGTCGCCCGTCCAGCGGGAAAAACGAAGCCGGTGAAGAGAGGCGCTGCGGCATGCGACGCCCTCCGCCCCGTCCTCGTGCCACCGCGCGGCCGCCGCCTGCGTATCCTCGCGCGAGACGCCCTCGGGATACGTGGACGGAAGACCTGCGGCGCGGACGCCCTTCGCCGTTGCGACATCGACCAGAGTGCCCTGCCAAGTGATCTCCACCAACTGCGGATGCAGCTCCGGCCGCAGATCGTCGGCGACGATTCCGGCGTAGCGGAAAATGTCCATCGTTACCGCGCGAGCGACGGCGGCGGTGGCGCAGCAATACAGTGCCGGATAGTCTTCCGTATTCCAGCGGTGGCGGACGTTCAGGCGGCTGTAGCTGGCGTCCAACGGATGCTTCCATCCGCGCCGGACGACACGGTATAGCGGCTGCCGCGTATGGTCCAGAACAAGCGGTTTCTTCAAGCCTGATACAGCAGTGCGGACTCGTAGAGGTCCGCCACTTCCTGCCAGCGTCCTTCCAGGAGCCAGTCCATCGCCGCCCGGCCTTCAAACATGTCCGCCGGCCGCCGGACAACCATCGGCAGGCGTTCCGGAGTGAACAGCCTTTCCATGCGGTGGACTTCCTGATCCATCATCGTCACCGGAGCCCACTGCGCCTCCGGAATCGCAATGGCCGCATTCTCCCATCGCCGGACGGTTTCGCCGTTGACGCGCAGGGCGCGGCCAACCTGATCGAAGCTAAGGTCCAACACCTCCCGGACGTGCCGCAGGTACGATCGAAGCGCGTCCCCCCTTCGTTCGCGCGCGCCCTTGGCCGGGGCGGGCGAGGCGTGCAATGCCAGATTTCGCCGTGCCATCTGATTTTGATTGTGGCACAGGTGCGCCACACATGAAACCTATCCTACCGTCTGGTACCAGTCCGGCGTCTTCAGTACCTCGCGCGGACGCGAACCATCCGGAGGGCCGATGATCCCCTCCCGCTGCATGCGGTCAAGAATTCGCGCGGCGCGGCCATACCCCAACCGCAGCCGGCGTTGCAGTGTGGATGTGGACGCCTTGCCCATGTCCAGCACAACCCTTACGGCATCCTGATACGCCGGGTCGTCCTCGCCGCTTTCGATCTCTTCGCCACCCACCGCGTCTTCCTCATCCACCGGCGGGGCCACCAGATAGCTCTGATCGTATTCGGGCGTCGCCTGCCCCTTCCAGTATTCGACGACGCTGTTGATTTCCGATTCCGTCACAAACGCGCCATGCATGCGCACCAGCCGCGACGAACCCGGCGGCAGAACCAGCATGTCGCCCTTGCCCAGCAGATGCTCGGCGCCCATCACGTCCAGGATGGTGCGGGAGTCAACCCGCGTGGCGACACGGAAAGAAATCCGCGCCGGGAAGTTGGCCTTGATCAGGCCCGTGATGACGTCTACCGATGGGCGTTGCGTCGCCAACACCAGATGCATGCCCACCGCGCGGGCCATCTGAGCCAAGCGAGCTACGGATTCTTCGACGTTGTTCCGCTCCAGCATCATCAGGTCCGCCAACTCATCAATCAGCAGCAGGATATACGGCAGCGGGCTAAGATCCTCTCGCTCCACCGTCTCGTCTTCGGCGAAAAGGCTGCGAGGCTCCAGCGCCAACTGCCGCATCTTCTTGTTGTACTGGTCGATGTTGCGCACCTGCCGCGCGGCCAGCAGTTTCAGCCGCCGCTCCATCTCCAGCACCGCATTGCGCAGCGCATTGGTTGCTTTGCGCGGGTCCGTAATCACGGGCGTCAGCAGATGGGGGATGCCCTCATAGATGCCCAGCTCGACGCGCTTCGGATCGATCATGATCATGCGGACTTCGTCCGGCGTCGACTTGTACAGGATCGACATGATCATGGAGTTCAACATCACGCTTTTGCCGGAGCCTGTCGAACCCGCCACCAGCAGATGCGGCATCGTCTCCAGCGCAGATACTTTGATCCGGCCGCTGACGTCCTTGCCCAGCGGAAGAACCAGGCGGCATTGCGACGAGAGGAACTCTTCGCTTTCGAGAATCTGGCGGAGGCTGATCACCTCGCGCTTGGAATTCGGCACCTCGATTCCGACGGTCGGCTTGCCGGGAATGCGCTCAATCAGGATGGACTCGGCTTGAAGTCCGAGACAGAGGTCCTCCGTCAGCGTCGTGATCTTTGAGTACTTGATGCCCGCCTCGGGCTTGAACTCGAAGGTCGTCACGACCGGGCCGGGGTTGATCTGAGTCACCTGGCCGAAGACGTTGAACTCCTCGAACTTGCTCTTGATGCGGGTAGCGGTTTCCTTCAGCTCGAAACTGTCGTAGCTGTTGCGTTCCTCGGCCTCATGCAGCAGCGAAGTGGGCGGCAGCTTCCAAAGGCTGCGTGGCTTTGCCTCCTTCTTTCGCGTCGGGGCAGACGGCGCGGCGGGAATGGGATCTTCTTCGCGCGGTCTGATGTCGCTAAGCGCGACGATGGGAATCTCCGCCGGTTCCAGAGCGGCCTCGACGTATGGCGGATCGGGATCGAAGGGCGGATCGAAGTTTCGCGGCTCCCGCATCTCGGCGCGCTTCAGCAACGCAGGAGTCTCGTCAATGGCGGGGACGCGGCGCCGCGGCACGGGCGGAGGCAGCTCTTCTTCCTCAGTCTCGCGGGAGCCAAAGGACGGCATCGACAGCTTCGGCAGCGAAACGCTGGGCACGCGAACGCGTCCCACCGCTTTCCCCATTCTCTTCAGGATCGACAGGGGCCACGACATCCAACGGGCAAGAACCGCCATCGAGAATGTCGAGATCAGATACAGCGAGAGAATCAGGCAGAATGCCGTCAGTAGCGCCGCACCGGTGTAGTTCAGCCAGTGCGTCAACCAGTCGGCCAGCAGGATGCCCAGCAGTCCGCCGGCCGGAATGTGTCCGCTGAAAGCGCGCACGCCCGCGGCCATCGAAAGCGCGGAGCAGATGCCCAATAGCAGCAAAACGGAGCCGGCGATTTTCACGCCCGGCGACTCGATTTCCTTCGAGTGCAGCCATCGCCACGCCAGCAGCAGAACGATCACCGGCAGGGCGAAGGACGCGAGGCCGAAACTCTGGAGGAGAAAGTCGCTGAGATAGCTTCCGAAGTAACCGACAAGGTTCAGCGGCTTGATGACGCCCGACGCGGTGTTCAACGACGGATCGTCGGGACGGTAGGAAATCAGGCTGAGCATTGCTGCCGCGCCTGCGAATAGGAACAGGAGTGCAACGGCTTCGTTAAGCCGGCGATAACGGGTCGGACCTAAAAGCCTCATACCGCTCTAGGAGCGGAAGAAAGCCAGAGCAATCAGTAGAATACCAAATCCGATGCGGTACCAGATGAACGGCGCAAGGCCGTGGCGGACTAAGAAGCGCATCAGAAATCGAATCACCAGCCAGCCCGTCACCCCGCTGATGACGATGCCGACGAACAGCTCCTGCTGCAGGATCGACGCGGCGCCTTCGGCCTTTATTCCGTCGTAGATCGACTTCAGGCCCGCTGCCGCAACGGCTGGTGTCGATAGAAGAAAGCTGAACCGGGCTGCGGTGGGCCGGTCCAGATCGCGAAACAGCCCCGTTGTGATTGTGATTCCGCTGCGCGAAGTTCCCGGGACAATGGCAAGGCATTGCGCGAAGCCGATGGCCAGCGCATCGGTCCACGTGACGGCGCCGATGGACTTGGTCTTCCTCCCCGCCCGTTCGCCCAGCCACATCAGAAGGCCGACCGCGATCAGCATTGCCCCGATCACCCAAGCGCTGCGAAGCGCGGTTTCGGCCAGGGACTTCAACCACAGGCCCGCCACGCCGACCGGAATCGTCGCCGCCGCCAGCATCCACAGCAGTCGCGGATTACGCGCAAGGTCTTCATCAGGCGTGTAATTCACGCCGAATCCCATCGCGATCACCTGCACCCAGTCGCGAAAGAAATAGACGATCACCGCTGCCAGCGTGCCCAGGTGCAGCGCGATATCAAACGCCAGGCCCTGGTCTTCCCAACCCAGCAGCCACGAGATCGCAAACAGGTGGCCGGAGCTCGAAATCGGTAAAAGTTCCGTGAATCCTTGCACGACCGCGAGAACCACGGCCTGTAGGAGGGTCATAATCGAAAGAGCCAGTCTAACCCACCCCGAATGCCGAACACCAAAATTGTCGCTACGCTCGGGCCATCCTCGGAGTCTCCCGAGATTGTGCAGAGCCTGCTGAAAGCCGGCGTCGATGTGTTCCGATTGAACGCGTCCCATGGGTCGCAGGAAGGTATTGGACAAAAGATCCGCGTCATTCGCAGCATCGCGGCGGAGATGCAGATCCATGCCGGCATTCTGCTGGACCTGCAGGGTCCGAAGATTCGCCTGGGTACTTTCGAGAACGGGCGCTGCACGCTGATCGGCGGATCGCGGTTCTCAATCACCACACTGCCGCTGGTTGGAAACTCGGAACGCGCATCCACTACTTATTCCGACTTCGCGGTGGACGTCAAACGCGGAGACCGCATCCTGTTGAACGATGGCGCGTGCCAGCTTCGCGCCCTGGACACCGACGGCGTAACCGTGAACTGCGAAGTGGTGTCCGGCGGAGAGATCGGAGACCGCAAGGGTATCAACCTTCCGGGCGTCAAAGTTTCCGCGCCGTCGATGACGAAAAAGGACATCTCCGACCTGGAGTACGGTCTCGAAAACGGTATCGACTTTGTCGCGATGTCTTTCGTCCGCACAGTGACGGACGTGCAGCGCCTGCGATTTCTGCTGGAGGCGAAGGGCGCGAAGGTTCCCGTGGTGGCGAAGATCGAGAAGCCGGAGGCCGTCGAGAATCTGGACTCGATCCTGCGCGAAGCCGATGGCGTGATGGTTGCTCGCGGCGACCTGGGCATCGAGATGGCGCTGGAGAAGGTGCCGGTGATACAGAAGACGATCATCCGGAAGGCTCGCACGCAAGGCAAGTTCGTGATTACGGCGACGCAAATGCTGGAGTCGATGATTCAGAACTGGCATCCCACGCGCGCCGAGGTCAGCGATGTCGCCAACGCGATCTACGACGGCACAGACGCGGTGATGCTGTCGGGCGAAACGGCGGCAGGGCGGTATCCGGTGGAGGCCGCCCGGATGATGAACCAGATCGCGGTGGAGACGGAGCAGAATCTCCGCCAGCGTGGATTTAAAGAACAGCCGACTCCGCAGGAAGTTACCGCGCCCGAGATCATTGCCGATGCAGCCTACCGCGCCGCGCGTGTGTCCGGCGCGAAGGCGATCGCGGTATTCACCAGCAGTGGCGCCAGCGCGTGCAATCTGGCCCGTTTCCGGCCGCCGATGACGATCTTCGCCTTCACTCCCGATGAATCCGCCGCGCGGCAAATGTCGGTGGTGCACGGAGTGCTTCCGCTGCTGGTGGAACGCGGCGGATCAACCGACGATATGATCGCGAGGCTGGAGTCGACGCTGGTCGAAAAAAATCTTGGCCGCAAGGGTGATCGAATCGTCATCACTTCCGGGCAGCCGATCGGCGTCTCCGGCTCGACAAACATGTTGAAGATCCACACCATCGGAAGCTGAGGCGCGCGGCTAGTAGGCCCAACGCTCCATCAAGGCCCGCACCTCTTCGCGGTCGCGTGTGCGGCCCAGGGCCAGCATCAGCCGCAGCCGGGCCTTCGCCCCCGACAGCGTACCCGCGAAGATGACGCCGCGCGTCCGCAAGTCTCTTCCGGAACCCTCATATCCATACGTGTCGAGAATGCGGCCCTGCACGCATCGTGAGGCGATCACCACGGGAACTCCGGCGTCGATTGCCCGCTGCACGGCCGGAATGGCTGCCGGAGGAACGTTGCCGCGCCCGGTGCCACTGATGACGATTCCCGCCGCGCCATCAGTCCGCGCGAAATCGATGAAACGGCCGTCGGCCCCGGCGTACATTTCGATCAGGTCGACCTTGCCCTCCATTCGCTCCGTCGCAATCGGGTCGCGCAGCAGCGGCTGGCGCGCGAACAATACGCGGTTGTTGTCGATCAACCCCAACGCGCCGAACACCGGGCTTGCGTAAGTCTCGACGGCCTGTGTGTCCATCTTGGTGGCCTCGGCCGCGGCGTGCACGGTCTGGTTCATCACCACCAGCACTCCCTTGCCCCGCGCCGCATCGTCGGCGGCCACGCGGGCGGCGGCGTGCAGATTCGCGGGTCCATCAAAGCTCAGCTCGCTGGAGTTCCGCATCGCGCCCACAAGCACCACCGGCTTGTCCGAAAAGTGGCGCAGGTCAAGAAAGTACGCCGTCTCTTCCAGCGTGTCCGTTCCGTGCGTCACCACAGCGCCCGCGATGTCGGCGTTCTCCAACTCGCGCGCAAGGATCGCGGATAGCTCCCACATCTTCTCCGGCGTGATGTGCGGACCCGGATAGCGGTCATAGTCGATCACCACCGGCTGGCATACCGCCGCGATGGATTCGTCGAACGCGAGAATTTCGCGGCCCGTCAATGCCGGAACCGCCGCGCCGGTTGCCGGATCGATTCGCATCGAAATGGTGCCGCCTGTGAACAGGAAGAGAATCCGCTTCATCGCCTTGTCCATTATCGGGTGCGCGGCTGTGATAGCCTTTCGGGCGGCTGATTTCAAGGAGGATAAAGCAATGAATCGCACGTTCACGCTACACAGAATCGATCCGATGAGCCTGGCGAAGATTCTCGGTGTCGTGTATGGCTTGCTCGGCATCGTAGGCGGCGCCTTCGTGGCCCTTCTGGGGCTTGTGTCGGCGTCATTTAGCAGGGCGGCAGGAGGGCTGGTGATGATCCTATTGGCGCCAGTGATTTATGCGGCGGTCGGTTTCATCGGCGGCTATATTGTGGCCTGGCTATACAACGCGCTGGCTCCGCGCGTCGGCGGGATTAACTTCAGTGGCGAGGCAACGCCCGGAAGCTGATACCCTACCTGCGATGCAACGACGTTCCTTCCTTACCGGGCTTTCCGCGCTGCCCGCGCTTGCCCAGACCAACCGCGACTGGACCCTGCCCGCACGCTATCCCGAACCCGACGTTGTCGTGCTCGACAAGAGCTTCGCGAAGTACAAGATCGGCAACTCGCCGATACTTCGCCTGGCCACGAATATCTCCCTGTGGGCGGAGGGACCGGCCTGGAACGCCGTTGGACGCTATGTCATGTGGAGCGACATTCCAAACGACCGGCAGATGCGCTGGCTGGACGATGGAACGAATCATGTAAGTGTGCTTCGCTCCCCGTGTGGAAACTCCAACGGCAACACGTTCGATTGGGAGGGCCGCCAGATTTCCTGCGAGCATGGCACCCGAAAGGTGACGCGATACGAGCATTCCGGCGCGGTGACCGTGCTGGCGGAAAAGTACAACGGCAAGCGGCTGAATGCGCCGAACGATGCCGTCGTGCACCCGGATGGTTCCGTGTGGTTCACCGATCCCGGCTACGGATCGCTAATGCACTACGAGGGCAACAAGGGCGAGTTGGAGCTGAAGGAAGCTGTCTACCGGATCGACAAGTCCGGCAAGGTGGACATGTTGACGGACGATATTTTCAAGCCAAACGGGATTTGCTTCTCGCCGGACTATAAGAAAGTCTACGTCGCCGATACCGGCTCAACGCATAACGAAAAAGCGCCCAAGAACATCAAGGTGTGGGACGTCGATGGAATGAAAGTTCGCGGCGGCAAGGAGTACGTCTCCATGGCGCTGAACGGGCAGGCGGGCATCGCCGACGGCATCCGTTGCGACCGTGACGGCAACATCTGGTCCAGCGCCGGGTGGGTGGGCGACGGCTACGACGGAGTGCATATCTTCTCCCCCGAAGGCCAGCGCATTGGGCAGGTACGGCTGCCGGAAATCTGCGCCAACCTCTGCTTTGCGGGGATCAAGCGCAACCGGCTGTTCATGACCGGCAGCCAATCGATCTACGCCGTCTATGTCGAGGCGCAGGGCGCGCACATCTGCTAAGGCGTTAGTATTTCGGAACGCTGGGGTCGACCTTATCGCTCCACGCGAGAATGCCGCCCTTCATGTTCCTGACGTTCTTGAAGCCCGATTGAAGCAGCAGGGTTGCCGCCTTGGCGGACCGTACGCCGCTGCGGCAGTGCACGACGATTTCATCGCCCGGGTTTAGTTCGTTCATGCGCTTGGCGACGTCGTTTAGCGGAATCAGCCGCGCCGACGGAATCTTTGCGATCTGATATTCGTGCGGTTCCCGTACGTCGATCAGCACAAACTTGTCGCCCCGGTCGAGCTTCGCTTTCACTTCGGCCGGCTCAATCTCCTGCAATCCGGCGGCGGGCTTCGCTTCGGCCGCGGCCTGCTGTGGAATGCCGCAGAACTCCTGATAGTCGATCAGCTTCGTCACGGTCGGATGATCGCCGCAAACCGGGCACTCCGGATTCTTGCGGAGCTTCAGTTCGCGGAACCGCATGTTCAACGCGTCGTACAGCATCAGGCGGCCCTTCAACAGTTCGCCTTTGCCCAGAATCAGCTTCACCACTTCGGTGGCTTGGATCAGGCCGATGACGCCCGGCAGGATACCCAGTACGCCGCCCTCCGCACAGCTGGGCACAAGGCCGGGGGGCGGAGGCTCCGGGTACAAGCACCGGTAGCAAGGGCCGTCCTCCATCGCGAAGACGCTGGCCTGGCCCTCGAAGCGGAAAATCGATCCATAGGCGTTCGGCTTCTTCAGCAGCACGCAGGCGTCGTTAACCAGATAGCGCGTCGGGAAATTATCAGTGCCGTCGGCGACGATGTCGTATTCGCGAATAATGTCCAGCGCGTTGTCGCTGGTTAGGGCAACTTCGTGGCGAACGATGTTCAGGTTGGGATTGATCGCCTTCAGGCTCTCTTCCGCGGAGTCGATCTTCTTGCGCCCGACATCGGCTGTGGAGTGAATCACCTGCCGCTGCAAGTTCGTCAGATCCACCACGTCGAAATCGACAAGGCCGATAGTGCCGACTCCCGCCGCGCCCAGATACAGCGCCATTGGCGAGCCCAGCCCGCCCGTGCCCACTAGCAGCACCTTGGCCTGCTTCAGCTTCAACTGGCCATCCATCCCGACTTCCGGCAGGATCAGGTGCCGCGAGTACCGCAGGATCTCTTCGTTTGAAAGCGCCAACGGCGGCGCGGCGACCGCGGACATCTCAGCGCCCTCCCGCGATCGAAGGAACGATCGAGATGACGTCGGCATCCTTCACCGCCGTCGAGTCCTTCTCCAGATACCGTATGTCCTCGTCGTTGACGTAGACGTTGACGAAGCTGCGCAGCTTTCCCTCTGGCGTGTAGAGGTTGTTGCGCAGGTCCGGATGTGTCGAGGTGGTTAGCGTCGAAAGAATTTCGCCAACCGTTCCGCCGGCAACTTCGATGGAGTCCGCGCCGCCGGTGAATTGCCGCAGCGGCGTAGGGATTAGAATTTTGGCCATTTGAGTTCCTCTTCTGTCGCTTCCGTCAGATCCAGATCCACGCGGAACGCCTTTGCATCGGCGAACCCGCCATTCCGGATCGACAGCACAACGTGCGCATGCCATGGAGACGCGTTGGCGAGATCGGTTTTCGAAAAATACGCACCCTCGTCGGGATGCGAATGAAAGAACCCGACCAGATGCCGCCCGCTCTCCTGGGCCTCCCGCTGCACGCGCAAAATATCATCCGTCCGGATCTGAAAGCGGTCTTTCTGGTCGCCCTCGTAGGCATTCTCGCAGGGCACGGCAGCCAGTACGGCTCCGTCGTCCGAACCCACCATCATCCCGCAGCATTCCTTCGGATAAGCCTTCCGCGCGTGGGCCAGCATTGCCCGCCACGCCTCCGGCGAGACATCAATCATTCCAGAATGGTTCGCTAAGGTATTTCGAAGCGCCGTCGCAAAGCACGGTGACGATCAGCGCTTGGCGCTTTTCGCCGTGCAGCCGCTCAGCAAGTGTGCGGGCCGCATGCAGATTCGCTCCCGACGAAATGCCGGCGAGTATGCCTTCCGTCCGCGCGATCCGCCGCGTCATCTCGTAGGCGTCTTCGGTCTCGATCCACAGATTTTCGTCGGCGTTCTTGGGGTCGTAGATGCCGGGCACGATCGCCGTCGGCATGTGCTTCAACCCCTCCAGCCCATGAAAGCCGGACGAAGGCTGCGCGGATACGCAGGTGACGCCGGGCAACTCCCGCCGCAGCCGCCGCGAGGTGCCCATGAACGTCCCGCTGGTTCCCATGCAGGCGACGAAATGCGTCACGCCGCGATTCGTCTGGTTTAGGATCTCCAGCGCCGTCGTTTCGTAGTGCGCCTTCCAGTTCGCCGGATTGTTGTACTGGTCCGGGTAATAGTACAGGTCCGGATTCTCTTCATACACCTCGCGGCAGCGCAGGATCGCGCCGTCCGAGCCCTGGCCCGCATCGGTCAAGATCAGGTCCGCGCCGAAGGCGTTCAGCATCGCCTTCCGTTCCGGACTGGCGTTGGCCGGCAGGCACAGCCGCACTTTGTAGCCGCGCGACGCCCCGATCATGGCGTAAGCGATGCCGGTGTTTCCGCTGGTTGCGTCGAGGAGAATGCGGTCCTTCGTCAGGCGGCCCGTACGCTCGCCATCCAGGATCATGTTCAGACCGGCGCGGTCTTTCACGCTGCCGCCGGGGTTGAGAAACTCGGCCTTGGCGAAGATTTGGATGCCCGGAAGGTCCTGGGTGAGCGTTTCCAACTGGATCAGCGGGGTATTGCCGATGGCGGTGAGGAGGGTCTGGCCGCGCTTATAGGGTGAAGAAAATAGGGATAGGGCGGGCACCGGGACCATCAGACCTCCAGTATGGGCAATCCCCCTATTCCCTGTCAAGAATAGGGTGTTTCGTCGTTTTCCACCTATGGAGATGCTCGGAGCGGGGGTCTGGATTCGCGGGAACGCGGGTAGGGAGGAATGCAACCCCTGCGGGCGTCGCGGCTGCCCAAGACGTCAAAATCGTAGTAGTCGCAGTGCAGCCCACGGTTGGCTCCAAAGCTTGCAATTGCGGATCGAACTGCCTCCAGCCGCTCCAGTCCGCGCACCCAGAACCGGGTTCGTGTTTCGTGATAACCGCGATCCTCCGTATTGGGCGTCCCGGCGTCCCCATCTCCCAAGCCGCTACGAACGCTGCGATTTGTGTTTCGGACGAATCGTCAAGGACCATCGCCAGATCTTCTGATCCTAGCCTGAGGCTCGCGCCCGCGCGACTCGGAAGCGCCCTCCGTGTTGGCACCAGCAGCGACGACACCGGCATGGACCGGCGGGAGCGGATGCAGAAAGCCCGCACCATTCAGCAGGACGGCGAGGCGAAGACTAACCCGATCGTGGACGACGAGCAGAAGAAGAAGTGGGAAGAGATCCGGAACGAGAACCGGCAGGAGATGATGAAGCGGCGCGGCGGTCGAAACCCGCAATAGCCGTCTTCGGTAAACGCCAGAACGGACGCCCCGGAAGGCGTCCGCGTAAGGCAAAGGAGGAAGCGGCGGGCGGCAAGTTAGACCAGTTTACGCCTCCGAGCGAAGGCGAATGCGCCGATTGCGGTAGCCATCATGGCCCACGTCGCCGGCTCCGGCGTCTCGGAAGCCAGAATCGTGTGGTTGTCGGTCTCAAACCCGGTGCCGGTGCCATTGTTCAGGAACTTCACCATGTCGAACTTGGCGCCGTTGGTGCCGTCGAAGTTCAGGAAGGCGTACTTCTCACCCTTGTTCTGGCCGGTGTTCGGATTGCCGGAGTAAGCCGCCGGAAGCCCGGTTGCCCAGCTTGCCGTCGTGAAGCTGCCCTGCAGGATTCCATTGTCATAGAACTCCACCTTGTTCTTGGCGTCGCCTGCGGCCCAATAGAAGCCGAAGTACGTCAGATCGGTGCCGAAATCCAGCGTGTAAGCGGTTGTCTTGCTCTGCGCGCCGACTGCGATATACAGGCTCTGGCCGGAGCCGCCGAAGGCGTTCGGGGACACAATCTGTCCGCCGGTGCTGTACTCGCCGATTGGCGAGGTGTAAGCTCCCAGCGCGCCTGCGGAAAGGGAGTCAAAGTTCTCTACGAGAACGCCGGTCCGGGTCGTTGACTGGACACCGGCTGCCTCCAGCGAGAAGATGATGGCCGCGTTCGCGGAAAGTCCCAGCGTGGCGGAGAGGATCGTGACATGAAGTAGGTTTCTCATGCCCTGAGTTTGCGATTTGCGCTCTGCAGGGCCAATGGAACCTTGGTTGGCTGTCGGTACTACTGAGTCCCGGAACTTCCGGTTTCACTCCACTTCTCCATCCAGCCCAGAATATGTTCCATCTTGGCGATCCGGTGGCTGGGGAATGCGCCGCGTATCCCGTGTGGTTCCTTAGGGATGCGGATCAACACCGACGGCACTTTCATCGACTTCAGGGCGAAATACAACTCCTCGCTCTCGGCGATCGGCGTCCGCAGATCCTCCTCGCCGCACAGCACCATCGTCGGCGTCTTAAAGTTCTTGGCATAGAAAATGGGCGACTTTTCGAAATAGAGCTTAGGATTCTCCCAAGGCATCGCCTTTAGCCACAGCGCCCCATGGGTGTAGCCGCCGTCCGCCGTGCCCACCTGGGTAAACCAGTTGGTTACCGGGTATTGCGAGACCGCCGCCGCGAACCGGTCCGTCTGACCGATGATCCACGCGGTCAGCAATCCGCCGCCGCTGCCGCCGGTTACCGTCAGCCGCTTCGGATCGACGTAGCCCTTCGCCAGGACGAAATCCACGCCCGCCATCAGATCCTTGTAGTCGTCGCCAGGGTACTTCATGTGGATGATGTTGCCGAACTCCTCGCCGTAGCCGGTGGAGCCCCGGGGGTTCGTGAACAGCACCACAAAGCCGCGCGCGGCCTGCACCTGAAATTCGTGATTGAACTCCACTCCGTACATGGCGTGTGGCCCGCCGTGGATGTCCAGGATCAGGGGATACTTTCTCGACGGATCGAAATCCGGCGGCTTGATGATCCAACCCTGGATCTTGCGACCGTCGAAAGACGGATACTCGATTTCTTCCACTGCGCCGGACTTGCGCGCCTTCATGAGGCTTTCGTTGGCGAAAGTGACCTGGACCCGCCGGGACGGCTCCTTCGCCGGTAAGACGAAGATGTCGGCGGGTTGAAGCGGCGTCGTGCGGGTGACGGCGATCATGCCGCCCGGCGACATCGTGAAGGGGCTGGAAGCCGCATAGGCGCTGCCCAGGCGCTGCGGCCCGGTGGTCAACGCCTCTACCGCTCCATCCAGCGACGCGGAGAAAAGCTGGCTGCCGCCGCGGTCGTCGGCCAGGAAGTACAGCTTCTTGCCGTCGGGCGACCATTCGACGCTGCGCACGTCGCGATCAAGCTTCGGCGTTACAGACCGTACGTTTCCCCCGTCGGCGTCCATTACGGAGAGGCCGCTTACTGTGTAGCTCTGAAACTTGTAGTCGTAGCCCGTAAAGGCGATCAGCTTGCCGTCGGGCGAAGGAACGGGGCTGGCCTCCGCGCCCTTTCGCCGGGTCAACTGCGCGATGGCGCCGTCCGCCAGGGACGCCCGGTAGATGTCGCCGCCCTCCAGGTTGTAGTCGGCATCCTCACTGCGCGTCGCCGCGAACAGAAGGCTTCTGCCGTCCGGCATCCAGGCAACTTGCCCGGCGTGATTATAGTCGCCCGATGTGATCTGCCGCGGTGTGCCTCCGGTGGCGGGAACCACGAAGATGTGCGTGAACCCCGGCGGCGTGATTCCAGCCGCGTCCGCTTTCCAGCGCAGCCGCGTTACCACGATGGGCGGATCGCTCCACTTCGCGCCCGCCGGCTTCTCCGGCATCTTCACGGACCAAGATGGCTTCGCGCTAACGCGCGCCGTGTAGGCGATCGACGAAGAATCCGGCGACCACTCGATGTTTGACGGCGAATTTTCCAGGTTAGTGACCGGTGCGTGCTGAAGCGTGTCCAGCCACAACACCTGAATCTGCGCCTTGCCGCTTCGATTCGACAGGAACGCCACGCGCGATCCATCGGGCGACAGCTTGGGCGACGTGTCCTTGAAGGCTCCGCTGGTCAGTGGGCGCGCATCCTTGCCATCGGCGCCGACGATCCACAGGTTCGAGTAGAACGCGTCGTTCATGGCGTCGGGCCAGGTCAGCGTATAGATGACTCGCTTGCTGTCCTTCGTGATGATGGGATCGCTGACGCTGCGAAGGTTCCACACATCGGAGGTGGTGAATACTTCCGCCGCGAAGGCCGTGGAGAGGGCGAGGATGAAGCACGCCAGTTTCATGGCGCAATTTTAGCGAGATTAGGGCGGGAGGATTGGGTGGTCCGTTTCCTGCGGACCACCCGCGAGGGCGTGCTAGCGTTGCCGGTTGCGGCGAAGGCGCGCGAGCACGAACGCACCAAGGCCAGTGAACATCATGGCGTAGGTTGACGGCTCGGGAATTCCACTGGGCGGCCTTACCTCGCGTACAAGCTTGTTCCGGATCGCCTCCTCGAACCCGGGAAAGTCCTGGACGATGTTTTGGAAAGCTCCAGCTCCGCCGATCACGTTGGCCTTGCCATAGTCGAGCGCATTGATCTGATCGGTCGGGTCGTCGCCGAAAAAGTCGCGGTCGTCGATCCAAAGGGCGTTAATCGCGCGGCTCGCGCCTCCGCCAAGAAACGCATCGCGCGCCGTTTGCAGCGGAACGCAAAGCGGAGCGTTGAAGGCGCAGACGTTGCCCTCAGCGCCGTCTCCCGCCACATCAATCACCTGGCGAGTTGCTTCCGGCGCGGTCGCGAAAAGGCCCGAAGAGAATGAAAGCGCGTTGGTCAAGCCGGTGCCGCCGCTAAATGGGCGAGGCGCAAGACTTATCGCTGTAGCAAAAGCCGCTGAACTGGCCACGTCGGAAATCTCCGTCCAGGGCACGGCTACCGCCGCGCCATCGGACCAGTACACCAGCGTCACCGCGATGCTTCCGATTGCGCCCGATTGAATCGCGGCTACCAGGGCCGCGCTGTTAAAAGCGTTTACATATCCGGTTTGAAGAAGCGCGAAGTCGGCCGCATCCACGCTTCCGGACACATCGGATGCCAGAACAAGCGCCAGATCGACCGGTGCGGCCCGAAGCGCCGCTGAACTTAAGAGAAGGCCCGTAAGGGCCAGGTTTTTTAACACGAAACACCTCCTGTTTTCTCGATCAGGGTTTTGATTAACAATGCCCTAACCGGACAATTTCATCCGGTTACGCACCGGGTGATCATCCTTACGTGACCGGCACGCGCCAGTTCGTTTCAAGGAAGATATCTTAAGTTGGTCAGCCAGGTCAAGGGGGTACTGTACTGTCGGCAGCCGCCCACGCACTAACCGTGCGCGACGGGAGGCGCGGGCAGGATGCAGCGCCGGCGCTCCGCTACGCGCGCGTAAATGCGCCTGCCGATTTGCGGAACTGGAGGGATCATCAGCAGTCCGGCCCAGAGAAACGTCAGCGGTGTCGAGTTCAATACGCCCACCACGGCGTCGTACCCCGACTTGCGTTCCCCGGCGTAGATCAACTGAAGTCCGGAGTCGGCTTCTTCCCTCGGGATGTTGTGCCGCTCCAGCAGCGCCTCATTGCTGGATCCTTCGAAACGCAGCACGCCCAGAAAGTCGAGCCGCCGGAACAACCGCACCCAGGCTCCGCAGAAGCCGCAATGATCGTCCCAGATCACTAGGCGCGAAGCGGGACGCGCGTCTAGAAACAGCAGATAGGATGCCAGCATCACGGTGGAGAACACCACCAGGTTCTTGCGCGGCTCCATCGTTAGAACAATTCCCACGTGCATCAGGAAGCCTGCCAGAAACGCCCACGGCTGAAGCTTGCGCGGCCAAAGTGCGAAAGCAACGGCAAACTCGACAGCCACCGTAAGCCACGAAAGTACGCGCGCGAAGGGCAGCGGTCCCCCGAGAACGGGGATGTGCGCGTGAAAAGCCAGAACGGCGCCGGAAAGAAACTCCGCGTTGCACTTGCTTACCGCCGTGAAGAAATAGACGTTCGAGATTAGGAAGCACGTCAGGAAGACCGGCCAATGGCGGACCGTCCGGCTGTGATTCTTCGCACCCGTAATCGCGATGAAGATCGTCATCCACGAAAGCAGGTAAAGGTGATTGCTGTACAGCTGCGCGTCCATCAGCATCAGGCCCCAAACCGCGAGTCCACAGACTGTGCCTGCGACGGTGGGCAACCATCCGAAGACCATTCCAATCGCGCCCGCCAGCCAGATGGCGAAGTACCAGGGCCGCGTGGCATCGGTGATGAGCGACATTCCCGGCGCCCACTCCGCGCGGAAGGTCTCCAGCGCAAGCAGTTGCGCGGTGACGGGCCAGTAAACCGCGATCTTCCAAACGTGGCACAGGCCTAGCAAGATACGGACGAAGATCACCGGACGCGCCGGATGTTCCCGCGACACCAGCGAATGAAGCTGGTCTACCGCGTACACGGCACTCGCACGGTGCGATCCAGCGAAACCCAAATCTCAACCGCCTTGCAGCCGGTATAGTACCGGCAGATGTGCTGCGGCAGCCGCGCTTCATAATCCACGCCATGCCGGTTATACGCGACGTATTGTTCCCATGGAATCTTCTGGCGCGTACCGTCCGCCATCTCCACCGTGACGACGCGGTAGAGCCGGATGCCGTTGAACATCATCCAGCGGTAAGCCATCGGTCCGGGAAGAAGGCGGCTGGCGGTGACCGAAAAGAAGAGCTCACTCGCGATGAATAGGACGACGAATACCGCCGCGGTGATCTCCGGCGGCTTCCATCGCGAAGAGGTCGCCATATCTCAATTATGCGACGGCGCAACGCGCGGCCATGCCATCCTAAGGGGTTATGTGGTGCCTCCGCCTTCTTCCTTCGCTTGCGATTGCCTTTTCCGCCTTTGCCCAACCGAACTTCGAGATGTGGCCGGGCACCCAATACGACGGGTCCGTGCCCACGTTTCAGAAGGTTCTTGGATTCGAGGCCGGCGAACGCCTTTCGACGCCCGCGCAGGTGAAGCAGTACTTCGACGCACTGGCGGCGGCCGCGCCCACGCGAATCAAAGTCTTTGAGTACGGACGCACCTGGGAGAAGCGGCCCCTAATCTATGCGGCCATTTCCAGCCCCGCCAACCTCCGGCGGCTCGACGAGATCCGCGCGTCGATGAAGCGCCTTGCGGACCCGCGCAAGACGTCCGAGCCCGAGGCGCGAAAGCTGATGGCGTCCCTTCCGGCGGTGATCATGCTGGCCTATTCCGTGCACGGCAACGAGCTTTCCTGTACCGACGCGGCGATGATGGCCGCCTACCATCTGCTGGCGGCGAAGAACAGCAAGATGACCGCGTCCATTCTTGAAAACACGGTGGTGCTGATCGATCCGCTGCAGAATCCCGACGGCCGCAACCGCTTCGTCCACAACTTCGAGATTGCGGAGGGGCTGGAGCCCGATTCTTCGCCGCTGTCGGCGGAGCATGATGAGCCCTGGCCCGGGGGCCGGTCCAACCACTACAACTTCGACATGAACCGGGACTGGTTTGCGCTAACCCAGCCGGAGACGAAGGCGCGCATCAAAGTTCTGCTGGATTGGTATCCGCTGGTGTTTGCCGACCTTCACGAGATGAGCGGCGAATCCACTTACTACTTTGCCCCCGAAGCCGTACCCTACAATCCACACATTACGCAGTCCCAACGCGCGTCGCTGGACCTGTTCGGAAAGAACAATGCGAAGTGGTTCGACGAGTATGGCTTCCCGTATTTCACGCGCGAGATCTTCGATGCGTTCTATCCCGGATACGGCGCGAGTTGGCCAATCTACTACGGCGGTATCGCGATGACTTACGAGAACGCCGCCGTGCGGGGTCTGGTGTACCAGAAGAACGACGGCACTCTTTACGATTTCAAGAACTCCGTCCAGCGGCACTTTGTCGCGTCCATCGCGACTGCGGAAACGGCGGCGGTAAACCGGCAAAAGCTGCTGGAAAACTTCTACGACTACCGTGAGTCGGCGGTGGAGGAAGGACAAACGGGCGAAGTTCGCGAGTATGTGCTGCCGCGGCGCGGTGACACGTCCAGCGTCGACAAACTTGCGCACCTGCTGGCGGAGCAGGGCATTGATGTATTGCAGGCTCCGCAAGGCTTCGCCGCGGCAGGCAAGGACTTTCCCGCCGGCAGTTACCGCATAAGCCTGGCGCAGCCGATGAAGCGCATGATCCGGAACTGGCTGGACCCGCAGGTTCCCATGGAGAAGTTGTTTCTCGAAGAGCAGGAGCGCCGCCGGAAACGCAAACTGCCCGATGAAATCTACGACGTAACATCCTGGAATCTCCCGCTGCAATACAACGTAGAGTGCGCGCCGCTTGCCGCCGCCCCATCGGGCAACTTCACGGCGGTGGAACCCGGGAAGATGCCGGACGGGCGCATCGAGGGCGGTAAGGCAGCCGTCGCGTACCTTGTTCCCTGGGGCACTACCGCATCGGCCAAGTTAATGCTCGCGATGCTGCGCGAGGATCTGGTCGTGCGGTCCACCGACAAGGGATTCACGCAGAACGGCAGGAAGTTTCCGGAAGGCACACTGATCGTGCCGGTGAAACAAAACGCCGCCAGCATCCACGAAACGATGTCGAAACTGGTGCCGCCCTCCGGAGCGGAAGTTGTCTCCGCGTCCAGCGGATGGGTGGAAGATGGCGTCAACTTTGGCTCCTCACGCGTGGTTTTGATGAAGCGGCCGCGCATCGCGATGGCCTGGGACAATCCCGTCTCATCGCTGTCCGCGGGACACGCGCGCTGGATTCTGGAGCGGCAGTACGGCTATCCCGTCACCCTGATTCGCACGTCGCGCCTGGGCGCGGCGGATCTGTCGAAGTTTCATGTGCTGATCCTGCCCGATGGCGCCTATGGGTCCGCACCCGGCGGGATGGCGGGACGGTTGAAGAGCTGGGTGCAATCGGGCGGAACGATCGTGGCTCTGGGAAGCGGCGCAGTGTCGTACCTTGCCGACTCAAAGACGGGGCTGCTTTCGGTGCAGCAGGAATCGCTTGCAAAAAGCGGCGGCGACACGGCTCCGGCAAAACCCGCGCCGGCGGGCGATGGTCCGCCCCCGGGAAAGATCCTCGCGAAAGAGGAAGACTTCGAGAATGCCATCCGTGCCGATCGTGAACCGCCGGATTCCGTGGCGGGCGTCCTCGCCAGCGTCAAGGTGGATCCCGAGCACTGGCTGTCCGCCGGAGTGCCGGCCACCGTGCAGGCGATGGTTGGGGGCCGCACTATCTTCTCGCCCATCAAGATGGACAAGGGCGTCAACGTCGCGGTGTTTCGCGGGCCCGATGAACTTCTCGCGTCCGGTTATCTCTGGGAGGAAAACCGGAAGCAGTTGGCCTTCAAACCGTTCGTCGTCGTGGAGCGCGCGGCCCGCGGCCACGTCATCGGCTTCACGGCAGACCCTAATTTTCGTGGCTACATGGACGGGCTGAATCTACTCTTCCTGAACGCCGTCTTCCGAGGTGCGGCGCATTCCGGTGGTCCGGGCGGCGGTGGGCAAATGGAGGAATTGCGATGAAGTTGACAGTACTGTTTGCGATCGCGGTGGGCGCCATCGCGCAGGCTCAGGACGGCTGGCAGAACGACATCGAGTTTTCAAATCCCGGCGTGTCGTTGAAGCTGGACGCCTGGACGCCGGAGGGCAGTGGGCAGTTTCCCATCGCCATCGTCGTGCACGGTGGAGGCTGGGTGGGCGGCGACAAGCGCATCGAATGGGTGCAGCCGTTGTTCCCGCTTTTGCAGGAAGCGAAGTTTACGATCTTCACGATCAACTACCGGCTGACGCCGCAGACGCCATATCCCGCGATGATCCAGGATCTGGAAGCCGCAATCCGGTGGGTGAAGAAGAACGGCAAGAAGTACAAGGGCAACCGGAATCGCATCGCGTTGATTGGCGAGTCCGCCGGCGGGCACATGGTCGCGTATCTTGGCGCGAAGGGCCGGGGCAATACGGCGGTGGATGCGGTGGTCGATTTCTACGGCGCACACGACCTGCTGCAGTTGGCGCAGGATCGCGATGGCGGCGATCTGGCGTCGATCGGCAGGAACCTTCTGCAGGAGCCCGTGGACGCTGAAACGCGTTGGCGTCTCCGCGAGGCCTCGCCGTTGGAGTATGTCAACAAGGACATGCCGCCGTTCCTGTTCATACACGGCACCGGCGACAAGACGGTTCCTGCAAACCAGTCGGCATTGATGTGCGACAAGATGAAGGCCGCCGGGTCTACTTGTGAGGTTTTTCTGATCGAGGGCGCTCCGCATGGGATGGCGGGCTGGGAGAAGAACCCGGCGTTTCAGACCTACAAGCCCAAGATGATCGAGTGGCTGAAGGAGACGCTGCGGTAGGGATTCATCGATGGGTTCCCTAGGCAGACGAATCGTCACATCGGCGGTTATCCTCCAAACGGGAGTCGCGCAAACTGTGCCCCGGATTCCCGAGCCATTGCAACTGCTGCTACAGCGCACAGACACTCTGCCGCCTGCCTACGCAGCGGACATACAGCTCCGGTTGATCGAGAGCCGCCGGTTCTCGCGTCGGCAGCGTCTGGAGATTGCGGACCAGCTCTTTCTCGCCGCCGGGCGCTTGCTGCCGGAGTCGCCCGTCGAGGCTTTGCGCCCGAAAGCGGCCACCGTCGCACCCAGAATTGCGTCCGCCAGCCGGTTGGGTCTCGACAGACTGTCGGTTCAGTTGCGCGCAGCCAATGCGGCGCTTGCGCTTGACCGCAAACGCGCGTTTGCGATGTTGGGAAAAATTGATATCAGTGGGCTGAATGGCGACTGCAAAGCCGGCTTGGCGCCGGAACTACGCAACCTACTACCGCGCCCTTCCCGGTCTGCTGGATGCCGCGCCCGCCGATCGCCGGAGCGCGTTTCTGCTGCGCCACGCAGCCGGTATCGATTCCCTATGCCACCTGCCTGCCTTCGCGGCGTTCCTTTCCGGCGCGGGCGAGTCCGATCTAGCTGCGGCGTCGGGACTGCCCGTAGCCATGGGCCGAATCAAGAACGATGCCGCGTGTTTCGGGATCGCCGACGAGGAGGACCGCCTCGAAAAAGCTTGGGACAAACTGGGTGTACGGATGAAAGCGGCGGGCTTGAGCACCGCCGGACTCACCGCCGCGCTTGCGAGTTTGCGGAAACGAATCGTAGCGGCCAAGCGCTGTGATGCAATACCCGAGCCGATGCCAGAACAACCGGACGGCCTGATCGATCGATTGCTCGATCTTCGGGAAGCCAATCCGGAGAAGACTCCTTCGTGGGTACGAGAGTACGTGTCGGGAAGCCTGTCGAAGATCGAGGCCTGGCATCCAAAGGACGCCTGCCGTCTCTGCGTCTTCTTCGGCAAGGCGGAGTTGTATCTCAGCCTGCTGGGTTTAACGCCCGATGAAGAACAGGCAATGGTGGCCGAACGGTATCTGCGATTCCTTGAGGCGTCGCCGGAGTACCTTGATCCTCCCTCGGCGTGGCTATCGCGGTTTGAGCCCTTGCTAAAGCTGCTGCGTACGCCCAGTCAAGGAGAAGAAGAGAAATTGAAGGACTTAAAATCGCGAGGTTACGTCCTGAACTTTCTTCCGTCCAAAGACGCCGCGCATCTGCGAGAGATGTTCATGCAGTCGCCGAATCCAGTTATCGCCGCGTACCTCGAAGCTGAATCCGTCGTCCCGGTTCCGTATCGGGCTCCGGCGGCGCAGTAACTCAGGCGCCCCGATAAGCCTACTTTTGCCAAACGCCCGCTTTTGAGCGAGCCAATTGGTAGACTTCCCTTCGTGGGCCAACCCTCGATCCGTGTGGCAAGCATGCTCTCGCGAGCAGCCTTCCTGCTCGCCATCGGAGGCATCGCCTGGGGCGTCGATCTACGTGCCGGGATTGAACGCACCATTGCGGCTCGCCACGAGGCGGGCGACTTCAGCGGTTCCGTCCTGGTCGCCAGGGATGGCCACGTCGTCTATATAGCTGGCTTGGGTTTCGCCAACCTCGAATGGAAAATTCGGAACGGGCCGCAAACCAAATTCGAAATCGGATCGATTACTAAGCAGTTCACCTCCCTTCTTGTGTTGCAGTTCGTGGGCGAGGGACAGATAAAGCTCGATGGCCGTCTCTCCGACTATTTGCCCTTTTACAGGAAGGACACCGGTCGGCGCGTCACGGTGCACCAATTGTTGACCCACACCTCCGGTATTCCAAACTTCTTCGAAGCCCCAGGATTTCTTGAAGGATCCGACAGCCGACGCCACTATGAGGTACAGGAGTTCTCGCAAGCCCATTGCAGCGGCGATCTGAAGTTTGAGCCAGGGACGCAATTTGACTACAGCGACTCCGGCTACTTCCTGCTCGGCGCGGTTCTCGAACATGTCTCCGGCAAGACTTACGAGCGTCTCCTAAACGAACGCATCTTCGGCCCTCTCGGGATGAAGGACTCCGGGTACGCGCGCTCTCAGACGGTGCTGCCAAACCGCGCCTCGGGATATGAGCGCTCGTCAGAGGGGCTGAAGAACGCCCGTTTCTACGACATGTCGATTCCCTTCGCAGCGGGTGCATTGTACTCAACCGTGAACGACCTCTTTCTGTGGGATCAGGCGCTCTACTCGGAGCGCCTCTTGCCGGCGCCACTGCGAGACCTGCTCTTCCGGCCAAATCTCGCGAGCTATGGGTACGGCTGGGGGATCCTTGTGCCTGCAGCCGGATCTGCTTATGCCGGAGAGTCCATCCCGATGCATGGGGGCGCGATCTTTGGTTTTCAGGCGATTATCCAGCGCATCCCGAAACATAAAGAATTGATTGTGTTGCTGGACAACTCGGACAGTCCGAAGTTGCTTGCGATCGCTCTCGAAATCCGGTCCCTCTTAGCCGCAAATCACTGAAGCCGTATCACGTGGCTCCACCCGAAATTCAGACGACGCCCGGGAACGTCTCGCGGATCGGCGGCAAACGGTCGACGAAGCCGGCCTTCGTCCGCCGAAGCTCGGCGATGGCGGCGGCGCGCATCTGCCGAAGCCTCGGCTGATGCTCTTTCTTCACCGCAAGATTGTCCAGCTCGTCGGGGTCCGCCTCGCCGTCGTATAACTCTTCCAGGTCCGTGATCAGAGGCCGGACATACTTATACCGCCGGTCGCGCAGAAGCACGTACCACGGCACCTGATTGTGGAACGCTCCGTCGCCCTTCGGAATCGTGCT